>JAIOZL010000042.1 GCA_021740645.1 Bacteroidales bacterium
TTCGGATAAGTATATTTTGCAATCTTCGTCCGTTTTAAAGCGTTCAGCAAACTGTATGAGATTTTGACCTCTGAATATTTCCATATTTCTGTTGATTTTCAGGATGCTAAGATATGAAATTAAATGATGACCTCTATTCAATTTATATTTCTGTATGACCAGTAAATGATAAGAATGCAGGTCCCGATAGTTGAATATTAGTAAATAAATTTCCTTTTTTATCGAATTCTACTCTAAGCTTACCCCCGTTTGTTTCCACATTTACTCCCTTTTCAAATGCCGGTATACGGGATGCACTGGCAATAGCTGATGCAGTTATTCCTGTACCGCACGAAAGGGTAACATTCTCAACGCCTCTTTCGTAGGTTTGCACAAAAATGGAGTTTTTAAAAAGTGTTACAAAATTTACGTTGGTACCTTCGGGTTGAAACTTTTCATCCCAACGTATGTTTTTACCGTCAATGAATATATCCTTGTCCTTTGGATGATCAATGAATTCTATATAATGGGGGGAACCCGTATTTATAAATGAGTAATCACCATCCAGAATTTCTACTTTATTTAATCCCAGTTTAACGTGAGAAAGTTTACCATGTGAACTTATAACCTCGGCTTCATGTATCCCATCAATCGCTTCAAAAATGGCTTTCTTTTGAATTATTCCAAGGTGTTTTGCAAAAGCCATTATGCACCTTCCTCCATTGCCACACATTGTTCCTTCCCTGCCGTCGGCATTGTAATATTCCATCCTGAAATCAAGTTTTGAGGAAGATAAAAGGTAAATTAATCCATCAGCCCCAATTCCAAAATTCCTGTGGCAAAGTTGTGCAATTTGTGTTTCACTCAAAAAGATATTTCCCTGTCTGTTATCGATCAGGATAAAGTCGTTTCCTGTACCATGATATTTTGAAAATGTCAATGTCATGTTAATTTCACATTCTAGTATGTCCTACAAAAATACAAATCCTGCCATTATGACTTCATTTATTCTCAGTATTTTATCTTAACAATATTTAACAACGGGTCGGAAATAGCAGAATAAAAACAGCGTTAAAAGAAATACTATTGTTAAAAAGCACGATTTTCATCAAATGCTCTCAAATATGGGCATAAAAGTTGAAAGTTCGCCAATCAAAAAAATATTTATTTTGTTAAAACTTACGTATCATGAAAAAATTAGCAAGTTATTTATTCGTAGCAATTCTGGGAGGGCTGGTTGCAGTATTATCTTTTAACTATATTCAGGATAGAAATTCTAACGGCAGGGAAGTTAGTATTGATGATATACCGATGTTGCAGGCAAATTACCCTGTTCCACATGCCCCTGTTATTGGGCCCGATTTTGTTAATGCAGCAGATTTAACGGTTCATGCAGTGGTGCATATTCAATCGGAATTACAGCAAAGGAACCAGGTCTATAATGATTTTTTCGACCTGTTTGATGATTTTTTTGGTAACCGCGGAAGGCAATATAATAATGCTCCGGTAATTGCCACGGGATCAGGGGTTATTATTTCTCAGGACGGTTATATTGTAACAAATAATCATGTGGTTCAAAATGCAAACCGGCTGACAATTACCCTCAATGATAAAAGAACTTATGAAGCAAGCGTTATTGGGAGGGATCCATCAACTGACCTGGCGCTTGTGAAAATTGATGAAACCGATTTGCCTTACCTTGTTTATGGAGATTCGGACAACCTGAAAGTAGGTGAGTGGGTTTTGGCAGTGGGTAATCCCTTTAATTTAACATCCACGGTTACAGCAGGAATTGTAAGTGCAAAAGCAAGAAATATTAACATTCTAGGTGAGGTTTCTGCTATAGAATCATTTATTCAAACAGATGCGGTAGTAAACCGTGGAAATTCTGGAGGAGCATTGGTAAATACGGATGGGGAGCTTATTGGGATAAATGCCGCCATAGCTTCCAACACAGGATCATATACTGGATACTCATTTGCAATTCCTTCAAATATAGTTAAAAAAGTCATTAATGATTTTATTGATTATGGTGAAATTCAGCGAGCTTATCTTGGTGTTACCTTCAGGGAGATTGATAGTGAATTTGCAAAGGAAAAAGGCTTAGAAAAAATAATGGGTGTTTATGTAGTAGATGTGGCTGAAGATGGCGCTGCTTCTGAAGCTGGGATAGAAAGCGGTGATGTGATTGTGCAAATTGATAATTCGAAAATAAACTCAAAATCTTCACTTTTAGAGAGCGTGGGAACCAAACGGCCCGGGAATAGTGTGAAAGTTTATGTACAACGTGGCAACAAAATGCAGCAGTTTGATGTTGTATTAAAGAACCGTAGTGGAAATACTGACATTGTTAAGAAAGATAATTTGGATTTATTGGGCGCTACTTTTAAACTGGTGCCCGCAGACGAGAAGGAATCTTTAAACATTGATCACGGTATTCAAATTGTTGACCTTGCAGAAGGAAAGCTGAGAAATGCAGGTATCAGAAAGGGATTTATTATTATGTTTATTGACAAAGAAAAAGTGACGAAGCTGGATGACATAAGATATTACCTTGAAACTAAAAGAGGCGGAACATTAATTGAAGGAATTTATCCTAACGGGCAAAGAGCTTATTATGGAGTTGGCCTTTAATTTTGTTAAAAATAATTCAATTTTATAATATTAGAATACAGGTGTTTAAAATAGCATCTGGCAGGAAATACAAATATAGTGTAGATAAATTTGGTAAACGATTTTGTTCTTCGTATATTTGTATACTTTTTTCCCTAAATTTTAAGTGATTGAAAATCAATCAGTTAAATAATTTAAAAATGTAAAATGAGGCAATTAAAAATTACAAAATCGATCACAAATCGTGAAACTGCATCACTTGATAAGTATCTTCAGGATATTGGCAAAGAAGAACTGATCACAGCAGATGAGGAAGTTCAGTTGGCACAAAAAGTAAAGCAAGGTGACCAGGGTGCCCTTGAAAAATTAGTTAAAGCCAACCTCCGTTTTGTTGTCTCAGTAGCTAAACAGTATCAAAACCAGGGATTAAGTTTACCTGATTTGATTAATGAAGGAAATCTCGGACTTATCAAAGCTGCCAAAAGATTCGATGAAACCAGGGGATTTAAATTTATCTCCTATGCCGTATGGTGGATCCGTCAGTCAATCTTACAAGCACTGGCAGAACAATCAAGAATTATCCGACTACCTTTAAATCAAGTAGGTTCACTTAACAAAATTAAAAAAGCAACCTCAAGGCTTGAACAGCAGTTTGAAAGAGCTCCTTCTGCCGAAGAAATTGCTGAGAAACTTGAAATCCCGGATTACAAAATTGATGCTGCCAAAAAAATTACCACCAGGTATATTTCAATGGATGCTCCTTTAACCCAGGATGATGAAACCAAATTCCTGGATGTGTTTGTTTCTGACGATACTCCACACACGGATGACATTTTGATGAAAGAGTCATTGGCACGTGAGATTCAAAGGTCGTTAGCCACTTTAACCAAAAAGGAAAGAGATGTTATTAACCTTTATTATGGAATCGGAATGCCACACGGTTTAACTTTAGAAGAGATCGGTGCTAAGTTTGATCTTACCCGTGAACGGGTTAGACAGATTAAAGAAAAAGCTATCCGAAGGTTAAAACATACTTCAAGGAGCAAGCTGCTTAAGGCTTATCTAGGACAGTAAACAGATTTTATTGATTTAAAAAGGGATTATTACTTTTTTTTGTAATAATCCCTTTTTCTATTAATTTTGAGGCTGTTTAAGAAGTTATTAACCCTTTGGCACATAAATGCTTTAAATATGGAAAATAAAAAAACTAACAATTCTGATGAACTCCAGTATGAAGCCTCAATGAATCAGTGGTTTGAGGACGAAAAAGCAGGAAATGAATTTATTGACGTTCTTGGAAAATTATTTTACAATAAGTCTATTGAACTGATCTTTTTCAGAACTCAGCTTATCGACAGAAGTTCTAGTGTTATTTTATACAAACATTCATTTGTTCAAACATTTATTGGTAAAAAGCTGGATGTAAAAGATACGCTCAAAATTGCCAAGGCCATTTATAAACTCAATTTACCCGATTCAAAGTTGGATATTGGTAGGTTAAACATGGAATGGACTGAACAAAAAGAAAGTTTTAATAATGATTACAATAAGTTTGTTACCGATAAATTAAAGCATATCATCGGCCAGAAACCAAAATTTGAAAAGCCGGTTGATGTCGTTCTTTTTGGTTTTGGACGTATTGGACGATTATTACTTCGGGAATTAATAATTCAGGGCAATGGAACACAATTAAGGCCCCGTGCCATCGTAACCAGAAATGTTACTCCTGAAGATGTTTCTAAAAGGGCTTCACTCATACGTCATGATTCTATTCATGGGCCTTTTAGAGGAAATGTGATCGAAGATACTGCAAATATGTGTATTCATATTAACGGACACGTAATAAAAATGATTGAAGGGGCAAATCCGGAAGATATAGATTACGAAGCCCATGGTATTCATAATGCACTTTTAATAGATAATACCGGGGTTTTCAGAGATAAAGACGCGTTATCCAGGCATTTAAAAGCAAAAGGTATAGAAAAAGTCATTTTAACTGCTCCTGCTAAAGGAGATGTTCCCAATATTGTTTATGGTGTAAATCATATGGATTATGACCTGGATAGTTACGATATCTGGTCAGCTGCTTCCTGCACTACAAATGCTATTGTACCAGCTTTAAGTGTATTCGATCATGAGTTGGGAATTGAAAAAGGTCATATTGAGACAATTCATGCTTACACAAATGATCAAAACCTGCTTGATAACTATCATAAAAAGCCAAGAAGGGGAAGGGCCGCAGCTTTAAATATGGTTATTACTTCTACGGGTGCAGGCAGTGCAGCAGCAAAAGCAATTCCTGGCCTTCAGGGAAAACTTACGGCCAATGCAGTGCGGGTACCTACTGCTAATGTTTCTTTAGCAATCCTGTCATTGTCTGTTAACAGACAAACTTCCAGGGAACAAGTTATTGAAATGCTGAGACATGCAGCACTCAGAGGTAAATTTGTGGAGCAAATAAGATATTCAGCTTCTAATGAATCAGTTTCTTCTGATTTTATAGGTGACCCCGTTGCCAGTATATTTGACAGTCCATCAACACAGGTGTCAGCAGATGGTAAAAATATCCTGGTTTACTTATGGTATGATAATGAATTTGGTTATACTATGCAGGTAATAAGGTTAGCTAAACATATAGCAAAAGTTAAACGATATACGTACTATTAATAGAGAGAAAGATTTTTCCTGAATGGGCAATCGTCCGCGTTTGCCCATTCTTTTTTTATTGGAAATTGAATTTAAAAAAATATAAAAGGAACAAACATGGCCCGAACAAAATATATTTTTGTTTTGGGAGGCGTAGCCTCCTCACTTGGCAAAGGAATTATTTCATCATCCCTGGCAAAATTGCTTCAATCCAGAGGCTTTTCAGTGACTATTCAAAAACTGGACCCTTACATCAATGTAGATCCAGGCACTCTTAATCCTTACGAACATGGTGAATGTTACGTGACTGAAGATGGCGCCGAAACCGACCTTGACCTTGGACATTATGAACGGTTTTCTAACTCGCAAACCTCCCAGGCAAATAATATTACAACAGGCAGAATTTATCAAAGTGTAATTGAAAAGGAACGACGTGGTGATTATTTGGGTCAAACTGTTCAGGTAATTCCTCACATAACCGATGAGATAAAACGAAGGGTCATGTTGTTGGGTATTTCAGGAAAATATGATTTTGTGATAACAGAGATTGGCGGAACTGTTGGGGATATTGAATCACTGCCCTACGTGGAAACAGTCAGGCAAATGCGTTGGGAGCTGGGCCGTGATTGTTGTGTTATTCATCTTACACTTGTTCCTTATTTATCTGCTGCAGGGGAGTTAAAGACAAAGCCTACCCAACATTCGGTGAAAACTTTGCTTGAATCAGGAGTACAGCCGGATATTATTGTTTGCCGCACAGAAAGGCCTTTAACCGAAGGTCTCAAAGATAAAATTGCATTATTCTGTAATGTGGAAAGTTCATCGGTGATTGAGTCGAGAGATGCAAAAACGATTTATCAGGTTCCCATCATGATGCGGGATGAAAATTTGGATACGGAAGTATTAAGGAAAACCATGATGCCCACCGATACGTCCCCGGATTTGAAACGATGGGAAGAATTTTTATACAAACTGGAAAATCCGGGAGGTGAAGTAAATATTGGATTGGTTGGCAAATATGTTGAGCTGAAAGATGCTTATAAATCAATAAACGAATCCTTCGTGCATGCAAGTGCGGCAAATGAATACAAAGTAAATGTCAAATTAATCCATTCAGAATTTCTTACTAAGGATAACCTTGAGGAAAAACTTAAAGGCCTCGAAGGCATTTTAGTTGCCCCGGGCTTTGGTGAACGGGGTATAGAAGGGAAAATTGAAGCTATTCGTTATGCCAGGGAAAATAAGATTCCTTTCCTGGGCATTTGTCTTGGTATGCAATGCGCAGTAATTGAGTTTGGGAGAAATGTCTTAGGATATAAAAGTGCCCATTCTACAGAAATGAATCCTGATACCAAGTACCCTGTAATCGATCTGATGGAAGAACAAAAAAAGATTAAAGGATTAGGTGGTACCATGCGTTTAGGCAAATACCCATGTAAGATTGATAAAAATTCTAAAACCTATGAAATTTATCAGGTTATTAATGTTTCTGAACGTCATCGGCATCGTTATGAATTTAATAATGATTACCTGGAAGAGTACGAAATGCATGGCATGAAAGGAGTAGGTATTAATCCTAATGAAAATTTGGTTGAGATTATTGAACTGGATGATCATCCCTGGTTTATTGGGGTTCAGTTTCATCCCGAATATAAAAGTACAGTTGCTAAACCCCACCCCTTGTTTGTTTCTTTTGTGAAAGCTGCCATTGAACATAAAACAACCCTATCATCATCATGAAAAAAAAGATCTTTGTACTATTGTTTCTCCCCTGGCTAATGAGCTCCTGCGACGTCGCAGAGAGCCTGATCAAAGTGGTTGAAGAAGAAGCCCCACTTACTCAACAGGAAGTAACCAGAGGCCTAAAAGAAGCATTGCGGGTGAGTGCTGATACCGCAGTAAACATTGTTTCAACTGTAAATGGGTTTTATGGGGATCAGTTGATTAAAATATATTTGCCCCCTGAAGCCAAAATAATTATGGATAATAAGGACAACCCTCTCTTAAAAGCTGTTGGAATTACCAAACTTGTTGATGATGCTATACTCGGTATGAATCGCGCTGCAGAAAATGCTGCTAAATCAGCAACTCCTATTTTTGTAAATGCCATTAAATCGATGACGATAAATGATGCTTTTGCCATATTAAATGGTTCAGATACGGCCGCAACTCAGTATTTCAGGAGTAAGACTTATTCTCAACTAAAAAACAGTTTTAAACCAAAAGTGAAAAGCTCCTTAGGTAAGCCGCTGGTTGGAAATATCTCACCTAATCAGGCATGGACCTCTTTAACATCTTCTTATAATGATGTAGCCGTGTTTACTGGTTGGAATAAAGTGAACACTCAACTGGATGAATATGTAACCAACAAAGCATTAAGCGGGCTATTTTTAAAGTTAAAAGAAGAGGAAAGGCAAATAAGAAAAGATCCAAAGGCGAGGGTGACAGATATACTTGAGCGGGTATTTGGAGAAAATATTTTTAAATAAAAAAAGGGGTAAGCCCCCCTTTTTTTATAGATTCTTTATTACTCTATTCCGGCAAAATGTTTCATAAACTGAACCCGCTCATAGCCAGCAGGATTCTCTGCTTCCTTATAACTCATTTTACCAATGAAATCAGAAGTAGTTTTAAAATTATGTTTGTCCATCCACTTTTCTAAAAAATCACTCATATCTTTAATTATTGAGTTGGAGTTTTTATAAATAGATGAAGCAACCTGCACAGCCCTGGCGCCAGCAAGAAGTTGTTTAACAACATCCTCGCCTGAATGTACACCGGTTGATGCGGCAATGTCACAATGTACTTTGTCAGATAACATCGCAACCCAACGAAGGGAAGTTGAAATTTCTTCAGGGCTGCTGAAAACATGGGTAGCCGTTACTTCAAATTTGTCAATGTCAATATCTGGGGAGAAAAAACGATTAAATAAAACGAGTCCCTTTATTCCCGTCCAGGAAAGCTTCAACATAGTTTTGGTAAGCCCGGAAAAGTAATAACTTAATTTTATGGAGACAGGAATGGTAACGACCTTTATGATTTCCATGGCAATATCAAAATATACCTTTTCATTTTCCTGTGCTGTCCGCTTAGGGTCTGAGGGCAATATAAATACATTTAGCTCCAGGGCATCAGCCCCGGCCTCTTCAATTTTTTTTGCAAAGGTAATCCACTCACTATTCGATACACAGTTAATACTGGCAATTACAGGAATAACAACACTTTTTTTACAATCCCTGATTAGGTTGAGGTAGCCTGAAACATCATTTTCCTTAGTGTAATTACTGATGTAATCCTCAGCTTCAGGATAGGCATAAATCGATTCACTTTGTGTTACCGTTTTATGTGTATGGTACTTAATCTGTTCTTCAAAGAGGGATTTTAGCACAACGGCCCCGGCTCCGGCTTTTTCAAGCTCAATAACCTTTTCTACGGAATTGGTTAATCCCGAACTTCCAACAATAATTGGGTTCTTTAATTCAAGACCGAGATAATTCGTTTTAAGATCTGCCATTTTTCAGTAATTAAATTGGAAGAATATTTTTGTAAGGGCAAATTTAGATATACATTTTCTAATTTGCCACAATCAAAGGTAATTTTATCTACTTTTTCAAACAATCTATAAAACATCTAAATAGTACACCTTGTAAATTTTTAGTTAAAGAAATTCCTTCGCCTGTAAATTATTGAGAATTAATAATATTATCGGCAAAATATATCGAAGTATACAATATTCCAACTAAGACCGGCGTACATAATACATGTATTCAAACAATAAATTTTCATTAGTTTTGCGGCTTAATTCGGCAACATGTATGTATTG
Source organism: Bacteroidales bacterium (assembly GCA_021740645.1). Classification (GTDB taxonomy): domain Bacteria; phylum Bacteroidota; class Bacteroidia; order Bacteroidales; family JAADJA01; genus JAADJA01. Next base: position 9,062 of record JAIOZL010000042.1, read on the forward strand.
TTAAAAAAGGAAGTTAACGGATTTTTTAATTCCATCCTTGGGTATATCGTAATTGCAGTTTTTTTGCTGGTAAATGGTTTATTCCTTTGGGTGTTTCCTGTAGAGTCAAACATTCTTGATTATGGCTATGCCTCCATCGATGGTTTGTTTCTTATAGGCCCTTTTGTTTTTTTGTTCCTGATTCCAGCCGTTACCATGCGTTTTTTTGCTGAAGAAAATAAAACAGGGACGATTGAATTGCTAATGACCAAACCTTTAACTGACATTCAGGTCATTTTATCAAAATACTTTGCGGGACTTCTGATTGTTCTTATTTCCCTTATCCCGACTTTGATTTATTTCCTATCTGTTTATCAACTTGGCTTCCCTAAAGGGAATATTGATACCGGGGGAATGTGGGGCTCCTACATTGGTTTGTTTTTTCTTGGGGCTTCATTTGTAGCTATCGGTTTATTTGCTTCTTCTATAACTGATAACCAAATTGTTTCCTTTATCCTGGCGGTAGTGATTAGCAGTTTTGTATATATCGGGTTTGAATTTATTTATTCCCTGGATTTATTTGGTAATATTGATCTTTTTGTGAAGAATTTAGGCATCAGTGCCCATTACTCTGCCATGAGCCGGGGTGTAATTGATACCCGTGATGTGCTATATTTTATTAGCGTTACCGGACTTTTTATAGTGTTCACCAAAGTTTCGCTGGAAAGCAGAAAGTGGTAAAAGTGGGATATAACAAAAAAAGTGGAAAAAGTTAAGAAAGACATAAAACGGAGCAATATTGCCCAGCTACTGATGGGAGTTGTAATTATTATCCTCATCAACATCATTGGTTCATTTCTGTTTACCCGTATTGATTTAACAGCCGAAAAAAGATATACCCTTTCTGAACAAACCATAAAAATGCTAAAAGGTCTGGATGACAATGTTTACTTTCAGGTTTACCTCGATGGTGATTTTCCCGCAGGCTTTAAAAGGTTACAGCGTGAAACACGCGAAATGCTGGATCAGTTCAGGGCATATTCTGATAATATCCAGTATGAATTTATCAATCCTTCAGAAAGTGGCGATGAGAGGGAACGAAATTCAGTCTACCAACGACTGGTTGAAAGAGGGCTCAACCCCACTGATTTGCAGGTAAAAACCAATGATGGATCGAGCCAGCAAATAATTTTTCCGGGAGCCATTGTATCTTTTAGAAATACTGAAATGCCCATAGAGTTGCTGGTAGCACAAATGGGCCTGCCGCCTGAAGAAGTGCTGAATAACTCTATCCAGAACCTTGAATTTAATATTGCAAGTACCATCCAAAAGTTAAGTGTGACCAATAAACCAAAAGTTGCTTTTATTGAGGGGCACGGTGAATTAAGCCTCCTCGAAACGGCTGATATTATAAGGGCACTGCAGGATTATTATGCTGTTGAACGGATTAAAATCAATGGCAAACTCAATAGCCTCACTAACCGGGAAGATGTGGAGGGTATTATTGCAGTAAGAAATAAATTCGATGCCATCATTATTGCTAAACCCGATTCAGTTTTTAATGAAAAGGATAAATTTATAATCGACCAGTTTATTATGCGCGGCGGCAAGGTATTGTGGTTGATCGACCCTGTATTTGCAAGCATGGATAGTATACAATTTTCTGATAATACTGTGGGTATTATTAATGAGCTTAACCTTGATGATCAGCTGTTTAAGTATGGTGTAAGACTAAATACTAATTTGGTGATGGATCTGAATGCATTACCCATTCCCCTTAAAACAGGTGAAGTAGGAGGTGCCCCACAAATAGATTTTTTCCCCTGGTACTATTTCCCGGTACTAAACCCCAAAAGTGAACACCCTATCGTTAAAAACCTCAATGCCATAAAAACAGAATTCATAAGCAGTATCGATACCATTAAAACACCCACTATAAAAAAAGTGATATTGTTAACTTCTTCAAAATATGCAAGGGTTAAAAATACTCCTGTATTTATTAGCCTTGAAATTTTGCAACAAGAGCCCGACAAAAGGCTATTTAATATGCCAGATATTCCTGTTGCAGTTTTGCTTGAAGGGAGTTTTGAATCTTCTTTTACTAATCGTGTTCCTCCTGAAATACGCGAAAGCGAAGAGATCAGTTTTGTAGAGAATGGAAGAAATACAAAAATGATTGTAGTAGCTGATGGCGATATCATTAAAAACCAGGTGAGGATGTCTGAAGGTCGGGAAATCCCATATCCACTGGGTTATGATCGGTATACCGGCCAAACTTTTGGAAACAGGGAATTTATTCTGAATGCCATGAATTACCTTGTGGATGATGAGGGATTGATCAGCATACGGTCAAGGGAATTAAAACTTCGCATGCTCGACCGGACAAAAATTGCCGAACACAGGGTATTGTGGCAAATCCTAAATACCATACTTCCGGTTGTATTATTATTTATAATTGGTGTTATTCTAACCATAAAACGCAGAAGAAAATATCTCAGAAATTAAAAAGATGAAGCAAAACAGACTGATTATAATTATCACCTTCGTGCTTGTAATTATTGCCGCCTTTCTTTATTGGGGAAAAAGCAGTGGTACCTTTGATCATAAAGAAAAGGAATTTGCCGTAAAGGATACGGCCAGCATCACTAAAATATTCCTGGCTGATAAAAATAACAAAACCATCTTACTCGAACGGAAACCTTTAAATGGGTGGGAATTAAATAAGACCTATAAAGCCCGGCAATCAGGTATCAATATCCTTCTTGAAACCATAAAATACCTCGTGCCAAAATACCCGGTTCCCCAAAAAGCTCATGACAATATTGTTGCTCAACTGGCAGCCCAATCCATTAAAGTAGAGATTTATCAAAATGTTTACCGCATCAATTTGTTTGATAAAATTAAATTATTCCAGCATGAGAAGCTCACGAAAGTCTATTATATCGGAGGGGCTACTCCCGACAACATGGGAACCTTTGCATTAAATGAGGGCGCAAAAGTTCCATTTGTGGTTCACCTGCTTGGTTTCAGAGGATTTGTTGCGCCAAGGTACTCAACTTTAGAGAAAGAATGGCGCGACCATACAATTTTTAAAACAAAGCTGTATGATATCCAATCTGTAACTATGGAAGTTCCGGGGGAACCTGAGAATTCTTTCAGGGTGGAGAGTCAGGCTGACAATTTTGTTTTGTATCGTTTGAATGATAATCAAAAGATTGAAGGTTACGACACCCTTAAAATGCTCAATTTTTTGACCTCCTTTAGCGATATACGGTATGAAGCCTTACTCGACATGGTTAGCCAGGAAAGAAAAGACTCCATCATCCATTCTGTACCGAAAAATATTATCACCCTGGTAGATGTAAATGGAAATTCCTCAGCCATTAAAACTTTTTATAAACCAAATGATGATCGGGCTTTTGATATGGAAGGGAATTTTTATACCTATGATATCGATCGTTTGTATGCTTTGGTTAATGATGAAAAGGATTTTGTACTGATACAATATTATGTATTTGACAAAATTTTAAGGCCTTTGTCTTATTTTATTCCTGAAGAATAGCGCTGGTAAACTTATACTTCCAGGCTTCTCCAAGGTTTTTTTAACTTGAGTTAAATTCTCTATACCGGATCCACATCAATCACTGCCCTAATATTTCGGTAGATCGCCTGGCTGTGGAATTTGTCAATTAAATCTGCTATTGACTTTTTATTGTTCAATAATTGGTCATCACGTTCAAGCTTGATAAGGATACGTTTGATGTATAGATTTTTAATCTTGGCTATCAGGGGGTATTCGGGGCCAAGAATTCGGTTTCCAAATTGATCGCGGAGAATAATGGCTAGTTCCCTGGCGCCTTCATTCAATAAACGGGCATCTTTGTGCTTCAGGCTTACGTAAACCAATCGGTAAAAAGGGGGATAATTAAAATTCCGGCGTTCCAGTATCTGGCTGCTATACATCGATTGGTAGTCATTGGCTATTACATCTCTGATCACTGAATGATAAGGATTATAAGCCTGGATGATCACTTTTCCTCTTTTGTTTTTTCGTCCGGCTCTGCCACTTACCTGTGCCATTAACTGGTAACTCCTTTCATACGACCTGAAATCCGGGAAACAGATCATACTGTCAGCATTCATTATCCCTACAATACTTACATTATCAAAGTCGAGACCCTTGGTCACCATTTGGGTTCCTACCAAAATATCTATTCTTCTGTTTTCAAAATCATTAATAATATGCTGATAGGCAAACTTAGATCGGGTGGTATCCAGATCCATCCGTTTTATCCTGGCATCGGGATAGAGAATTGCCAAATCGTCTTCAAGTTTTTCAGTGCCAAAACCTTTCATCTTCAGATGGGTGCCGCCACATGCATCACAACGTTCGGGCACTCTGCGTGAATAGCCGCAATAATGACACTTTAACTGATTGTTGTGTTTGTGGTAAATAAGCGTCACATCGCAGTTTTTGCATTCCGGCATCCAGTTGCAGGTGTCGCATTCAAGCCTTAGGGAATATCCCCGACGATTTTGGAATAAAATAACCTGTTCTTTATTTTCAAGAGCTTCATTGATGTGGTCTATTAAAAATCCTGAGAAGTGCGACCGCATAGTTTTTTCGCGGGTTTCCCGTTTAATATCGGCAACCAATATTTCAGGCATCTGCACATCTCCGAAACGGGAATTTAATTCCACCAAAGTATATTTGCTGGTTTTTGCATTAAAATAACTTTCCATCGAAGGGGTGGCACTGCCCAGTACCACGTTGGCATTATGCATGCTGGCTAAGTAGATGGCTCCGTCACGCGCATGGTAACGGGGAGCAGGATCATATTGTTTGTAAGAGTAATCGTGCTCCTCATCCACGATGATCAGGCCAAGTTTCGAAAAAGGTAAAAATAAAGCAGACCGGGGTCCGAGAATGATCTGATATTTCGATGAAGTGACTGATTCGGATAACACATGCTGCCATATTTCTAGGCGCTCATTCTGATTATACTTCGAATGATACACCCCAACTTTTTCTCCGAAATACTTTCTTAAACGATTGATGATCTGTGTGGTTAAAGCAATTTCAGGAAGAAGATATAACACCTGTTTACCCAGGCTGATAGCTTTTTCGATGAGCTTGATGTAAATTTCAGTTTTCCCGCTTGAAGTAACCCCATGAAACAAAACTACCTTTTTGTCGGATAAACCGGTATTAATTTGGGAGAGGGCGTTCAATTGATCAGGTGAAAGTTCTATGTTTTCAACTTCATCTGTAGCTTCAGCCCCCTCAAGACGAGAGACTTCAGTTTGGTAAGTTTCTAACACCCCTTTTTTAACCAGGCTTGAAATGGCAGCTGTAGGACTTTTAACTTTTGATGAAATAGCAGCTTGTTTTACTGGCTTTTCACTGCCCTGTCCAAAACCTGATAGGCTGATATATGCCATCAACACTTCCACCTGCCGAAAAGCCCTTTTTTCCAGTTCCGTAAAAAGAGGTTGCAGTTGATCATCATTCTTATAATCCCGGCTAAGCCGGATATAGGTTTCAGTTTTTGGTTTATACCTGTCTTTTATTTCTTCCTCAAGAGATACCACACCTTTTTCATACAAGCTTTTAATTATCGGTATCACCTTTTTTTGCTCAACAATGTTTTCGATCTCGGTAAGTGTAAGTTTTTGCTGAATATCGAGAGCTTCAACGATCAGAAATTCTTTTTCGGGTAAAATATCTACATTCCCATCAAAATCAGGGTTTAATCGAATTTGAGTTTCACTTGCCAGTTTTAGTGCAGACGGGATGGCTGCATTCATTACCTCACCAATTTCACTCATATAATAGGAGGATATCCACTTCCAGAAAGTGAACTGAATTTCATTCATTACTGGTGCAGCATCTATTACAGAGAGGATATATTTTACCTGGAAATTTTTTGGGGGTGTGGAATGGATATTCACAACAATGGCCGTATACACTTTCTTTTTCCCAAACTGCACTACCACCCTTTTCCATTTTTCGACCGATGGATTAAGGTCATATGGAACGCGGTAAGTGAAGGTTCCGGCAACGGGTAAGGGTAATAAAACATCAACAAAAAGAGTGGTCCGATCCATTTAACAAATGTAAATCATATCCTCGAAAAAATAAAAGAAAGTAATACATTGTCCCCGGTTGTTTACAAAATTGCGGCAGGAAATTTATATGCAATAGCTAGGAGGACAATATTTTCGCCATTTTCAACATTTCACCCCTGACTATTTTATACTGTTTGATGGCTTTTTCGAACGGAATATACACTACATCTTTATTAACTATCCCTATCATTTCTCCCTTACGGCCACCCAGAAGGGCAATTACTGCCTCATATCCCATAGTGCTTGCAAGTATTCTGTCGAATGATGAAGGCGACCCCCCACGCTGAATATGCCCAAGCACAGTTACACGAGTATCATAATGCTGATATTTTTCCTTGACTTTGGCAGCCACTTCAAATGCTCCACCCGCATCATCTCCTTCAGCTACGATGATAATTCCAGAATGTACATTTGCCTTTTGCTGATTTTCCAGAGTTTCAATCAGGTCGTCGATATAAGTATGCGTTTCGGGGATAAGGATTTCAGCAGCACCTCCTGCAATACCGCTTCTAAGCGCAATAAAGCCTGCATCGCGACCCATCACTTCAATAAAGAATAAACGGTCATGAGAGGTTGCTGTATCCCGTATCTTGTCAACAGCCTCCATTACTGTATTTAATGCGGTATCAAAACCGATGGTCATGTCAGTCCCGTAAAGATCGTTATCAATGGTTCCGGGAGCACCCATTATCGGAATATCAAATTCATTCATAAATACGCTTGCTCCCGTAAAAGTTCCATTACCTCCTATTACTACCAGAGCATCAATGCCATGTTTTTTCAGGTTTTCATAAGCTTTTTTTCTTCCTTCTGCTTCCATGAATTCCATGCTTCTGGCCGATTTAAGGATGGTACCACCACGGTGTAAAATATGAGATACCGAATCTCTGTGCATGGGCATAAAATCGTCATGGATCAATCCATTATAGCCTGATTTGATTCCATAAACTTTTAATCCATTATAAAGTCCGGTTCTGACCACGGCTCGTATGCAGGCATTCATTCCGGGAGAATCTCCCCCTGAGGTTAAGACACCAATTTTTTTTATCTTTTTCATTCTAATAAAGTTTATTTTTTGGTTGGTCTGCTATTGCCAGGCCTTCTTTTTGGCCCCCTGGTATTGCTTCCATGCGATTTTTGGTTTCTGTCGGAATAGCGGGCTTGTGTATTTCTTTGCGATCTGAATTCTTTTTTTTGCGCAGGTGAAGAGGTTTGATTCTCTTTTGTCCGGTAGGGCCGTTCTTCCTTTCTGCTGCCCTCATACATATCAAATCCAACATAGCTGCACTCAAGAGGCCCATTAAACAGTTTGTACTTATCCGAAGGCTTTAAACCTATATGCTTAATGGCATCCATGTGTGAACTGATGATCCAGGCGGAATAACCCTTAAAATTTTGTTTTAAGGCATCCCCGATTTCCCTGTATAAATTGGAAATATCCGACATCTTTATTCTTTCTCCATAGGGAGGATTGGTAACCATTACACCAGGTGAAGGCGGTGGAATTACATCCTTCACAAATTCGGGGTGCAGTTCAATGTTTTCTTCTAAACCAGCGGCTTTAATATTATCACGTGCCACTTGTAATATTCTTCCCGACCAGTCTGAGCCAATGATCTTTATTTTATTTTCCCGAATATTATCAAAAGCCTCATTTTTTATTTGCTGCCATATCTCCGGGTCAAAATCTTTCCAGCTTTCAAAAGCAAATTTCTCAATAAACTTTCCGGCTGGAATATTCAGGGCGATCATGGCCGCTTCGATTGGAAGGGTACCTGAACCGCACATGGGGTCAATAAAATTACTTTTTCCTTTCCATCCGCTTAACAAGATCATCCCGGCAGCCAATACTTCATTTAAGGGTGCCGGGCCGGTGCCTTGTCGATAACCACGTTTATGAAGGGATTCACCTGAACTATCAAGGGATACTGTACAATTATTTTTAAAAATCCTTACATTGATCCTTAAATCTGCATTGTCTTTATCAACACTGGGCCGTTTACCAGTGGCCTCCCTGAAACGATCTACAATAGCGTCCTTACTTTTCAACGCAAGGTATTTTGAATGTGTAATATTTGAAAAACTTGTCAGGCCATCTACCGAAAAAGTAGAATGAATATCCAGGTAGTCTTCCCATTGGATATTTTTTACCTCTTTATATAATTTATCTTCATTTTCAGCAAAAAAAGAAGCTACAGGTTTTATGATCCTCAGGGCTGCTCTGCAAAGGTAATTCGCTTTGTAAAGCAAACTTTTGTCCCCGGTGAACTCAACGGCCCGTTGCATTACCTTGATGTGTTGTCCTCCAAGTACCCTGATTTCTTCGGCAAGTACTTTTTCAAGCCCGGCAAAAGTTTTTGCAATTATCCTGTAGTCGATTTGCTGTTCACTCATTCTTAATAATATTAATGCAAAAGTAGAACAATTTAAATCAGCAGATTTTGCATATTTTTGAACTTAATCAAATATTAAGGTTATGACAATAAAAGAAGCTCAGCTTTCAGTGGATAATTGGATAAAAACGACAGGGATAAGATATTTCAGTGAACTGACTAATATGGCTATCCTTGCAGAGGAAGTGGGGGAAGTAGCGCGCATCATGGCGAGGAAATACGGCGACCAGTCTTTCAAAAATGCCGAAGATGAGGTGGATCTGGCTGATGAATTTGCTGATGTGCTTTGGGTATTGATTTGTCTGGCCAACCAAACGGGGGTGGATTTAACGGCTGCTTTGGAAAAAAATATTCAAAAAAAGACAAATAGGGATGCAGAACGGCATAAAAACAATAAAAAGTTGTATGAATAGGTGTCCTTATGTGTACATTCGGTGTTCATTTTTTTAAGTATAAAATGGCTCCTGTTTTTTGCTTTATGAAGCAAATCCTTAGAAATCAAACAAATGTTAATTCTAGTATAATTTTTGAGTAATTAATTGACTTTCAAATCTAATTTATGATATATCGCTGGTTTTTATCTCATCAGTGGAAGGAAATGAAGCGTTCTTCCATTTGGCAAAAAAATGTGGTTCTGAATATTGTCCTTGGATTTATTATCCTTTTAATGCTTTCATATTTACTCTTACTGGGACTATTTATCGACCGGATCCTTGAGGAAATTGCACCGGATAAAAATCCTGTGATATTGTTTAGTGGTGTATTGATCTATTATTTTCTATTTGAGTTTGTCCTTCGGTTTTTAATTCAAACTCTACCCACATTGAATATTGAAACATACCTGCATCTTCCAATTAAACGGAATGCCATCGTACATTTTGTGGCTGGAAAATCCATTTTTGCCCTTGGTAATTATTTGGCCTTATTGGTTGTTATTCCTTTTGTTTTTAAAGTTGTGGTAACTGAATACAGCTATTTACAGGCATGGATTTACCTTTTTATATTTATCTGTTTTGTGTTTACCAATAATTTTTTGGCCACCTACATAAAAAGGCAGATGGTGAATAAGCCAATTATAGTTGCAATATTTGGGCTATTTGTGGTGGGGTTCGTGTTACTTGATCATTTTGCTGTTTTTTCACTGTCTTACTGGTTTTCATTCTTTTTCGAAAATATTTTGAAGCATCCGGCCCTGATAATTATTCCTGTTTTCCTGTTGATTGTTACTTATCTGATGAACTATTATTTTTTAAGAAACAGGCTATATCCCGAGGAGGTGATAAAACGGAAAGAGGCCAGGGTAGATAGCCTGTCGGAAATCCGTTATCTGAAAGGCCTGGGCTTAACCGGACAATTGATTTCTCTGGATTTAAGGTTGATATGGCGTCACAAACGGACACGTTCCATAATTTTTATGGCGCCCCTGTTCCTGGGATATGGATTTTTCTTTTATCCTATTCCAATGTACCGTGAAATGTATGGAATGCTAATTTTTGTCGGGATATTTATGAGTGGTGGAATGATGCTGAATTACCTGAATTATTGTTTTGGCTATGAAAGCAATTATTTTGATAATATCCTTGTTAACTATAAAGATTTTGAAAAATATATTCGTACGAAATATATATTTGGAATTGCAATTGCTACGGTGTGTTATATCCTTACTATTCCATATTTATTTTTTGGTTGGGATATTCTCCTTATCAATTCAATGACTTTTTTATACAATATTGGTTTCCTCTCATATTTGTTGTTTTACATTTCTACGTACAGTAAAAAACGAATGGACCTGGCCAGGGGGGCAGCTTTTAACTATCAGGGAATGGGGGCCACGCACTGGCTTTCGATGTTGCCGGCCTTTCTGCTTCCGGTAATAATTTACCTTCCTTTTAGCTGGATTGGTTATCCTAAAACAGGATTGATCTTTATTGGTGTGCTAGGAGTTGTGGGTTTGCTGTTTCAAAAAACATTGTTAAACATTGTTTTCAAACAGTTTATGAGTAAACGCTACCAAATGGCAGAGGGATTCCGGGAATAGATTCAAAGGCCAGTGATCAGGAAAAAGACATAAGATTTTAAAATTTAAAGCAAAATATACAAAATGATTGAAGTTAAAAATTTAAGCAAGTCATACGGGGGAACAACTGTTTTAAATATTCCTGAAATCAGTATTAAGCCAGGAGAAAGTTTTGGACTGGTTGGTAACAATGGTGCAGGCAAAACTACCTTTTTCAGGCTATTGCTTGATCTGATCAGGGCAAACTCTGGTAACGTTTGCATTAAAGATGAGGATGTAAGCAAGTCAGGTAAGTGGAAATATTTCACCGGATCTTATCTTGATTTTCGTTTCCTGATAGATTTTCTTACCCCGGAAGAATACTTCGATTTTCTGAGAAATATACATGGTTTGTCAAAAGGAGACCTGGAACATTTTTACGAAGATTTTAAATTGTTTTTTAATGATGAAATACTGGGAAAGAAAAAGTACATCCGCGACCTTTCAAAAGGGAACCAGCAAAAAGTGGGGATAGCGGCCGCATTAATGACCCATCCTGAGTTAGTGATCCTTGATGAACCCTATAACGGACTCGACCCTTCAACACAAATAAGGCTGAAGAATTTGCTCAACGACATGAAAGAACAAAATGGCACCACATTGTTGATATCAAGTCATGACCTGAAACACGTAACAGAGGTTTGTGACCGTATTGCTATACTCGAAAAAGGGAAGATCATACATGATCTTAAAACCAGTATGGATACCCTAAAGGAGTTGGAAAGCTATTTTGCGGTTTAATAGAAAATCGCGCAAACGTATACAATAGGATCCGCTTGTGCTTTTGGTTTTTTTAATTAGAGCCGAAACCCAGGATAAATATTCCTGACAATTTCATTCCTCATTATCAACCTGTCTTCAGCAATTCTTTTTTTCAAGACCCTGTATTTCTCCTCCCCATTATATTTTTTTGAATTGAAAAAGGCGTTCATATAAAGGGGTGAATTTACCAGGTCGTGCCATGTGCCAAAGTATTGTTCAATTTCACGCAGACGTTCAATGTCCAGGCCAATTATTGTCACCTGTTTCGACAGGTATATTAAAATTTCATACAGGTAGTACAATTGCTTTATGTGGGTTCTGTTAGTATGAATACGGTGATTACTGGCCGGACTTTTTATCAATAAGGAGATGGCCTTTTGTTTATTCTGAATAAAATTCTGGCTCCGGGCCTGTACATTTTCTGATGGTATTTTTTCTATTGCTTTGAGGATTTTTTGCTCATTAAGGAGATGAGCTCTTTTATTATGAACAGTTAAATGCCTGGCAAATCTGGATATTTCAAGGTGCTCCCTTTGTTTCAGATATTCAATATATTCCGGATAAGTTTCATTGAGCAAGATCCCATAGTCCGCAACAATTTGCTGTTCTATTTGTATTTCCCTTATCTTCCCTGCAAATTTAAAGAGGGCCCGGATGTGCTTCAGTTGTTTTTTTGACTTGAACTTAGCATCCGTTAAATTTTCCACTAAAACAAACAGTGCCCGAAGACGCTTTGTACTGGTGCGCATTTTATGTATGGCCTCAACTTCAAAACTATCCTTTACGATTTGAAAGTTTTCATTAAATAAAGTAAAGTGCTCCTTGAAATAATCTCTGATCAATCCTGATGTTTTTATGGCGTAAAGTTAGAAAGAATTGTTACAATTCCAGTTTTGGAACGTCTTAACATAAATTAAACTTTCAGCGCTTATTTATTCAATACATTTGCATTTGTAAAGAATTTTTTATGCTAAAACTGTTTACCTCTGCATTACTTTTCCTTTTATACTTTTTTGGAATTTCCCAGGAAAATCATATATCAGGGCGGGTTATCGATGCCGATTCAAGGACTTCTTTGCCTTTTGTAAATATTTTGATTAATGAGGGGAACAGGGGGGGAACCACGGATATTGATGGAAAGTTTTCCCTGGCTACAGATGAACCCATAAAGTCTTTAAGCATAAGTTATATAGGTTATGCCCCGCAGGTTTACTTGGTTGATCCTAAAGTTAAAAACCATATTATTAAACTAAAATCGGTTGAATACGAATTGCCGGAGTTTGTGGTTTACCCCACCGAAAATCCCGCTCACCGTATCATTAAAAACGCGATCGCCAACCGGGATAAAAATGATCCTGAAAAACTGCCTGCTTTTGCCTATACTTCTTATGATAAAATGATTTTTACACTTGAACTCGATTCCCTGCCCATGATGGATACACTTGAGCTTGACTCCTCTGATGAAATGCGGGAGTTTTTAGACAAGCATCATTTATTTATGATGGAGTCGGTAAGTGAACGCAAATTCAGGGCACCTGATCATAACCAGGAAAAGGTAATCGCCACAAAGGTATCTGGCATGCAAGACCCCATCTTTGTTTTTTTACTTTCCCAATGGCAGCCCACAACCTTTTACAACGATCGCCTGGAGCTAATGGGTAAAAATTTTGTCAACCCAATAAGCCCGGGAAGTACCCGAAAATATTTCTTTTTATTACAGGATACCCTTTATTATGGCGAAACAGACACTGTGTTTATCATTTCATTCAGGCCTGGGCTAAACTCTAATTTCGAAGGTTTAAAAGGAAGGATATCCATCAATACGAATAACTGGGCTATCCAAAATGTAATCGCTGAGCCGGCAGTTGAAAGAATGGGGATAAGTTTCAGGATCCAACAACTCTATGAACGAATTGAAGAAAACCGATGGTTTCCCACACAGTTGAATACAGAGTTTATTACTACAGCAACCATAACAGATTCATCTATTTATTTAGGGATAGGAGACATGCCGGACTCCATACCGGAAAGTCTTACGAAAATACCATTTGGCATTGGAAAAAGCTACATACGAAATATCAACCTGGATACCACTTTTAAACGCCGGGAATTTGGCAACGTGGAGGTGGAGGTAGATCCCAATGCAGGTTACAGGAATGAAAACTTTTGGCTGGGCTACCGGGTGGATTCGCTTACAGAAAAAGAGCTCAATACCTATTTGTATATCGATAGCCTGGGAAAAGCTGAAAACTTTGACCGGATTGCCCGGAATTTTGAAAGCCTGATGACGGGTAAAATCCCCTGGGGTTATTTTGATTTGGACATGCACCGGTTTTTAAGATACAATTCATATGAAAGTTTTGCACCCGGCATAGGAATACATACCAATGAACGTTTGAGCCAGGTATTCAATATAGGCGGCTTTGCCCGTTATGGATTCAAGGATAAAAAATTAAAATACGGTGGAGACTTTACGCTCAATATTTACAATAACTGGGATTTGGCCTGGAAAGTGAAGTATATGAAGGACGTGATGGAAACCAGTGGGGTAGAATTCTGGGATAGGGATTACAGGTTGAACAACATCGACAACTTCAGGGATTTTCATGTGCAACGAATGGAAGAGGTGGAACTCCTGAACACCAGCATCGGATTCAGGACATTCAAGTACATGAACGTAAACCTGGGATTGTCCAAATCCATGAAAAGCAATACGAACGATTATTATTTTTCTCAGGATGTGAAAAATGAAAAGGATTTATCCAATCATTTCGAATTTACAGAAGTATCCATCGGACTGAGGTATGCTTATGGAGAAAAGTTTATCCAGAATATGCGGAAGAAAATTTCATTAGGAACTAAATACCCGGTTCTCTGGTTCCAATATACCCGTGGCATAGAAGGATTTTTGGATGGGGAATTTAATTATAACCGATATGATATAAAAATTAATAAATCCTTTTATACCAATTATATCGGAAAAACTTCCATCAGGATTTTGGGCGGATATGTGGATGCCAATATTCCTTATACCAACCTGTATAATGGCAATGCTTCGTTCCGTCAATTTACATTGTATGCCCCAAATAGTTTCGGTACCATGCGGATGAATGAATTCTTATCCAATAAATATGTGGCACTTTATTTTCAGCATGATTTTGAAAAGTTGTTGCTACAGGGCAAAGTATTTAAACCTGAATTTGGGATTGCCACCCACATTGCCTTTGGTTGGCTCGACTTTAATGATAGTCATTCAGGCATTGATTACAAAACCATGGAAAAGGGATATTATGAATCTGGACTATTGATCAATAACTTACTGAATATTCAAATCTACTCCCTCGGAATTGGGGCTTTTTACCGTTATGGGCCCTATACCTTTAAAAATGGTTGGAATAATGTGGGAGCAAAGCTGACGTTGAAGTTTGCATTTTGAAAAAACGATTAAATCCTTATCTTTGTTTAAAACAGAAAATAGATGAAATTCAATTATAAAGTCCTTGGTGGTATCCTAACTTTTTTACTGGGCGTATTTCTGGCCTGGCGTTTTTCTGATATCCTTGTTTACGTTTTGCTGGCCGGGGTGCTCTCCTTTATAGGGCAGCCCATCGTGCGGTTTATTGATAGATTGCACTTCAGGAAATATGAAATGCCTCATACTATTAGTGCAATATTTTCTCTTTTCGTCCTTATTGTTATTTTCACTTCCCTGTTTATGATCTTCGTTCCCATCATCAACAGGCAGGCCATCGTAATTTCTTCTATCGACTTTCAATACCTGGGAAAACAAATGGAGCTTCCACTGCAAAATTTAGAAACCAAACTTCTGGAGTGGAACCTGCTTGAAAATGACCAGACCTTAGAAGCTATGATTGCTACGGAGTTGGAATCGGTGTTAAACATGGCTTCAATTAAAAATATTTTTGGCAATGTCGTGGGATTAGCTGGCAGTGTTTTTATTGGAATTTTTTCAGTTGTATTTTTAACTTTCTTTTTCCTAAGGGATGAACACCTCTTTTTTAATGGGATTATGTTGTTTGTTCCACAAAATTATGAAGATAAGGGGGCTAAGATTTTAAGTGATACGCGGCATTTATTGTCACGGTATTTTGTTGGATTAAGTGTAGAACTCTTATCAATGATGACTTTAATTGCTATAGGCCTTACCCTGTTTGGGGTGGAGGGTGCATTGTTAATTGGGTTTTTAGGTGGCCTTATGAATGTGATTCCCTATCTGGGTCCTATAATTGGTGCATTTATGGGGGTGGTAATTGGTGCCACCAGTAACCTAAGTCATGGCATGTATGAAGATATAGTTCCCATTTCCATTATTATACTGGGCACTTTTGCGGTCGCCAATTTGATTGATAATTTCATTCTTCAACCCCTTATTTATTCCACAAGTGTAAAAGCACACCCCATCGAAATTTTCCTCGTTATTTTAATGGCCGGAAGCCTGGCAGGAATACCCGGGATGATTTTAGCCATTCCAAGTTATACGGTTTTAAGGATCATTGCCAAACAGTTTTTCAGTGGTTCGAAACTGGTACAGAAGATTACAGAGAATATTTAATCCAATATTTTTTTAATGTCTATTCGCGATACTTTAAATATACTATCGAAACTGAACTTTACCCGTTTATGGAATATGCTTCTGATGCAAAAAAGCTATTACCTGAGCTTATTGTTCAAAAGGCCTGTTGTCTGGGGCAAACCTTTTAGTATATCCATTGAACCAACCACATCCTGTAACCTGCGTTGCCCCGAATGCCCCTCAGGCCTTCGTAAATTCTCCCGGAATACGGGCATGCTGAATTTTGATCTGTATAAGAAGATCGTGGATGAAATCGGTAGCAAGTTGGTGTACATGATACTGTACTTCCAGGGTGAACCTTTTCTTAATCCGTCATTTTTCGAAATTGTAAAAGATGCACATCAGCGCAAAATATATACCGCTACTTCTACCAATGCTCATTTCCTTACAGAAGAAAACGCCCGAAAAACAGTGGAGTCGGGCCTCGACCGTATTATTGTTTCGCTGGATGGAATTGGCCAGGATACATATGCTGCTTACCGGGTAGGAGGAAGGTATAAACGCGTAATTGATGGAATTGAAACTTTGGTGAAAACCAAAAAGGAGTTGAAGTCGAAAACTCCTCACATCATTCTTCAGTTTATTGTTTTTGCTACCAATGAGCATCAAATTGAGGAGGTGAAAGCACTGAGCAAAAAACTGGGTGTGGACGAATTGCAGCTAAAATCTGCCCAGGTGTATGAATATGAAAACGGGAATCCTTTGATCCCTAAAAATGAGAAATACTCAAGGTACCGGCAAAGGAGAGACGGCAAGTGGGAGATTAAAAATGACTTCCCTAATAAATGTTATCGTATGTCTGTCTCATGTGTAATTACCTGGGACGGGTTAGTTGTTCCCTGTTGTTTTGATAAGGATGCCATCCATCAGATGGGCGATTTAAAAAAAGATTCTTTTGACACAGTTTGGAAAAATCCGGAATACCAAAAATTCAGAACACGGGTCATTACCAAACGAAAAGCCATTGATATCTGCCGAAATTGTACGGAGGGGATGAGGTTGTAATTTTACCTCAGTATATTTTATAATTATAAGAACTCCCTCTCCTCTCAGGAGAGGGTTGGGGCGTGGTGTTTTCCATGGTTAGTATATTTTCAAAACGAAATCAAATTTAATACCGCCCTCTCTGCCCTTCGGGCATCTCTCCCAGGGGGAGAGAACAGAGTTCATTAAGGTTAAAGCAAATCAAAGACTATATTTTAAAATTATTTATAACTCCCTCTCCTTTAAGGAGAGGGCTGGGGTGAGGTGAACATTACGCCTTACTTTTTTACAACTAAGCCATCTTCAACCAACTGCTCAAACTGATCTTTTAATGTCTTATCTATTGGGATGTAGTCCATCCCTAATTCTCTCCGGCTTTTAGTGTTATCAAAATTTAATTTGATCCCGATATTTTTCAAAACAAATTTACGGGTTAGTCCGGCTTTTGGGGCAATAAGCCAAATTAGTGCTTTGGGAACTTTGCTTTTGGGGAATGGATAATCCGAACCAAATTGTTTACGCAGGATTTGCGCCATGGAGTAGAAAGAAGCACTTTCGTTACAGGTGATATGCCTGCCTTTTGCTTCTGGGGTATATCCGGCTTTGATGTGAGCTTTGGCTACATCGCGCACATCCACAATTCCAAACCACAGCTCGGGTGCACCTGATTTAAATGTTCCATCAGCCATTTGAATGATGGTGCTGATACTGGTGGAATCGGTTCGTTTTGTCAGGGATGGGCCGAGTACAAATCCGGGGTTTATGGTAACCAGGTCCCATTGGTCTTGTTTTTCAACCATTTCCCAAGCTTCCTTTTCGGCAATCGTTTTTGAAAAGGAATATGGCTGGTGGCTGATGGAGGAGGAGGTATTCCAAACATCTTCCGTTAGTATGCCATTGGGTGTACTAAGTACGTCTTTATTATCCCCATAGATGGCAGCCATACTGCTGGTTAAAACTACCCTTTTGACCGTTTTACTGCGGTTAGCAGATTCCAGTACATTTCTGGTTCCTGACTTTGCCGGTTCGATTAATTCTTTCCGGGCATCTTTTAAGCCATTAATAAAAAATGGTGAAGCCGTATGCATAACTAGCTCACATCCAGCCGTGGCTTCATCAAAACCGCCCACTTTTAATAAGTCAGCTTCAAAAATCTTCAAATCACCTTTGCTCTTTTTAGCAATATCAACAAGATGACCATATTTATTTTGCTGTACCTTATTCCGAACGGTGGTATGTACGGTATGTCCATCTTCCAGTAATAGTTTAATGATCCAGGATGCAATGTATCCGCTTCCTCCGGTTACCAGTACAGGTTTTGTTTTTTCAATTGTCTTCATTTACCTTCTTCGTATTTTATTTCGTTTTTTACTCATAAATTACAGATTAATTCAGGTATAACTGGTAATTCATACAAATGTTCAAAAGCTATTTCATTCCGGGGAAATGAATTCTTTTAAATCCGAATGAAGGATCCAATCTAATTCTTTTGTGTTAGATTTATCGGTTTCAGCGAATAAAAAACCAAAGATCAGAAATTCTTTATAATTGGACTTCCGCAACAATAAAGGATTTTTGAAGCGGCCAAGCAAACTGTCGTAGTTGAAGGACTTTATATTTTTAACATCCATGCCGGTTGAATTCGTCAGAACGATATTACTGTAGATTTTGTCTTCTTTTCCTTTATATAGTTTCTGCCAGTCGGGTTTTAATTGTTTGTACAAATATTGGTAGGGGCTAAAACCAAAAGAAATACCTGTCATGTCTGCCGTGGTGCACCACCCTCCTGTGCGTAAGGGATTAAATTCGATGGGTTGTATATTTCCCATGGTATCAATTCTTACTTCCACATGGACCGGAAAATTTTTAAGATTGGCCATTTGACCTATCTTTTGCATATAGATGGTTAAGCTTTCAAGGTAATTATCAAGTATTTCTTTTGAAGAAATATACACCCGGTCGCTTACATCCTCTGCAGAAGCAAAAAGGTGCTTTAGTAAACTGAGCAGTACAGCCTCTCCTTTATTATTGAAGTAAGCATCAAAAGCGAATTCCGCTCCATTGATGACCTCTTCGATGATAAACCTATCAGTATCCAGTACTTCCTTTGGATATACACTTCGGATCTGTTCTACTTCCTTTTGAATAGCTGACCGTACAGCAGTCCATTGATTTTGGTTTTCTACCTTATACACTCCCAGGCTGAAAAAACCGACTGCTGGTTTTATAACAAATGATGTTGGAAGTGAAGTAATATCGAGGTTCTCCAGTTGGTCAAACTTTATTTCTTTATAAAAAAATTTGGGTGCCAAGGGTTTTAAAAAATCACGGAACCTGACTTTGTCTTTAAACAGGTCAATCTTATCGGGGACTGAAGTAAACGAAAGGTGTTCTGTAATCCATCCAATGGCATTCTCTGAATTAGTATATAAAAGCTGGTTTTCATTTTCCTGAAAGGCCTTTATAAAATCAGCTTCGGACAAAAAATTTATGCTCTTCGGCAAATTCAGTGAACGTGTATATGGGGTTTGTAATACCGGGATTTGATATTTAACAAGGCTTTCGATAAGGTAATCTGAAACATAGGGTTGATCAAGAATAAACATTTCAGCCTCCTGATCTTTTAACCTTATAACCGTCTTTCTCTAATAGCTCAAACACTTTATTCTTAAAATCTCCCTGAAGGAGTATTTCTCCATCTTTTACAGAACCACCAACCCCACACTTTGTTTTCAAAGATTTTCCAAGGGTTTTTAAGTCTTCATCAGTCCCAATAAAACCAGAAACCAGAGTAACTGATTTTCCTTTACGTTGCTTTTTATCCAGGCTTACCCGCAGGTTTTGCTGTGGAGGGGGAAGGGTATCCTCCTGTTCTTCTTCTTCACGATGATATTCAAAATCGGGGTTGGTTGAATACACTACCCCTAATCTGTCTTTCCAGTCTTTTGCCATGGATCAATATTTTGAACAAAAGTAGAATAATCCTTAAAATTTTGAGGTGAAAAGTTAAGTCAGAAGGTAGAATATCACATAAGATTGATGTTATTCCTCAACTTTTTCGAGGTAGAAATTTTTTATGGAAACATCGTTCCAGCGGGTTTCTCTGTTTTTGTTACCGTTGGCGCATACATCCACCTCTTCGCACAATTTAGGTATTGCGGAAAAAGTAATATGATCGAACTGAGAAATAAAATCAACTTTATAAGTTTCAATACCAGTATTGCAATCGGTACAATTGAAAATGCTGATATCCCCCCTGGCGATAAATGTAAACACATAGTCCTGGTTTTCTTCCACCAGGAAGTTTTTAGTAGATTCGCTGATCGTGTCAAGGTCAGATAAACGAATAACCCTTACCGTAAAATCGATATAGCCTAACGCCCCGATATTTAAAAATGGCCGGGTAACTGTAAATCCTCCGGATGCATAGCCCAGGTGAGAATATAGAATGTGGGTTGTAATTTCTTCCTCCCACATCAGAACGGGTGGTGCTTTAGGACAGCCACTTACTTTCATCCCTGCTGATTTGTTCTCGCAATAATCTACTGCTTGTATGGTGAAATGATAAATGCTGTCGTTGGCTAAGCCATCAATTATGACAGATTCTATACTTTTTTCAACATTAATTGTGCCCGAAGCCCAGGATATTTCCACATGGCTGAAATCATAATTTTTTGGATCGGCCCAGCTTATTTCAACCTGGTTTATCCCGTTAAAAATTTTTAGGGCATTTACCTCTGAAGGTGGCTTTTTATCAATGTCATTGGCGTTTTCCTTTGAACAGGTGTGTAAAAATAAAAAGGACACAACCATTACAAATAATGGAAATAAAATATTCGACCTCATATGTCTCTTGTTATAGAAGGATTGGGTTTTACGGAAAATTTCCGTAATGGTTATCAATTATTTCCGTAAGAGCCTTTACTTATTAAAAAAAAGGAAGGAATTCCTCTGCTCATTCTCTTCAAAAAAAAACTATTGGATTGTTATTTTAAACGATGTATAATGAACATTTGATCTTAAAATTAGTAAGTAAATTCCGGGTTGGAGTGCAGAACAATCATATGGAATATTGTAACTGCCTGCTTCCATTTGTTTATCAAGCAAATTATCTACATTTTGGCCCAGAGAATTGAAGAGGCTAATTTGTATATTTTCACTGTTTTCGAGCTTAAAGATTATATGGGCATTTTTATTTACGGGGTTTGGATAGGCAAGCAAATTGAAGGAATCGGATCGGCTACGGGCAAAAATATGGGTAGTTTCCATAGGTGATGCCAGGCTGGCAATAGCACCCACGGCCAGTTTTGACAATTCATGGAAATAGGGAAGGTTAAATTTATCAATCCGGTCTTGTGAGGTATGATAATAAGGATTACTATCCCCGCCAAAAAAGGCTTCGCTGAATACAATGGCAGAAAAACCCTGGTTCCAGAAAGAAGAATGGTCGCTTGCTGTGGTTCCCGGGTTATATATTACAGGGTCGAGCAACAAATCATAAGTATCATTAACTCCTGCCAAATAATCAGCTAATTCAGGTGATGAAGCAAAGTTTTGGGTATGAATATCAATTTTCATATCGTTATTACTATCCCATCCAAACATTTCCAGGTTAAGCACGCCATTTATTAAATCGTTGTTTTGATTGGCCTGTGCTGCATAATAGGCACTCCCTATTAAACCTACTTCCTCTTCATCCCAAAAGGCGTATACAATCGTATAATCAAAATCAAGCTGTGATAATAATCGGGCGGATTCCAAAACAGCCACGCAGCCACTTGCATCATCATCGGCGCAATAATTGGCTACAGCATCATAATGGGCGCAAATAATATATTGTTGTTCAGGATAAACTGCCCCTTCCTGGATGGCAAAAATATTTTTCCCGGTTGAGCTATATACCTGTTCAATAGGCTCAAGTCCAAATTCGGATAACTTCTGTTTTAAGAATTCAGCAGCCATCTCATTATTGGCATATTGCCGGTTGAGGATGAGAACCTTTTCGCCATTCACTAATACTGAATCTTCCCCTGTAAGTTGGCGGGTATATTTAATCAGGGTGTCGAGATTGGTTTGTTGTATAAGATCGTTCACATTTTGATTAAAGTCCTGCGCAAATGAAACCGGAGCCAGGCAAAGAAAAGCCAGAGTTATGTATAAATATTTCATGACGAAGGGTATAATTATACTTCTTGTTTAAAACACAAATGTAAGCGTTAATATGAAAGATAAAATGGGATATTTTACAATTTTCTATTCTCGATTTATATTTTGCTCAGGCCAGAAGCAAGTAATCCCTGCCATCAACAAAATCACTTACATTTGCGTTATATTACTTCAATGCATACAGAGCTAAAAATAACAGATTGGCTTCCAATTACAAAAAAGGAAGCAGTCCAGCGCGGGTGGGACCAGTTGGATGTAATTCTGATTTCAGGTGATGCCTATATCGACCATCCTTCATTTGGCCCGGCAGTTATCAGCCGTTTGCTCGAGAATATGGGATTGAAAGTGGCTATTGTCCCGCAACCCAACTGGCAGGATGACCTGCGTGATTTTAAAAAGTTTGGAGTCCCCAGGTTATTTTTTGGTGTTACCGCGGGTGCGATGGATTCGATGGTGAATCATTATACGGCCCACAAACGATTGCGATCAACTGATGCCTATACTCCAGGTGACCGGGCAGGTGCAAGACCAGATTATGCTGCAACGGTTTATGCCAAAATTTTAAAAGAACTATTCCCCGATGTTCCGGTGGTTTTGGGTGGGGTAGAGGCTTCGTTGCGCAGGTTTACACATTATGATTATTGGTCTGATAAGTTGAAGCCCTCCATTTTGGCAGAAACCAATGCTGACCTTTTGGTTTATGGTATGGGCGAGGAGGCCATTAAGGAAATTGCCCGGGAGATGTTGAATGGGAAAAAAATCAATGAGCTGAGAGATATCAAACAAACTGCTTATGTGGCCTCCATACTCCCTGAACTGCCGAAAGAAAAAGCCATCACCTTGTTTTCGCATGAGGATTGCTTAAATAGCAAACGAAAGTTCGCTTCGAACTTTCGCTATATCGAAGAGGAGTCAAACCGGGTAACTCCTAAAACATTAATTCAGCCTTTTGGGGAAAAATATATCGTGGTAAATCCAACCTTCCCGATTCCCAGTGAAAAACAACTGGATGAAGTTTACGACTTACCCTATACCCGAATGCCCCATCCCAAATACCGGTTTAAAGCCCCGATCCCGGCTTATGAGATGATCAAGGATTCAATAAATATGCACCGGGGATGTTTTGGGGGATGTAGTTTTTGTACCATTTCAGCACATCAGGGTAAATTTATTGCCAGCCGTTCAGAGGAATCGATTTTAAAGGAAATAGAGAAAATGGCAGCCATGCCTGAATTTAAAGGAACGATTAGTGACCTGGGTGGCCCTTCGGCCAATATGTATAAAATGAAAGGCATCCACCAGGCGATTTGCGGTAGTTGTAAAAGGCCCAGTTGTATCTTTCCTAAAATTTGCCCCAACCTCGATACCAACCACAAGCCCATGACCCGTATCTACAAAAAAGCCCTGGAAGTGCCAGGAGTGAAACGGGCTTATGTAGGGAGTGGTATTCGTTATGATATGTTTGTAGGCCGTCCGGAAGAAGAGGCTAAGAAAAACGGATATGAGGAATATACGCGCCAATTGATAAAACACCATGTGTCAGGAAGGTTAAAAGTGGCGCCCGAACATAGTTCCGATAAGGTTTTGAAAATTATGCGGAAGCCTTCATTTGATTTATTTGTTGAACTGAAAAAGAAGTTTGATACAATAAACCAGGAGGAGGGTAAAAATCAGCAATTGATTCCCTATTTTATTTCCAGCCACCCTGCGTGTAATGTGGAGGATATGGCTGATCTGGCCATTAAAACAAAAGAACAGGGCTATCGCCTTGAGCAAATACAGGACTTTACCCCAACACCGATGACCCTGGCCACCGTGATGTATTATACCGGCATTGATCCCTATACCGGCAAAAAGGTTTACAGCGCCAATACTTTAAATAAAAAGCGATTACAACGGACTTTCTTTTTTTGGTATAAGCCCGAAAACAAAAAGCTGATTAAAGATGTGTTGAAAAAAACAAGGTTGTTTTCACAAATTAAACGCCTGTACGGTTAAAGAGATAAAAACTAATAAGTATTATTTCCTTTCTAATTTATAATTCATCTTATTTACTAAAGCTTTACATTTGCCCAAAATTCCGAATGGCATGAGGCTGCTTATCGCAATAGATGATACGGATAACAAGGATTCAAGGGGAACCGGTTTCCAGGCAAGGCAATTGGCCAAACTTCTTGAGCTCAAAAACCTTGGTGAAGTATTAGGGATTACCCGACACCAATTATTTGTGCATGATTCAATTGCCTATACCTCACAAAATAGCTCAGCATGTTTGGTCATCGAATCCAATAAGTTAGAAGAAATAATAAACTACAGCGCCGGTTTTCTTAAAGAAGTAGCTGCAGAAGGATCAGATGCCGGCCTCTGTGTTATGAATTGGGAGAAGGTCATGCCTGAAATTGAGGAGTGGGGAATAAGGGCAAAAAAGGAGGTGCTTAGATTAAATGAAGCCCTGGACATAGCGTTAAGAAACAATGTGTACCTCGAAGGATTTACAGGGACAAGGATAGGACAAATTGGTGCATTAGCTGCTGTAGGGTTAAGGCATGCAGGAAATGATGGCCGGTTTATCTGGTTGAGAGGAACGAAAGAACTTCGGGACTTTGACAAGGGAATTTATACGGTTGAGGAATTGAGAAATAAGGCAGGGATTGATCAGGTTAAAACCCTGGATGGTTTATCAATTAATGGATCGGAAAATATATATTGTAATGGCTGGACACGGCCGGTTTTAAAAAAGAATTTATCTGTATTATTTGTTGAAAAAGTTAATTTTGCAGATTATGGATGGAAAACAGTTACAAAAGAGTATATCCGCAAAATCTCATAGCGGAGTTCTGGGGTTGGCGGCTGAATACCTGCTCCTTTTTGGTATAGGAATTATTGCAATTTTATTGCACGCACGCCTAAGAACACCCCTTAATATACCGGGTCATCACGGTCTTGAATTTATGGCTTTATTGATGGCAGGACGATCTGTTTCAAAAATTAAATGGGCTTCCTCTGTTTCATCTCTGGGTATTGGTTTTATTCTTCTCTTCCCTGTCTTTGGCTTCAATGATCCGTTTATGGGTATTAATTATATGTTTCCCGGATTTTTAATAGATATCTTATACCAACTCACACGTAACTACAAACGGAAATTGTTGATCCTGGCTTTAATCTCTGGTTTCGCATATTTAAGTATTCCCCTGAGCCGTCTGCTCATTCATTTGTCCACCGGTTATCCTTACTCATCTTTTCTCAAACATGGATATATCGCACCTATTTTAGGATTTTTTGTCTTTGGCCTTGCAGGTGGATTTGTCGGCACGGGTGTATGTCTTTCAATTAAAAAGCGATTAAGTAGGTAATAATGAAATTCCCTGATAAAATAAACACCAGTCCTTTTTTTTCTAGTGATATGTTTGTTCGTGCATATCGAATTATAATTCTATTTTCAGGAATCTTATTTTTTTATTCCTGTTCAAAAAACACTACGTCTGAACTATCCCCAATAATTGAAATCCAAAGTGGTGCAAACTATATTTACGGGGATACTACAATTTCCCCCGGGAGTGAATTAAATTTTAAAATCACGGCAAAAGCAATGGGTGAAAAACTTACGAATTTTTATATAGTGGTCATTGATACAAATTTTGAGAAAACCCGTGTTTTTGACACAGCAATCTACACATCAGATTTTGCATGGACAGGTAGTTTTTTTAAGTCCTCAGAAAAAAAAGAGCGATGGAAGTTTTCAATAAGGGATAGAAATGGTCAGGAGACAAGCAGTAGCATTTTCATATATGCGGATACAACAAATGCCTATCATTCAATATTATCAATAAATAATATTATTCTGGGAGCTCAGGATAATTCGCTTATAGGAGGGTTTTATTCACTGGATAACCAAATGGGATATTTTGCAGAGGAGGCGGAGGCCTTTCAGGATTTTATCGACCTGGTTTTTTATTTTGAATCTGAAGAGGATAAATCCACCATTGCCTCTCCCGGGGCCAATATTGAAAGTGGCATTTTTCCTGAAAACCTCACGCCGGTAAACTGGGAGCATCGGAATACTACACGTTTTATAAAAATACCACTTGCAAGCAATGAGTTTGATGCCCTTTTGAATGATAGTATTATGATAGCCCGATACATCGATTCAGAGGGTAAGCGAAAGGCAAAAAATCTGGAATCTCCAGATGTGTATGTGTTTAAGAACGTTCAGAACCGTTTGGGCATATTTCGGGTGAATTCAGTTACGGAGGGAAGTTTCGGAGAAGTAACTATTGATGTTAAAATGCAGGAAGTTAATAAATGAGGATAAGGGAGATAAAAATATTATGGTTTGTTTTGGGGCTTTGTTTAATATACAATATTGCTGAGTCGCAAAACTCCATTCAGGGAATAATCCGTGATGGGAGAACCAACCAAGCCCTGGAGGGGGCAAATATTTATTTCCCGGATTTAAAAACAGGAACAACTTCAGGAGCATATGGTTTCTTTGAATATAAGATTCCCAAACCTACTCAAAGTTATACCGCACGTATATCCTATATGGGGTATGCAGATACTATTTTGGATCTGCAACCAGATACTTCTCCTTTGAAAATATTTCTCTTTCCTGATTCTGTAAAAATGGCATCAATAGTAGTGACTGCTACCCGAACCCGAAAAGCTTTAGAAAGTATACCACAGCGAATGGCTATTATCGACTCGAAAACCATTCAAAACTATCCTGCTTCCAACACGGATGATCTGTTGAGAATGGTTCCGGGGGTAAACGTAAACCGGAGTTGGGGAATTTATTCAAGAAATTCCAGTGTTACTATGCGAGGTATGCCTGGGAGTGCCCGAAGCCTTATTCTTTTAGATGGGGTGCCTCTCAATAAGACTGCCGGTGGGACAGTGAGCTGGCATCTGGTTACCCCGGAGGAAATTGAACGGATTGAAATTGTGAATGGGCCTGTGTCGACGGTTTATGGTAATAATGCGATGGGTGGGGTTATAAACCTAATTACTAAAAAGCCTGATGAAAAATTTAAAGGGTTCATTGATTTGGGATATGGTACCTATAATACATTGAAAGCACAATGGAATGTTAGTAGCCAGATTTCAAGTAAACCCAGGGGCCTTTATTGGAAAGTGGGGAGTTTTTATCGGGTAGGAGATGGGTATATCCTTGAACCTGAAGAATCCAGGGATTCGACGATTGTGAAGGCTTTTTTGAATGAAACCAATGTTAACGCCCTGGTAGGTTATAAGTTTTCGAAAAATAGTAAAATAGAATTGGATTATCGTTACTATAAGGACTTTAGGGGCTCAGGAATAAAGGTTTTTGAAGAATATGGTAATTATGAAAGTTTTAGGAATAATAATATAAGCGCTAACTGGGAAGGACTTTCTGGAAAATATAATTTTAATGTCAGGACATTTTATTTTAATGAAAACTTCTATCATCAAAATGAGAAGGTAAATTCGTCGGGCGAGTACCGGCTCTCGGACACAAAAACAAGCAAAGACGATGTAGGACTTTGGTTCACATTTTCACGAAATTTTGGAACAAATAGCATAACTGCCGGAATTGATGCAAAATATGGAAATTTGGATAATAATGAGCTATATCTTACTTCCACTGATGATATCTATACCCAGGGTAATTTGTTTTTCGCAGCATTATTTATCCAGGATGAATATGCCCTGCCCGGAGAAAAACTCTTTTTAAATGCCGGTATCCGGACCGAACATGCACTATTCTATCGTGGTTCCTTAAGGGTTAATAATCCCACTAATGATACAGGTTTTACAGGAGATATAGATGAAAAATATTCCTCAGAGACCTGGGTAGAAATTAGCCCTAAAGTCGGCTTAAAGTATAATTTGATACCTGCTTTAAGTGTTTATATAAATGCATCCTCGGGGTTTATGCCACCCAAACTGGATGACCTCGCAGGATCGAGAAAGATAAGAAGGGGTTTTAAGTTAGCCAACCCCAATCTTGTACCTGAAAAGATTAAAAGCATTGAATTGGGACTCGACTGGTCTTTTCAGGAGAAATTTTTCGTCAAGCCCACTGCTTTTTATTCGGGAGGAACCGACTTTCAATACCTGGTGGCTACTGGAGATTTTATTGACAAGGATGCAGAAGATCCTATACCCGTTTATCAACGACAAAATATTTCAAAAGTTGAGGTGTCAGGTTTTGAGCTGGGATTGCGATATATCTTAAATAAGGCTATCAAATGCACGGCAAGTTACACTTATAATAATACAAAAATTCTTGAATATTCTTCTACTGATAATGTTGATTTAACGGGAAAGGAATTAAATGAAGTTCCGGCAAATCTATTATATACAGGAATTAGTTGGACATCAAAAATCTGTAACTTTTATCTCGATTATACTTTTACAGATGACCAGTGGTTCGATGAAGAAAACACAGAAATGATAAAGAAATATTCAATAATTAATATGCGGATTTCTAAAAAGGTGCATAATGATTTTTTATTGAGCCTGGATATTCGCGACTTATTGGATGAACAGTTTATCGATCGAAAGGGGTACCTTTCTCCTGGCCGGTTCATTATGCTCAATTTAAAATATATTTTTTCAATTAACAACAAAAATTAGAAACGATGAAAAGATTGATTATTACTTTAGCGATTTTCGCGCATTTAGGACTTTATTCACAGGAAACTGTGATTGCCGGATGGACATTCCCCGAATCATCAAGCCTGGCTGATTTAGGAATAACTGAAAATCTGGATAAAAATATCACTACAGCAGGTGGCACTTCGAACATTGAATTTAAAAATGGGTATTCTTCGAAAGCTGCACAGGCCACACATTGGGACAATGGCGAATATACAAAAGCCTGGATCGTGGAATTTACTACAACAGGCTACTCCAACCTGACAATTAGCTCAATGCAGCAGTCGGGTGGTAACGAACCGGGTCCCAAGTATTTTCAAATTCAGTATAGTCTTAATCTGGGTTCAAATTGGTTTGATGTCGGGAGTGAGATCACTGTTTCGAATATTTGGGAAGATAGTTTTGTCGATAAACTATCCCTTCCCGAAGCATGTGATAATCAGCCTTCGCTTATGGTCCGGTGGCTGATGACCTCAAACGAATCAACAGGAGTTGGTGGGGATCCTGTTTTGGAAACAGGTAAATCTAAAATTGATGAGATTTATATTAGAGGAATACTGACCAACAGCACGGATCAAAATCATCCATTGAGTATTAAAATTGGTCCGAATCCCTGCCGTGATTTTATTTGGGTCGATACGGATAATTCAGTTTCACGAATTGAAATTTTGGACTTAAATGGCAGAGTACTAATCAAATCAGCTCAAAGATATTCTCCCTTTAAACTTGGTGTTCCCGCCTTAGGTAATGGCATGTATTTTATGATATTATACGACAATAATAATACGAAAATTGTTTGTGAAAAAATCGTGAAAAGGAAGTAGAATCTACCTAATGAATTAGTTCACTTGTATCCCCTGTCTTCTGTTGGCAGGGGATTTTTTATTCTCTTTTAGTCAGAAAAGAATCAGTGGAAAACCAATTTTTAATAAATACGTACAAGTTTGCCTGCACGGAATAATTCGAAATTGTTGCAAACCACATTATTCATCCAAAAGAATTTGAATTACATAGAGTTTTAAAGTTTTGAATATAGTAATTAAATTCTTTGATCATGAGTTTTACATTTAAACAAGGGGCCAACCGTAACTATGTAAGTTCAAAAATTATTTATTTTATTGAATACGATGAGGAGACATATCAATTAAAGATTGGATTTAATAATGGGTTTACAGGATTTTTTACAGGTGTGCCCCGTGAATTATTCAATCAATTTAAAAATGCTCAATCAAAAGGCAGTTTTTTTTACGATAAGCTGTTTAATGCAGGATATAAATATTACCTTGATCCCAACTAAGCATTTTATTAAATTAATCATAAAACATCCAGGATATTCCAAACCTGACTCCGCCATCTTTCATAGGGTAGGAGGGAACAGTGAAATACCTGAAATCGCTCATTAAATAGCCCAGGTTATGATATTTGATAAATAGTCTCGCCCTTTTTATTTGAAGATTTAAAAAGTAATCCCCATAAAAATAGTCCCCTATCTCTTTCGTATCCTGTACATAAAATGATCGGGTTGCCGGCATATATGAATATGCAAAATAGGGAGTATTATAAAAGACATTCAATCCAGTTTGAAGAATAGCCGCTTCTTTAAATAATGCCTTGGTATAAAATAATGATGCATTTCCCATTAATTCGGGGAAACGTATTCCATAACTATTAGAGGCTTTTTGATAATAAATACGGGTATCTAAGGACCAATTTCCAATATTTAATAGTTTGCGAATGCTTGCCTGAACTATCTGCAAATTTTTATCAAGTTGGGCTGGAGTCCCATGTTCATTAAAATAAGTGTAATTTTCAATAGCAAAAATATTCAGGCCTGTCCAAAGTGTTTTATAGTTATAGTTAAATTTGTTAACAAGGTAATACTCCTTTTTGAAGGTATTTTCCCATATAAAATGATTGGACGAATAGGAATGATATAGTCTTGCTGGTTCCTGACTGGCATTTTGCAATTGGTAGTTAAAGGTTCCAATTTTCCATCTAAATTTCAGGCCAGCTTTCAGGTTAAAATCTCCTACATTATAATTACCTGATACAAAATCTCCAAAGAAGGAAAGCTTAAGGATATCAGAAATCCTGAAATTGACTTCACCGGTTGGTATCAATTGATTGTAGTAGTTATTGGTAGTGTTGATGGAGTTTTCAATATACAGGTGTCGGAGCATTAAATTAAAGGTCAAGAGCTGTTTTTTCGCATTATCGCTATTTGTCCAGCTAAATCTGTTTTCAAGTTTCATATAATGAACAGAATCGTGTGTATTATCCAGTGAATCTCTTGAAAACACATAGAATGCATTATCCGATGTATTTTGTTGATAAAGTTGGGTAGTGCTAGAATATTGGACTGAATGGGAGATATTTCCCGTATTGATATTACCAAAGAATGATTTTTCAGTTGTTGTGTCTGAGATTTGAAAACGATGCCTTTTCGACAACATAAAGAGTTGCTTGACATAGAAACTGTTTTCTTTATAGTAATTATTTGCTGAACTTAAATTTACTTTGATACCGTCACGGCCGGGTTTTATATTCTTCTCAAAAATTGAATCATATTTAATACCACCATTTTCTTCTAAGTTAAGTTTGTTATGAATATAATTGGTCAAAACAATATATCTGTAGTTTTTAGAGTGAAATCGGGTTTTGAATACAAAGTTTTTATCGTCGGATTCTTGATTTTGATAGTAGCCAGGGGAGTTTACATACCTAAATTGTAAACCAACAGTTAACAAGCGTGAAACATTTTGTGCATGATCCACATGAATACTTTGTTCTTTTTTAGCACCCTGAATGAAATATAGGTGAGTAAATGGTTTGCCTACCCAATAATATTTGATACTATCATTAAAAAAAAGATATTCGTCAAAAGCAGTTGTCCCAAACGTATAACCACTATTTATTATTGGTTTATAAAATAAATTAACACATGCCAGACCGGGGTTTCCCAATGTTGCATAGTTTTTTCCGGCCATAGATGGCGGATCATACTTTTCGACATTAGTGACCGCAGTATCAATTAACATTAGAAATTCAGGGCCCTGGGTCTCAAAGTTGTTAGAAAAGAAATAGATTTTAGTTGAGTCAGGCGTGACTGATGCAGAGTCCTGTGTATTTGCCCGACTTGAAAGAAGTATCAAGATTAAAAAGAGGACATGAAAATGGTAAGTTTTATGCATCATCCCGGGATAACGATTTTTTTTCAAAAATAGTAAATCTTGGCAAAAAAAAATCCCGCCGATTAGGGCGGGATTATAAAAACTGGCAACGACCTACTTTCCCACAATTAGCAGTATCATCGGCGCTGGCGGGCTTAACTTCTCTGTTCGGAATGGGAAGAGGTGGACCCCACCGCAATAGTCACCATAAGACCTTTGTTCCGCTATTGCCTTAGCTACGGCGGATAAATCATTAAAAAGACATATAAGAGAAAGAAAATACAGAAATCCTAAAAAGAAACAAAGTATACGATTGAAAGCTTACGGGTAATTAGTACTGCTCGGCTTTGCCATCACTGACTTTACACCTGCAGCCTATCAACGTCCTAGTCTTGAACGACCCTTAAAAGAAATCTCATCTTGGGCTGAGTTTCGTGCTTAGATGCTTTCAGCACTTATCTCATCCATACATAGCTACCCTGCGATGCAGCTGGCGCCACAACAGGTACACTAGAGGTATGTCCAACCGGGTCCTCTCGTACTACGGTCAGGTGCCCTCAAATTTCTAACGCCCACAACAGATAGGGACCGAACTGTCTCGCGACGTTCTGAACCCAGCTCGCGTGCCACTTTAATCGGCGAACAGCCGAACCCTTGGGACCTTCTCCAGCCCCAGGATGTGACGAGCCGACATCGAGGTGCC
>JAIOZL010000043.1 GCA_021740645.1 Bacteroidales bacterium
AGTGTCCAGAAAAGCTTTTGGAATGGGTAGGCGTATGCCCATTGTGGCTAAATATCTCTCTAATGAATAAGTGCTAAACTGCCCGGAATAACTATTCTAAAAAATTTCATTTGTTTACTCTTTAATTATTGATGATTTAGATCATCGCTACTCATACCACTAAACATATAATTATACTAAGGATCAATTTGTTTGCTTCTAACTTTAAAGGGGGCAAATTGATTTTCACCAATCATTTAGGGATGGGGCAATTAGGTATAATAAAATTGCGGTACCTGATATATAATCAGATATTCCAATAAATAATTTAGAGCAAACCATTTTTTCATATCGCCGTATAAGTTGCACAACCCATTAAAAAGAACGAATTATGTCTACTGCTGAAATCCTTTCCAGCACTGGGAATTTGATTGAATTACTCAGATCAGCCCCCAAAAACGGCCATGACAATGAGGCGCTAATTTCACAATTGATTGCTATTTGTGAAGAATTTAAACAATCATCAAAAAATGGTGGAAAATATAAGGTTCCTGAATCGAATTATTTCAAGCATATCCTGGATCAAATCCAGGCAGGAGTAATGATCATTGATTATGAAACCAATACCATTGAAGATATAAATGAAACCGGTTTAAAACTGGTTGGATCAAAAAAAGATGAAGTTGTTGGGAAGGTTTGTCATCATTTAGTTTGTCCGGCTGACGCTGGCAAATGCCCAATTAAAGATCTTGGCAAAAAAATAGACAGAGCAGAAAAAGTAATTCTTTGTGGGAAAAAGAGAAGGATTCCAATTCTTAAGACAGTTAACGAGTTTGAATTGAATGGTAAAAAGAAATTAATTGAGACTTTTGTAGATATAACAGAATTAGCAGAAGTTAGGGAGAAAATATCCAATTCTGAAAAGGAACTTTCTGAAATTTTTGAAGGAATTAATGATGCTGCCTACCTTTTTAGCGGCATGGGAAAATTTCTGAAAGTAAATAAAACAGGGTATGAGAGATTAGGCTATACCCATGAAGAAATTTTAAATCTGGGACCAAAAGATATAGATGGCACATATGACCCTGCACAAATTAAACAGATTACCCGCCAGACATTAAAAGATGGGGGAAATACTTTTGAATCGGAACATATTACCAAACATGGTGAACGAATCCCTGTAGAAATAAGTTCAAGGCTCCTGACCATAAATGGGAAAAAAGCTGTTTTAGCAATAGTCAGGGATATCAGCGAGAGAAAAATACATGAAAAAAGAATTTTAGAAAGTGAAGCCAGGTTCAGGGAGCTCTTTGAAAGCATGACCAATGGTGTGGCTATTTATAAAGCCTGGGGAAAGGGCGAAGATTTTATCTTTACAGATCTTAACACAGCAGGAGAAAACATTGAAAATGTAAAAAGAGAGGATATAATAGGGAAAAGACTTTCGCATATTTTTCCCAAAGCTAAGGAATGTGGGTTAATGGAGGTATTTTCAGAGGTTTGGAAAACCGGCAAACCAGCTATAATACCTAAAACTTTCTATGATGACGGCAGAATATCAGGCTGGCGCGAAAATAGGGTACATAGGTTGCCTTCGGGAGAAATTGTTTCCGTTTTTGAAGATGTAACAGAAAAAGTTGAATTAGAAAATAATCAGCTTAAATTAACGACTGCCATTGAGCAAAGTCCTATTTCTGTTGTAATAACTAATCTAAAGGGCGAAATTGAGTATGTTAATCCACATTTTACAACGTTAACAGGATATTCTCAGGATGAAGCCAAAGATAAAAATCCGCGGATACTCAAAACCGGCAACTTAAGTCAGGAGGTGTATAAAAATCTATGGGATACCATTTTGAGCGGTAAAAATTGGAAAGGCGAGTTTTTTAATAAAAAGAAAAACGGGGAAACATTCTGGGAAAAGGCGACTATTGGGCCAATTAGGAATATCAAAGGAGAAATAACTCATTTTATTGCCGTTAAGGAAGATATAACAAACCAGAAACAATCCGAAAAAAATCTTCAAATAGCACAAAATGAAAATGCCCAGTTTCTGGATACTGCGGCAGATGGGTTAAGAATTTTGGATAACTCAGGAACGATCCTGAAAGTAAATAATAAATTCCTGGAAATGTCAGGACATACGGCAGAAGAAGTTGTAGGGAAAAAATGTCACGATATTACTGTAGATGAAGATTGCAATACATGTAACTGTTCGATTACCAGAATAAAGAACGGGGAGGCACTCATTGAACGTGATGCTATTTTCAAACTTCGTAATGGAACAGAATTTTATGCAATATCAAGGTCAAAGCCATTTTTCGATGTGGATGGAAACCAGGTGGGAGTTATTCAAAACCTTAAGGATATTAGTGACCGGATAAAAGCAAAAAATGAACTAAAAAGCCAACTGGAGTTTGTATCCACTTTGCTCGATACTATCCCAAGCCCGGTATTCTATAAAAATGCGAATGGCATATACACGGGATGCAATAAGGCTTTTGAGAAATTTCTTAATATGCCAAAAGACAAAATTATTGGCAAATCGGTGTATGATCTTCAACCGAAAGAAATAGCGAGTAAATATGAAGAAAAGGACAAGGAGTTAATTAACAACCCTGGTAAACAGAAATATGAATGGACCGTCAAAACAAAAAAGGATACTAATAATGTAATTTTTGATAAGGCCACATTTAAAAATACTGAAGGAAAGGTTGATGGCCTAATAGGAGTAATCACAGATATAAGTGATATTAAGAAAACAGAAGATCGATTGAGAAGAAGTCGTGAGAATTATAAAATGCTTATTAATAATATAGGTGAAGGCATTGGCATCACAGACTTAGATGAAAATTTTGTATTTTCAAATATCCTGGCTGATAAAATATTTGGTGTTGAGAAAGAAGGATTAAAAGGCCGTTCCATTCTTGATTTTATTGACCAAAAAAATTCAAAAAAGATTAGTAAAGAAACAAGTAAACGTTCAGCCGGTGAGATTTCCCGCTATGAAATAGAAATTAACCGGCCTGATGGCGAAGTAAGAACCATTCTTGTAACTGCTACTCCGCACAAAGACGACAAGGGAGTTGTATCCGGAACCTTAGGGATTTTCCGGGATATAACGGAACGTATCCAACAGGAAGAGGAGATTCGGATCAGTGAGCTAAAATATCGCTCGATCATCGATAACATGCAGGACGTTTATTACCGCTCAGATATGCACGGAAACCTTATCATGGTAAGCCCATCGGGCATGAAGCTTCTCGGGTACGACACGATGGAGGATTTATTGGGCCGTAACATCATAAAAGATATGTTTTTGAGGCCAACCGAGAGTACTAAATTTATTAAAACATTGCGACAACAACGATCTGTTACCAATTATGAGATGGTACTCAAAACTAAAAAGGGTGATCCTGTTGTAGTACTTACCAGTAGTTCTTATTATTACGATAAAAAAAACAGGTTTGTAGGAGTTGAGGGAATTTTAACGGATATTACAAGCAGAAAGGAATATGAAAAGAAACTTAAAAAATCAAAAATAGATTCCGACAATGCCAATAAAGCAAAAAGCGAGTTCCTGGCAAATATGAGCCATGAGATCAGGACGCCTATGAATGCCATTCTTGGATTTACAGAATCCCTGTTTAATAAAGTGGAAGATGCCGGACAGAAAAAGATGCTTAAGTCGGTAATGTCAAGTGGGAACCTGTTGCTTTCACTAATAAATGATATTTTGGATTTATCGAAGATTGAGGCCGGACGTTTGGAAATATCACCCCAACCTACCGACCTGGTGCACATCATGGAGGAGATCAGGGTTTTGTTTAACCAGAAGTTAAGCCAAAAAGGCCTTGCTATAAATTTGCAGGTGCAGGATGATTTCCCTGAATCGCTTAAACTGGATGAGATCCGAATTAAACAAATTGTGTTCAACCTGGTGGGTAATGCAGTAAAATTTACCCATAAAGGATATATAGCCATTGAACTTGAGTTTATAAAGACTTCCGAAAACAAAGGGGTTTTAAAAATTCATATTAAAGATACGGGTATGGGAATACCTGCTTCACAACATAAGCAAATATTTGAAGCCTTCCGCCAACAAACCGGACAAGTCGACCGCCATCATCATGGGGTTGGGCTTGGCTTGGCCATTACCACAAAGCTGGTAACAAAAATGAATGGACATATTGACCTGGAAAGTAAGCCAGGTGTAGGTTCTACATTTTCAGTGATTTTAAACGATATTATGATTACCGATTTAAAACCAAAGATTGGCGATGATTCTGAATTTAAAACCAACATCCTTTTTAAACCAGCTAAAGTGCTGGTGGTTGACGATGTACAGTCCAATATTGATGTGATTTACTCTTATCTTGAGTCATCTGGACTTACTATGTTCAGTGCCGAAAGTGGTGAACTGGCCATTGAAATACTGAACCACAACAAGCCAGACATTATCCTTACAGACATCAGGATGCCGGGTATGGGTGGTTTTGAATCAACAAAAAAGATTAAGGAAAACATCCTTACAAAGTCAATTCCGGTAATAGCTTATACTGCCTCAGTCCTTAGTTCTGACGAACTGATTAATTCTAATCTATTTGCGGGAGTGCTGTTTAAACCCGTATCAAAAAGGGAACTCTTTACCGAATTAGTAAAACACCTTGAATATACAACGATTCAGGAAAAAAATGAACAGCAGAAAACAGATTTGGCGGAATCAGAAAACCTTAACCCTGAAATAAAAGCAAAGCTCCCGCAGCTTGTTACTATACTTGAGCAAGAATATATTCCGGTTTGGGATGAAATTAAAAACAAACTCATGCTATTTAAAATTGATGAGTTTGCTTCCAATCTGATTAATCTGTCAACCCAATTTAAAATTAAATTCCTTGAAATTTATTCCAATAAATTAAAGAGCGAGATAAAGTCGATGGATCTTGATGGCATGAACGAGACCCTGCAAATGTTTCCTGAGGTTATCACTAAGATTAAGTCATTCTGTTAAAAATCAGCTTATTTAATTTATTGAGAGTTATGGAAATTCAATTTATAAAATCAGGTTCAATCAGCGAGCTAAAAAAGGCACTTGCAACCCTCTTAAAAAACAAGTCGGTTAAG
Source organism: Bacteroidales bacterium (assembly GCA_021740645.1). GTDB lineage: Bacteria > Bacteroidota > Bacteroidia > Bacteroidales > JAADJA01 > JAADJA01. The sequence continues at coordinate 5,104 of JAIOZL010000043.1, forward strand.
TCTATTTTGATGCTTGCCTGCGATGAAAATAACTATTTACCATCCACCTTGGATCCCGTATTGAAAAATGTTAAAGTACCCATAATTGGTGGCATCTTCCCCGGCATCATTTACGAAGCTCAAAAGCTTATGAAAGGGACGATACTGGCCGGATTACCTGAAAAACTGGAAACAAATATTTTAAAGAACATCAGCAATATTGAGGACGAAGATTACCTCTCCCTAACAAATTTTGATTTTGATTTTGATAAGACAAAAACCATATTAATGTTTGTGGATGGGTTCTCCCAAAAAATAGGTAAATTGATTGAATCCCTCTTCTTCAATTATGGCCTTGCTTACAATTATCTTGGAGGAGGTGCAGGGTCACTTTCAATGGAACAATCTCCATGCGTGGTTACCAATGAAGGCCTGCTTACCGATTCAGCGATATTGGCCTATAGTTGTATTGAAACCGGCATTGGTGTAAAGCACGGTTGGAATAGCATCGCAGGACCTTTTAAAATTACGGGGGCAAAAAACAACATTATCATAAGCCTTGATTTCAGGCCTGCCTTTGAAGTGTATAAGGAGGTGGTAGATTTACATTCAAAGAAACAAATTACATCCGAAAACTTCTTTGAAATATCAAAGTCTTTTCCTTTTGGTATTACTAAACTAAATGCTGAAAAAGTTGTGCGTGACCCGATTAAGGTCGACAACTATAATAATATTATTTGTGTGGGTGAATTGAATGAAGGATCGTATGTTCACATTTTAACAGGCAATAATGCATCCCTCATTAACGCTGCGAGGGAAGCAAAAAAACAAAGTATACAATCTTTGGGGAAAGAAAAATTTATAGGATTTACCCTTTTTGTGGATTGCATTTCGAGGGTGCTGTTTCTTGAACAGGAATTTGAAAAAGAAGTTCAGGCAATACAGGGCGATATTAATCCCACATTAGGAGCTTTAACTTTAGGAGAAATTGCCAATAATGGTAAAGATTATCTTGAATTTTATAATAAAACATCGGTAGTAGGAAGTTTTAAATTTTGAAGGATATATGAAACCTAAAAACTCACCGGAAGAATTACAAATATTTTTTGAAATAGCCATGCTTATTGGTACAGACCTAGAGCTCAACGACATGATTTCAAAAAGTTTGCTTGGATATCTTCGCAAATTAAACCTCACTGCAGGAGCCATTTTCCAGTTCCAGATTGATGGTACTAAAGTGAAATATGAAATGATCCAGGCAATACCATTAAACACTTCAAGGAATGATGCCTTTAGAAAGGCTGTGGATACGATACCTATAGAACTAGATGATATTGACCACTTCAGTTATATTTCTCAATTGCCAGAAATACATAACGAGGAGGATAGCTTTTCTTATGTTATCATGGAATTACCCAACTTCGGGCTAATTACCCTTGTAAAAAATTCAGGGGTATTCTCCTCACAATTGGTGGCTTCAATTAAGGTCGTAAATCAAAAACTGGCCAATGCTGCAAATTCATGCTTAAATAAAAGTAAACTTGAAAATAGTGAAAAAAGGTACAGAGATTTAATAGAATTATTACCCGAAATGATTTGTGAAATTGATTTAAACGGGAATATTAAATTCGCAAATAAGTATTCAATAAAAAAATTCGGATACGACGAATCGGTAATAAGTAATGGATTTTCTGCATTTCAGTTATTTGCACCTGCGGAAAGACGCAGAGTAAAAGTGCGGTTTCAGAAGCTCTTAACAGCAGATATAAAGGTTCCAAATGAATACATAGCCATTAAACAAAATGGGGAGGAATTCCCGGTTTTAGTATACACCAACTTGATAAAATCCAATAACAAAACAGTAGGGATCAGGGGGGTAATGATTGATATTTCTGAGCGCAAAAAACATGAACATCAGCTCAAAATGGGCAAAGAAAGGTTAGAGATGGCCTTGCTGGGGAGTGATGCTGGCTTATGGGACTGGGATATAAAATCGGGGTATATATACCGCAGCGACCGATGGGCAGAAATGCTCGGATACAATCCCGGGGAAATAGAAAATAAGGTTTCTGTTTGGGAAAAGATCATTCACCCGGATGACATCCCCACAGTAATGGATAATTTAAACAGGCATTTGAACGGAGAAACGGAACTTTATCAAACAGAACACAGGGTAAGAACTAAAAGCGGTATTTGGAAATGGATACTGGATACCGGAAGAGTAACCCAACGGGATAAAGAGAACAAACCAACCCGGGCTGTTGGAACTCATATCGATATTAGTGATAGAAAAGCCGTAGAGTTTGAGTTACAAAAGCAAAGGGAATTACTCGAAAGTTCGCTCCGGCAGCAGGAAATCATATCTCAAATTTCGTTGAACTTCAATAATATTAAAAATTTTAATAACCAGGTAAACAATGCAATAAAGATTATCGGACATCATACAAACGTGAGCAGGGTGTATATTTTCGAAAACTCCAAATATAATATTTATACATCCAATACATACGAATGGTGCAATAAAGACATCCCCTCTCAAAAATACAAATTTCAAAAGGTACCCTATGATGAGATGGTTTCGTGGTATCGGATACTTGGGAATAAAGGCAAGCTAATTTCTGAAAACATATATGAATTACCCGATGATATTGTCAGAATATTAGAACCTCAGGGAACACAGGCAATTGCAGTTTATTCTATTATTGTTAAAGGGGAGTTTTTTGGATTTATTGGTTTTGATGAATGCACCAATAAAAGGTATTGGAAGAAATCAGAGCTGGATCTTCTAAAAACAATCGCGAGCATTATCTCAAATGCCTTCGAACGCGAACTAACCAACAGATCATTGGTGGAAAGTGAAGCAAAAAACCTGGCTATTCTGGAATCTATCCCTGATATATTGTTCCATTTTAATAGTGTGGGTAAATTCCTAAACTATAAATCTGCAAAAAAAGATGATGTTTTCCTAAGGCCGGATGAAGTAAAAAATAAAGATGTATTCGACATCTTTGATTCAGAATTAGCGGAGAAAATGATGAAAGCCATCAATACCTGCCTCGAATCAGAAAGTTATATGCTTGAGTTTCAGTTGGAAGTTGATGCAAGAAAACGGGATTATGAAGCAAATTTTTCGAAAATGAACAGGCAGGAAGTCATTGCAATAGTTAGGGATGTATCCGAACGAAAAGAATATGAACGCAAACTAAACAGTGAAAAGGATAAAGCGGAAAAAGCGAACCAGGCGAAAACCGAGTTTTTGGCAAACATGAGCCACGAAATCAGAACACCTATGAATGCGATTCTGGGTTTTAGTGAATCATTGTATCACAAAATTGAAGATGAGCAACACAAAAAAATGCTAAATTCAATTTTAAACAGTGGGAAAGGATTGCTTGCAATCATTAACGACATTTTAGATATGTCGAAAATTGAAGCAGGAAAACTTAAAGTGGAACTTTTACCTATTGACATAAACTCCACAGTCAAAGAAATTATTGAGATATTTACCGAAAAAGCTGAAAGAAAAGGTATAAACATTACCATGAAATCAACTGATTTGGTTCCTGATCTTCTTATGCTTGATGAAATCCATATCAGGCAGGTTTTGATTAACCTCATTGGCAATGCTATTAAGTTTACGGATATTGGGTTTATCCACATCGACATTGATTTTAAGTCGAATAACAATAAGACGGGAAATCTCATCTTAAAAGTTTCAGACACAGGTATTGGAATACCCAAAGACCAGCAAAAACTTATCTTTTCAGCATTCCATCAGGAAAGTCAAAATATAAATAAATCCTATGGTGGGACTGGCTTAGGACTGGCTATTGTGAAGAAAACCCTGGATGTCCTTAACGGGGACATTTCCGTTTCCAGTCAAAAGGGAAAAGGGTCGGAATTCACCGTTGTTCTCCACAATGTAGCTATTTCAGAATACAAACATTCCAAACCGCCAAAAACTAAAGAAAAGGAAAATGGTCAACAAGAAGTTATCTATGAAAACGCGACAATGTTGGTTGTAGATGATGTAAAATTAAATATTGATGCCATTAAAGCCTTGTTGAAATCTTCTGGCATTAATTTCCTGGAAGCCGAAAATGCTGAGATCGCTCTCGAAATTTTAAATCATACAATCCCTGATATCATCTTTATGGATTTAAGGATGCCTGGTATGGATGGTTTTGACCTTGCAAAAATTATAAAAAACAAGGATGAATTAGCACATATCCCCATAATAGCTTTTACAGCTTCGGTTTATTCAAATGAAAAGAAAAAACTACTCAATTCAGGACTTTTTAGTGGTTTAATGTATAAACCCATTGACAAGCAGTCTGTTTGCAATACCTTGCGTAATTATCTTCCGCATAAGATTGTTGAGCACAAGGTGGATACTGAGCCCGTGATAAAACATGAATACAGTGCAATTGCGCTAGAAAAGATACCAGAGTTAACCAAAATTCTAAACGATTCATACATTGACAAATGGAAGGAAATTAAGGACAAATTGGTAATCTTTAAAATTGAAGAATTCCTGTCGATGCTATTATCAGAGGGAGAAAAATTTGAAATGCCCTTATTGACAGATTATTCTGCACAGGTCAAAAAAGATCTCGAAATATTTGACCTGGATAAAGTGGAAAAGAAAATCCAGGCTTTCCCTGAATTAATTGAAGAAATAGAAAATTTAAAATTATAATAACTTAAACAAAGAAATTTGCGTATAAAAATCAAAGAATTGAAATAGCTGATAAAACAGCATAGCTTACGATAGAATGAGAATTATGAAAAAAAGATTGATTGTCGGATAACAAGACAGAAAATATTTGTTTGAACCCAAAAGAAATGCAATGAATTCAATTAAAAACTCCATTCTTATCGTTGACGATAACCAGGAAAATATTAAAGTACTGGTTATTGCGCTTTCCGAAAAGGATTATAACTTAACAGTGGCATTTAATGGTAAAGATGCCCTTGAGATCCTTAATTATACACCCATCGATTTAGTCCTGCTGGATGTAATGATGCCTGGCATGGATGGTTTTGAAGTATGCAAAAGAATGAAAGCAGACGAGAAAATGAAACACATTCCTGTTATTTTCATCACTGCACTTACCGAAACATCAAGTATCGTAAACGGATTTGAAGTTGGAGGTGTAGATTATATTACCAAGCCTTTCAAGAAAGAAGAACTTTTTGCAAGGGTAAATACCCAGTTGGAACTCCAGAACAATAAGAAAAGCCTGAATGAAAAAACAATCAAACTGGAGCAAACCATTGAGTCGCGCGATAAGCTTTATGCTGTAATTGCGCATGACCTGCGGTCTCCATTAGCAAATATTAAAAGCATATTATTTGCGCTTACCGAAGGCGGAATTGACCAGGAGAGTTTTGATTCATTGGTAGGAATGCTTTTATCAAGCACCAATGAAACCTATGACTTGCTGGAGAACCTGTTATATTGGTCGAAGAACCAGTTAAACAAACTTGAACCCAATAAGGAAGTATTCAATGTGGGCGAGGTGATTAATGAAACACTGAATCTTTTGAAGCCTAATGCCGACAAAAAAGGTATCTCACTTGAATGCTTAAGTAATGGTAATGTTTTTTGCAATGCCGACAGGAATATGATGAAGACAGTGCTGAGAAATCTCACATCCAATGCCATAAAATTTACACCCAAAGACGGTAAGATCATGCTCTCCGGACACAGGGATGACAAACAAATAAAATTCACTGTGGAGGATACGGGTGTAGGGATTACTGAAGAAAACATTCAAAAATTGTTCGATAAAAATTCCAATTTTACTACATACGGAACCGATAGTGAGAAAGGCAGTGGATTGGGACTCAAACTTACATTTGAATTCGTGAACCAGCACAACGGAAACATACTGGTTGAAAGCACACCTGGATCAGGAAGTAAATTTGATGTGGTATTGCCCCAGGATTAGATTTCAAAAAAGTTTAAGGAATAATTTAAAAAATAAAACAATAATAAATAATTACCGTAGAAACAATAAACCCATTTCTATTATGAAAAAAACAGTATTAATTTTAGATGACAAGCATGAGATTCGAAATCTCCTGAACATGTATTTGTCAAAAGACTATAATGTAGTTGCCTTTCCAAATGGCCTTGAAGCAATTAACTGGCTTCAAGAGGGCAACATCCCCGATGGAATTATTTCAGATATCAATATGCCTGAAGTTGATGGCAGGGAATTTCTGGGAATGATTAAAACCTCCGGGGCCTTTAAAACAATCCCTATTATCATGCTTTCAAGCATCCAGAATTCAGATGAGCGAATAAAACTGCTCGATATGGGGGCAAATGATTATATGATCAAGCCTTTTAATCCTGCAGAATTAAAGGTCAGACTGGCCAAGATTATTAACAATTAAAACCATCAATTATGGATTCCTTAAATGGTGTATACATTGGAACGAATGGTATACAGTTAAACGCTGTACGTGAAAGTTTTAAAGAAGCAGAAATTAAAGATTTTACTGTAGGCTCAAAAAGCATGCTGTATTTTGCCAAAAATAAAATCGACTTTATTATTATCGAAATTACAGCAGTGGATAAATCTATTAAACGATTTTTAGCTTTGTTAAGAGCTGCTGCTAAAATCAGAGACCTGGTGATCATCCTTATGGTGCGAAAAGAAAACATATCAGCCAATAGTGTTTATTTGTCACTTGGAGCTGATGACATCTATAGCCTTCTAACCAGCGGCGATGTGATTAAAAAAAGGATAATGAAGTTAATTGAATTGAAAGAACGAACTGCGCATCATAAAACAGCAAGTCATAAATTCAAATTCAGAATCCCAATTGTTAAGCGAGTATTTGATATCCTTGTGGCCAGCACGGCGCTTATCGTTTTATCCCCGGTATTTCTCGTTACAGCAATTCTTATTAAACGAGAATCAAAGGGACCCGTTTTTTATTCTTCAAAAAGGGTTGGTACCGGTTTCAGGATATTTAATTTTTATAAGTTTCGATCGATGGATTTGAATGCGGATAAACGAATTCATGAATTTAAAAACCTGAATCAATATGCCTCACAAAACGCAGTAACAAAGAAAACTGCTCAAGGGATTAACATTAAGCATCCTTTAGTTACTGAAGATGGTTACCTGGTTAATGATAAAGGAATTATTACCGAAGAAAAATTTATTCAGTCAAAATTAACTGATGTGGACGTATCTTTTGTAAAGATAAAAGACGACCCAAGAGTAACAAAAGTGGGAAGGTTTATACGCAATACCAGCATTGATGAATTACCTCAGTTGATCAATGTTTTAAAAGGTGATATGTCCATCGTTGGAAACAGGCCCATCCCTCTTTATGAAGCTGAAATGCTTACCACAGACCAATGGATAGAACGTTTCATTGCACCAGCCGGATTAACCGGACTTTGGCAGGTTGAGAAAAGAGCCAAAAGTGAAGAAATGTCCCCGGATGAAAGGAAAATGCTTGACAATGAATATGCAAGATCATACACTTTCTGGAAAGATATCCAGATCATATTCAGGACATTCCGGGCATTATTCCAATCCGAATCCGTTTAAGCAATTTAAACCAGAATATAAGTTTCAGTTATTAAACTGAAAATGGATGGCAAAAACAATGAAATATATAGCAAGCATATTGCTCATCATTTTAAGCTCATGCATTTATTCACAGGTTAACCTTCCTGGCAATAATACTTTGCAAAAGCTACAACCCCCTTTGTTTTTACCTCCAATGGACACCCTGATTGAAGCAGCAAAAGACAATTCGGCATTCTACGCCTATTATCTTGAAGAAATAAAAGTCAAACAACAGGAATTGAAGATTACATTAAAAGAGTGGTTCGACTATGTTTCATTTGATGGGATTTATGGTTACGGAATGTATGATCAACTGCTCACGAATCAATCAGCATTTGTTTCGGAATATAGCGAGCTTACCAATGGCCAGCAAGTCCGCTACTACGCCGGCTTATCTGCCAGGTTACCTCTTTCAGCAGTTTTTCAAAGAAATAACAATAAAAATGTTGCAAGATTCAACTATAATAAGGCACAACATGAAGCCGATAAAATTAAACAGGAAATTGCCAATTTAGTCATCGAAAAGTACTTCGAGACACTGAATGCCTACAGTACACTTATTGTTCGGATTAATTCCTATGAAACCTATAAAATGCATATGAGTAAATCTGAAAAAGAATTTGGTGATGGGAAAATTTCTCTTGTAGACTATACCGTGGTCAGCATGAATTTAAACAAGTCGCAACTTGAGTTTGAAACAGCCTCAAATGAATTAAACCTTAAGCTGGCTCAACTTGAATTGCTCACAGGAATCAAACTAACACATTAGGAAATGTTAAGCTTGCTAGATTTTTTAAAGATTATAAGAGCCAATATCTTAATACTGGTTTTGATCCCAATAATTCTGGGTACAACGGTGTACCTTCTCATTAAAGATGGCCCGCAAACCTATGTGACCACCGCTAAGGTATACACAGGTATTGCTTCAGGATATTCCATCGAATCACAACAAAACAGCTCCTTTAATTTCTTTGCCATAAATAATGCATTTGATAATCTTATCGATTTAATTAAATCGAGGAGCACTATGGAAGAAACTGCATTAAAACTTTATGCACTTCACCTTACCCAGGAAAAACCGCAACTTCCCATAATTACTTTTAATTCATTTAATGAATTAAAGTTGCAAACGCCACAGGAAGTTTACAAATTAGTAAACAGGAATTCAGCTGAGCAAACATATGAGAACCTAAATAATTTTAAAAACCATGATGAGTCAAATCATGTGTATAAACTCATCCAGCTTAACGATCCTCATTATAGTTACAATGCCGTTTCAAAAATAAAAGTAAAAAGAGTAGCTAACAGTGATATGATTGAAATCAGCTTTGAATCGGACGATCCGGCAATATGTTTTCAAACTGTAAAGATTCTGATGGAAACTTTTATTCAGAATTATTCTGATTTAAAAGCAAATCAAACAGATGCCGTAGTAAAATATTTTCAGGCTCAATTAGATATTGCATACAGCAAATTGCACGACTCAGAACAGAAACTGCTCAATTTCAATATGGAAAACAGGATTATCAACTACTATGAACAATCCAAACATATTGCTTCGGAGAAAGAAAAATTCCAGATTGAGCGGCAGGACGTGATGCTTGAATTGGTAGCCGCTGAATCGGTTATTAAAAACCTGGAAAACAACTTAGATTCTAAGGCTAAGCTCAAATTGCAGGGAAATCATATTATGAAGATGAGGCAAAAACTTAGCGACCTGAATAGTAAAATTGCGAGAATAAAATACATTACACAAAATGATTCAATAAGAGGCACAGACAGCCTGGCAATCTGGGAAAATGAAACCAACAAAATAAAAACAAAACTTCAGTTTGCAGTAGATTCTTTACACTTTTATGAAAATACCAAACAGGGTATCCAGGTAGATCATATCATCGACAATTGGCTTGATAATGTAATTTCTTATGAAGAATCCAAAGCAAAGCTAAATGCTTTAAAATTCAGAAGCATTGAATTAGATTCTACCATCAGGCATTATGCACCACTGGGCGCAAATATGAAAAAAATCGAAAGGGAGATAGATGTAGTGGAAAGGGAATACCTTTCATTATTACACAGTCTCAGCCTGGCCAAACTAAAACAACAAAACCTTGAATTATCATCCAATATAAAGGTAGTGGATCCTCCGGTTTTACCCATAAAACCATTGCCTTCAAAAACCAAATTCATGATCATTGCAACTGTCCTTGGAGGATTTGTAATGAGCCTGGCATTTATCATTTTAATTAAGTTTTTTGATACAACACTCCAAAATATAAAACGAAGCGAAAAAATAATTGGACTTAAACCCATAGGTGATTATCCTCTTTTTAACCCAAAAAGGCCTGACAATTATTTGATTGAGGAAGTAAAAAAACGCGCAACAAATGCCATAACAAATAACCTGCTTAACGAGTGCAAGCGCAACGAAATGAAAACCTATAAAATTGGGTTTATCAGCAATTACGACCAGGAGGGTAAAGGTACGATTATGACCGAACTCATTGATAATTTAACAAATGACGGACATGATGTAAAATTCATTGAAAATAGTGAAGAAGCCTATAGTGGAATGAATATCAACATCAACCCCAACATTATAACTTTCATTATGCGTGAATTCCCCGGATTAATGAATCGATTGTTGCCCCATGAATTGTATAACAAATATGATTTTATATGTTACATCATTCGTGCTGACCGGGGTTGGAGCCGGGCCGATAAAAACATGCTCAAAATGATCCGTTCTTTTACAAAAACCGATATGGGCTATATACTGAATGCAGTCAAATTGGAGGAGATGGGTGACTTTACAGGCCAGTTACCTAAGAGAAGATCAAAGTTACGTCGTTTGTTTAAGCGTATTGTTATGTTCAGATTTTATGAAAGATTCCAGGAGAATTAAGCTCTTTTGACTCAACTATAAGGGCAATTATGAAAAACATTTTCAAAAAAATACTTAGAGAAAAAAATATTCAATCATTAGGCACAAATGTATTTGTTGCGGCCGTCAATCTTGCTACATTTTTGCTTTTGGTGCGTTCGCTTACCAAAGAAGAATTTGGAGAATGGGTAGTTTTTATTACCGCCGCTACCCTACTCGACCTGGTCAGGTTTGGATTAACCCGCAGGGCAATTGTACACTTTATTTCTTCGGGGAATAAAGAATTTTCCGATGGGTTCAACGGAAGTGGCTTTACCATTGATCTTTTACTCTCATTTATAGTGGCCGTTCTATTCATAGGTATTTATTTTATTTTGCCTTCAACTATTTTAGGGGCTTATAGCTACTTGTTTCTTTATTATCCTTTTCTCGCATTGGCTAACTTTGGTTGGAATAATGCCATTGCTGTTCAGCAATCTGAGCAACGATTCGACAGAATATTGATTTTCCGTCTTCTTGTTTTTGTGCCTTTCTTAATCTTTGTTGCAATAAATAAAGCTTTCTTTCACCTGGGTATTGAACCAATTATAATAGCTTCCATTAGTACAAATGCTTTAGCAAGTTTAGTGGCGACAATCTTTAAATGGAATGGTTGGGATTTAATCAGGAACTCGACTTCAGAGGTTATAAAGAAAATTTTAAACTACGGAAAATATACTTTGCTCACAAGCACAGGAAGTAGTCTGTTAAGAAGTGCCGATGCTTTAATCATTGGCATGTCAGCAGTTTTGGGACCAACGGGAGTGGCCATTTATGCCATTCCTTTTAAGATAATTGATCTGATCCAAATGCCCTTAAGCGCTTTTATGGCAACAGCTATTCCTAAGCTTTCGAAATATTATCTGCAAAATGCGATAGATAAATTTAAAATTACCCTTTACACTTATACCGGGGCTGTGAGTATTCTATTTATCCCTGTAATTCTGCTTAGTATCATTTTCTCAAAATATCTATTATTTTTGTTTGCCGGCCAGGATTATGCTGATTCATACGGGCAAATGCTGTTCATTTTTTATGTGGTTCTTTTATACGGATTAATACTGCCTTTTGACAGGTTTACCGGGGTTGCTCTGGATTCATCTGAGTTACCAGATAAAAATGCTCTTAAGGTATACGTTATGCTTGGACTAAACCTAATTGGTAACATTATTGCCGTTTTTGTTTTTGAATCGCTTATCCTTGTTGCCGTGGTTTCCGTTTTATTTACAATAGCAGGTTGTTACATCGGCTGGCATTTCCTGAATAAAAAATTCAAATTAGAAATCCGAAATATATTCAGTAAGGGTTTACAGTTTTACATTGATCTTTTTCATTCAGCAATTAATTTAAAATCTGAACTTAAAGCCAGATAAGCCTCATGGGACAAACCCTCGACATAAAAAAAATATTTTCTGTCCTTGCCCTAATAGCTGGCGCACTTGTCCTTGCATTTCTTATTGCAAAAAAAGGAATTCTTATCGCCATTATAGGTGCTTTGGTTCCCCTGTTGATAATCTATATTGCAAGTGTTTTTAAGCGTCCACAAATAGGCTTATGGACCGCTTTTATCCTAAATTATTTTGTCCTGGGAATCACCCGTTACCTTCCAGCTCCATTAGGGCTTGCTATAGATTCTCTTCTCGTTTTGACAATTCTGGCAATTTTCTTTCAATACTTTTACGATCGTGAGGTTTGGAATAAATCAAGGACAAAATTAACGGTAGTTGCTTTTATATGGTTTGGCTATGCATTGTTCCAACTTGTAAATCCGGAAACGCTAAGCCGGGAGGCCTGGTTTTATGCTATGCGTGGTGTGGCTCTCTATATGGTATTGGTTATTCCCTTAACATTTATCTTGTTTGATCGGTACAAGGACTTCAATATCTATCTTCACCTTTGGATAGTTTTCGCTCTTTTAGGTTTTATAAAAGGGATGATGCAGAAAACCATAGGGCCTGACCCCTGGGAGCAAGCCTGGTTAGATGGTGGAGGAGCCCTTACCCATATATTGTTCGGGAAACTCAGGATATTTTCATTTTTCTCCGATGCGGGCCAGTATGGTGCAGCCATGGGGCATGTAGGAATAGTAATGCTGGTGATTGCAATAAATGGCCGCTCCATTAAAGAAAAAATTTTTTATGGTGTACCTGCGGGCTTATTTATTTTCGGGATGATGACATCAGGAACCCGCGGAGCAATTGCTGTACTAGCTGCAGGCTTTGTTATCTACCTGATCTTAACTAAAAATATTAGGATGATTACCATTGGGGGGATAGTAGGCTTGTTAATAATAATTTTTTTCAAATTTACCACTATTGGAAATGCAAATTATGAAATTCGGAGGATGCGTACCGGATTCGATAGTGACAATCCTTCTTTACAAACCCGAATTACAAATCAGAAAAAATTAAGAACCTATTTATCCACACGTCCCTTTGGAGGAGGAATTGGTTCTTCTGGTAACTGGGGCCAGCGTTTTACTCCAAATACTTTTTTAGCGAATACCCCAACAGATAGCTGGTACGTTATGATTTGGGCTGAACAAGGCGTTATAGGGCTTTATCTTCATCTGGGAATTCTGTTTTTCATCTTAATCCGTTCATCTTATGTTATTATGTTCAGGATAAAGGACCCATGGCTCAAAGCCAAAATGCAGGGAATAACGGCAGGTTTAGCGGGGGTTATGGCTGCTTCATATGGCAATGGAGTTTTGGGCCAAATGCCAACCGGGATCATTCTGTACATGGGAATGGCATTCCTTTTTCTGGGGCCAAAGTTTGACCTGGAAATAACGAAAAAAACCACCAAAACGAAAACCTTTTATTTAACAATTAAGTAAAAGTACAAGACCCAACAACATTCGAATTATGACTTCTTTTACTGTGCCCAAAAGTATAAAGAAACATTTTTTTGGTTATCAATCATTTGATGAAATTCCTGAAAGTGTTTTTAAGGAAATCTCAGCGAAATGCAAGGAAATCCATAGTAAACCTCCCCTTGTTTCAATTGTAGCTATTGCATATAATGAAGAACAGAATGTATTACGGTGCATTTCTTCACTTGCTGCTCAGAAAACAAAAATTCCTTATGAAATCATCATTGTAAACAATAACTCAACGGATAATACCCAGGATATCATCGATAAATGCAATGTTTTTTCAGTAATAGAAACCAACAAGGGACCGGGATTTGCCAGACAGGCAGGAATGAATGTTGCTCGTGGACGATTTCATCTTACGGCAGACGCCGACTCGGTTTACCCTGCCACATATGTACAATCGATGTACAAAAAATTAAACAAGAAAAATATAATTGGCGTTTTCGGAACCTATTCATTTATTCCCGAGCAAAACAGGACAAGGTTTGAATTTGCCTGCTATGAGATGTTTAGAAATATCGCAGTAAGGCTTAGATCCATTAAGCGCCCTGAACTGGTTATCGGAGGAGCTTGTTTTGGATTTCAAACGGATTTGGGTAGATTAGAAGGATGGCGAACAGATATTAAAAGAGGAGAAGATGGCAGCATGCTTTCGAACCTTAAAAAATATGGGAAAGTAAAATTCTCTCAATCAAATAAAATAAAAGTATGGACTTCTGCAAGAACAATCATCCAGGATGGCAATTTTATGGAAATGGCCAAGCTCAGGATTAAAAGAGAGTTCGCCAGAATTCATGAATATTTTTATCGCCCACAAAAAGTATACGCAAACAAGGAAGATAATCTATTATAAATTAAAGATTCGTATTATGAATATTGCAATTATAGGTACCGGTTATGTAGGATTAGTAACTGGTACATGTTTGGCGGAAACAGGTGCAATAGTGCATTGCGTGGATATCGACAAACAAAAGATTGAAAATTTAAAAGAGGGAATTATACCAATTTATGAACCCGGCCTCGAACCCCTGGTCAAAAAAAATGTTTCCAAAAACAGGCTATTTTTTACTACAGACCTGAAGTCGATTATTAATGAATGTGAAGCCGTTTTTATTGCTGTAGGTACTCCACCAGATGAGGATGGAAGTGCTGACCTTAGTCATGTGTTAGCTGTGGCTTCGGATATTGGTAAGTTTATCAATGACTATCTGCTCGTGGTTACCAAGAGTACTGTCCCTATAGGAACAGCAGAAAAAGTAAAAAGAGCTATTCAAAAAGAACTTAAGGCCCGCAATCAAGATATTAATTTTGATGTCGCTTCTAATCCTGAGTTTCTAAAAGAAGGGGACGCAGTGAGTGACTTTCTCAAACCCGATAGGATTGTAATTGGGACTGAAACAATAAAAGCAGAAAAGATACTAAAAAGGCTTTACAAACCTTTCCTTCTTAACGGTCATCCTTTGATCTTTATGAATATCCCTTCCGCTGAACTTACAAAGTATACAGCCAATGCCATGTTGGCTACAAAAATCAGTTTTATAAATGATATTGCTAACCTCAGCGAAATAGTAGGCGCAGATATTGACATGGTAAGAAAGGGAATAGGAAGTGATTCAAGAATAGGAAATAAATTCATCTATCCCGGCGCCGGTTATGGTGGGTCGTGCTTCCCTAAAGATGTAAAAGCCCTTGTGAACACAGCGAAGGCGAATAAATACCCACTCAGGATTTTACAGGCAGTAGAAGATGTGAACCAGGATCAGAAGCTTGTTTTGTTTCATAAATTAAAAGACCACTTTAACGGTAACCTTCGTGGCAAAACCATTGGAATTTGGGGCCTCTCATTTAAACCCGGCACGGACGATATGCGTGAGGCGCCTTCCCTGGTATTGATTGAAAAAATACTGGAAGAAGGAGGAAGAGTAAAAGCTTATGACCCGGTAGCAACCAGGGAAGCAAAACATATTTTGGGTGAAATTATTGAATACACCCCTGATATGTATGAAGCCGCCATGGATGCAGATGCGCTTATACTGGTTACAGAGTGGAGTGAATTCAGGATTCCAAACTACAAGATCCTGAAAAAGTTGATGAACCAGCTATTAATTTTTGATGGCCGTAATATTTATGATCCGGAAGAAATGAAAGAATTTGGCTTTACTTATTATAGTATTGGCCGGAAAACGGTAAATCTAAAAGAAAAGACCAAAAAACAGTCCTTTTCCCTGGAGAGCATTCCATTGAACTTTTTATAAAGACGAATTATGCCGCAAAGTCAAAAAATACCACAAACGGATAAATACCCATTGGTTTCCATAGTCACTGTTAATTTCAACCAGGCTGTGGTTACCTGTGAGTTTTTAAATTCTATGCGGCATATTACCTATCAAAATATTGAAATAATTGTAGTAGACAATGGGTCGAAGGAACCGGTGGACAACATCGAACGTGATTACCCGGAGGTGAAGTTGATTAAAAGCATGAAAAACCTTGGCTTCGCAGGAGGAAATAATCTTGGGATTGATGAAGCCAAAGGCAAGCATCTTCTTTTTATCAATAACGATACGGAAGTAGAAGCCGGTTTCCTTGAACCACTGGTTCAATTGCTTGAAAATAATTCTTTGGCAGGCATGGTTAGCCCAAAAATTAAGTTCTACCATCAACCTGAGGTAATTCAATATGCCGGATATGGAAAAATTAATCCATATACCCTCAGGATGCATGGATTAGGCTATAATCAAAAAGATGATGGGCAGTTTGATAACATCACAGAAACTCACTTTGCTCATGGTTGTGCGATGATGATCCCACGAACTGTAATTGACCAGGTTGGTAAAATGCCGGAGCTCTATTTTTTATACTATGAAGAACACGACTGGAGCACACGGATCAAAGAAGCAGGGTATAAAATTTACTATCAGCCCCAATCTGTGGTACTTCATAAGGAATCCGTTTCAACGGGTAAAGCAAGTACCCTCAAAACATACTATTTTACACGGAACAGAATGCTTTTCTGGCGAAGGAATATTCGGGGAAATTTGGCTGTACTTTCTTTTTTCTATCTTACACTTATCGCGATACCTAAAAACTTCCTGATTTTCCTCTTAAGCTTTAAATTTAAGCACCTTAAAGCCTACAATAAAGCCATTTACTGGCATGTGAAAAACATCCATAAAAAATATAAGATCCCTTTGAAAGGATTTACATTTTACTGAAAGTGGATTAGTTTGTAAAAATATTCCAACGAAGCAAAAGATCTAAAACCCAAAAGAATCGATGATCACATTATGGTTAATATTGCATCTAATTGAAATCCTGATATTCGGATATCTCGCATTTTCTGCACTGTATATCTTTATATTCAGTTTTGCCGGATTGTTTTATACCGAACAAACCCTTCGGGATAAAGCTTACCGAAAAATTGCAGTATTAATCCCAGGCTTTCGCGAAGATGCTGTAATTGTGGATGTGGCAAATCAAGCCCTTGCCCAGGTCTACCCGAAGGATATGTTTGATGTAGTAATTATTGCAGATTCATTCAGGCAGGATACTATTGAGAAATTAAAAGAGCTGCCCATCAGGCTGATTGAAGTAAGTTTTGAAAAAAGCACCAAATCCAAAGCTCTAAATAAGGCCCTGGAGATTTTGCCGGAAGCTTATGACATCTGCGTAATTTTAGATGCTGACAATATCATGCAGGACGATTTCCTTAAAAAAATAAATAATCAGTTTTCAGATACTGTCAGGATAATTCAAAGCCACAGAGTCGCAAAAAACAGCAATACGAAATTCGCCATTCTGGATGCTGTCAGTGAAGAGATCAACAATCACATTTTCAGAAAAGGGCACAGGGTTATGGGCTTGTCCTCTGCATTGATTGGCTCCGGAATGGCTTTTGATTATGTGCTTTTTAAATCCTATATGGCAGATATTAAAGCCATCGGAGGCTTTGACAAAGAGCTTGAGCTAACCTTATTAAACGACAGGATTAAAATTCATTATAACAATAATGCCCTTGTTTATGATGAAAAGATCCAAAAGTCAGCGGATTTTACAGGACAAAGGCGGCGGTGGTTGTCGGCCCAATTTATCTATTTTGGGCAATTCTTTAAACAAAGCCTGATACAGCTATTTAAAAAGGGAAACCTGGATATGTTCGATAAGTTACTTCAGATGGCTTTGCTACCCCGAATACTATTGATCGGCCTAAGCCTTATTATCAATATGTTTATCGCTTTGGTAGCAATCATTATTCAACCAGAAACCTGGGCAATCTGGATCCATCCTGAACCCTGGCTTTGGATGTTGCTGTTAGGTACAATAATTTTATCATTACTGTTTTCAATTCCAGCCAGATTATACAATCAAAATACCTTCAAAGCCATTATGAGCCTGCCTAAAGGATTTTTATTGATGTTCCGATCGTTGGTGAAGATTAAAGGGGCAAATAAAAAATTTATTCACACCCAACACGGACAAACCTAAAAAGAAGGATATGAAGTTTTTTGGTTTTTTTAATAATAAAATTAATGCTTATAAAATCCCCAAAGGATTTATCAACTATCATGGATTGTATGCAGATGAATCTCCTGAGATGACATGTATAGAAGATTACCGTCTATTTTTATGGGGGAAAGTGTATCAATTACTCGGGAAGGAAAAATACATCGGAATTAGTAACCAGGATATTCGAACCATCCTGGAAACATATATGGAAATAGGTTCAGAAGCCTTTAATATTCTGGATGGCGACTTTATCTGCCTGATAATTTTCAAGGATGAAATTAAGATATTCAGGGATTTTAAAGGTACAGGGCCACAGGTATTTTACACCAATGATATTTATTCCAATTCTTTCAGAATAATCACATCTCTCACAAAAGAATCTCTTGATCCCGACATGCAACAGCTATCTTTATTCCTCAAGTATGGTTTTTTGTCACCGGGAAAATCAGGAATTGAAGGGATTAAAAGGCTGGAAGCAGGCCATATGCTTACATACGGCCACAACACGGTTCGTACTGAATCGTACATTGAGCCCGGTATCATCTATTCAAAAAGTGTAATGAGTATGTCAGAAGAGGAATTGTCAAACATTTATTCCGGCCTTCATGCTGAATCAATCAGACACCGGGTAGCTGGTAAAAGGAAAGTTGGCCTCCTGTTAAGTGGCGGCTATGACTCGGGAGGAAACCTGGCAAGTTTAAGAAGTTTTTACAATGGAAATGTGAACAGCTATACCATAAGCTTTAAAGATAATCCACACAGTGAGTTAGAATATGTGAAGATTCTGTCACAAGAATTTAACGCCACATTAAAACACTACGAAATTAACGGTTCCGAGCTCTCTTTTCTGCCGGAAATTATTGACCATGTGGGAACACCCTTCCAGGAAAGCGGACTAATGATCAATTACCTGGTGATGAAAATGGCAGCGAAAGATAAAATGGATGTAATCCTGGGAGGCGATGGCAACGACCAGCTGTTTGGAACAGCCAGCAAAGAAATTGCCTTAAAAACTTTCGCCAATACAACCGGAATGTTTGTAATACAAGCTCTGTTTAAAGCGACATTAGGTAATAAGGAAAGCTCCACATTGCTCAAAAAATTAAACTTTTATAATGATAAAATTCACAAGATAACTTACCCCGACCATTGGGGATTTAATAATAACCATTTGAATCATAAGTTAAATGACAAAGACTTATTTCAATTGAATATTGGCTTTTCAACTTCTTTTAAAGAGTTGTATGAAATGCGCCGAAAAAATGTAGACATCCCGGTTACAGCTATCAATGTGATATTATATAAAGCTTCTAAAATGGCAGAAATGTTTAATGTGCCTCTTACCTATCCCTATTTTTCAAAAAGTGTATTTGATTTTGTAAATAGCCTGCCAACTTCTTTAAAAATTAAAGGAGGTTTTACACATCAGCTTAAAGGTAGAGGCATTTCAAAATATTTGCATAAAAAAACGTATATGGATAAACTACCCGAAAGCATTACTCAACGTAAGAAGCAGGGTGGTTTTGTACCCCTTTCATTATTCTTTTTAGATGAACACAGAAACGATGATTTGTTTAATTTCATTAAATCATCCCCTCTACTAAAATCACTTTTAAAAAATAGTGATTCTACAATTGATTCCCTAAAAACAGCAATGCGGGATAAAAGCACCTGGTTCTGGTACCAACAGGTTTACTATTCCAGGTTATTTAACTTACTGGCTATTGCAATTTGGGAAAAACTTTTCCTTGAACGTAACCCGGCTGATGCCATTAATCTCTACTCCAATGAAAATAAGATTAGTTAAACAAAGAGTTTGTTACCGTCTCACTTTTTCGGGTTGGGTTCTGATAATAGGATTGAACTCTCTTTTGGTATTTTTTACGCTAAAATACATATCTACATTTTTAGTAGTGAACAAACCTCTCACTACAGAAATCCTGGTGGTGGATGGCTTATTGCCAGGATATGCCTACGATAGTATTGTAAAACTAATTAAAAAAGAGGATTATAAATACTTGATAACAACGGGTGTGGATGTGGATTACACCTTTAACTCAAATGAACAATTTAACATTGCCGATTTTTCCTATAAAATACTGAATACAAAAAAAATTGAAAACTGTCAATTACTCTCTGCACCGGCTCATTTTATAGACCGTGACCGAACTTATTCTTCCGCAGTTGCTTTAAGAGAATGGTTTATCACTCAAAGGATTTTCCCGGGTAAAATCAATGTAGTGTCGTTCAGCTGTCATTCACGGCGCACCTGGGTTCTTTATCGAAAAGCATTTAACGATTTTGCAGAAGTGGGAATTATTTCTGTAAAAGATCAGAGTTATGACTATGCCAGATGGTATTATTACAGCCGGGGGGTGAGGCAGGTGTTAAGCGAAACCATTGGATATGTCTATTCCATTATTTTTTTTCATCCCAAAAAGAAATAGAACATGAAAATTGCAATAGAAGGTCAACGGCTTTATCGGCAAAAAAAACACGGAATGGATTTCGTTGCGCTGGAGCTTATTCGTAATCTCCAAAAAATTGACAAAGAGAATGAATATTTCGTTTTTGTAAAACCTGATAAAGATAAATGCCTGAAAGATTCTGAGAATTTCCATATTATTGAACTGGAGGGGAAAACTTACCCCATTTGGGAACAATGGGCTTTACCCAGGGCAGTTCGAAACTATGGTTGTGACCTTTTACATTGCACCAGCAATACCGCACCGGTAACCCAAAGTTTTCCGCAGGTAGTTACCGTACATGATATTATTTATCTCGAAAGCATAAGCATTTTTAAAAAAGGAGGCACACTTTACCAGAAAATGGGGAATATGTACAGGCGTTGGAATGTGCCTAAAGTGATTAACCTGGCTAAGGCCGTAATTACGGTTTCTGAATTTGAAAAAACAACGATGGTCAAAAAGTTTCCCGGACATGCAGAAAAAATCCATGCCATCTATAATGGAGTGAGTGAACATTTTCAGCCCATAAATGACAAGGATGAATTACTTCAAATGAAAAGGAAGTACAACTTGCCCGATCAATTTATTTTCTATTTAGGCAATACCGACCCCAAGAAAAATACGCCGAATGTGCTCAAGGCTTACGGGGAATATGTAAACCAGGTAGCCTCACCCCTACCCCTTGTCATGATCGACCTGGGTGCTGATTTTATGGCCCGTTGCCTGAAAGAAAACAATACGCCAGATCTGATGGATCACATCCAGATTTCAGGCTATATCGAAAATACTGATTTACCGGCCATTTACAGCGCAGCCGATTTGTTCCTGTATCCTTCCTTGCGTGAAAGTTTTGGAATTCCGGCACTTGAAGCCATGCGCTGCGGGGCACCGGTACTTACTTCCAATACGTCGTCGATGCCTGAAGTTTCAGGGAATGCAGCCTTCTATGTTGATCCCTTTAAACCGGAAGAAATTACAGCCGGAATTATAAAAATTTTAAATAATAAAGCGCTCAGAGACGAGATGATCTTAAAAGGATATCAGCGAGCGGCCGTCTTTTCATGGACAAAAATGGCCAGGGAGGTTCTTGAACTTTATAAAAATATTTAAGCTGCAAGCCTATGATTAAAAATAAAGACATAGTTGTAATAGGTATCCAGCCGTGGGATATTAAAATTGGGAGCAATTGTAAAAACATTGCTACTGAGTTTTCTAAAAATAACCGTGTCCTTTACGTAAATGCTCCCCTCGACAGGGGTACAATGATCAAGGAAAAAGACTCAGAGAAAGTAAAAACAAGTCTTGACGTAATCAATAAAAAGACTGAGGGGTTGATTCAGATAAATGAAAACATGTGGAATCTGTATCCCGAAACAATTATTGAATCAAGCAACTGGCTGCCAAAAGGAAAACTATTTGACCTTATAAATAAAAGAAATAATAAAAAATTTGCCCGCTCAATAGAACAAGCAACTATTCGATTGGGGTTTAAAGACTACCTGCTATTCAACGACCAGCATATGTTCCTTGGTTTTTACCTAAAGGAAATGCTCAATCCTTTGATGTACATTTATTATATGCGTGACAACCTGATTAAAAACCCCTATTGGAAAAAGCATGGTACCCGGATAGAAGCCTTGCTGATTCAAAAAGCAGATTTGGTAACCAATAACTCTTTATTGTATACCGAGTATGGAGCTAAATATAATAAGGCTTCCTATATGGTCGGACAGGGATGCGATACATCCTTGTTTTATGATGAGGGAGGGCGCATACCTATAGCCGATGAACTTAAGAAAATTCCAAAACCTATTATTGGTTATGTGGGATACCTGACAAGCCGCCGGCTTGATATCGGATTACTTGAATTTATGGCAAAAGAACGGCAGGATTGGAACTTCGTGTATGTGGGACCGGAAGATGAGAAGTTTGAATCTTCAGGCTTGCATACCATGAGCAACGTTCACTTTTTAGGAAGCCGGAATGAACAGGAACTTCCAAAATATGTGAAAGGGTTTGACATCGCAATTAATCCTCAACTTGTTAACGATGCCACTATCGGTAACTACCCACGGAAAATAGATGAATATCTTGCTATGGGTAAAGCTACATTGGCTACATCAACCAAAGCAATGGAATATTTCAGGGATGTAACCTATTTAGCAAAAAACCGGGAAGAATATATCGAATTGGCTGAAAAAGCATTAAAGGAGGATTCTCCTGAATTACAAAAAAAGAGGATCGCTACAGGTAGGCTGCATAGTTGGGAAAACAGTGTAAATGAAATTTATAAAGCCATATTAAAGGAAGCGGAATTTAAAAATATCAGGGTTTAAATTATGGGAATATCAGCACATATAAAATCTAATCCTAAGGTAAAGGCCTTTGTAATTTGGCTAATTACGCCAAAAAGGAATCCAAGGCCCCGCTGGTATATCCGTTGGTTGGTGAATCCATTTTTTCACAAAAAAGGGAAAGGGGCCAAAATTCGTCGAAGGTCACGCATTGATGTTTTCCCCTGGAATCGTTTTGAGATTGGCAGACTTACAACCATCGAAGACTTTTGTACTGTTAATAACGGATCGGGAGAAATTATTCTGGGAGAAAGCGTCCGTGTAGGTATTGGATCTGTATTGATTGGCCCGGTAAAAATGGGAAATGGATCAGGGCTGGGACAGCACGTATTTGTAGCTGGTTTTAATCACGGTTATAAAGATGGTTCAAAGAATTCAAGCATACAGGCCCTGGACATTAAACCTACAATTATCGAAGAAGAGGCCCATATAGGTGCCAATTCGGTGGTTGTGGCTGGAGTTACCATTGGCAAACGATCACAGGTCGGAGCAGGGAGTGTGGTTACTAAAAGTATTCCACCCTTTTCGGTGGCAGTTGGGAACCCGGCAAAAGTGATTAAACGATATGATCAAAAAACGCAAAAATGGATGAGGGTTGAGTAGTTTTTGAAATTTATTTGAATTAATGAACATAAATAGTGAAAATAAAAACCTGGAGTGATTGCCTGTAAACCGGGTTGCGTAAGCGTCCTGAAAACAGTGCAAAGCCTTAGGTAGAGTAACCTTTAAAACAAACCCGAAAGAATGGTTACGTATTTATCGATAGAACAGCGCCGGCAGCATGATAGACATAATGGGTTAACAGCCCGGCCTGTTCTTGAGATAAATTTTATCAGGAAGTAAGAGGTATACGTTATAAAAGAAATCGAATATGAAAACAATTGAAATCCTTTTCTGGGCCGGACTGTTCATCATCTTTTATGCCTATGTTGGTTACGGGATTATACTTTACATAATGGTGAAAATAAAAAGACTATTATTCCGTAAAAAGCCGGAGCTGATCGAAAACTATGAACCTGAAGTTACGATGTTGATCTCTGCTTACAATGAAAAAGATTTCGTAAAACAAAAAGTTGAAAATACCCGCTCACTTGATTATCCGAAAGATAAACTGAGGCAGGTATGGGTAACCGACGGCTCCGATGATGGCACCCCCGACCTGCTCAGGGAGATGGGCGACATCGAAGTATATCATAAACCCGAACGCAACGGCAAAATCGCTGCCATGAACAGAGGGGCGAAATTAGTAACCTCCCCTATCCTTGTCTTTTCCGATGCCAATACCATCCTGGGTGAAAAATCCATTCGTGAAATAGTCAACCTCTTTGCCAATCCAAAAGTGGGATGTGTATCAGGTGAAAAAAGAATTTACAGTAAAAAAGCCGATGCCGCCGCAGGTGCGGGTGAAGGCCTGTACTGGAAATATGAATCCACCCTTAAAAAATGGGATGCCGAACTCTATTCAGTTGTGGGAGCTGCTGGTGAACTGTTTGCTATTCGTTCCGAATTGTTCCAGGAGGTGGAACCCGACACCCTTCTCGACGATTTTATTATTTCGCTGAGGACAGCCATGAAAGGGTATACCATTCAGTACAACCCGGAGGCCTATGCCATTGAAACCGCTTCGGCCAATGTTAAAGAAGAATTAAAACGCAAGATCCGCATCAGTGCCGGTGGAATACAATCAGTGGTGCGGCTCAGGAAACTACTTAATATTTTTAAGTATGGAATGCTGTCGTTTCAATATATCTCCCATAGGGTATTAAGGTGGACCCTTGCCCCACTGGGATTGCTTTTTGTGTTTATTTTTAATGCCATATTGTTATATGCTTCCGGGAACACATTTTTTAGTCCAACATCCTATAAACTATTATTCCTCGCGCAGGGGCTCTTTTATATTGCAGCACTAAGTGGGTGGTTTTTAGAGAACCGCGAAATAAAAATAAAACTTTTGTTTGTTCCGTATTACTTCTTTATCATGAACCTATCGGTTTACCTGGGTTTTAAGCGGTATTTAAAAGGGCAGCAAAGCGTCAACTGGGAACGTGCCAAACGGGGCACCTAGTTCTCAATAAAAATTGAACAAATCCCGTCAAACCTGAATTCAGGAACCCAAAAGGATCGGATTTGTACATTCGTAAAGCTTTCATAAGGTAGCCGGCCTTCATTTTTGGGGGCCGGTTTTTTTTGGTACCAGGGCTGAGTGCAGTTGCTGGGATTGGGGTCCCGGTTGTTTATTGCCCGTAAGTTATCTTCAGGAAGCAGGAAAAAGTACAAATGTAAAGGGCACAGCCCCCGGGGGGTGCGCAGCAATAATGAGTATAATACGTATAATATTTATTTTTAATACCTATTAAATATTTTTTTAATACCTATTAAAATTGTAATTTTAGCGCACCCAATAACTAAACCTTAAGCATATGCCAGTAAAATATAAAGCAGTAGCACAGGCCCGTCCCGGCATAAAGGGGGGTGGAACCTATCAGTATTATGCCCGTATTTGTCAGCGGCAAAACGTCGACTTAAATGATCTTTGTGAAAGGGTGTCGTTAATGTCGACCTTAAGCCCACCTGACATCTGGGGGGTGATCGTGGCCTTGTTGGATACCATTCCGGATTACCTGACCAATGGTTATAATGTAAAGCTGGGTGAATTTGGCATTTTCAGCCTCAGCCTAACGTCCGATCCTGCCGAAACGCCCGAAAAGCTAACGGCCAAAAACATCCGGAAAACAAATATTCAGTTCAGGCCGGGGGTTAGGTTTAAACAAGCCGTTAAAAAGCCCGAATTTAAGAAAGTGAGCGGCTAAAACAGCACCCATAGTGCGGGTATCAAGATTGCATTAATTTCTTAAAACTTGCCCCCCGGAGTATCACAGGTGAATTTTTCTTTGTTTTTGTTAAAAACTGTTTTTAACTTTAGCCCGCCTGATTTGATGAGAGCCATGTCATTACCAGAAATAAAAGCTAAACGGATTGAGCATCGTGGTGTTCAGAAGATAGGCTTGTATTTTAAATACAATGATTTATTAATCGCCCATGTTAAGAAATTGAATGCATCACGATGGAGTGGGTCAAAAAAATGCTGGCATATTCCGGAGGATGAGGAAATCATCGATTTGCTGCTCCAACATTTCAGGGGGAAAGCCTTTATCAATTATTCAGAGCTACTCAAAAGGAAGCCTGTTTCAGAAAACAAACAATTCCTGAAAAGTTTACCCCAGGCAGATGCAGAAGATCATGAACTTACCAGGTTGCTGAGGAAATGGATGGAACACCGGCGGTATAGCTCCTCAACGGTAAATACCTATTGCGGGATGGTTTTGACCTTTATCCGTTTTATGAAACCTGCGCCTGTAGCTAATGCAGTTAATGAAGACGTAGTTCGGTTTACGAATGAATATATCCTGGTGAACGGCTTAAGTTCCTCATACCAGAACCAGGCCATCAATGGCATAAAGTTGTTTTTCAGGGAGGTTGTTAAAAGCAACATAGAAGTGGAAAACATTGAGCGGCCCCGGCGCGAGTACAGGTTACCGAATGTATTGAGCAAGGAAGAGGTGAAGGCGATCCTTGGGTCGCCAACCAACCTGAAGCACAAAGCGATGTTATCGTTGGTTTATGCCTGTGGGCTTCGACGCAGTGAAGTTTTGAACCTGCTACTAATCGACGTGGACTCCAAAAGAGGACTGCTGATTATAAGGAATGCAAAAGGTAAAAAAGATCGGGTAGTGCCTTTATCGGACAAGATCGTCCAGCTCCTGCGGCAATATTTTATAGCTTTCCGGCCCGTAAAATGGTTGTTTGAAGGACGGCAAAGAGGTGAGCAATACAGTGAGAAAAGTCTTCAAAGCGTACTCAAACAATCCCTGCTGAAAGCTGAGATAACAAAACCGGTAAGCTTACACTGGCTGAGGCATTCCTATGCAACCCATTTACTTGAATCGGGAACTGATCTGCGCTATATCCAGGAAATATTGGGGCATAAAAGCAGCCGGACAACCGAGATTTATACGCATGTATCAACACAAAACCTTCAAAAAATCAAATCGCCTTATGATAATCTGTAAATATTGTTTATTTTTGAATAGAATAAAAGAGGACAAAATCAGACATATACAACAGGAAACCGTAGTTAAAGGATGAAAAAATCAGACATATAAACAAGTTACCGCCAAGTGTAAAAAAACAAAAAACAGACGACAGTACTAAAATTGACCATTGAGAAAAGACAAGAAAAGAAATATTGATAGGACTAGAAAGCCGATTCTCAATCTTATCCTTTTTATATTTTACCCACCGCACATTTTTTAAATATTCAACCCACATTACACACATTGCCAAAGCCCCACAAGCCAACGCAGAAACCAAAGCTTCGGCAAAGAGTGTAATTTTGCCGACCTCCAAAAAATAGGATTTTTCTAAAACTCCTTCGCACAAAACTATTCTTTACAAAAAAAAACAATTCACTACCAAAAAATTAAAACATAGATTATCAATAACATACAGAATAAATTAAAATTATTTGGAATATTCATTTTAAATGATTTATATTTGCACAGTGAATATTCACTAACGTATATTATAGATTGAAAATGACTGAAGAATTATCCGACAGACAAAAAGAAATAATTGATGTTTCGCTCCATTTAATTGCAGAAAGCGGAATTCAGGGACTCACAATTAAAAACCTGGCAAAAAAAATAGGATTCTCGGAATCGGCAATTTACCGGCACTATGAAAACAAAATTCAAATTTTAGTTGCCATCCTTAATTTTTTCAAAGAAAATACAGAGCGTCTTTTTGCTTCCGAGTTAAATGCTGACGGAGATGCATTAACAAAAATAAATCATTTACTGTTTAATCAGTTTAAAATTTTCTCAGCCTCGCCATCGTTGGTAGCTGTTATTTTTTCGGAAGAGCTTTTTCGGAACGAAGCAATTTTAATGGAGAAAGTATCAGAAATTATGAATAATAACTTTGATACACTAACTCAAATAATTAAATCGGGTCAGGAAAAAGGCAAACTCAGAGCCGATGTTGGAGCCGAACATTTGGCGGTTGTTATAATGGGCTCACTGCGTTTATTTGTAAAACAATGGCACATGTCGAACTATGCTTTTAACCTGACTGAAAAAGGGAATGAACTTTCGAATTCGATAAAAATATTAGTAACTAACAAAATATAGAATAATGGAAATCAGAAAAGTAAACGAGACCAAAATTGAAGAAACTCCACACAAAGTGGATGTTCGAAAATTATACGACAAAGATTCTGCACAAGCCATGCACATAACTTTGCAACCCGGCGAAGCACTAAAACCACACATTACCCCGGTTGATGTTTTTTTCTACGTGTTGGAAGGAACCCCGGAAATTCTTGTTGGAAAAGAAAAAACAAAAATTCAAGCCGACAGTTTGGTTGAAAGTCCGAAAGGGATTGTTCATTGTTTGTTCAACAACTCAATAAATCTTGCCCGTATTTTAGTAGTAAAAGCACCTAAACCAATAACGCAAGCAAAATTATTGTAAAAAGTTTTCTGAATAAGAAAAGCTCACGATTTGCTTGTGAGTTTTTTTTGGAACTCAATTGTTAGTAAACATTCACTTACGCATATACAATCATGGAAAGACAAAACATAGAAATAATTGAAAAAGCTGCCGGAATAATTATGAATTCCGGAGTAAAGGAACTTACAGTTCATAATTTGGCTAACAAACTAATGGTTGATAAAAGCCAGCTTCTAAAACAGTTCACAAAAGATGATGATATTCTTTTATTGCTTCTTTTGGATTTTGAAATCGATATAAATGAATTAATATCAGAATTTGCTCGCACTACTGAAACGCCGGACGCTGAAATGAAAATCCTGTTCAAAAAGCTGTATTTTCTGTTTTTGCAAAAACCCTATTACCTCGATATAATATTTGATAAAAAACTGAAAAACCGAGATGAAAGTATAAAGAATTCATTTTTACGGATTCGAAATACTGCGGAAAATTATCTGACTTCGGTAATTAATAAAGGGAAAAATGAAAACTCTTTTAAAACAACGATTTCAACCAAAGTTTTGGTGAGTAAAATATTATCCGGGTTTCGTCACTTTATGAAAGATGAACAACGAATTCATGAGGTAATACTTGAAATGAAAACACTAAAAATTATAAACGATTAAAATAAAAATGAAAACTAAAAAAATTTCAAACAAAATGTTGGTGAATATTCACATACGGAGAATATTATTGTTGACTCTGCTAATAATTGCAGTCACAATGACGGGACAAGCTCAAATCTGGTCATTGCAGCAATGTATTGACACAGCGCAAGTTTATAACAAAAACCTGCAAATGAGCAGAAACAGTATTGAAATTGGCAACGAAAAAGAAAAGGAAGCAAAAGCCAATTTGATTCCTAAAATCAGTTTGAATGCCGATTATAAATATTTTACTGATTTACCGTATCAACTTATGCCACAGTCGGCTTTTGGTGGCCCCGAAGGACAATTTAAGGAAATGCAAATGGGAGTGCCACACAATATAAGTACCAACATTCAAATGGCAGTTCCACTGTATAATCCGCAGGTTTACGGGGCAATTCAAACCACAAAAATTGCTTCCGATTTAAGCGAACTTCAGTATAAAAAAACAGAAGAACAAGTCTTTTTTGAAATCTCCAACCTTTATTACAACGCGCAGATTTTGGTAGAACAACAACAATTTATGGAAGGTAATTTAGAGAACACGAAAAAACTGCATGAAAACCTTCAATTGCTTTATGCCCAACAAATGATTAAAAAAAGCGATGTTTCAAAAGTGGCTTTACAAAAGGAACAGTTAATAACACAAAGCCATTTGATTGAAAGCAATCTGGAACAGGTGCTGAATGCTCTTAAATTTTCGATGGGTATTTCGTTACAACAAAACCTCGAAATTGAAAATGAAATTTTAAACAAACCCGCCGGTGATTATTTAGTGAAGCAACCTGTCGATTTGCAAATTGCTTATGCTCAAAACAAACTGATTTCGAGTGAACTGGGCACTCTGAGAAATTCGCGTTTACCCGCTGTTTCGTTGTACGGAAGTTACGGGCAAACCGGATTTGGTTATGATGAAAAACCCAACGATTTTCTTAAATTTTTTCCAACCAGTTTTGCGGGTTTGCAAGTTTCAGTGCCAATTTTTAACGGAACTGTTACCAAACGAAAAATCAATCAAAAGAAAATAGAATTACAAAACAGTCAATTACAAATTGAAAATGTGGCCGACCAGAATAATATGCTTATTGAAAACGCTACAAGAAAAAGGATGGTAACACAACAAACGATTAAAAACACCACAAGTCAGATAAATCTTGCCAAAAATGTTTATGACGAAATGATTTTGCAGCAAAAGGAAGGAACTGCAAATCTCACAGAAATTTTATTGGCCGATAATGCACTTCGTGAAGCCCAGCAGAGCCAGGTGAATGCAATAATCGATTATCTGAAAGCAGATTTGGAATTGAAAAAATTAACCGGAAATATTTCATTAAAAAATTAAAAAATACAATCATGTTAAAAAAGATTATTTATATCGTTCTGGTGCTTGTTATAGTGGCTTTTACAGTTTACAAATTGAAAAGTAACAAGGAAGTGGCTCAAAACCGGGTATTTCAATACGATAAAGAAAAACCAATTGGGGTTCAAACACTTACTATAAAATCAATAAAATCGGAGAATGAGTTTGTTTATCCCGGGAATTTTGAACCGAATAAAGAAAGCAAAATAAGCGCTGATATTCAGGGGAAAGTTGTTGCAGTGCCCGTTGATTTGGGAAGTTCTGTACAAAAAGGACAAACGCTGATTCAGCTCGATAATTCGTTGCTGAAACTTCAGTTGAAAACCATTGAACTACAAATTGAAGGATTGGAAACTGACGTTAAAAGATTTACTGTTTTAGCAGAAGCCGACGCAATTCAGGGAGTTCAGTTGGAAAAAGCGGAACTGGGATTAGAATTGGCCAGGGTGCAAAAAGCTACCATTCAGGAGCAAATCAGCAAAACCACAGTTCGCGCACCCTTTAGTGGAATTGTTACAGCAAAAATGACCGAAGAAGGTGCTTTTGCTGCTCCCGGAATGCCGCTGCTGCAAATCACTGATATTTCGAAACTTAAATTCACTGTGAATGTACCGGAGAACAATTTATCCAAATTTAATGAAGGGCAAATTTGTTCTGTTTCAGTTGATGTATATCCAGATATCTTGCAGAAGGGAAAAATTACGCTGGTAGGAAGCAAAGCAAATATGGGGAACAGTTATCCGGTTCAATTAGAAATTAAAAATACAGACGATATAAAAATAAAATCGGGAATGTTCGGGAAGGTGAACCTGAAAAACGATAGCCACACCGCGCAAATTATAATTCCGGCATCGGCGCTGGTGGGGACAACCATTCAACCAAAAGTTTATAGCATAAAAAATGGAAAAGCCATTTTGACAAACATTATGATTTCGGAACGAATTGAAAATAAAGTGGTGGTAGCAAATGGTTTAAATGTAGGCGATGAAATTGTGACCAACGGTTTTATCAATTTGTTTGACGGTGCCAATGTAATTCTTAAATAAAAAACAAAATGAATATTACAGAAATTTCAATAAAACGGCCATCGCTCATTATCGTTCTTTTTAGTGTGTTTACACTTCTCGGAATTATTGGCTACAAAAATCTGAGCTATGAATTATTGCCCGATTTTAACCAGCCGGTGGTGGTAATAAAAACCATGTATCCGGGAGCCGAACCACAGGAAGTAGAAACTTCGGTTTCAAGAAAAATTGAAGATGCCCTTTCGAATCTTGAAGGAGTCGATTTTTTGGAAACCAAGTCGATGCCCAACGCTTCGGTAATTATTGCCAATCTGAAATACGGAACCAATGTTGACAACGCCATGCAGGATGCTCAACGTTATATCGACAATATCCGCAAAGATTTGCCCGCCGATATTCAAAGTCCGGTAATGAGTAAGGTTTCGCCAAACGATTTGCCCATTATTTCTATAAGCGCTACCAGTAATTTGCCTGAAACAGAGTTCTATCAGAAGATGAAAGATGATTTTCTTCCACAAATTCAGCAATTAAAAGGGGTGGCAGAAATTACACTTTTGGGTGGCGAAGAGCGCGAAATACAGGTAAAGGTTGACCAGGATAAATTAAGACTTTACCGCATTTCGCTTTCGCAGGTTGTTGAATCAATTAACCGCTCTGGTCTGGATTTGCCAGCCGGAAAAGTGCAGACTGAAAAAGAAAATAATTCAGTTCGATTAACCGGCAAGTTTGCCACTGTTGGCGATATAATGAATGTACAAATAGCCATGCCTTTCCCCGGAAGTCCGGTGTATGTAAAAGATTTAGCGACTGTTACCGACGGCGTAAAAGAAATTGCTTCAGTTAGTCGCTATAACGGAAACAACGGAATTGGTTTGTTACTGAAAAAGCAAGGCGATGCCAATGCTGTGGATGTTTCGGAGTTGGTACGCGAAAAACTGCAACACATCGAAGAGCAAAACCCAGAGTCCGGAGTAAAATTTATAATCGCCGACGACTCTACCGACAATACTATTGCCGCTGTAGAATCGGTGGTTCACGATTTGATTCTTGCCGTTATTTTGGTGTCAATTGTTATGTTGCTGTTTTTGAGAAGCTACCGGAATTCGTTGATTGTACTTATTTCCATTCCAACTTCGCTGGTAACTGCTTTTGCAGTAATGTGGCTTTTAGGCTACACTTTAAACTTAATGACATTGCTGGCCATGTCGCTGATTATTGGAATATTAGTGGATGATGCCATTGTGGTACTCGAAAATATACAGCGACATCTGGACATGGGCAAAGAAAAAAGAACCGCCGCGATGGACGGTCGAATGGAAATTGGTTTTTCAGCGCTCTCCATTACTTTGGTCGATGTAGTGGTTTTTCTCCCTATTTTGTTTTTACAGGTTTTTATTGCCGATATGCTCAAACAATTCGCAGTAGTTGTAATTACTTCAACCCTCACCAGTTTGCTGGTAGGTTTTACTTTAACACCCTGGCTGGCATCGCGAATTGGTGAAAAAGAAGACCTGAAACCAACTAACTTTTTTAACCGCTTTTTACTTTGGTTCGAGCGCCAGCTTCAGTCGTTTATTCAATGGTATGGTTCGTTGTTAAAATGGGTTCTGAGCCACAAATTGATATTTACAGGAATTGTACTTGCGTTGTTGGTTTTTACCGGTGGAATGATGAAACAGGGAATTATCGGGAAAGAAATGATGTCAACCGGAGACCAGGGGAAATTTCGTTTGAACCTTGAATTTGATAAAACCATCACCGTTCAGCAAAATAATATTGTTTCGCAACAAGTCGAAAATTACATTCTTCAGCATAATGAAGTTGCAACACTTTTCAGCAATATTGCAGGTCCCAGTACCGGAATCGGGAGTTTGGGCGTTGGTTCAACCAATAAATCGGAATTTACCATTCAGCTAAAACCGGAAAGCGAAAGAGATATTAAAACCGAGGCATTTATGAAAATGCTGCGAAACGAGCTGGAATCGGAATTTGCAGGGATAAATTTTTCAATGGCGGTAATTGGTTTGTTGCCAAAATCGGCTCCGATAAAAATTACATTAAGCGGAGCAAATCTCGATGAAGTAATGAAAGCATCGGAAGAACTGCAGGCAGTTATCGAGCAAATTCCCGGAGCCGACAATGTACAACTATCGGTAGTGGAAGGAAATCCGGAGTACAAAGTGATTCCTGATAAAGATAAGATGCAGCGGTTGGGATTAAATACCGCTTATGTGGGAATAAATTTACGCGCTGCATTTACCGGAAACGAAGATGCTACACTTACCGAAAATGGCACAGAATATCCGGTGCGCATTTGGCTCGACGATTTTAACCGCAAAAACTTTGAAGATGTACAAAATCTGACCATTGTAAATCCAATGAATTTGCCAGTTGAAATTTCTCAATTTGCAGAAGTTGTACAAGATAATTCGCCATCGCTGCTCGAACGTCTCGACAGGCAAGCCTCCGTAACGTTAACTGCCGAATCGTTTGGAAGGCCCTCGGGAACATTGGCGGATGAGGTAATTGCATATCTCGATGCCCAACCACTACCCGAAAATGTAAAACTTTCATGGGGAGCCGACATTAAAACACAAAATGACAGTTTTGGCGCACTTGGCTCGGTTTTGCTGATTTCGTTTATTCTTATCTACCTGATTATGGTAGCCTTGTACGATAGTTTTATTTATCCGTTTGTTGCGTTATTTGGAATTCCGGTGTCTGCTATTGGTGCATTTTTGGCATTGAACCTTTCGGCTAACGATATTACTTTATTTGCTCTTTTAGGTTTGATAATGTTGATGGGGTTGGTAACCAAAAATGCCATTCTGATTGTGGATTTTACCAACCAGCTAAAAGCACAAGGAAAACATTTTAAAGAAGCACTGATTATTGCCGGGAAAGAACGGATGCGCCCCATTTTAATGACAACGCTTGCTATGGCAATCGGAATGTTACCCATTGCACTTGCTCAGGGAACTGCCAGCGAATGGAAAAACGGACTGGCGTGGGTAATTATTGGCGGATTGCTTTCGTCCTTAATTCTGACCGTGTTTTTGGTTCCTGTAGTTTATTATGTGGTCGATTCTATCAAGGAAAGAATCGACAAAACAAAAAGGAAATAAAATGGGAAAAACAATCGTATTCATACAACTTCAGTTGACAATGGTGTTGTTTTCTTCATTCCATATTAAAGAGGAAACTACTTATCCATTGACTGTTGCGGTAAAAGATTTGCGAAATTCAAATGGTGTTGTTCAATTTGCCCTCTATAATAATTCAAACTCCTTTCCTGATGAACACTATGAAAAATACTTTCGGAAACTTACCGCAAAAATTATAAATGGAACTTCCGAAATAACATTCGGAAATCTTCCGCCTGGAAAATATGCAGTAAATATTTTACATGATGAGGATGAAGACGGAAAAATAAAAAAAGGAATTATTCTTCCAAAAGAAGGAATTGGTTTTTCAAATTATCAGTCCATTGGTTTAACAAATAGACCAGCATTTAAAAAAGCCTCTTTTAATTTGTCAGGCAATAAAAAAATAGACGTTAAAATAATATATCTGTAAAAATGAGGAAAATGTATTTTTTAATTTTGGCAATCGTTTTGTTGACTTTTTCTGCTCAAAGTCAGGAAGACAATAGTATTCAAAAGAATGATTTGCCTTTAATTTCACAAGTAAATCAGGGTAACAGTTACATTACCTTTCCAACCGATATTGGAAATATTGAACCTCTTTGGTTTGAAGGAAATGTGATACCGAATTTTTATATAAGGCAAAGTAAGAATTCCCGTTTAATGGGAGTTCTTACACCACAAATTATTATTCGAATGTATCAGGAAGAATCGTTTCCGGTACGAACACCCAGTTATTTGCCACAACTCACATTATATTATTTGTTAAACGAAAAAGCAAATTCGCAGAATTTAAGTTTGTACGGTCGTGTTGGTCATCATTCCAACGGACAGGACAATGATTTCTTTCTGGAAGATGGAAGAATAAACCTGAAATCAGGGGATTTTTCCACTAATTTTTTAGAATTGGGATTGATTAAAACCAATATTAGTACGCGGTTTAATGCATATCAGTTTTTTAAGACTTCATTTGAAATACATCCCAAAGGTTTTATTCAGGAAGAACTGGTGGGCATTTACAGTCAGTTTCGCTGGCACAACTCATTTTCAATATTTAAACTGGCATCAGATAAAAATCAACTAGATTCCCAAAAGCCAAATTTTTCAATTAAAGGAGAAACAACCTGGATGTTTGGCGATTACAATAACCTTGAAACTTTCTCTGTTGAAAGGCTAAACCTGAGCCTAACTTTTTACTATCATCCCAAATTCCTAGAAGACATTGGTATTTTCGTTCAATATTATCATGGTTCCGATTATTACAACATGTATTTCAACCATCGGCTTGATGTGCTTCGGTTTGGAATAATGACAGAAAAATTACGGTTTTAACAAGCAAGAATAAATGAAACCAACTATTTTAAACACGGAACAAAAAATTCATGAAGCAGCAAAAAAAGTCTTTTTGAAATATGGTTTTCATGGAACCAAACTTCAACAAGTTGCTGAAACCGCCAATGTCAATAAATCGGTCATTCATTATTATTATCGGACAAAGGTAAAGTTGTACAAGGCAATTTTGAGAAATATAATTTTGTATATCGAATCGGCTGATTTTACTGATAAAAATTCTCAGGAAGAAAATTTGAAAGTGAAGTGGTTTCTTTTCTCAGAAATTTATAATAATAAATGCCTTCTTGAAAATACGGTCAAAGAACTGTACCCAAGCCAATGGAGGGAAAAACTACAACGGTTATTAGTCTTGTTTGATATTGAGCAGATATTTTAAACTTACGAGTCAAACATTAAATTTTATTTTTAAATCACTACAATTGCAAGCACATTGCCAAAGCCCCACAAGCCAATGCTTCAACCAAAGCTTTGTCAAAGAGCTTGCAAAGCCAACCCACAGTGTGAGATTATTTAAAAATTTTGCCGACATTTAGAAAATAAAAAACGAAGACACACAATCCGTCAGGAAAATGTATAATGCCAAATAAACTGAATAATGCCAGTGGATTGTTGGTCAGAAATACAGAACACCAGGCGGTAA
>JAIOZL010000082.1 GCA_021740645.1 Bacteroidales bacterium
GGATGGAGTGGGGTAGGAGGGCAAACGAAAAACCCATATGATCTTAGCCGTAATCCTTGTGGGTCAAGTTCAGGATCGGGTGTGGCTGTAGCTGCCAGTTTGTGTATGGTAGCCATCGGTACCGAAACCAATGGTTCGATCGTTTGTCCGTCTTCTTCCAACGGCATTGTGGGAATAAAACCTACAGTAGGTTTGGTTAGCCGTTCGGGAGTGATCCCAATTTCATTTACACAAGATATTCCCGGTCCGATGGCACGAAATGTTTACGATGCTGCACTTTGCCTGGGGGCTCTTACTGGTATTGACTCTTCTGACAGCAAAACTTTTGAATCGGAGGGGAAGTATTATAAAGACTATACCCAATTTCTTAATAAAGACGGGATTAATGGAAAACGTATAGGGGTTTATAAAAAACCCTTTGGATTGAACTATAAGGTGGATGAAAAAATGAATGTGGCGATTTCATTCCTAAAGAGCCAGGGTGCAACAATAATTGAAGTCGATAAACTTTATGAAGATTTTGTGGGGGACTTATCCTTTGAAATTATGTTGTTCGAATACAAAGATGGGTTAAATAAATATTTTGCTTCCCTTGGCCCTGATGCAAAAATAAAAAACCTGGATGAACTGATTGCCTTTAACGAGTTGGATAGCATTGAGATGATGTTTTATAAGCAGGAATACCTGGTGATGGCCAATTCAAAGCCGGGACTGGATTCCCCAATTTATAAGGAAACATTGCGAAAAATGCAAAAAGCTGTCAGGGAAGATGGGATTGACAAAGTAATGGATGAATTTCGACTGGATTGTTTGATCGCACCTACAGGTGGGCCAGCCTGGAAAACAGACCATACAAATGGCGATTCGTACCATGTAGGTAGTTCTTCACCGGCAGCCATTGCCGGATATCCAAATATTACCGTTCCAATGGGTTACATTGATGGATTACCGGTAGGTATTTCATTTTTTGGCCGTGCCTGGAGTGAACCCTTGTTGCTGGAAATCGCATATTCTTATGAGCAGGGAACATTACACAGGAAAGAACCAGGATATTTAAACGGGAATGATTAAACAATAGTTTGTGATATTCATTCATGGCTTATTAAATAGGATTAATTGGGGTTTAAAAGACCTTTCATTAAGTTTTATATTAGATACTAAAAGCTAAATTTTATATATTTGCTCATAATCTTAAAACTCAAAGCTTGAGAAAAATTTGGCCATATTTTCTTTTACTACTTTTTGTTTTTATTTCATGCAAAAAGAATGAATCAGAGGGTGTAATTCTGAAACCGATTAATTTTTTGACAGGCACCTGGGTTTATACCAATATTGAGGATGAAGTTCAGATCATGCACCGGTCCGACAGCCTGCTGAAAAGCAGGTATGGGTTTACGATGAAAGCTGATGGCCGGTTCATTGAAAGAAAAAACTCTGGCTGGTGCGGCCAGGGTGGCAATTATATCTTTGAAGATTATATCGGCCTCTGGAAACAAAAGGACAACAATACATTTGAGATAAGTGTAGGTTATTGTGAAGGAATCGTAAATTACACCATATGTGTTGACTTCCTCAGTCTTGATAGCCTGCGCTTTACCTGCGACTATGCAGCCATTTATCCATAGGCTTATTTTATTTCTCTCCCTTTAGCCTTTTTAAGTTTGACTCATAAACGCCTGTGTTGGCATGTTTTACTTTATTTGCGATTTCAACTGCTTTTGAATAGTTTTCGATCGCTTTTCCTTTGTCCCCCTTCAATTCATAAGCTTCCCCCAGGCTATCATAAACATTTGCTGATTTAGGAAAACGTTTTACATTTTCTTCAAATACCCTGATGGCTTTAACATAGTCTTTATTATTTATATGCTGATAGCCCAATTGATTCAGTGTGTTTTCAGGGGGCAGTACCTCAATACCATACTTTTTTGCAATGGAAGCATAATGCTGGTCAATAGCTTCAACTCCTTTGCTGATTATTTCATCAGTTAATTTCCAATCAGAGAAAATATAGCCCAACCCGTTATAAATACTCATGTGGGGAACAGATCCATGGTTATCGTTTTTATAAACCTCATAATTAAATTCAAAGCCTTTGGGTGATTTTTCTTGTATTGTATTTGAAAACTCTTCAAGGGCATCAAAATAAGTAGGTTCATTTCCTACGGTCATATAATACTTTAGGTTATTGTATTTAGATTTCAACATCTTTTTTGCCTTTTTCACCATATCGTTATCGTCATACATAATAAAAGGGCTAATGGAGATGTAAGCATTAAAGAGATCAGGACTGGTAAGCAACGAATAGGTGGCAAAAGTTCCTCCGAATGAATGGCCCACAAGTATTTTATAGGGCAATGTCCGGTAGTTCCGATCGACAAAAGGGATTAGTTCCTTTTCCATAAACTTCAGGAATTTTGGTGCACCGCCTGTTTCGGCAAGTCCTGAAACCTGGGTAGGGGAGAAATCGCGTGTGCGGTTTACGTTCACCACCCCGATAACAATAATTTCCGGAATGAGGCCCAGAGCGGATAAATATTGAACTATACCAGACGCATGATGAAAGTGGTAATCCCCATCAAGCAAATACAATACGGGGTATGATTGATCGGTAAACCCATAGCTCTGGGGCAGGTAAACCAGAATGCTTCTGTCTTCCTGCAAAATTTCTGAAGTAAAACTTACCCGCTCTCCAATAGTAATTCTTGAATCTTCAGCTTTTAAACGAATGCCTGAGTAAAGAGTAAACAGGATAATTAGCAGTGTTAAATTTATTCCCTTTTTTAGAATGATATTTTTATACATGGTGTTGGATTTTAAATTTTAAAGTTAAACATTTTTTGTAAAACCGGGCTTGTTCACGGGAGAGCAAGCCCGGTTTGAGAAAGCACAAGATCAGAAGATCTCAAAAATGATCAGGAGGAGGAATTTAGTTTTTAATTATTTTTTTCAACAGTGTCCCTTTGCTGGTTGTAATTTTTAGAAAATAAGTTCCTTTTCTGAATCCTTTAATGTCAAATATTTCTCTGGTGCCGCCCATAGGTGTCTCATACGTCCTTATTGTCTGGCCGGCAGAATTGTAAATGTCAATCCGTCTTATTTGCCGGTCGCTTTGAGCCAGGGCAATTTCAAACCTTCCATTAGTGGGATTGGGGGCAATGTTTAAATCCACAGCATCCTTAGCTTTAGTCTTAGTAAGGGACGGATTGTAATTATAAGTTCCGTAAAAAAATCCCCGGCCATGGCTTCCGGCAAGCACCATGTTGTCCTCTTCCCGTAACTGTAACATATCTACCCTTACATTGGCTAATCCTTCATTATCCGGCATCCATTCCGGGTTTTCTTCATTGAGGTTATAACTTGTCCAAATTCCCATTTCAGTCGCTATCATAGCGGATTTTGCACATGCAGGGTGATAGACAGCCCATCGTACCGGCATATCCGGAAGGTTGCCTTCTTTTTCATCCCAGCTGGTTCCGTTGTCATAAGTTTGCCAGACACTACTTACACCAAAATTAGAGAAGGTAACTAAAATCGTATCCTCAGAGCCCCCAAAAGCAATGCATGAGATTGAGGCCGTAGGGAAATTATTACTTCCAATTTCTTCAACCATTGGCACATCCTGTGCGTTTTCAACTTTAAACATCCGGCCCGATTGTGTCCCACAATAGAGACTCGCCTGGCCTAAAGGCGAATAATTTGAATATTTAACATGGGTAAAAGGTACCGTTGACCCGGTATTAAGGTTTAAAAAGTCACCTGACAAAGGCCCGTAAGGTATTCCGCTTATTCTGAGAATGCTGTCCTGCAACTGGTTGGTAACTGAAACAGCATTGGCATACAAAGTATTGAGCTTATAGTCGTAATCTACCGAACTAATAAAATTTCCACTGGCCCATTGGGTCGCCGAACTTTGATACTGAAAATTACCAAACAGGAAAAAGCGGTTATTTTGGTATGAGGTAATAAATACATCAGGTTCGTTTTTATCGATAAAACAAGCTCCACCATCTCCACCGGTAATCCGATTCGCATTCTCTAATGGGTTGCCATCATATAACACTGTTCCGTTATCCTGTAATCCACCCAGGAAGAAAATATTACCCTCCTGCGGATCAATGGCACATTTATAAAATTGCAGGGTATTCATACCAAAATTCTTTTCAGAAAAACCGGGCGTGGTAATGGAGGCATTGAAGGTATAAAATACACCGCCATCTGTACCTATAATGAATTTATTGGATGAGCCCGGTTGAAATAAGATATGATGATGGTCGGCGTGCACGTAGTTGGTACTTCCTATTCCCTGCCAGTTTGTTTTCTTCGACCAGGTAATTCCGGCATCGTCTGACCTGAAAAGATCAAGGCCCCCAACAAATACACGGTCAGCGTTATTTGGGTCTACTGCTGCCGACAGCGCATGCCAGGCAATAAATGCCCAGTTATTTCCACTTACGTTAGGAGGTTTTGTGATCATCGACCATGATTCACCTTTGTCGTCACTCCGTGCAAGAATATGGCATTCATAGCCAGGTATACCATAAAAATATCCCTGGGCTATACAGGCATAAACCCTGTTTGCATCTGAAGGTGCTGTAGCTAAAATCACCCTTCCCGGAAGATCAAAGCCAGGTGTATTCTCTATTAGGATTTTATATTCATAATTTAGTGTCCAGGAGCCTTCCAAACCTGAATCTGAAAAGAGGATGGTGGCCCCACCTGCACCATCTACATTTGGCATACTGCCCACATAAATCCGTCCATCTGCCCCAAATTCTATATCAGCCGGGGTATAAGGTTGATCAACTCCATCAATAAATGGTAAAACCTGTTCCCAAAGGCCTGAGTCCATAACATGACGATAGAGGCCATCCGAAGGTTCACTTAAATGCTGGGTTCCTTTATATATGCCAGAAGCTACACCCACATACATTACGCTTATGCCCGACTCATTTCGTATTTTTATATCGGTGATATATTCAAAAGATTCTGTTCCTGGCATAACTTCCCAATTGACCCCGGTGTCGGTTGAATGCATAATTCCAAATCCAACACCTGAGGATTCCCGATAAATAATAAGGGCAGTTTGGGCCTCGCC
Source organism: Bacteroidales bacterium (assembly GCA_021740645.1). Taxonomy (GTDB): domain Bacteria; phylum Bacteroidota; class Bacteroidia; order Bacteroidales; family JAADJA01; genus JAADJA01. The sequence goes on from JAIOZL010000082.1 coordinate 5,096, forward strand.
GGTCCCCACAAAATAATGTTGCAGGTTGTTTGGATCATAGGTGATACAGCTTATTGCCAACCCTGGCCAGAAATCATCTACAGCTACCCAGTTGGCGTCGTTGGTAATATCATCTTTATACCAGAGCCCACCGGTAACTCCACCAGCCCAGACTTTTTTCATGTCAGGATCATTTGGATCCCACATCAGTGCCCTGGTCCGGCCAGCAATATTACTTTCTGTCGATTGCCATTCAATCAGATCAAAATCTGAATTGCCTTTTAATGCAGCAAGATGTTTACTGACTTTATAGGCCTCCTGAAGACGCTCTTTAGGTACCCGTTTAAGCTTTGGGTCCACGGTTGACAGATAATCCTGAAGAGCTGCCATTTCAGGGTTGTCGGACAGGGCTTCTGCATCCTGTACTTTTACAGTACTTAAATATTCCTTAACCTTCGTGTTCAGGAATTCTTCAAAGTCGAGCCTTGTGATCATTTGGTCGACTTTTGTAAATAAATTGAGATTAAACAGAAAAACAGCAAATGACAATATCAGGAGAATGAGTATCCATTTTCCTGATGTTATGAAAATAGTTTTCATGGTTTAAATTGTTTTATTGGTTGACATCATAATCAGATTCGAAGATAATATTGTAGTCAGGATTTTAAACCCCTGAATTGACAAAACCGGGTTTTCAATTTATCAATTGTATACTCAGGCACATTGCTATATTTTAAACCACTTAAGTACCCAATTATTTATGTATTATTTTTATTGTTTAAAATTGCAACGCTTGAAAAATTTAGTTGTCGATATAAACACTGAAAAAAATTATTAGAATTGGCTGTAGCGCAAACGGACATTCACAGGGACTTGATAGAGCAGAGTAAAAATGGAAATTCTGCTGCACAGTACAGGCTTTATAAGCTTTATGCAAAGGCAATGTTCAATATATGCATGCGTATGATGAATAACCGGGAAGAAGCAGAAGACTTGTTACAGGATTCCTTTGTGGATGCATTTGCAAGACTTAGTTCATTCAGGTACGAATCAAGTTTTGGTTCATGGTTAAAAAGAATCGTAATTAACCATTGTCTGAATGAAATTAAACGGAGAAAAGCCGATCTGGAGTTCTTTGACGATATGAGCATGTTCGATCATAATAATGAAGCAGAGGAAGAAGAAAACAATGTGGGAATAACTGTGGAGAATGTGAGGAAAGCCATGGAATATTTACCAAGTGGAAGCCGCATGATCTTTTCGCTTTACCTGTTAGAAGGTTACGACCATGTTGAAATATCACAAATTCTAAATATCAGTCAGTCGAACTCAAAATCGCAATATATGCGAGCTAAAAATAAAATAAAAGAAGTGTTAAAAGATAAATATCATGAAGCAGGATAATCTTGAAAAATTTATTATCGAAAACAGAGATGATTTTGATGTTTTTGAACCAGGCGAAGGTCTTTGGGAGAAGATTCAGGAACAAGCTAAACCTGTTAGAAAACTAAGCTGGAACAAAGTAGCGTGGCGTGTTGCAGCAGGCCTGGCCATTTTTATCGCCTCCTATTTTTTCCATGATATCATGCAGCCAGGAGCAGATAAGCAGGTAGCTGTGGTGGAAGATGAATCTTCTGCACCTGGAGACGAAAAAATGCAAATGTTAATGGAAGCTGAGGTTTTCTATACAGCAAAAATTAGTGCTGCCCGTGAAGAAATTTATATTCTATCCGGACAAGATAAACAAATGATCGACATCCTGGATATGGATCTTAACGAACTGGATACCATTTTTACAGAATTGAAGAATGACTTAAAAGATGATAATGACAATGAAGAAGTAATAGAAGCGATGATCCAGAATTACCGGATTAAAATGGAAATTCTTGAAGAAATGCTTTTTCAGTTAAATAAATCGAAAGTTAATGACAATAAAGACGACGGTTATGAAATATAAGATTTTTGTGTTTTTTACGGCAATCAACCTGTTGCTTTTATATAGTGCCCATGCACAGGTATACGAAAGAACACGACATGAGAGTAAAACCTTTAGGGTGTATGATCAAACCAGCCTCGAAGTATACAATAAATATGGCAATATCCATTTGTTTACCTGGGCTAAGGATTCAGTGAAAATTGAAATTGATCTGACCGTTAAAGCAAGTAAAGAAGCTAAGGCCGATAAAATTTTTGAATTTATTGATTTTGAATTCAGTGATTCAAAGTTTTACATTATCGCCCGAACGACTTTACATCAAAATAGCAGTAGTTTTTGGGCAGAATTATCCGACCTGGCAAATACAGTTTTTAGTGGGAATAACAAAACCCAGATCAATTATAATATCTATTTACCATCAGATATGACTTTGAAGCTGGAGAATAAATTTGGCAATATCTATTGTAACGATTA
>JAIOZL010000083.1 GCA_021740645.1 Bacteroidales bacterium
ACCCCGGGTAGCAAGTACCCGGGGCTATTCAAATTTGTCCCCTCCGGGGACTGAAGAATCCAAAATCAGCGAGGTCGTAATCGCTAAAATAAATACATCATTGATTCTCATAAATAATATAAAGGGCAAATCAGTGATAAAAAAAAAGCGAAAGCGAGAAGGGGTTTTGAGTAAGCAGGCTCCTCCCCCGGGAACACGACGAGTGAAGCGAGGAGTAATCCCTTTCAAACCCCTGTTGTTTTCCCTTAGTTCGCGAAAAATAATTTTCGGTGTTTTATCCTAATCACACAAATTTATGCAACCCCGCTGGGGTTGGTGGTCATTGCGTTAGCCAACCCCGGGTAGCAAGTACCCGGGGCTATCTAACAAGTCCTCTTTCCATCTATATCTTTAAAATCTATTTCATATTTTTCGTCATTGCTCAATGTAATATTTGCACCCAAGGGCGAACCGCTTGCTGTAATTTCAACAATCTGAATATCCTTAATCGGTGATAATTCTTCCCTTGTCCATTCAGAATCATCCATTTTATGTAGCATTACGGTTACCATCAATTCGATTTCAGGATTTTTATCCATCCTTTTTTTATGTACATATAAAACAGTGCTCTCATCGGCCTCAGCATTATTACCGGTATGAACCAGATGTTTTATTTCATCCCATCCATAATAAGAAATTAGCGCAAGCTTTCTGCCGGGTATGGATGCGGTGATAAGCTTTTTATTTCCTTCTTCGAACTGCGTCACTTCTGCTTTTACACCATTCATGTGAGGCATACCGAAATGCCCCAAAGTCAGCTCATATTCAAAAGCTAAACGGCTTCGGTCCACTCTGATAACACCACCGGGAATGGTTATTTCTGCAAGATCAATTATGTACCCAACCCCATTATTAGGCGGTTTTCGCATAATAGCCTGTCGGTATAATACACCATTTTCATCACCATTATAAAGCATATTTTGAGAAATGGTGAATGCATTATTCTTTTCAGCATTATTATTCAATGTTTTACCCGTAAGGTAAAAATTAATATCATCCCCACGTAGATCTCTTGGATCAAGGCTCCTGAAACTATATTCCATAGAAGTTCCACCCTGTGGATTATGATCTTCCCATGGAAAATGAGTATTGTATGCCAATTTTGAGTAGTTAGGATCGTCGTAATATACTTTTCCCGGAATAATTTCAGAAGTTCCGTTTTTACCATGGTTGACCAAAACGAGTCCCGGACTTTTAAGCACCGTCTTTTTTGAATCACTGCCTAAAGCATCCCAGAATCCATTATTTTCTGTAGCTGTCCAGAATGGCGAATCATCGGGTAAGGCCAGACAAATAAAAGGCAGAAACATCAGAAACGGGCTACCTGCACAACTGTAGTTCTGCACCATATACTCCCTTTGCCCGTAGAAGCCAAGACTCGGAATATCATTTACAAAAAACTCCTCCTTTGTTACAAATTGAAGCAACGACCCTGAACAAAGTCTTCTTGCAAAACCTGCATCAAGCAATCCTTTTTCCTTTAGCATAAAAGATACGGGAAAAGCACCAGAAACCCAGGTTCTGTAACAAATACTGCGCGACCACATATTAATGTAGCCGTCCTGTCCAAAAAATGAAGGCAGTGATTCCATTAGTTTTTGAGCAGATTTTTCAATTATGGCTGCATATTCAGGATAGTACTCATCCCCAAATGTCCGGTTCCATATAGTAGTATAAACTATAAAAAGACTGATGGAATAATAATTATAGGTTTGCTCCAGATACCACCCATCGCCCGAATGATAGGACGCAACCCACTGGATATGATTTTTTAGCAGTTTGTCGTCAATCTCGTAACCATATTTTTTAAGGAAGGATAGTGTAGTAATGTTAAAAATCCGCCAGTTGTTTTGGGTGGTTCTGTGATGCCCCCATTTCGATATGCTTACCACCATTTCATCCTGTTGCTGTTTGGTGAAATGCGACCAGATTGTTTCAGGCAATAACAACAATGTTTTAAATAATCCACCAAATTCGCATGTAAACTGATAGGTAGCATCGGGCAAGTCTTCAGGTAATGGAAGCGAATTGGAATGCCCCGGAGTTAATGCATTGTACAAGTGAAGGCAATAATAATCCCTCAGCCTGATGCCCTTTATTTCAATCTCAGGATCGATGTGAATCAATGGTCCGGCCAATGTAAATGTACGTTCTAAAGCCTCAAATTCCTGAGAGCGATGACGCCAATCGGGGGCATTGGGTTCCGGGTATGTTTTACCGGGAACTGACGGAAAGGATAAGGGTGTATTAATGGAATCAACATGGGAAAATGCCCTTTCCAATAAATATTTGGCCATATCAATATAATGCTGTTTGGTCATGCCGGTATGTGGACTTGACTTAAAATCGGGGTTCTTTACTTCAAATGCCTTCATAATTGTTAACTAATTGCTTATTCTTATATAATCATTATTTTCTGAACCAAAACTACAAATCAATCACGGCTTAATTCATTACTATTGTATTTTTCTTAGCAATATTGTGTCCGGATTGTACTATTGTTTCATCAAAACAACAATAGTTCAGAGATCATATCGAGCAATGTAACCTAATTTTTTACTTCTTTCGAACTGCACTTTATTCTTGTTTTACTTTTTATGTAAGTATTAAGTGATATGCTACTTTTCTTTTTAGCCATTCTTCTTTTTTAAAGAATGATAAATTTATGAAATCTATCTCTTTATTATAACCGGGGAAAAGCTCATTTTTCTGATGTTTCTGTTCAAGAAAAATACTGTTTTCATTTATGTGGCGGGAAATGATTATCTGTGGTTTTCTCCTTTTTACACAAATTTATGCAAGCCCGCCTTGGTCTGCCGGCCTCGCCTTTGCTTAGCCGCTATGGCAGAGCAAGGAGCGGCTACGCAAGGGCGAGGCTGGGGTTGGCGGTCATTGCGTTAGCCTACTCCGGTTAGCAAGTACCCGGGGCTATTCAAGTTTGACCCCTTCTGGGACTGAAGAATCCAAAATCAGCGAGGTCGTAATCGTTAAAATAAATACATCATTGATTCTCATAAATAATATAAAGGGCAATTCAGGGATAAAAAATAAGCGAAAGCGAGAAGGGGTCTTGAGTAAGCAGTCTCCTCCCCCGGGAACACGAGGAGTAAACGAGGAGTAATCTCCCCCTAATCATAAAAAATATTCGCCCAGGAACACATCACCCCATTCACATTATCATAAATACCTTCCCAGTCCCCGTTGGAAGGGCTGGTAGCATTACCATCGCCGTTAGTATCGCCCTTTTTTGTGTCGTCTTTATAGGATGTAAAATACACTCCGGGACCATTATAATTGATAATATCTGCTGCCCCGTTATCGAGAACGAGCTCCGACCCGGGCCTGAACTTTAAGACTACCAGGTCGGCAAGAGTGAGAGTGCCACCATTGTATGTCCACAAATCATTATCATCTATTACAAATGGAACTTCGGTTTCACCCCATGATAAATTGCCCGTAATTTCATCAAGACAATAAACAAAAATTCCATTATAGGTATTTGTAGTTGAGATACTTAAGGGATTGTGAAAAATATTCGAATCATCCAACGAAAAATCTGTATTAACCGATAATGGCCTTACATTGGAGAAGAAGGTATTATTAGTAATTACACAATCCGGGCCTCCGTAGGTTACATCCAAAGCTCCATACCATCCGGAACCGTCATCGCCGGAATTAAAGGAGAAAATGCAATGATCTACTTTAACATTGTTCCCATAAACATCCAAAGTGGCAGAATATGAAGAATTCCCTCCATAATGAAACTCACAATATACAAATTGGGAGCCATTCTGATCGTTCAAATCTATTGCTCCCCAATCTTTAACTGAGGGACTTGTTGCACCACCATCACCATTGGTATCCCCTCCGGCACTATCGTCCTTCCATGAAGTGAAAATTATTGGACTTGCTACCGTTCCTTTGGCGATTATCGTTCCTCCGGATCCCAAAATCATATCGGGACCATCGGGATGAAATTTAACTATGGTCCCGGCCTGAATGGTAAGAGTATTCTCCACGTAAAAATCCCAGGCTTTAATAACATAAATCGAATCATGATACCATGTTGTAACTTCAGTGAGATCATCGGTCACATAAACGATATTTGAAGTAACCGGATTTTCATTATTCGGATCTTCATCCTTTTGACAAGAATAAATGATAAGACTGATAGTTACAACAACTAAAAAACTGTTTTTAACAATACTTTTCATATCCGTAGTATTTAATTTTTAATGAAAAACTAATATTAAAAGTTCTGAAATAACCTCTTTGTATAATCTAAGTTATGGAATCATCTTTACTTGCACAATGTATTTTTCAACATCTTTGTATAATTAATAGGATTTACATCATATATTTGATCATTCTTAGAGTTGGTTTATGATAAATGTATTCACAATTTAAATCTTATACCAATGAAAAATTTATTTGGCCTAATCATCCTTTTTATCATGGCATCCTTGCACTCCCAGGCTCAGATTATTGCTGATACAATAAGGTATGTGATTGAAACTTCCGATAAAAATGAGTTTATAGGTAATTTAATTTCTCAGGATAAAGAATTCGTGGTGATTGAAACTGAATTTTTGGGTGAGCTTAAAATCCCACGAACTTTTATAAGTTCCATGAAGAAAATTGTCCCTGAAGATATGTATGCAGGCGAATACTGGTTTGACAATCCGCATGCCACCCGATATTTTTATTCTCCAAATGGATACAACCTAAAAAAGGATGAAGCATACTACCAAAATACCTGGGTGGTTTTCAATCAGCTTAGCTATGGTATTACTGACAATATTAGTATTGGGACAGGTTTGATACCACTATTTTTATTTGGGGGTGGAATTGCTCCGGCTTGGATTACTCCAAAAATTGGTTTTCCGGTAATCGAGGATAAATTAAATGTTGGAGTCGGTGTTTTAGCCGCAACAGTAATTGGAGAAGGAGATGCCAGTTTTGGGATCGCTTATGGAACGGTGACCCATGGTTCCAGAGATAAAAATTCAACTCTGGGTATAGGCTGGGCCTATTCTGAAGGTGGTCTTTCTGATTACCCCACGCTTTCATTCAGTGCCATGTCTCGTTTTAGCAAAAAAGGATATTTTATTACTGAAAATTATCTTATTTCAACAAAATATGAAACCATCGGACTCATGGCGCTGGGAGGAAGGTCTGTGCAGAAAAAACTTGCGATTGATTATGGACTGGTCTTTCCAATTAATACCGGAGCTGATGTTTTTCTCGCTATTCCTTGGTTGAGTATTACTATTCCTTTTGGGAATGCGGTGGAGTAGCAAATTTGATTACCGCGAGGGGTTTGGTCATTGAAGCTTTCGGAGGGTTGGAGGGTTGCCTATTTGCCTGCTGCCTTCTACCTACTAAATAATGCCCCAAAAACTTACTCTCAATCCGACATCTTCCCCCAACTATCCCTTAGCGGAACCGTTCTGTTGAAAACAAGTTTTTCGCTGGTACTGTCGGGATCAAGATTGTAATAGCCGAGTCGCTGAAACTGAAAATGATCCAAAGCTTTCGCCTTTTGTAAAGAAGGCTCCACATAGCAATTATTCAAAATTGTTAAAGATTCTGGATTCAAAAATTCCTTGAAATCGACTTCTTTGTGTCCGTCAGGATTAGGATCGCTAAACAAACGGTCGTACAATCTCACTTCTGCTTTAATGGCATGTTCTGCAGAAACCCAATGCAAGGTTCCTTTTACCTTGCGCTCAACACCGGGTCCTCCACTAAGTGTATCGATATCGTATGTGCAATAAACTTCTGTTACAATTCCATTCTCATCCTTTTTGAAATCTTCACACTTAATAAAGTAAGCCGATTTTAGTCTTACTTCATTGCCCGGACCCAATCTGAAGAATTTCTTCGACGGGAATTCCATGAAATCATTGCGCTCGATAAATATTTCACGGGAGAAAGGTATTTTTCTGGATCCCATAGATTCATCTTCCGGATTATTTTCGGTATCCAGGTATTCAACTTTTCCTTCAGGATAATTGGTAATAATAACTTTTAAGGGATCCAAAACGGCCATTACACGCGGAGCTCTGATATTCAGATCATCTTTTAAGCTATGCTCAAGCAAACTCACATCGATAATCCCATCCACTTTTGTAACTCCAATCCGTTCGGCAAAATTTCGTATCGATTCCGGAGTATACCCTCTTCTTCTCAACCCTGAAAGGGTAGGCATCCGGGGATCATCCCAGCCTTTGACAAGTCCGGTTTTCACCATTTCAAGCAATTTCCTTTTGCTCATTACGGTATAACTGAGATTTAATCGTGAAAACTCATTTTGCTCCGGCCGTATGCTTCCTTCCTCCACAATCTGATCCAAAAACCAATTGTAAAGAGGCCTATGCACTTCAAACTCCAATGTACATAAGGAATGTGTAATCCCTTCAATATAATCGGACTGACCATGAGCATAATCGTACATAGGATAAATAACCCAATTTGTGCCCGTTCTGTGATGAGAAGCTTTAATTATACGGTACATCAACGGATCGCGTAAATGCATATTGGGAGAAGCCATATCAATTTTGGCTCTTAAAACCCTGCTGCCTTCGTCAAATTCCCCCGATTTCATACGCTCGAAAAGATCGAGATTTTCTTCCACGCTTCTGTTTCTAAAAGGACTTTCTGTTCCCGCTTTTGTCGGTGTTCCCTTCTGACTTGCAATTAAATCTGCCGATTGGTCGTCAACATAAGCCTTGCCATCTATAATTAACTTTCTTGCCCATTGATACAACTGCTCAAAATAATCGGATGTATAGTACTCTCTATCTTCCCAATCGTAACCAAGCCATTTAATATCAGCTTTTATAGAATCGACATACTCCACCTCTTCCTTGCTCGGATTGGTGTCATCGAACCTGAGATTGGTTTTTCCACCAAATTTTTCCGCCAGTCCAAAATCGATGCAAATAGCTTTAGCATGACCAATATGAAGATATCCGTTGGGTTCAGGAGGAAACCTTGTATGCACTTTCTTCTGATTCTTCCCTTCACTTAAATCTTTCTCAATGATTGATTCAATAAAATTTGGTCCTTTTTTAACGATTTCTTCTGACATATTTTGATGTTTTTTGGCTTACAAAAGTAGATAATAATTATTGAAAAACGAGATGTTTTCCAAATCTAAAAAGGTGGGATGAAATGCGGAACAGGGAATAGGAGATCATCATATAGATTGCGGATTGCGGATTGGAGATTGCGGATTGAAAAAAAAGTCCTTAAGTGACAAATTCTTCGTGCCATCGAAAGTCCAAAAAATCCGAAATCGAAAATCCGAAAGATTGCGGATTGCGGATTGGAGATTGCGGATTGAAAAAAAAGTCCTTAAGTGACAAAATCTTCGTGCCATCGAAAGTC
>JAIOZL010000044.1 GCA_021740645.1 Bacteroidales bacterium
TATTTTAATGAATTTTGTTATCGGATTAACCGCTCACAAAACAAAGAAACTATCTTTAATAATTTGATCAGAAGAATGGTTGCTGCCGACAATATTACGCATCAGCAATTAATAAGCAGCTAAATGATGACCTCTATAAATCTTTTTATAAACGATTAAGTAAAGTCCTTGGTTTTGATATTAAAAACCTCTCAGGTGAAGTTAATGAAATTATTATTAAAGAATTTGAGGTATCTAAATTAATAAAACTTAGTGATGACCTATCATACTGGACACATGGTAAAATATCTCCCACGGTGGTCTATAATATAAAAAAGCTCTTGAAATATCAGGATATATACAACGTTTATTTTCATAGTGACAACATATCATACGGTAGTATTACAATCATAACATTTAATAATTCTCCTTCTATTGACAGTGAATTAATCGAAGCATTTATTGCCCAGGTTACAGTATTTATTCAAAAACAACACTCCCAGAAGAAGTTAAAAAAGAGCGACGAGAGATACCGTACATTATTTGAGAATTCAAGTGATCCAAACCTCATTATTGATAATGAAGTTTTTATCGAATGTAACCAGGCTACAATAGATTATCTTGGATATGATGATATGAACGATGTAATTGGCAAGAAGCCCTGGGAACATTCTCCAGAAATACAACCTGATAATATTCCGTCTGAAAAAAAAGCCAAACAAATGATTAAGGAAGCGATTATAAAAGGAAATAATCGGTTCGAATGGGTACACCTCCATGCCGATGGTTCTCATTTGTGGGTTGATGTAATGCTGACTTATATTCCTTCAGTAGACAGAATATATACCATTTGGAGAGACATAAGTAAACAGAAAGCCTCAGAAATCAAACTTAAAGAAAGTGAAGAGCAACTAAAACTCGCACTATTTAGTGCTCATGAGGGCATGTGGGAATGGAGACTAGAGACTAATGCTATTAGTTTTGACAAAAATGCCCAAAGAATGCTTGGTTTTTCAGAAGGGGATTTTAAGCCCGAAGCCGATTTTGTTCTTGATCTGATTCATCCGGAAGACAAAGAGGAGGCGTTAAATACAATAAGGCAATATTTTAAAGGAATGATTGATCATTACAGCAATGAATATCGTTTGCGAAAAAAAAATGGTAAATACATTTGGGTATGGTCGGTTGGAAAAATTACTAGTTGGAATAAAAACGGAGACCCAAACAGGTTTATCGGCGTCCTACGTGATATTAATGAAAAAAAGAAAACAGAAAAGGAGCTGCAGGTTTATCGAAATCAATTGGAAGAACTGGTTAATAAAAGAACAGCAGAACTTGAAAAAAAGAATCAGGAATTGGAAAGGTTCAACCATCTTTTTGTGGGTCGTGAATTCAGGATTAAGGAGTTAAGAGATAAAATCAAGATGCTGGAAGAACAAATTTCTAATAAAAAATAATAAATGCGTGGTTCTTATAATTAGTTACTTTTACTCAACCCAATAAATTAAATCTAAGTAAAAAAAGAATTAGTGCAGTTCAAGAATTTGAGATCGAATGCCATTAACCACAAAACTTTCATTTTTCTTTAAACCCTCCATTGCCCTGTAAACTGGCACTTGTGGAGATATTACAAAATATTGTTCTCCGCCTACTTCAATTTTACCCAAACCAGTTGAAACAAAAAGCTTTTGTTTATCCGTAATTACCACAGAACCAAATTCGACTTTCTCAGATATTTTTCCCGGCTTAACTTTTTCAAGAACTTCTATTTGCTGATCTAATTTAACTATTTGCTGAGCAAACATATCGCGCTTCCTGAGCAATTGAGTCCTATATGAATCATAACGGTCCTTTGGAGCACCGTATTCATTTGCACTTTTTTGGGCCTCCTCCATTTCAAGCTGCAAACCTTTCCGCATTTCAAGAAGATGGGTTTTACATTTCGAAAGTATTTTTTCCTTTAATTCCATGGCCCTATAGTTTGGAGGGACAAAAATACATATACAATTTTTATTTATGTATACTTTACCCGCATGTTTCTTTTAGCATTTTCAACATTCGTTAATAAGCATTAACAAAAAACATTACAGATTATGCACCTTCATAGTGGATAAATTAATGAGACAATCTGTAACATTTCTAAATCTGAATAGTCAAATAAATATCAAATAATCTTAGCATGTTAAAAAACTATTTAACCACCGCTATGCGGCAATTGATCCGCCAAAAAGGCTTTACGATTATAAATATTACCGGTCTTGCTATAGGAATGGCACTAGCAATACTAATCTATCTGTGGGTGCTGCATGAACTCAGTTTTGACAAATACAATCAGAAAGCAGAGAATATCTACCGTTTGGTCCAAACTCAACATTATGCATCCGGGCCGTTAACTACCGTATCTATGCCAGGACCCATTGCTAAAGATATTCGTGATGAAATTCCAGAAATAATTAACTCTTTTAGATTTTACAATCAAACGGTTACCGCTAATTATAAGGATAAGACATTTACTGAAGAAATACTGCTCGCAGATCCACAATTATTTGAAATGTTAGATTTTGTCTTTACCTCAGGCAACCCTAATAAGGCTTTAAATGAATTGAACTCGATGGTTATTTCAGAAGAAATGGCTGAAAAGTTATTTGATAAAAAAGATCCCATAGGTGAAATCGTAAGGATCAATAATGAATGGCAATTTAAAGTAACAGCAATTATTGAAAAAATTCCCGAAAATTCCTCCCTCAAATTTGATATGTGTATCCCATTTGAAAATCTTGAGCAAATGGGTTACAAACTGGACCAGTATGGTTGGAATTCCTTTTACGTTTATGTCGAACTTTCCGCCAGCGCTGATCCCGTCGCACTGAATAGCAAAATAAAAAAGTACCTTCAAAATAAATCAAACGCTGAAAATCTGGAAAGTGGAGACACTGAGAATAAAGCTGACATCGATTTATTTCTATTTCCTCTGAGCAAAATGCATTTATATTCATACCGGGATGATAATGGGCCAATACAGTTCATATATATTTTTTCTGCCATTGCTATTTTTATTTTGCTGATCGCATGTATTAATTTTATGAACCTGGCCACAGCACGATCAGCGAAACGTGCCAGGGAGATTTCAATCCGCAAATCTGTGGGTGCTGATCGCAAAAACCTTATCACCCAATTTCTGGGTGAATCTATCCTGATTTCTTTCTTTGCCTTGTTGTTGGCTCTTTTTATTGTTTGGGCTCTTCTTCCCTATTTTAATATTCTTGTAGAGAAAGAATTAGTGCTTAATCTGTTAAACTTAAAATTTTTGTTTCTGCTCATTGGCGTAACGCTATTAGTTGGTTTTCTTGCCGGCAGTTATCCAGCTTTGTATTTATCAGCTTTCAACCCCGTAAAAACAGTACAATCGACGAAGGGAAAAGCAAAAGGGACCTTTTATTTCAGACGGACTCTTGTGGTATTTCAGTTTGTATTGTCGGTTGGATTGATAATAAGTACAATCGCTATAAACAGGCAATTGGACTACTTATACAACAATAAAACGGGAATGGACATGCTAGACGTAATGCAATTTACATTAAGAGGAAGTGCTTCAGAAAAATATGACATTCTCAAAAACCATTTATTATCCAATCCAAAGGTAAAGCATGTGACACGAAGCAACGCCATTCCATTTTATATAGGCAGTAACAGTGGCGGCATTGAATGGGAAGGAAAAGATACCGAAGATGACATCATTGTCGGTTTTACATTTACCGATACAGATTATATTGAAACATTGGGAATGAAAATGGCCGATGGGCGGTATTTTTCAATGGATATACAATCAGATACCGCTGCTGTTGTTATTAACGAAAAAGCAGCCAAAGCTTTTGGGTTGGAAAATCCAGTTGGCAAATGGCTAAGTTGGGGTGATTCGAAATTTAATATTATTGGAGTGGTAAAAGATTTTAATCATTTACCAATGCAAATGGGAATTGATCCTTTAACCATGTTTTATGAACCAAATCGTTGCAGACAGGTATTCATTAAAATAAATGGAGAAGATAAAGCTTCGATCAGCCAGGAAATTGGTGAAATATGGGAATCAAACTCACCTGAATTTCCTTTTGAACCAAAATTTTTAAAAGATATTTATGAGTCCACCTATACTGATGAAGCCAGGTTGATAAAAATCATTGGATATTTTGCACTCGTGGCAATTTTTATTTCATGCCTTGGCTTATTTGCCCTTTCTACCTATATTGCTGAGCAAAGGACCAAGGAAATCGGGATTAGAAAAATTCTTGGAGCAAAAACCATTTCTATTGTTTCCCTGGTTTCGAAAGAATTTGTGATTTGGGTTATTGTTTCAAATGTAATTGCCTGGCCCATCACCTGGTTGGCGCTTAAAAACTGGTTGGATGATTATACTTATCATACTAAATTAAGTGCTGATATCTTCGCCCTGGCTTTACTTATTTCAATAATTATTGCCTTAATTACGGTCACCTACCAATCCGTTGCCTCTTCACTAAAAAAACCAGTAGATGCAATAAAATATGAATAACTGAAAAATTTATTCATAGATTCTGATTTTATTTTCTTGAAAAAATTTTGAACAAGAGAAAACCTATCCTGTTAATTGACTGATGATATTCAAACTGGTAAAATTCTATTTTTATATCTTTGCAAAAAATAAATACAATAATCATTAATCATTAAAAATAAAAAAATGGGAGTATTAGTTGGAAAAAAAGCGCCTTTATTTGAGGCCGACGCTGTAATAAACGGGAATGAATTTGTCGAAAAATTCTCTCTCGAACAATTCATCGGAAAAAAATATGTATTATTCTTCTTCTATCCTGAAGACTTCACTTTTGTTTGCCCAACTGAAATTCTTGCTTTTCAAAAAAGAATAGAAGAGTTTGAAAAAAGGGATGTGGTAGTAGTAGGATGCTCTGTAGATTCTGTTCATGCACATTGGACATGGCTAAATACAGAATTGAAGGATGGTGGAATAAAAGGTGTGAAGTATCCATTAGTAGCCGATAACTCAAAAACAATTGCTGAGAATTATGATGTACTGGCAGGTGAATACGATTATGACGAAGAAACTGACCTTTCAGTATTTGACGGAGATCCAAGGGCTTACCGTGGATTATTTCTTATCGATAAGCAAGGGGTAGTTCGGCACCAGGTTGTAAATGATATGCCACTGGGCCGAAGTGTAGATGAAGCCATTCGTATTATTGATGCACTTCAGTTTCATGAGGAGCACGGGGAAGTTTGTCCTGCAGACTGGAAACCGGGAGATGATGCAATGAGTGAAACTGCAGAAAGTGTTGCAAAATATTTAGCCTCACATTAAGACCAAATATAAAAGGCGGTTAACCACCGCCTTTTTTTATCTAAGCAGGCTAATGTTCCCGCTTTCTATTTTACTTTGCCCGTCGGCAAAAAGCACTTTAATTACCCATGTATACACCCCAACAGGTAATTCTGATCCTACATTATACTTTTTACCATTCCAATTCTCTTCAGGATTATTTGTTGCAAATACCTGGTCGCCATAACGGTTGTAAATACTAATATCATAGGATGTAAAATCAGATCCTAATATCCTCACTTCAAACTCATCATTGTAGGTATCACCATTGTCAGGAGAAAAAGCATTTGGAACAAAAATACCTGTGGGAATTTCAACAAAGATCGATTTTTCCAATTCGCAGCCTCTGGAATCAGACAATTCTACGAAATAATCGCCGCCGGTAAGAGGGCCAATAGAAAGAGACGTATTGCCATCTTCCCAGAAAATATCATAAGGTTCAGTACCACCGGAAGGAATTACATTTAGTATACCCCACCCATGTTCATCATAAGTAACTTCATGATCAAGTAATAATTCATCAGGTTGGTCAATAAATATTTCATTCATATAATAGCAACCAAGGTCGTCCATAATAGTAAGTTGATACAATCCGGAGTTCAGAGATTCAAGGTTGGTTTGGTTGCTGTAGGAAAACTCATTCAACACCCACTGATAATCAATATAATTGCCCGTCCCGCCACCAATATCAGATACTTCGATGGATCCCGAATTATCGTTGTAACAAATTAAATCCGTACCTGTTAAGGTAAAATCAATTTTTTCCAATTCATTAATTTCGATTGTGAGGAGATCAGAAGGACAAGAGTTTATATCTGTTATATCAATGTTATATATTCCTGGCTCAAGGTTATTTTGGTAAGAAACACTGGCTGCATTTGACCATTCATAAAAATAAGGTTCAGTACCCCCTGAAGGTGTAAGTAGTATTTCTCCGTTATTCTTCTCAAAACAAGAGTTTTTTGAGTCAAATCCAACCGTAAGCTGATCAGGTTCAGTCAACTCAATAGTTCCAATTGAACCACATCCTGTCGAATCAATAATGGTATAATTGTATTCACCTGCTGCAAGATTATATAAATTTTGTTCATCAGAATAAAAGCTATTGTTATAAAGCCAGGTATAAGTGATGGGTTCGTACCCATTTTCAGGATTTAACTCTATATATCCATTGGTATATCCATTGCAGCTGATATTAGCTGAGTCGTAAGAGTAAGCAAAATGGCAGTTCACAGTAAGGGTATCCCCCTTATAACATCCTTCACCCAGGTCATAGTAAACAATTAATGAATATACTCCATTCCCAACCACCATAATACATGAATCAGTACTTATAGTATCCCCGGTGAGAAGATCAACCCATGTATACACTGAAGAAGAATGACCGTTAAAATTTTGAGCGCATAAATATATTGTATCTCCCTCCAGAATGGATGTATCATTACCTAATTCATATTGGTAAGGATTTTCATGAAAAATCCAACCTTCATTGGATTCATTAATATTCTCGCTGAATTGCCCGGCATCAAATATAGCGTTTCCTAATGCTGATATATTTTGCATTTCTATAAAATCCCCAAACACTGAGCCGGTATCCTTTTCAATGACAGCGAATGCAGTTTCGGATGAGTATAAATAGATGGACTGACAGTCGTTACCTAGAATCCGTAATGAATCGTTAATCGTTTGTGTGACGTTACTTTCTAACTTATAAGAAAATCCCGGGGTAAACAAAAGTGTATCAAATGCATTATAGCCCGAAAGTTCGCCATCCTGTCTAAACTCAGTATAAATATAGCTTCCGCTCCCATTTATTATTCCCGTAGAATCAAACATGACCAAAGAAGCGGAATCATTCCCGTAAATTTCTCCATATCCCATGAACAATAAACTATCTATTACAAATACATTTTTATTTGTTTCTGCTGGATGATTTATATTTCCACTTTTATTAAAAATCACATCATCGGCTATAACAAATGAACTTTTTCCCTGTAAGCTACCATCAACAGAAAAATATATATCATTGAACAGGCAGGAATCTGTTGAATTTATCTCAGCAATTTGTGGAATATCATCAGAATTAAGTACCAGGTTATGATAATTGATAAGATTGCCATAAGTATGCTTAAACATACCCGAGTCAATTCTGATGACGGATTGATTTTCAGGCATACTTAAATTATATCCTCTTACCTCCCAGGTTAAACAAACATTTACCAGAGAGGAATCAAGTTTCAATATCCTTTGTGCTGAACTATTCGAATAAAAGGCGTAAGACCTAAGGGTATAACCATCAGTATTCAAATTCCCATAATTATAATAGATGATATTTTTACAACTTACATCAGCTCCAAGGTCAAGAGTATCAAGCAATGTCCATTCACCTCCTGGGCCGTTGAAGTAGACATTGTTATTTATATTATGGAGCTTATTTCCAGCCGTTTCAATAACCTCTCCTGTATTTCTCGATTCAAAATAAATATAGCCCGGGAAACTAAAATTCATTGCCTGGCTTAACCATAAAGATCCAAAAACATGAAGGTAGGTGCCTGCATAGCTACCGTAAAACTCTGGTTCAAACAGGGCATTTGTCCAATCCAAATTCCCGGCAAATGCATTATTCCCATTAATACTAACTTTTTGATCAATGGCATCAAACGACAAATTGTCAAAAATAACTGTATCATAAGGTGTTGGGACACACTCTCCTCCTGGACCACCCGAAATCAGTGACCAATGTTCAGGATCTTCCCAATCGCCGGTACCACCGACCCAATATAATTTTCCAGGTGCTGCATTATAAATCGTGTCCCAGCCTGTATTGTTCCCCACATTATTTGAATTATAAGCCACGAAGTAAGCATCTCCAATTGTATGAATATCTTGAATAGCAGTATACTCAACTGATAGAGTGTCCTCTGCCTTACTTATATATGCTGCGTTTCCTGGAGTTAAGGATTGTAATAAAACAGGACCGGTGCAAATACCAGTTGAATCAATTATCCCACCTATTGTTTGAGTTTTTCCTGCTTGTAAGGAATAAAAGTTACCTGGAGAAAAAGTCAGGGTATCAAAGGTATTATTTCCATAAATATACCCATTGCTTTTAAAATCAATATTGTTATAAACTCCGTGAATAGTATCATACGAGTATAACCTCGCAATCGATTTATTATAGCTAAAAACAACATTATTGTATTTTATTGTATCTCCTCCCAGATTGTATAAGGTGGCTCCACTGGCTAAAAAATCAATTTCCGAATTTCCAGAATTAAACTCCAGATTTTCATTGTTTAGCCGCCAAGCGGGATAAGGAGAGTTTGTGGTAATTTCAATTTTAGCAGAATTCAGGTTCAATGACCTGTTAAAAGCCGAATCGGAGTGAAAAGTCTTGCATTTCAAATAATCACCTTCTATGTTAAGGTTTCCATACCAATACTTAATATTACCATTAACTTTAAGGCTGTCAACTATCGTCCAGCCACCATTAATACCCTGAAAAACAACATCATTCTTAAAAGGAATACCTGCAGTTTTTATTATTTGTCCCGACAAAGTATCTTTAAAATATACAGGTGCATTGAAATTATTGACCATCGAAGGGATGAACTCCAACGATCCATATATTGATAATGATTTTGCAGATGATAGATTTTTAAAAATAGGATTGCTGTTCCCTTCCCAGGTCATATTATTAATTTCCACATATTCGGGGTCCACCATAACAGTATCCTCATTATCAAAAGAAGAATTGTTAAAAAAGACATTATCGTAGATCATAGGCAGACAATCCTGGTTTTCACCTCCAATAGTTGACGACCAGTGAATTGTATCAGACCACAAACCAGTTCCATTCACCCATGTCATGTCGCGGCTTTCCTCTTGAATGACACAACCCTCATTATTCCCGAGATCCAGGGAGTAATATGCCCTAAACTGGCTGCCCCCGTTCATTTCTGCTTTTATAGATCTCAGTGAAACAAAAAACAAATTAATATCTCCATTATTTTTCGAAAGTGTGGCCTTCGTATTACCAGTGGATTGAATAGTAATTGGCCCCTCACAACCCCGGGCAAATAATATTCCATTGATCGTTTGTGTTTTATTGCTTTCGAATAAATAAGTATTGGAGGCATTTAAGCGTAAATCCCTGAATGAATTACTATCAAAAATTTTAGCATGATTATGGAAAACAACATTTTGGTAGGAAGCATTTCCACCCCTAAAGGTATTTTGGGAATCCGCATTATTATGCTCGAAGGAGATTGTTCCGTTCATGCCACTATAGCTAAAGTTAGCATCTGCCTGCCACACTCCATTATGGCCTGTTATAGTATATTTGGAATTAGGCAGAATAAGTCCCTTATTAAAACCAGAGAATGCATAAAAAGAGCTACTTTCAATAGACCAGCCGTTGCTTTGAAGGGTCCCTTTATTTAAATGGATAGATTTGCCATATAATATCAGGGGGGATAATAGCTCCCAAGAACCATCACCATCAAAATATACATTTGAATTTAAAGTAACTCCCTCGGTATTGATATAATTATTAAGCGCATTTGATACAAAACAAATATCCCCTGTAAAATCCAGGTCAAAATTCTGAATCAAGAAAAGAGAGCCGGATATGGATAGTTTTTGAGTTCCCGTCATAACAGCTTTTGAAGTGATCCCTGACCAATCCATTGTGTGGCAGGTGGCATCAATATCAATTACAAGCTTTTGGTCGGGTGCAGAAAAGGAATTTTCATCGAAGGTTACATCATCCATTGGTCCGGGCAAGCCACCATTGAATGATTGCCAATGTAAGGTATCGGACCAATTGCCCTCTCCTCCTATCCAATAATAGTTTTCACTATTGCCGGTAAAATTAAGGAAGCAAAAAAGCCAGCTAATAAAAAATAAAAACCATCCTCGATTTAAAATATTCATAAAAACTATGAGCTCAAACGTAAATCCGCCATATTAAATCATTCAGCACATGTGATGAAAATCGACCATTTCAGAATTTAAAGACATAATTCCAGAATTTGGAATTGAATATTTATAAGTTTGCCAATAAATTAAGAATGTAAAAATACAGATATATGTTGGAATCACCAAATTCATATAAACGTACGAATGCTCCAAATCCGATTTTTACTATTTTTGACACTTTCATGTAAAGCCACCACAAAGATTCCGATGAAACAAATAAATAAAACACTTAAAGATAAAGCCCTTTTTCGTTGGGGCATACTGTTGTTAATTGCTTCTGTGCAAGGGGCAAATTATTACTTTTATGATGCTATTTCGCCTTTAAAGCGTGATTTGGAAGAGAACTTTAATTTTACCAATACCGACTTCGGATTATTCGTTTCTGCCTATTCCATTCCCAATATATTCCTGCTCATGTGTATTTGGGGAGGGATTATTCTGGATAGACTAGGTATTAGAAGGACAGGTTTCCTATTTGTTGTTTTGATGACTTTAGGGGCATTTGTAACAGCATACGGCGCAAGCAACTACTATAACCAGGGCGGATTTGGATATGGGTTCTTCAATTCATTTCTTCAAGACTATTCCCCAGCACTTAAAATGATGCTGTTTGGGCGGTTTCTTTTTGGCCTTGGAGCAGAAACAAGCATTGTAGTTGTAAGTAAAGTTATTGTTAAATGGTTTAAAGGAAAAGAGTTAGCTATGGCTTTTGGCCTAAAAATAGGGATTGCCAGGGCTGGGTCATGGGCTGCTTTTTATTTCTCTCCTATAATTGCTGCGAAGACTCCATATTGGAATAACGCTATATGGTTTGCTGCCATGCTAATGGGAATAGCATTGTTATTCTTCTTTGTTTATTCCATTTTTGATCGTAAATATGATCAGCAGATCAAGCATGATACAAAACTTGCTGATGAAGAAAAATTTCATTTAAACGATCTGGTGAAGCTTATCTCAAACCGCTCATTTCTATTTGTTACTTTGTTATGCATGACTTTTTACTCAGCAGTTTTTCCATTTCAATCTTTTTCACCTGATTTCTTTTTGAATAAATTTGGATTTGATCAGGGATTGAGTGGCAAAATAGCTTCATTACTCGCTGTAGGAACTACAATATTTACACCTTTGGTGGGGCTATTTGTAGATAAAAAAGGAAGAAGTGCCACCCTGATGATCTTCGGATCTATATTGTTGGTATTTATTCATTTATCTTTTGCACTAACCTATATTTCTCCCATTTTGTTAATGGTATTACTTGGGATAGCATTTTCACTAGTTCCGGCAGCAATGTGGCCATCGGTTGCAAAAATTGTGGATGAAAAAAGAATTGGCACAGCATATGGGACTATGTTCGCCATACAGAACCT
Organism: Bacteroidales bacterium; assembly: GCA_021740645.1. GTDB lineage: Bacteria > Bacteroidota > Bacteroidia > Bacteroidales > JAADJA01 > JAADJA01. The sequence continues at coordinate 11,695 of JAIOZL010000044.1, forward strand.
TGGCTTATGGGCCATTCCTTTATTATTAGGCATCATTCTCGATAAAACTAATCCCGGAGTAACTCCTGAAACTGTGAGTATGGGCGTTGCCTCCTATGATTACACCTATGCATTGCTCATGCTGGCAGCACTTGGATTATTGGGATTATTCTTTGCTATTTTATTAAAACGTGAAGACAAAATATCTGGATATGGATTAGAACGATCAACGAACAAATAAAACCTGATGTATTTAGCCCACACACCTTATATTGTCAAATGCTTTTATCCTTCACTTGTCTGGGATATATCCACGAATGAAAACATAGTGTTTTTAACGTTTGATGATGGCCCCGATCCTGAAGTGACACCCCAGGTCCTGGAGTTGCTTGATAAGTTTAAAGCGAAAGCCACATTTTTTTGTGTGGGACAGAAAGCAGAAAAACATCCTGAGATCGTGAAAAATATCATTTCTATGGGCCATTCAATTGGAAACCATTCTTATAACCACCTCAAAGGGAAAAAAACAAACAATTCATTTTATAAGGATAATGTGGATAAAGCGGATACTATCCTTCAAACAAGCCTATTCAGGCCACCTTACGGCAGCATCAAACCTTCGCAGATCAAATTATTGAAAAAACACTTTCGAATTATAATGTGGAGCATATTACCTGGTGACTTCGATCAAGATGCAAGTAAACAAAAGGTATTAGAACGCTCCATTAAATATACCAGAAAGGGGAGTATCATTGTTTTTCACGATAACAATAAATTTAAAGATAAAATGTTATTTGCATTGGAAGGTTTTTTGTCTCATTTTTCGAAATTAAATTACAAATTCGATCCAATAGATGCAGATATACTCTGATAATTTATCACCTTTGTAAAATGTTTTCACCGCAAAAAAATACACTCCTCAGGCTGTCAATAATTTTGGCCATGTGTTTTATTATGCAACGGTGCGCAAATCCGGTTTCACCTACAGGTGGGCCCAAGGATACAACGCCTCCCGGCTTGCTTAAAGCGGAACCGCCACTTTTTACTAAAAATTTTAAAGTAAATAAAATACGCCTTTATTTTGATGAATTTATCAGCCTGAAAGATTTACAAAATCAACTGCTTATTTCTCCCCCAATGAATGAAAATCCTGAAATTAAAATAAAAGGGAAGTCAGTAGTTATCGAATTTCAGGAGCCATTGAAAGACAGTACCACATATAATATTTTCCTGGGAAATGCCATTGTGGATATTACGGAAGAAAATCCTTATCCTAACTTCCGTTATGTATTTTCCACCGGAAATGTTTTGGATTCAATGACCTACAAGGGGATAGTGAAAGATGCATTTACGATGGAGCCTGTTAAAAGCATAAGTGTGATGCTCTATATCAATAATAATGACACCATACCTTTTGACTCCCTGCCCTATTTTGTAAAACCCTACTATATGTCAAGGACTTTTGACGACGGAACTTTTGAATTTGCTAACTTGCCTGACAATGTGTTTAAACTTTTTGTTTTGGAAGATGGGAACAGCAACTTATTGTTTGATCAAACCAGCGAGAGAATTGCATTTTCGAATAAACTTATAATTCCTTATTATATTCCTTCACCCGTGGAGCCTGACACTTCGATAATTGGTGACAGCCTGCTAATGGATTCTCTCACTGTAGATACACTAATTCCGGATTTATTTAAAGCCCCTGACCCTCTAAGACTTTTTCTTTTCGAAGAAAATGATTCTCTCCAAAGATTTCTTAAAGCCAGTTTAATAAAGGAAAACCATATGGCTTTTATTTTCAGAAAAGCTACATACAATGCTGAAATAATCCCATTAAATATAGCGGTTGAAGAGGAATGGAAGTTGGTAGAATCCAATAAAACAAAGGATACCATCAATTGGTGGATTTATAATTTACCGCAGGATAGTATCACCTTTCAGATTGCCGATAATGGAATCATTCTCGACACGATAGAATTGGCAATGGTAAAAAGAGTTTCGAAAAGAGATCAGAAAAAACAAGAAGAAAAGGCTCCTTCACTCAAGGTAAATTTTTCAAAAAAGCCACCCTTACCCAATCCTGAAGGCAAGCTTGAGTTTTCTTTCAATTACCCCATTAGAGATTTGAAACCTGAAGGGTTTGAATTTATGGAAGATACCAACAGCATTGAGTTTCCTGATATAATTTTCTCAAACGAAATAAAGACAAAAGCCTATATTCTGCATAAATGGAAGGAAAGTACCTCCTATTCCATCATGATCCCCGACTCCTCATTTACTGATATTCTAGGCCGGTCTCATGACACCCTAACGCATAAATTCAAGACAAAAGCCCTTGCTGATTTTGGAAACATAATCCTTAATGCTACTCTGCCTGCAAGTTCCAATAACTACATTGTTCAGTTACTTAGCAAGGATAAAGTAATAAGAGAATATCATTTACAGGAAAGTGAAAAAATCACCATTTCTTTCCTGCTGCCGGGTGATTATAGGATAAGGGCCATTAACGACCAAAATAACAACCTGCAATGGGATCCGGGAGATTATATTTATGGTATCCAACCCGAACGAGTATTTTATTTTAATAAAACAGTCACAGCCCGGGCAAACTGGGATGTTGAGGAATCATGGGATTTAAGCCTGGAAAAGTAAAAATAGGATTATCTGAATGCAGCAATCAAAAGTTCAATATCCTGGTAAGGTAAGGTATAATAATCGCCAATATAGGGCTTCGTGAGGGTTCCGTTAAACAAATAGGTTCCCTGCCTCAGCCCATAATCTCTTTTAAGCATACTTTCAATCCCACCTACTTCTCCTGTTTTCAACAACATGGGTGTAAAAATATTGCTAAGTGCATACGAGGCTGTATGTGGGACTTTTGATCCGATATTAGGCACACAATAATGGGTTACATCATGTTTTTTGTATACGGGGTCCTTATGATTAGTAACCCTTGAGGTTTCAAAACATCCCCCCTGATCGATACTTACGTCGATAATAACTGCACCGTATTTCATCTCCTTGACCATATCTTCTGTAACCACACATGGTGAAAGGCCTTCACTGCTATGAATAGCTCCAATAGCCACATCTGCTGTTCGTAGTGCCTTTTTTAACACTACAGGCTGCATCATAGAAGTAAATATTCGGGAATCAAGTGCGCTTTGAATCCTGCGGAGTTTATATATATTGTTATCGAACACCTTCACCTGGGCACCTAATCCCAGGGCAGCCCTTGCAGCATATTGAGCTACAGTTCCTGCCCCGAGTATCACCACTTCTGTGGGGGTTATTCCAGGAAATCCGCCAAATAAATTGCCTTTTCCAAATTCAGCATCCTGCATATACTCGGCGGCAATAAAAATACTGGCCGTTCCCACAATTTCACTTAGAGAATGGATAACCGGAAATATGCCGGATTTGTCTTTAAGGAATTCAAACGCCACCGCTGTTGTTCTTTTCGCCATAAGCTTCTCAAAATATTCCCTGGATTGGGCAGTTAAATGCAAGGATGATACTATGGTTTGACGGGTTTTTAAAAAGCCTATTTCTTTAAGGGTAGGTGGTGCCACTTTTACTACAATATCACTCTTGTAAACCTCTTCTGCTGAATAGGTTATCTGTGCTCCAACTTCTGTAAATTCTTCGTCTTTAAAATGAGCGGCTAATCCGGCTTTGGATTCAATCAGTACTTTATGCCCATTGGCTACTAATAATCCAACAGCTTGAGGGGCAAGAGGAATACGGCACTCCTGGAAAAATATTTCTCGGGGCACCCCGATCATAAGTGAGCTGTTTTTTGTTCCGATGTCAAGAGTCTCTTCCTGTGGAAGTAATTTCTCACCTTCGGAATATTTTAGGTAACCATTATGTTCTGACATGTTATCTGCTTGTGGCGTTAATTTCAGCCCTAAAAATATTAAAATATATGCATACAAGCAAGTAAATCCTTTTATAAGCTGAAAATCAGGTTGCCATTAAAACCGAATGGTATAAATTAGTACATGATGATCCTTGCATTCGTGTTTTTATTCACCCTAATAAAAACCTTCACGATTTCTTCAGGAAGGATATGATTGACTTTTTCAGGCCATTCCAAAAAACAATAATTTCCACTGTAGAAATAATCCTCATATCCTATATCATAAACCTCTTCTGGCTTTTCCATGCGGTAAAAGTCAAAATGGTATATTTCGTCTTCTTGTTCTGTAAAGTAAATATTTACCAGAGCAAAAGTCGGGCTGCTTACCGCATCTATTACTTCAAGCTTTTTACAGATTGCCTTAATAAAAGTGGTTTTACCCGCCCCCATTTCTCCATAAAAGGCAAAAATTCGTTGATCTGGAAAATCATTTAATAAAGATGCTGCTATTTCGGGAAGTTGTGTCTCCGAATCACACATATGTTCTTTTCGGGAATTCATTTGCCACTCAAATTCAAAGTTATTTAGGCGACAAAGTTATATAAGGAATCAATACTTCCTCCAGGGAAATTCCACCATGCTGAAAAGTATTTTTATAATAATTCACATAGTAGTTGTAATTATTGGGATAAGCAAAGAAGTCATTTTTCTTGCAGAAAATATAGGATGAACTCATATTTAACTTTGGGAGGTAAATATCATCCGGGTTTTTAACCTCATACACTTCTTTAGCTTTATATTGTAAAGCACGCCCGGTTTTATAGCGTAGGTTGGTATTGGTATTTCTGTCGCCCAACACTTTAACAGGATCACTAACTCTTACTGAACCATGGTCGGTGGTGATTATTACATCCGCCTTTTTTTCAGCCAGATAGTTAAATACCTCTTTCAGGGGTGAGTGTTCAAACCAGGATAAAGTTAATGAGCGATATGCGGGTTCATCATCTGCGAGTTCACGTATTATCTCCATCTCAGTACGCGCATGTGAAAGCATATCCACAAAATTATAAACGATTATATTCAACTCATTATGGATAAGGTTGGGCAGGTTCTCCACCAATTTGCGGCCCACATTCAGGTTCAGGACTTTGGTATAACTGAATTTTACATTTTTCCCGTAACGTTTTAAATGCTCGTCCATCAACTTATCTTCAAACTGATTTTTGGTTCCCTCTTCATCTTCTCCCGTCCAGAATTGTGGATATTTACGTTGGATCTCAGCAGGCATCAGGCCTGAGAACATGGCATTTCGTGCATATTGGGTAACAGTAGGTAAAATACTATAATAAATTTCATCCGACTTGATGCGGAAGTTTTCCTGGATAACAGGCTGAATAATTTTCCACTGGTCATATCTCAGGTTATCGATCAAAATCAGAAAAACAGGACGGTTACCTTTAAGTTTGGGAAATAGTTTTTCCTTCAGTAAGGTGTGGGATAACACAGGCTTCTTCGCAGTATTTCCATTAATCCAGTCAAAATATTTTTTTTCGATAAATCGGGCAAATACATGGTTGGCTTCTTGCTTCTGCATGTTGAGTACTTCTTTTATTCCGCCGTCGGAAGAAGCATCAATTTCAAGTTCCCATCTCACCAGTTGTTTATACACGTCCACCCATTCTTCAAAGTCAAGACCGCCGGATATCCTCATTCCTAACTGGCTAAAAGCCTGTTGGTACTGACTGGTGGTTTTTTCACTACGAAGTTTTTTATTATCCAGGTTACGCTTTAAGCTCAAAAGTATTTGGTTGGGATTTACCGGTTTAATAAGGTAATCCGCAATGTTGGACCCAATAGCCTCTTCCATTATTGTTTCTTCTTCACTTTTTGTGATCATTACAACCGGAAGGTTAGGGTTTTCCGTTTTTATCTGTTCGAGAGTTTCGATACCCGACAAGCCAGGCATTTGCTCGTCGAGGAAAACAATGTCATATGGATTGGCTTTCACCAGCTCCACCCCTTCTGCTCCATTATTTGAAGTATCTACGTGATATCCTTTTTGTTCCAAAAATAAAATATGAGGACGCAAAACATCAATTTCATCATCTACCCACAATATGCTTACATTTTCCATACAAAGTTTATAAAGTTTAATTAGTTAATTGAATTTAAAAGTAAAATCACGTCATAAAGGTACTTATTATCATTATGGGCTAAGGCGATAGGGCCAATAAAATTTATACTAACATAATGCAGAAATACCTTTTTTATTGCCTCAATAAAAAATCGCAGTCATTTTTTGACTGCGATCTGCGAGAAGCAAAAGCTAAACAATGAGGTTATGATTTTATTCATATTTGCTTAGCCATTTAATAAAGAGCATTTTAATGCATAATTATTAACCTTAAATTATGATTTAAAACTATTGGTAAAAATAATGCCCCTATCCGGTTTTTCTATCCCTGAATTCTGCCATATTTAAAATATGGCAGAATTCAGGGATATGTCAGTTATAAAATCCTACCTGGTAAGGTTTTATATTTCAATAATTCTGTAAAAATCTGTTCGTACCAAAAATAGAAACATGAAACTTGAATGCAATGTCTAAATTGAACAGCTAAATTTCATACTTTCAGAATTGTTAATTTGTTGATTAGGGGAGTCAGGTTTCTCTAATTTATCAGTGTAAATAGTTATACACTTTTACATACAGTTATCTTTTGGGAGTATATACCATTGCCAATAAAATTATTGAGAAGTCTGACCTGATTAAGAGAAAACATTCAAATTTCAATTCCTGAATATCTCCGGACTAACAGTTTTAGGTATTTATGAGAAAGTAAGTGGTCAATTATTTTCAATACATTTTCCCTCAAGTATATTAACTTTGCCTTTAAACAAATTAACTTGCAGGTAAATAAGCGTAAAATAATCAACGACCCGGTTTACGGGTTTATCAATATCCCTAGTGAATTGATATTTGACCTGATACAGCATCCTTATTTTCAGCGTTTGCGTAGGATCAAGCAATTGGGGTTAACACATTTGGTTTATCCAGGAGCATTACATACTCGATTCCACCATAGCCTTGGCGCCATGCACCTGATGCAGGAGGCTATTGCCGTTTTGAAGATGAAAGGACAGAAGATCACACACGAGGAAGAAGAAGCGGTATTGATAGCCATATTGCTGCACGATGCTGGTCACGGCCCTTTTTCTCACGCACTTGAACACGCCATCATCAAAGGAAGTTCACATGAAGATATATCAGGGTTGATCATGCAGGAACTCAATCGAAACTTTAATGGAAGACTGGAAACAGGTATTGCAATTTTTCAACATAAATATCCGAAGAAATTCTTATCCCAGTTAGTTTCAAGCCAATTGGATATGGACCGGCTTGATTATCTCTCAAGGGATAGTTTTTTTACTGGAGTTTCGGAAGGTGTTATAGGTACGCAACGTATAATCAAAATGTTGAATGTTAGTGGGGGCAACCTCGTGGTGGAGGAAAAGGGAATTTATAGCATCGAAAAATACATCATTGCGCGAAGGATCATGTACTGGCAGGTATATTTGCACAAAACAGTGCTGTCTGCCGAAAACATGCTGATCAAAATTCTTGAAAGGGCAAAGTATCTTACAAAGGAAGGAAAGGAATTATTCGCCACCCCGGCACTAAGTTTTTTCCTTAAAAACCAGCCGGGCTCAATTGAAGCATTTAATCAACCGGAAATCCTGAATCACTTTACAAATTTAGATGACTTTGATATTTTAGCATCAATAAAGACCTGGACAAATGATCCGGATAAAGTATTGTCGTCGCTTTGTAAAAGATTGATCGATCGCAATTTATACCGGTGTGTGATACAGGCAGATGCATTTGATTATTTTTTCATTGAAGACCTCAAAGAAAAGATCACAAGCATTCTTCAACTTAAATCTGAAGAACTCATCTACTTTTTTATAAGTGATACGACATCTAATTATGCATATAATATCGGTCACGATAAAATTTTTATTCTATCTAAAGACGGCAAAGTAAATGAAATAGGTGCAGCTTCTGACCACCTGAATATATCCGTTTTGTCCAAAGCCACTACCAAACATTTTATTTGTTACCCAAAAGATATTTAATCCCCCCTGATTTACCCTTAAAGTGACCGGGTATGTGTCAACCGCAGCGAAAATGTCAAATAAGTGGATAGTACAGATGTTGTCCTATTTCAACCTATAAACAAAACAATTTCGCATTTTCACAAAAGCTATTTTCACTATTTTTGCCACAAATACTTAACACAAGATTTTTATGGAATTTTCAGCAAGTCAGATTGCCGCCCTGATTGGAGGGGAGATTATAGGTAATCCCGAGGTAAAGGTCTCCTATGTTTCAAAAATTGAAGAAGGGAAAAAAGGCACCGTCACCTTCCTCGCAAATCCGATATACACCAGCTATATATACAATACCGAAGCCTCTATAGTTATTGTAAACAAAAATCTTGAACTTGAAAAAGAGGTCGTGGCAACGCTCATCATGGTAGAAGATGCATACATTGCTTTTGCAAAACTGTTGGAATATTATAATAAAATTAAACTAAACAAGACCGGGATAGCCAAAACGGCTGCTATTTCAGCTTCAGCCACCCTTGGAAAAGATGTTTATGTGGGGGAGAATGCCGTCATTGGGGATAATGTCAGGATTGGGGATAACACCAAAATATACCCCCAGGTATTTTTGGGGGATAATTGTAAAATAGGCGACAATACCACGATCTTTGCCGGAGTACATATATATTCTGACAATGTGATTGGTAATGATTGTATTCTTCACTCTGGGGTGGTGATTGGAAGTGATGGATTTGGATTTGCTCCGCAAGGTAGCCAGGATTATTTGAAAGTAGCTCAGATTGGGAATGTAGTAATAGAGGACCAGGTAGAGATTGGCGCAAATACAACTATCGACAGGGCCACCCTCGGCTCCACTATCATTCGAAAAGGGGTAAAATTAGATAACCTTGTCCAGATTGCTCATAACGTAGAGATTGGTGAAAATACAGTAATCGCTGCTCAAAGTGGAGTTTCAGGTTCAACAAAAATCGGGAAAAACTGCATGTTTGGAGGGCAGGTTGGGATTATTGGCCACATCACCATAGCAGATGAAGTAAAAATTGCGGCCCAATCAGGAATAGGAAAAAGTATTATCAACAAAGGGGAGATAGTGCAGGGATCTCCCGCATTTGATATTTCAACTTACCGAAGGTCATATGTTCACTTCAGAAACTTACCCAATATCAAATCAAAACTGGATGAATTGGAGAAAGAGATTAAAAAGAAGTAGGTTGAGTTTAGTAATTAGTAGTTAGACTGTTAGATTGTTTGATTGTTAGACTGTTAGACAATATATTATTTATCCACAGGATTGTTCGGTGCGATGGTCCTTATGTTGAAGACCTTTTTAAGATATCTTTCCTTTGTACATTAAAAAGCACCTCAAAGAATAAAAAACCACTTCAATTCAAGGCATTAATTTATAGTTAAACATTTGGTTAGTAGATTTTTAATCATTTCAACCATATTAATTGAAATATCTTTATATTTGCCCGCTAATTATTATGAGCGAGAAACAAAGAACAATTCAATCAAGCATTACCGTATCTGGCACGGGTTTGCACACTGGTGTAGAAGTGAAACTTAAGTTCCAACCTGCCCCGGCTGGTCATGGAGTTCAATTCAGGCGTATTGACCTGGAGGGGCATCCCATAGTTTTAGCTGATTGCGATTTTGTACATGATACAAACAGGGGTACAACTCTGGCTAACAATGGCGCTATGGTTGGCACTGTGGAACATGTGATGGCCGCGATTAAAGGAATGGAGATTGACAACTTATTGATCGATATTGACAATTTTGAAACCCCGATAAAGGACGGAAGCTCTAAATACTTTACCGAAGCCCTTCAAAAAGCAGGAATTAAAGAGCAGGAAGAGGATAAAAAAGTTTTCAATCTGGATAAAATCCTTACGTACACCGACCCTGAAAACGGAATAGAAATTATTGCTGTACCCTCAGATGAATTCAGGGTATCGGTAATGATTGATTTTGGCACAGAAGTACTTTCTACTCAGAATGCTGCCATTCAGAGCATCAGTGAATTTAATACGAATATTGCTATTTGCCGGACTTTTGTTTTTTTACATGAACTCGAATATTTACTTCAGAAAAACCTAATTAAAGGGGGCGATTTGAATAATGCCATCGTGTTCGTAAACCGTGTAATTGAGCAGGAAGAGCTTGATCGTCTTGCCAAATTGTTTAACAAGCCCTCAGTGCAGGTTTTAAGAAAGGGAATTCTTAATAATGTAGATCTTTATTTCGAAAATGAACCTGCAAGGCATAAACTGCTGGATGTTATCGGTGATCTTTCCCTGGCAGGAGTTACATTAAATGCCCATATTATTGCCCGGCGCCCAGGCCATAAAGCTAATGTTGAATTTGCAAAAATTATAAAACAGTACATCATGGATAAGGAAAAAAACAGGTTTAATCCACCATTTGATCTTTCTAAGACTCCTATTTATGATATAAACAGGATAAAAAAAATATTACCCCACAGGCCACCATTTTTATTGGTGGATAAAGTTATTGACATGGATGATCAGCATGTGATCGGTATAAAAAATGTGACCATGAATGAAGACTTTTTTGTGGGTCATTTCCCTGATAAACCGGTTATGCCTGGTGTTCTTCAAATTGAAGCTATGGCACAGACAGGTGGTATATTCATGTTAAGTACAGTCCCTGACCCTGAAAACTATCTTACGTTTTTTCTAAAAATTGATAACGTAAAGTTTCGTAATATTGTAGTACCTGGCGACACCCTGGTTTTTAGTTTAAAATTACTTTCCCCAATCCGGCGAGGTTTATGTCATATGTCGGGGATAGGCTATGTGAACGATAAACCGGTAATTGAAGCCGAAATGTTAGCTCAGATATCAAAAAACAACAATCAATAAATAATAATCTTTGTCCCTATGAATCAGCCCCTAGCCTATGTCCATCCCCAGGCTCGAATTGCTAAAAACGCGGTAATAGAACCTTTTGTAAATATCGAACGCAACGTTGATGTGGGAGAAGGAACCTGGATAGGTTCCAATGTCACTATTATGGAAGGCGTGAAAATAGGGAAAAACTGTAAGATATTCCCGGGTGCTGTTATAGGCGCTATTCCCCAGGATTTAAAATATGCAGGTGAAGATACTATTGTGGAAATTGGCGATAATACCATTATCCGCGAATTTGTTACCATCAACAGAGGTACCAGTGAAAGCTGGAAAACAGTAATTGGTAAAAACTGCTTACTTATGGCTTATGTTCACATTGCGCATGATTGTTTTATCGGTGACTATGTAATCCTTGGTAATGCGACAAACCTTGCAGGCCATATCCATATCGAAGATTGGGCAATTCTGGGTGGGATGTGTGCAGTTCATCAATTTGTAAAAATTGGGGCACACGTATATATTGGAGGTGGTTCACTTGTGCGTAAGGATGTTCCGCCATTTACTAAAGCTGCACGCGAGCCTATGACATATGCAGGGATCAATTCTATTGGTCTGCGCCGAAGGGGTTATTCCAATGAAAAAATCAATGAAATACAGGATATTTATCGCTATATCTATGTCAAGAAGGGATATAATGTTACCCAGGCTGTCCGCTACATTGAGGCTAATATGCCCAGCACACCTGAACGGGATGACATATTAACTTTTATTTCTAAGTCAACCCGGGGTATTATGAAAGGCTATTCAAAGGTTGGCACCAACGCCTGATATCAGCAAATTAAATACCTAAAAATATATTAGCTAATGGCTGTGATTTATGATAATTCCTTAATTTCGCAGCCACTTTTTGTTTAATCAATATTTATCTAGAATGGCATCAACTTCAGATTTTAGAAATGGTTTAACCATTGAAATGAATAACGACCTTATGACGATTGTTGAATTTCAACATGTAAAGCCTGGGAAAGGGCCGGCATTTGTTCGTACTAAACTTAGAAATATTAAAACAGGAAAAGTAATTCCTCACACTTTTACCGCAGGGGTAAAAATAGATATTGCCCGCGTAGAACGACGCCCTTATCAGTATCTGTATAAAGATGATATGGGCTATATTTTTATGCATCTCGAAACTTTTGAGCAAGTTCACATCCCGGAAGAGATTATCAGTGCCTCTGCATTTTTGAAGGAAGGCCAGGAAGTGGAAATCCTGTATCATGCCGATACTGAAACTCCACTTTCGTGTGATATGCCGGCCTATGTGGTGTTAGAGATAACTTATGCCGAACCTGGTGAACGGGGAAATACTGCTACCAACACCTTTAAGGATGCCACCGTTGAAACAGGGGCGACAGTCAAAGTTCCTTTGTTTATAAATGAAGGTGAAAAAATTAAGGTGGATACCCGCTCGGGTGAATATTCTGAAAGAGTAAAAGAATAGCAAGGGGTAAGATTAGAAACTAGTAAGTAGTAATTAGTAAGAAGTAGTTAGTAAAATGGGCTAATTGCAATTTGCACCAGTAGCTTAAAACTAGCAGCCAAAAGCTAAATGAAATGAAATTTAACCAACCACAATCCTTAAAAGGAATTGCTGGATTTCTGGGATGCATATTTAAAGGTGACCCTGATTTCCCAATATCAGGGATCAATGAAATTCATATGGTTGAACCGGGTGACCTCACCTTTGTTGACCATCCTAAATATTATAACAAAGCCCTGGGGTCTAAGGCAAGTATAATATTAATCAATAAAGAGGTGGATTGTCCTGAAGGAAAGGCCTTGATTTTTTCTAATAGCCCGTTTGAAGATTATATGAAGTTGGTTCAAAACTTCAGGCCTTTCGAAGCAGCATCAAAAATGATAAGTGAATCAGCCAAAATCGGTGAAGGAAGTATTGTTCAACCAGGAGCGTTTATAGGAAATCATGTAGTAATAGGTAAAAATTGCATCATCCATGCCAATGTAAGCATTTACGACCATTGCATCCTTGGCAACAACGTTATCATCCATTCAGGAACAGTAATTGGAGCCGATGCCTTTTATTTTCAAAAGCGGGAAAAAGAAACTTTAAAATTCGAATCCTGCGGCCGTGTTCTTATCAAAGATCATGTAGAGATTGGTGCCAATTGCACCATTGATAAAGGAGTATCGGGTGATACAATAATTGATGAGTACACTAAATTTGATAACCATGTTCAGATTGGCCACGATACTTATATCGGAAAAAGATGCCTTTTTGCTTCAGCTGTGCTGGTAGCTGGTGTAACACATATCGAAGACGATGTAATTCTTTGGGGGCAGGTAGCAGTAAACAAAGACCTGCGTGTGGGTAAAGGGGCTATATTATTAGGTACTTCAGCTATTGATAAATCCATCGAAGGCGGGAAGGTTTATTTTGGTGCCCCTGCCGTAGAAGCAAGAGAAAAATGGAAGGAACTGGTTCATATCAGAAGATTGCCTGAGATGTACGAAAAACTGAATAAGCTTATAAAAGATGCCGAAAAGGTAAAATAAGCCATTCGAAAAAACGCTGAATAGAAGACCTGTTTTTCCATTCATCATAATTAAAAGGTTCACTGTTTTCCAGGGTTTCGTCAATATATTCCTTAACCTGCTCCGTAATTTGTTTTTCTTTACCAATTAAAACGATTTCATGCTGAAACCGGAAGCTACGGTAATCAAAATTGGGAGATCCAATGGAAAAATATTCATCATCCACTAAAAGCATTTTTGCATGCAGGTTGTGGGGCATATAAAACAGTAAATGAACACCATGCTGTGAAAGTGGTCCAAGAAAGCGATTTCTGAGGACATCAATTAATCCGACATCACTATTTTTAGGCATAATAATCTGTACATCCACTCCCCTTTCTGCTGCATCTGCTAAGGCTTTTCGGAGAAAAAAGCTTGGAAGAAAATAGGGGGTTACAATCACTATTTTGCTGGTCGTAGTTTTAATTAACTCAATATATCTTTTTCGTATCCTTTGCCGTGTAAGTGAAGGCACATCCTGAAGTATTTCAAATTGGCCATAAACAACCTTTCTTATTTGCATTCCCTGTTCAAATGAGTATTTATTGTATATCTCGAAATGCTTCAGAAAAACCTTTCGGAATGCTACAGACAAATCTGCCTGTATCCTCAGGATGGACTCACGCCAGTTTAATGAGTAGTCAGTTAGGTTAGCACTCCCTATGTAGGAAATTTCGTCATCAATTACGATCAGTTTCCTGTGGTTCCGTTTATGATTCCTGGTGAAAAAATTCCACACATATTTCAATTTTCTAAAATACCTGACCTCTGCACCGTTTTCCAACATTTTTTTAAAGAAATTAGAAGGAAGGCTGGTACCCCATGAATCCATTAGCAATTTAATTTCCACTCCTTCACTACTTTTCTTTGTAAGAGCATCCCTGAACTTTATTCCTATTACATCATTATTAAAACGATAAGTTTCAAGATAGATGTACTTTTTTGCCCTGGCAATATCATCCAGCATCGCGTTGTAATATTTCAACGGATCATGAAAGAGTTTATATGTGCTTAATATGGACGAATTGCCTTTCATAATGAACCTAATCCAATTTTACCAAAAATAAGAAAATATTGAATCATTTTCTCCTGTATAAAAAGAACATTTAAAAAAAATGCGGAAAAAGATAAAGAGGAAATTATTCAGGAACCCCTGAAGTTTTGGATAAATTTAAGAACAAGAGGTCGTTTTTATCCTTATTTTCTACCTGGGCATCCATATTGGAATCTGAGCCAAAATAGCCATTTTCGCCCGCTTCAATTCTCCAGGCGTTAGTTATATCCAAATTATTAATTAAGTTATCAGCATTTATATCGCCGGATACCATTCCCCACAACCCATTATTAATTTCTACATATCCACCGGATCCACCAGCAACTTTATCTGGTCCTAAGGTAAAATTGTAATAATAAAAATTGCTAAATCCTGCAACCGGGCCCGAACTCATTATTCCTAAATGATTCCTATGCCTAACCACAACAAATAGACCCTGGGAAGGGTTTACACAAAACCGCGGAATTGAAACTCCATCCAGATCAACCACTAATCCATTACTTAACAGGAAACAGGGTTTTTGAGCAATCATTGATGATGCAGTTGCAGATGAAAGGCTTGCCGCATCGCGAAGTTCAATGAGCACCCAATCCACACAGCCAGAGGGAAGTGTGGAAACATTTTCAGAACCGGAGAAATACCAGTTGGGATTGTTATTACCATAATAAGGCAAAGCGGGTTTAAATGGGTGAGCTAATGGAACAACATCTGCTGTTGTGAGAGAAGTTTTCATTATACCAGGAGAATTCGGATCATAAGCACCCTGTAGAAAAACATTTAATGTTAAGGTCAGCAAAGGTTCTGATACGGTTGCTCCGCTATACGTCACCGGAATTATATTACCAAACCAGTCGCCAATTTCACAATCCGCTGAAAACTCAAGATCAGAATAACAGCTATTAAATGTAAATTCAAGATCGAGGTATTTGCCATTCGGAAAATTAACACCTGACATTCCGGGAGCTATCCACGACAGCCCTACACGGCTTGGATTCGGAATATAATTGTAAAAGGTTCCGGTACCTTCGGGAGATATATTGGTAATGCCATTAAAGGTGAGCACTGTTTCATCAAATTCAACAAATAGCAAAATGGCCCCAATATTATTCATCCCCGTAAAATTAATCGGGACTAAAACATTCTCACCGGGAGATGTTGTTATATTTTCGAGGGCGATAGATTGACCAAAGGCCATTCTTAAAACAACAATCCCGGTGAGCAACAAAAAAAACCTACGACTTTTCTTCATCTGTAAAAGAATCAAAACAAGCAATTGATAACAAAGAATGGAAACGTTTAACCTTGCTTACCGAACACTCACTTTATTTCGGTAGATTTTCTTGTCGTGGCCAGAAATGTACGTTGCAATATAAATTCCTGGTTTGCTTATGAATAAATTGTATTCTGTTTCTGAACTAACCCTTACAGAATTTATTAACTGTCCGGTCAGATTGAATACATTTAATATTCCATCCAATGGTTCACTGTCAGAGTATCTGAAACAAATATGGTTTTTCCTTCCATAAATTAAAACATTTGCCATGCTGATTTCCTGTGTTGAACTAATGGAATCGGGATTAAAATGTAATTTAAACCTCGACTCGCTGTCCTCTGGTTCAGCATAAAAACTATAACTCGAAATACTTGTAAGGTCGGTGAGTTCGTTTTCAAGTAGGTCTTCAAGAATTATTTTAATACCCGGTTCAAAATTGAGTAAATTAGAAACCTCAATGGTATATATGCCAGCTTCGCCCACTCTGTAACCCATATTGATCGTAACATCTTCAACAGGATTTTCCCAGGTATTCAGCGCTAATTTTCTATTGTCAGCGGTTAAAGTATACATCTGCGGTGCTTCATCCAAACCATACCATTTAAAAGCATCAAATCTTCCATCATGGTTAACCGTAGCTTCATCATCAAATTGTACTACAATTTCGTCTTCGTATTGGTTAACACCAGAATAAGTATTTAGCCTTAAGTATGGACGTGAAGTTTCAATTGCCTTACTTCCTTTTAAGAAAGGTTTATCATGATGCACTCTTGAAAGTGTATTCACCTCAACACTTCCTGTGGCAACGCCGTCAGTTACATGGAGGAAAAATCCCTGGCCGGAAGGGATGACATTGGTAATTCCGTTTATTCCACTTCCTCCATCACCCTCTGTATAGGAGCCATATTGTCCTTCTGTTGGATTCCATGAATAAAAAGTAGCATCGGTATTCGTATTATCCCATCCATCAGTGGCGTCCCAGTTTAAGGCCGAAGGAAAAGGATTACCAATAAAATTATATCCTTTACTGCCATGAGTTGCTGTTAATGTATTGGTCATTAATGAACTATATGTTCCATAATTGAGTGATCCCGTATATGTTACTGTAGTTGTTCCTGTAAAATCGTCATCCGCCCAACAGGCATAACCTTTTAGAGGATCTAATCCCACATTAGTTGGTTCAATATATGTCCAGGTGCTATCGGGTTCGTTAAACTCCTTAAGGTAAATATTGTAGAAAACCATTGATTGAGCATTGGAAATTGGGGGTGATACATAATGCCATCTTTCAGACACAAGGTATCTTTCCACATGGCACAAACCAGAGCCTGTAACTATACCATTATCAATAAAAGAGCCATCCCCGTCTGCACTTGACTGAATGGTCATTTCCCCTTCGTTTGAAAAATCGCCCAGTGTTGTTAGTGCTCCTAAGGGCTCAATTGTTAAGCTCGCACCGGAAGCTATTTCAATACCATAGCTCATTCCGTCATCCTTATTCAGGTATGGAAAAGGATTTGGAGAAACATCAGGGATGATTGCCTTTAAATATTCGGTTGGAATTCCATTGTCCCAGTTTCCATCTGTCGACCAGTCGTTACCAAGCCCTCCTATCCAATGAGTTTCTCCTACAACTGTTATTTTTGCAGGAACTGACAGTATTGATGGACAGCTTCCTAATTGTACTTCTGCTGTATATTCCCAGACTCCCGGAGCAACCGGTGTTTCCGAATAGATTGTTTGTCCTGCTGTACCTGAAATATCAAACCAGGCTCCATTGTTTACTCTTTTTTTCCACCCTAACACATTTCCATTATAATCTGTTAATACAAGAGTACCTGTACTTTGGCCAAAGTTTATATCAAATCCACCAGCCACATAACCGCCTTCTGAGCCAAGGTTGATAAGTGGTTCATAGATAACACCAGTTTTATCAAACCCATTAAGGGCTATATAAAAAGCCATATTAAGAGACAAGGCAAAATTATCTTCAACGATCTCCATTCTACCACATTGAACTGAAGGATTTATTACAATCTGACCCACTTCATATTCAACACCTGCTGTCCAGGTGACAGGCGGATTAGTTGGTGTAGCCAAAATAAACTGGTAATAATCTCCACTCACAGGGTCTTGAACCGAAGGCCCATTTGCCGCAAAACCAAAACCATTAATTGATCCGACAAAGGATAATAACGCCGGGTCATTAATTTTTAAAGCAAACTGAATAGTTGTAAATGCATTGGTAAAATTATAGTCAGGCTTTAAGAATATACCATATGCTCCTGGAAATATCCCCGATGAATTCAAACGAACATCAACCTGTTCTGCAAGTAATCCATTAGTAACAATTAGTAGCAACAGAATAGTAATTGTTTTTTTCCATGTGGTTAATTTTAACTTTTTCATTTTTATTCGATATTTGTTAAACGTTTCCTATTGGTTAATTATGGTGCAATAGCACCTGGTACAACAGACTCATAATAGACAGTAAGATATGAAGATCCCGTTATTAAAAAAATAATTTGTGAAATATAATCCCGGTCATTTAAAGGACCAACATAACTTACAGTTCCATCCATATTTGTATCTTCAGTGAAATAACCACTCACTGTTAAATTAAGATTTGATGAACCAGTTTCTAAAAATAGTCTCTGTGATATTTTGTCTCGGTCATTAAACGTATTAGTATATGTTATTTTTCCATTTACGTTCGCATCCCCCATGATCATTCCATATACCCCACCTGTTCCAACTTCCTGCACAGCAGGTAATGGGCTGTTATGCAAATACGGGGTGGTTGCAACAACTTCCGTAAAGTCATAGGGTGTCCCGTTGTTCGGTAAGGTAACGGGTGCACCTGACATTACCGGAATATGGTTTCGATGCCAGACTACGATGTAATAATCACTCCCGGAAATAATGTTATAAAACTTCAGTCCAGTGGTTGGGTTATCATGTGCAACGATACTGCCATCATTCAATAACAAGCCAGCCACACGTTCCACCGTTGTTGTCTCTGAAATATCAGAACGAACTTCCACAAGGACCCAATCTACCACTTCCGGAGGAAAAGAAGTTACTGTTTCGCTTCCTGTATAATTCCATGGTGACAAATTATAAGGCTGTGCAAGTGGTATATAATTATTATCGTTTAAAGTGGTATTCATTAGTGAGGTAGAAGAATTATAGGCGCCTCCCAAAAAGGCTTTAATCTCAACCTCTCCCCCATTCTTTATCTGTCCACTGCCGTAGGATACAGTCATTTGATATGCCTCAACGTCAGCAACTTCACAATTTTGAGTAACAAAATGCAAATCAGTAGTTCCGGTATTATAGAAATATTTTATATCAAAAAGTTTCCCATTATACGGAATATCCACCCCCTGGGAAGGACTTCCATTGATCGTCCAGGCAAAGGTAAATGTGCCATCCACACTATTGTACAGACTGCTTCCCTGGGAGGTAAGGTCAGGATAAATATTTTCCACTGTAATATAATTAAGCAGAAGATTGTCAAAACTTATCTGAAGTGTAATTGCACCTATATTTTGCAAACCGGTTGCAGTAACCGGCATAAATACATCACTTAGTTGAGGTGAAATAATAGTATCCATTTTTATGGTAATAGGCCCACCTCCAATCTCAGTAATTTTACCCGGATCATAATATGCAAGAATAGGATTAGCATCCCAGTCAGACATTGAACAGTTTGTTTCATTAAAAACAATATCCTGGTCTGTTCCTAAATAATTAAAGGTTATATCAAATAATACTTCATCATCAAGCAGGCTTACTCCACCCATAGAGGCATTCCAGCTAACGTTCAATTCATCCGTTATTGCATTGTATAGAATCCCGGAAGAAATATCTCCATGTATATTAGTAAGATTTACAAATTCAAGTACCTGCGAATCAAATCCTATTGAAAAGTCAAAAGCACCCACATTATTAAAACTTCTCACTGTAACAGGTAAGCTTACCTGTGTGCCGGCAATAGCACCAACAGAATCAATAATAATATTGGTCATTGTTGTGATATCCTGTGTTACAAGTCCATTATAATAAATGGCATTGATAACTTCGGCATTGAAGTCAGCAATCTCACATGCGGAGGAATTAAAATCCAATTGGGTATTACCCCCATTATAGGTAAACTTTAAATCCAGCATTTTACCGTTAAGGTTTATACCAGCACTGGTGGCATTCCAAATAAGAGCCACCCGCGAAGGTGAAGAAAGTACGTTAATTGTTAGTCCTGGCACAAAAGTACTAATATTTTGTAATTCCTGAAATGTCAATATGGTTTCATCGTATTCAATTTCAAAGTTGAATGCCCCTACCCCTAATGGAACCTGCGAAAAATCGACTTCAAGAGGTATTAGAACATAATTATCCGGATAAGCCTGAGGGACAACATTTAACTGATCAACTAGCGTAACCGTAACCGCATTTGCATCAGGGGCAATGCTACCGTCATAATACAATACAGGCAAGACATCACCCAGCTGATTAGCTATTTCACACAAAGGGTCCTGGAAGTCAAGGGCCGTAGTACCCCCTGTATAATCAAAAACCAGGGTTATGAGGGTTCCACTTATATTGGGAACACTTACAATATCAATCCAGGAAATACCTAAAATATATTTACTCCCGGAGGGATAAGTATTGGTCACCACATTATCTATTTCACCGGGGATATAGGATAAATAAGATACCACACTCTGGTCATATTCAATGTACAGTGTAATGGCCCCTACATCCACGAAATTAGTAAAATCCAGGGGAATATTTACCTGGCCCGGAACAAGGGTATAATCATCTAATGAAACAGTAGACGTTTGCCCATTGGCATAAAATATTGCTGCAAAAATGATTAGTACCGGGAATATTAACTTTTTCATATTATCAAATTTTTTCTATCAGGAATGTTTATAAAGGATATGGTTCGATAAAAAAAGCAGGTACGAGACTTTCATCCCGCACCTACATTCCATTTACTTCAAATAGACAACACGTATTACTTCATTATAAGTGCTGTTTTCTCCTTCTACTAACATCCTGCAATAGTAAACACCGGTAGCTAATCCATAGTTACCCGGGTTAAATTGTAAGTTATAGTTACCAGCGTCCTGAGGATCATTTACAAGAGTAGTGATCTCGTCGCCAAGCGAGTTAATAAATGTAATTTTAACCTGTCCTGATTCAGGCAAAGTATACGCAATGTTCAACATATCCTTCACAGGATTCGGGAAACAATTGATAGCATACATTCCACCTAATCCTTCGATGTTATCCTTGTACTTCACATTGATTTTGCTAATATTCAGATTAACACCTTCCAGAACTTTACAATCCAGGTTGGCAAATTGTGTTTCACTGCTTTGATAGAATAAGCTGCCATAGTCATTCACTTCCTTATCAGCGCTACAAACCAGTGTAAACAAAGTACCACCCGAAGGTATGGTTATGGGCTGCATATCAGACCATGCAACATTAATCCAGCCGTCTTCTATTTGGTATAGTAATCCGGGGATGGTTGTTTTCAGGTCGACTACCTCAAGAAGATTTTCGGGATAGCTTAGGAAAATTGACATGGCACCGATTTCATGGTCTCCTATTATTTTTACCGGAAGCTGGAATTCATTGTCTTCCAAAACTTCTAATTCATCCTGGCTTTGGATGGCCAATAAGGATTTAGAAGAAGCCGGCAAATATGAGCCATTTACATCACCATAACACATAGCCTTTATGTTGAGGGTGGTAGTTCCACTATGTGTATAAGATAGATTGGCAATATTATACGCTGTATTCGTAAAGTTTACAGCACCATTGCTATTCCAGAAAGCCCAGTCACCTGCAGTAAATGAATTGATCAGGTAAACAGTTCTTTGCTTCACTTTCAAGGCATCCAATGAACTAAGGTTACCTGAGGCATTTACGTCACCTACATTATTCACAAATGCTGATGGTGTCCACCATGGGAATGTATAATTTAAAGCAGTCCGTTGAATGGCCAGGGCGTCAGTTGAGTTACCACCACCCCAGTTTTTAGCAGTTTCTACTTGTAAAGTATAGTTCCCGTTAGCTACATTATTAAAAGCATAATGTCCGGTGGCATCTGTAGTAGCCGTAGCCACTATCGCCATGGAACCATCAAGCAATCTAACGTTAACGTTATTCATTGGAGTAGCACTGTTGTTCTTATAAGTAATTGTTCCTTGTAAGGCAACAGGATTAATAGTAACCACGTAATCAGCAGTTGTATAATCACATCCGGTAGCTGTAACGGTTTCAGTAACAGCAACAGTACCTGTACCACTTGCACCCCAAACCACCTCACAAATATAGTCGTTGGGTGACGGATTAACTACTACATTAACCGCACCGGTAACAGTCCATGCATATGTATGGCCAGCCACATACGCGGTTTGATAAACTTCAGTAGAACCACCCACAACAGTTTGATTTCCTGAGATTACAGGGTTAGGAAGCGGATTAACAGTAACATCGAAGCTGCATGGTGCAGAAGTGTTGTTACTTTGATCTGTTGCAGTCCATGTAATTGTTGTTACACCGGCATTAAGCACTACACCATCCAGCGTAATTCCTGATGTAAATACTGCTGTTGTTGCACCTTCCAATTTCCACAAATAATCTTCAATCGAACAATTGTCATTGGAAGTAACCCAGTCAAACTCTGTTCCTGAAATTGTGTAAGTATCAGTCGCGGTTTCATCAGCACAAACCTCCTGATCGCCAGGGCAGGTGATTGTTGGTGCAATAGCGTCAAGTACCGTTACTTCGGCATTACATGTACTAATATTGCCATGAATATCTGTCACAGTTAAAACAACCGGAACAGCAGGGCCTATATCATCGCAGCTAAATGCATCCTGGCTAACAGCGTATGTATCGATAGCACAGTTATCTGAGCTTCCATTGTCAACATCAGTGGCCACAATTGATACACTACCTGTAGCATCCAGGTAAACATCTATGTTCTGGCAAATTGCATCAGGTGGTTGTGTATCTTCAACTGTAACGTTAAAGGTGTCGTTTCCAATGTTGCCACATGCATCTGTTGCAGTGGAGGTTACCAATGTAGTTCCAACCGGGAAGATATCACCATTGGTAAGCGGAGCGTTTCCAATTGGCTCAACATTGTAATACAACCTGCCATTATCAATTGCAAGGAAATCAGGTTCAATATATGTAAACCACATGTAATAATGACCACCAACAGTTGTTGCTATGTCATCAGCAGGGTTATACCTAGTTTCAGTCCACAACTTATTTCCTAATGCATCAAGCAAATTACAATCTACTGCAAGTGAACCCAAAGAATCTCTATAAACCCATTCCAAAGTATACCAATCTGAAATAGTAACTTCATAATAATTTGAGAAGGTTGCTATAACATCGTCTCTGGAGAAATTAGAATTATTATTTGCACCAACTGCAATTTTACCCGGATATCCGGCAGCGTGGAAAATGTAATCTCTGAGATGGCTTCCTGTTTGTCGTGCAGCTGCACCAGAAACTTCCCATCCATAGGTTTCATCTGCTAATCCTGGATCAGTCAAATCAAAGTAAACATCCAATCTCCTGAAAAATCCGACTCCAAAATCATCACTACCACCACCCTGGAAGGTGTAAGCTCCCGGGAAACTGGCAGAAACAGGAGTTGTAATTTCTCCATGAGCAGCTCCTTCACTGGAAGTAATTCCATTTGTACCAGAAGTAACTCTGGTTATTTCACTTTGATATTCTTTCCAGTCAAATCCACTTACCCAAGCGGAATTCTCAAATCCCTGATGATAAGTCAAATCACCGGCAGTAACCTCAAAGAAAACCTTTGTACCGCAAGTATCGAGACCATTTTCAGTATTGATATCATCCGGAACAAACACTACAGGAGCAGTATTATCTTCAACTGTAATAACCTGCACACAAGTTAATTCCTGACCAAGGAAATCTGTAATTTTCCAGGTACGGGTAAAGGTTCCAGTGTTGTTGCATCCTGTCAGGCCAGCCAAATCATCTTCAAAAGTAATTTCAACTGGATTGTAGCAAGTACTTGCTCCGGTAGCTTCTCCCAATGCATAAGGTCCGCGTTCTTCATACCTTTCTTTGGTAATAGCTGTTGGGCATGTAAGCGTTGGAGTAGGATAAGCATACCTTGTAGTCTGACTATAATCAGCCCACCACTCATAGAAGTCAACATTATCACTCACCTGGCTTCCATCGCCACATGAATTATTTGTAAGGTGGAAAGGTCCGGCACTGTTGTTGGTACCAGGTGAAACTTCACCCCAATAGTTGTCCTTTGCATCTTGTGCTACAGTGGCATCCGTCCAGAAACCAAAGTTATTATCCGGCAACCAGTTTCCGTTAGCACTTACTACAAGACTACTAATTCCTCCATCATTGGCTGCAATTGCATAATCCCAATTTATGATAGTACAACCATCAATATCAACAGTTGCATCATAAATGTCAATTCCACGGGAATCTGTGCGATCTACACCTTGAATTATACAATCATCAATATCGACCAAAGCAACAGCTTTAGGATCTTTGAATAGATCAACTTTTTCTTCAAAAGCCGAAACTTTTAATTTTTCTGATTTACCAGAAGCTGATTTTGCCCCACTTGCCCAAATTACAATACCATCTCCCCAAACATTATTTGAAGGATTTGCAATAGTACAGTTCTTGATAATTCCACTAGTTTCTTCATAATAGATACTAGTTTGGCAATTCGTAATAGCCACGTAGTCAACTTCAACAGGGTTCGCTGATAATATTTGAATACCCATTGCTGCCCATGATGGATCATTATAATTGATATCCATAATGGAAGAATTTGAAATAGAACCACCAGCTCCATAGCCAATTGCTATACCGTTTTGTGCAGGATCACCAGGACCTAAATCGCCGGCACCAGTAACATATATATTGTCTAAGTTAGCAGTCAGTCCTGTACCATACAAAGCAAATCCATTCTTTTGGAAATCATCCATACTCATGCCGTTTACATCGATAACATATGGCCCGCCTGTATTATTATAAGCATACATACCCACTCCATGTTGATTACCACTTAATGGTTCATCCCGCACGCCAGTTACATCTACATAATTAAATGTACCTCCTGCATTCCAGAGTCCAATACCAATAAACCTGTAATTAGTATTTCCCTGACCATTACCATCAACTGTAAGATTTTCCATAGTAATGTTAGCCACTCCATCAATCCCTACAATTGGATAATTATTCGCTGATGTAGTAAAGAACCAGGGCATATTAGCAGGCGCCTGAATAATTGTTGCTCCTGCACCTGTTCCTGATCCGGCACCAGTAATTTTGAGCCCTTCAGTTGTAATTACAACCTGCTCAACATAAGTACCGGCAGCAACTGTAATCTCATCATTCGGATTGGCATCATCCACTGCTGTCTGAATCGTAGGATAATACAAACTTTGTGTTACATTATAGACAGGTAATACGCCGCCGCAACTTCCTGCCACAGGCTGAAAACCAATAGTTGCAAGTTGATCATCGGTTCCATTAGTCAAATAAGACACAACGTTCACAGGCCCATCAATTAAGTCTGCAATAGCTGAGGGGTCAGTTGAACCAAACCAGTCGCAAGTTATATCAACACTTATTCCAGTAACGTTACGCACACCAGCATCAACATTGGTAAAACTGTTAATACTTATATCTACTGTTGCTGCAGAAGCATTGTCCTCAATCATTATTGCTGCGGCATCTTTTTCCACTTTATAATCAATGAGGTTATCAATCATGTTGTTTTGAACAACAGCATTGGGAGTATTCCCTTCTAATCCAATACCATGTGACCAAAGACCTTCTAAATCTGAAATCTCATTGTTTAAGATATTTGGGGTATCAGTTTTACCTGTAGTTCCTGTGCCATGATTAAGGATAATTCCATAGGCACCATGTCCTGCAGGCCATGGATCAATATTACTATTAACATCATAGATAATATTTGATTGAATAGTAAGGTTAGTAATATCAAATGCTCCGGTTGACCATCCCACGGCAATCGCTTTTGCACTTGCACCATTACCACTACTTAGAGCAGTCATATTAATATTGTGAAGAATATTGTTTTCAATAAGTATATTATCAACCACTTCATTAGAGGAAACTATAGCAAGCGCCTGTACATTATTTTTTGCAGCTGTTGTTCCAATATCAGTGATAATATTATCGGAAATGATGATATCACTATTATCCGTTGAGTAAATGGCACTTGTTCCTGAAGGATTAGTAATTGTAAATCCATCAATCTTAACATCATCCGCTACAATTGAAATAGCATTCCCTCCAGAACCATTGACCGTTGTTGTACCAGCTCCATAAGTAGCAATTAAGTCCAGTTTTTTATCCACTACCAGATTCCCGGTATAACTACCACTGTTTACATTTACCTGATACCCAGGATTCGCCACATCTATACCACGTTGAATTCCTAACGTATTTATAGTTACAAACACATGGTAGTCTTGGATGTTTACATACCCAGCAGTAGCCAAATCCAATGCGTGATAGATACGATCTTCAATGTCAAAGTTAGTGGATGCACCAACATAAACATTTCCTGTTTTAGCCACCACATTACTTATGCTATTATTGTAAATATCCATTAATACAGAGCCACTGAACGTACAGTTTTTAACTTCCACATTAGTAGGTCCGGCATTATCTTTACCAGGTTCACCAAGAGCCAAGCCTCTTTCATTACCATTGAAAGTAACATTATCAATAGTAACGCCATCTAAAGTAGCAGGGTTAGCACCATAAGTACCACCATCATCCCTTGCTTTCACAGTTAATCCAACGCCATTCAGACTGCCTACTCCACAGCCTGTAAAGCTGGAGTTTTTAATGGTTATGTCAGAATATGATTTCCATTTTAGGTTTATATCAATTCCGGCACCCCAATTATAAGCAGGATCATCTCCACTACTCATGCAAGTAACCCCATCAAAAATTGCATGGCTCAGTCTTTCGGTATACATACCTTTATAACCGTTGTCATTAAAAGTAGTATTTGAAATATTAACAACATCAAGGTCTGGTTCGCTTGTGTCTTTGGCATCGCTATACCAACCGTGAGCTATGTTATCGTCAAAATGACTACCTGTAATGGTAATATAAGTTGCTGATGCCGTAGAAGCGAGTTTCAATCCAACATTATTTTCATTAAATGAACAATTAGTAATAACCAGATCAGTTAATGGATTTAAGTTGATACCATATGAAGTATTTTGAATTGAAACAACATCTGTAAGTGTAGTGTAACTTCCTGCTGTCAGACCTGTTGTTCCTCCGGTTAATTTTATTCCGGTGAGAACCATACGGTTCGTCGCATCCATCCCTGCAGCCAACTGCATAACTGTTCCGCCTGAACCAGTAATAGTAGTAACTCCAGATCCATCACCAACCAGACTTAAATAATGAGGCAAGTTGATATTCTCTATATAATTTCCAGCAGCAATCGTTATATAGTTACCTACGGAAGAAGCATTAATACCATCCAGGATGGTCATGTGGCTGCTAAGCAATGTGCCGCCTTCAGTATCATAGACTTTCACTGGTCCAAGGCCATCGCATGGTCCTGACGATGTTGTCCAGTAAGGTAAAAACTGTACCGGACCATCTGTATTAGATTGGACGGTGTATGCATCTCCCGATCCCCACCAGTTGCATGTAGCGTCGACATTTTGAACTGTAGTTGAAACACCTGTTCCGTTTCCACTCAAATCATTATAATTAGCTGTTACCTGACTTACATCATTTAAATCATATCCAACCATAACAGCAGTTGA
>JAIOZL010000045.1 GCA_021740645.1 Bacteroidales bacterium
TCGGATAAGTATATTTTGCAATCTTCGTCCGTTTTAAAGCGTTCAGCAAACTGTATGAGATTTTGACCTCTGAATATTTCCATATTTCTGTTGATTTTCAGGATGCTAAGATATGAAATTAAATGATGACCTCTAAAAAATGATTTAACAAAGGCTGCCAGCTTTGCTGATCAGGCAATATTTATTGCCTCCTCGATAAATGATGAAAAGGGTAAAGCTGAGGCTCAATATTATAAATCCTTTTTTTTGATATCTGAAAATAAATACCAGGAAGCATTTGAATTATTAAACGAATCGCTGACAATTTTTCTATTATTGGACGAAGAAATGTGGATTGCGCGTGTTAGTATGAAATTAAGTGAGGAATATAAGAGAAAATTTGAATTTGATAAAGCCCTGAATCTTCTTTTCAATGCATCCAACGTTTTTCTTAAACAAGAAAAGGAAGCTGAGCTTTCGAATTCCTATAACCAGATTGGCGGTATTTTTTTCGATCAGGACAATATTGACAAAGCCTTCGAATATTTTCAAAAAGCTTTGGCTCTGTATTTTAAAACCGGTGATAATAGGGGAATAGGGGCGGCCTATAATAATATTGGAGAAATTTATCGCACTAAACATAAGTTTCCTGAAGCCCTCGACCATTATCGCAAAGCACTTGCAATTGTTGATGAGCCAGGCGGGGAAGAATTTTATTCGGTGGTTTATAATAACATAGGGAGTATTTTTCTCTCGCTTGAGCGGTTTGATTCGGCTTTACATTACATATCCTTAAGTAAAAACCTGAGTCTAGCACTAAAAAATCCTATTAGAATTGCCTCCGCCAACATAAGCCTTGGAAATTATTATTTACTGACAGGTGACACAACTAAATCAGTGGAATATTTTAAAAGTGGCTATGCGCTTTCCAAACAAAATTCCATTTTAAAAAAAATTCAGGAAGCTGCATTGGGCCTGAGTAAAGTTTTTGAGACAACAAAAAATTATGAACAGGCCTATCACTATCATTTCGAATATAAAAAGGCGAGTGATAGCATTGTTAACATCAATAATTATGAGAACATCACCCAGATGGAAATGAATCGTTTGTATGAATCTGAAAAAAAATTAAATGAAATTAAACGGCAAAAAACAAACATGAATTATTTCACTTTAGCCATTTTACTAATTTTCATTTTTGTTTTGTTGATCCTTCTTTATGGAAGGCAAAAAATAAAAATAAAGCATTCAAAAACCGAGGCTGAAAATCTTCAGCTGGAAAATGAAAGATTAAAAGATGAGCTTGAGTTTAAGAACAGGGAGTTGACTACTAAAGTGATGTATATGCTCAGAAAAAATGAGCTAATTAATTTCATCATTGAAAAATTACTGAATGCTAAATCTTTATTTTCAATTGAAAATAGCAAAGAAGTTCAAAATATAATTATCAGCTTACAGAAAAATGTCGATCAAAATATTTGGGAAGTTTTTGAGAAAAGATTTCAGGATGTGCACAATAACTTTTATTCAAAACTAATTAAGGCTTATCCCGGCCTCACAAAAAACGATAAAAAACTTTGTGCTCTTATCAGGCTAAATCTAAGCACAAAGGAAATTTCAGCATTAACGCACCAAAACTTAAATAGTATAGAGGTGGCAAGAACCCGTTTGCGTAAAAAGTTGAACATCTCTAACAGGGAGATAAGTTTACATCGTTTTTTATCCAATATATAAGATGAAATGGATCGTTAAAATATCAGTAATATTGATTTTGGGTGGAAGCATTTATGCCCAGAACGATCCCGATATTGATATGCTATTAAAGAAAATAGAAGAAACAACTGGTGATACTGCCAGGGTTAACCTATTAAATAAAATTTCTGAAAAATATCTGTTCATTGATACAGATAAAGTAGGTGAATATGCCAGGCTTGCTCTTTCTTTAAGCACAAAGTTAAAGTACCAAAAGGGAATTGCCCATTCATATAACAACCTTGGGATATATTATCGTGCAAAAGGCATCTATAATAAGTCGATTGATTACACCTTCAGAAGCCTTAAAATAATGGAGAAAATGGAGGACCAAAAGGGCATAGCAAGGTGCTATAATCTTATTGGAATTATTTATTTCTTCCTTGAAAATTATGACCTGAGCCTTGAATACTATACCATGGCATTAGCGATTAACAGGCAACAGAATGATTTAAAATGGATAGCAGGAAATTCGAATAATGTAGGTATGATATACGAAAAGCAGGGCAAATATGAATTAGCCCTTCAATATTACCTTACCTCATTAGAAATGAATATCCAGTTGGGCAATAAAAACTGGATCGCTAATAACTATGGAAATATTGGCAGTCTGTACCTGCTGATGGGCAATCCACAAAGCCTTGATAATTTTAAACGGAGGTTGGAAATTACGATAGAACAAAATGACCAGGATGGAATTGCCCTATCCAATCTTCATATCGGGAATTATTATTTTACATACGGGCAATATGCTAAAGCAATACCCTATTATTTACAATGCTATGAAATAGCAAAGAATATTCGTGTTCTTGACCGGTTAAGCAGGTCGGCTAATAAACTAAGTGCTTCCTATGCTAAAATTGGAAACTATGAAGAAGCATTTAATTATCACAAAGCATTTAAACAATATAGTGATAGTTTAAAACTACATACGAATACGCAAATGATTACCAGGCTTCAAATGCAGGAGGAGTATTTGAACGAGCGACACCTTGAGGAGCTAAGCCACGAGAGGTCAAATTTTATCATTTCAACCCTTGTAATTATCATGTTCTTTATTATTCTGTACACATTCGTATTGTTTAACAGGCAAAAATCAAAGAGGAAACAACATTTGGCAGATCAGGCAAAATTAGCTTTAGTCAACAAATCCCTGGAAGAAGAAATTGAATTCAAAGAGAAACAGCTTGAGGATAACATCCATTACCTCATGGAAAAAAATGAGCTGATTTCAGAAGTAATTGAACAATTGAATAAAATTAAACTTAGCAATAAAACTGAAATACAACGAATCGCTAATGAAATAATCTTTGAATTACAAGAAGGAATCGAAGATAATATATGGGAAGAATTTGAGCTTAGATTTAATCAGATCCACAGTAATTTTTATAAAAACCTAAAAATACATTTCCCCAATCTTTCAGCTAATGATAAAAAACTTTGTGCATTTTTGAAGCTCAATATGACATCAAGAGAAATATCCTCGATTACGCATCAAAGTATAAAAAGCGTTGAAACTGCTCGTACCCGTTTACGAAAAAAACTCCAAATTCCTTCCGGAGAGATTAGCTTACAGGGATACCTAAGCAAGTACTAATACTTTTCGCCCAAATTCTCAAATAACTAACTATAAAGCCTTTAACAATTTATGTACGGTTAATGTAGGGTTAAAATAATTGTGATGTACGGCTTAATTGATAAAAAAGTAATTCTTGTAGTATTTTTGTAATATATAATTTCTTGCATATTAAATTTTATACTGTAATCTTTGCCCCAGTTATTAATTTTCTTCAAAATGAATAATAAAAGTATTTCTTCCGATAAAGATAAAGATATTGAGGACCGCATTAAAAGTTATATTAAGAAAAAGAAGGAAGAAAACTCCGCACTGAAGAAATTATTATCAGCATTGGAAAATGCTAAGAAAGATAATGCAACAAATTCAACTGGTCTTCATTAACGTTCTTTAATTAATGACAAAAATTGTTATAAATACAGAAATTTACCTTCAAAACACCAATGAATCTAAAGAATTGTTGTACAAACATTTTGCACCAAAAATGTACGGTATCTGTTTAAGATTTGCAGGTAATGCCATGGAGGCTGATGACATACTTCAGGAGAGCTTCATTAAAATCTTTAACAAGATCAAAGACTTTAGAAATGAAGGATCATTGGAGGGCTGGATCAGGAGGACAATAATCAATACGGCAATTAATTTCTACAGAAGAAATGTGAAGTTTGCCAAAATGGGTTATCTTGATGAAGTAGAAATTGAAGATAATAGCTATTCAAGTATTTATAGTAAACTATCGAGTGAAGAAATTTTAAATCTGGTGCAGGAATTGCCAATTGGTTATCGCACGGTTTTTAATTTAAATGTGATCGAAGGATACACTCATAAGGAAATTGGTAAGATGTTAAATATTTCTGACAATACGTCAAAATCGCAACTTACCCGTGCCAGAAGTGCATTGCAGGTAAAAATTAAAAATCTGGTGAAAGAAAAAGTTAAAGTACCTTTTGAGAATTTAAGAGTTATTAAAAGTGAGCCTGAACCGGCTGAGAATGAGAGATGGGAATACTTGCAGGCTGTTTAGGTTCTATGTTCTTTGAGTTCACGGAATTATTATTTTGTTTATTATAATAACAACTCAATATTTACTTTTTCAAAGCGTTTGTATGGTATAGATATTGATAATAAAACATTAAAATATAGAAGTTCTTTTAAAATTTAGAAGTAAGGTGTCTTTCCTTAATTGGTTTTGGTTAATAATTAGGTTTATTCTTTTCCTTTCTTGTATAGCCTTACTTTTAAACCGGTGGTTGAGTAATCAATCACCGGTTTTTTTATTTAAATTGTTAATTATTTTTTCTTTTTTTTAACAAAAAATATTTTGAATTCTCATTTAAATTACTATCTTTGTATTCAGGTTTAGGTTCAATTAAAATTTACAAGTAAGATATTTAAGACGAAGTAAGGTGAACATCCTTCAAAAATTGGTTTTGGTTAATAATTAGGTTTATTCTTTTCTTCTTTTCATCACCTTACTTTATAGCAGGCAGGAGAAGCGCTCCTGCCTGTCTTTTTTATGTCTATTAACCAATCCCTTCCCATAATAATTCTTATTTGCTGCTTAATATGTTTATTTTATTATCGAAGTAATGAAAGATAAAGACGGTTATCTTTGCGCGGTTCATTATTTTGGTTTATGGTAAACTTTCTGCCAGAAAATGAACTTGTGTAAAGTATTGAAATATGGAAGGAAACAATAGATTTAAAGGAGTGCTCTTTGCATCCATAACAGCTTTATTTTGGGGGTTTCTTGTTATTGCGCTCAAAGTAGCGACAGGAATTATTGATCCTTTAACCATAGTTTGGTTTAGATTTTTAGTTGCTTTTACAGCCTTGGCCTTTTATTTTTCGATTACGAAACCATCCTATTTAAAAATTCTGAAGAATCCACCCTTATATTTAATCGTTGCATCTCTTGGCCTTGGAATAAATTATTTAGGCTATCTGTATGGCTTAAAATTAACCACAGCAAGCACTTCTCAGGTAATCATCCAGATTGGGCCAATACTGCTTGGAGTAGTTGGATTAGTGATTTTTAAAGAGAAAATAAGTCAGCGCCAGGCTTTTGGATTTCTACTCGCCGGCATAGGTTTATTTATTTTTTACCGGGAAAGCATTTCTCAATTAGTAGAAAACGAGGACATGTTCAATATGGGAGTAATATGGATTGTGGTGGCTGCTATGGCATGGGTTGTTTATGCTACCCTGCAGAAAATACTGGTAAAGACCTATCCTGCCCCACAACTAAACTTATTTATTTTTGGATTACCGGTATTGCTTTTCCTCCCGTTTATCAAAATTGACGGATTTCTTCACTTAAGTATTGGAAACTGGATATTGATGGTATATCTTGGATTAAACACGTTAATTGCCTATGGCAGTCTGGCCCTTGCCTTTAAATACTTAGAGGCCAATAAGGTGAGTATGATCATAACGCTTAACCCGATTATAACCTTTATTTCGCTTGGTATCTTAGGCTACCTGGAGGTTTCCTGGATCGAACCTGAAATTTTAACTACAAAGGGAATCATTGCCGCTTTACTTGTTTTGACAGGAGCAATTATGGCAGTTGCTTTTACCAGTAACAAAAAGAAAAAAGAATTAAAGGAGTTGATCCCAAATCCAAAAAAATAAACTTCAGATAGTGATATTTGTTACTCTTTGACAGGCAATGATTTATTCCTTCTGTCAGCCAACCATCCCATTACTCCAATTACGGTAATAACTATTACAGTATAGTATACAAAACTTGGTACGGGAACAGGATCGCCTTTTGCGTAGGAATGTAATCCGGATAAATAATAATTAACACCAAAGTAGGTCATCATTACGGAGCCATAACTAACCAAAGCTGCAAAACTCAGGGCAAAATTTCCTCTAAATCCAGGGATAAAGCGCATATGAACTACAAATGAATAAACCAGGACAGTAACAAGTGCCCATGTTTCTTTGGGGTCCCATCCCCAGTAACGGCCCCACGATTCATTGGCCCACACTCCTCCTAAAAAGGTACCCACGGTCAGCATGAACAAACCTACGATTATAGTCATTTCAATGATGTAAGTAAGTTCGGTTATCGTCAAATCAAGACGTTTGAAATTATTTTTAGTCTTCAGGTTGATAATTAGAAGATTGAAAAAGCCAAGTAGCGCTCCTAAGGCTAAAAATCCATAACTTGCTGTAATGATAGCCACATGGATGATCAGCCAGTATGATTTTAATACCGGAACCAGATTAGTAATTTCAGGATCCATCCAACTCATTCCGGCAACTGCAAGAATTAATGACGTAAGTAAAGCAGTAACAGCAAGTGTAATTTGAGATCGCCAAACGAAAATCAAACCTGACAATATGGTCGCCCATCCGATGTAAATCAGCGACTCGTATCCATTACTCCATGGCGCATAGCCCGAAATGGACCACCTCATAGCTAAACCAGCAGTATGTAGTAAAAATAATAACACCACAATACCTGAAGCTATTTTAATAACAAGATTGAATGTAAACTTTGGTTTTAATATGCTAATGAAATGAAGAATAATTAAAATAAAGCCAATAAGACCGTAGTAGGATGATAGCCGTTTAAATATGTTAAATTCATTATAAAATATTTCAAGTTTGACTTTTGAATCTGAAGGCATTATTTTAGCACCATATTTATTCTGGAAGACTTTGATATATTCAAGTTGCTTATTTGCTGATGTCCAGTTTCCTGATTCTACAGCATTTCTTACTTCCTGATAATACATCGATAAGATACCACTTACAAACAAAGCCTCTTCTTCATTACTAAATTGTTTACTGCTTGCAGAGGTTACCCAACTATGATTGGGATCATTAGGAATTGGAAATGAAGTTAGGAATGATCCAGAGTATACCATATAGAATATATTCACCCTTTCATCCACCTTCATTACTTCTTTATCAAACTTGCTTTGCATGCTGGGCTTTTTGGCATAGGCCAGCTCTACATATTCACTTAACTTATACTGCCCCGAACCATTTAAATCAACAATCTGGCTAAATGCTGCATATTTCCCGTCAACACCTAAAAAATCCTGGAGTTGGTCATTTGCCACTTTGATCATTTTCTCTTCTTCCCAAATTTGAGGATAAGCCATTATACCCAAAAAAACCTGTTCGGGGCTCATCCCTTTATAGCTGCTTTTTCTTGCAAGCTTACGCAAAACTTCAGAAGCAACTGTATTTACAGGTTTAATCCTACCGTCTCTATCTTGAACCAGAAGTTTACCAAATGCCCTGGCATGTTCTTTATTAATTACAGGGATTCCATCAACCTCATTTTCAGGACTTGCAAAAACCGCACTCTGATGAATAAAGAACATCCCAATTAATACCAAAACGACAGTCACTGTTTTGCGTGATTCACGTAATTTGGAAGAAAGTTTAAAAAGTTTTTTAAACCTACTGTTTTTATTAAAAATGGTAAAGAACATCCCAATGGCCATGAGTAAATAGCCAATATAGGTAATGGCTGTTCCCAGTCCGTCATGATTTACCGAGAATATTGTTCCTAACTCATCACGATCATAAGAGGACTGGAAAAAACGATATCCTCCATAATTTAATACATTATTCATATAAACCCTATAGGGCATAATCAGGCTCTTTGACTCATCAATTAATGTTATCTCACTCGCATAAGATGAAGGGCTATGCGAACCAGGGTAGCGCTCAAGCTGAAAATCTTCAAGCTTAATTGCAAACGGCAATTTAATTGCTTTTGAACCATAATTAAGAGTAACCTTAACTCCGCCCACTTCTGTTTCCGTATTATTACTTAAGTATCCTTTACCTCCATAAACATTCATTATTTTTGATTCATCACCAACAGTAACCAATGCTTCAAAGGCATCAATACCGGACTTTCCGTCCTGTTCTTCGGTACTTACCAGGGCCATTCTCGCACTTTCATTATATTGCTTAAACACGAAACTAATTTGTCCGATTTTGTAAAGAGACATTTGCTCGAAAGGATACAATGAATCCGGCGAAAGCATTAATGTAGTATTAGCAGCCATGTTCATATAACTGACCTGGTCGGTTGACTCCATCATCAATCCGTTTTCAGTAGAAGTAAATACAACCCCATTATTTTGAATTTCCCTGTTAAAGCCAAATGAATAACCGCCAAAATGTTTTATCTCCCCGTCCGGCAGAAACAGATTGGTTCGCCCCCCTTCACCTGAGAATACCAACCAGATAATAGGATCCCCTTCTTCTGACTCTATCATGGTTTCACCTGCATTGGTATAATAAGCCCGCACGTCTACTTTAATCTTTTGATCACCGGCTGTTAATGAAGTTTTAAATTTTTCTACCCTGGCTTCTACCGGCATGACCTTTTTCTCAACATATGCAGTTTCCCCGTCATTTTCAGCCCAGACACGTATATATGTTTCATCCGTACGAATTTCATCAGAAGTTTTACCTTCACGAATGCTCATCGTTCCTTCATAACCAATGTAGCGGGTAACTGCTGCACCCAGGAAAATAATAATAAACGATAGGTGGAACAATAGTATGGTCCATTTATGCCGTAGGTACATTCTTTGTTTAAAGATACTTCCAGCCATATTAACAGCAAGCAACAACAGAAGCACTTCAAACCATTTGGCATTATAGACCCTGGCCTTAGCAGCCATGGTTCCAAAGTCATTTTCAATAAAAGTAGCAATTCCGATGGCCACGGCAAACATAATTAATAAAAGGCCCGTAAGCTCCAGTGAAAAAAGTATATTTTTAATTCTTCGCATAGTATTTTAAATTTAAGTGCGCAAATATAGATTAATCTGTCTATTTGTAGAAAGATTAACAAAGAAATGAGCAAAATGATGATATATATTAGTCTTTTTTTTAACCTCAAAAAATCTGGTTTATTTTATCCCTTAAGTAAAATAATTTAAGTCACTGATTAAAAGATATTTTGTACTTTTGATATCGAATCAATCCTTACTTATATGAAATTATATCAGATCGGCAAATATGCTGGACTACTTTCAGGACTACTTGCCATTTTATTTATGCTCGCAGGAGTTATTAGTTTTTTAACCGGTGAATTTTTGAATGTTATCAGGTTTTCAAACTTCTTTTGGTTTGCCACACCCTTGCTCTTATTGGGTATTTTTGGTTTATTGGTAGATTTGGTTTACAAGGAAAAAGAGTAATATATTATTAGTTAAGGGATACAATCAAACTTCATTTCTCTTTTATTTCTCAAAATCTAAATTTCTTTAATATCTTCGTTGGCATAAACGTAGGTATGAGAAAGGTTTTATTAAGTTTGGTATTGGTTTCATTCTTTGGTCTTTTTTCACAAGCACAATTGCTTGGGGGAATAAAAGGTGGGGCCAATCTTACAGATATCATTGTATCCAACCACACGCAATTTTTTGAAGAAAGCACGTTCAACCCCAGATTGTCTTATCATTTCGGTAGTTTTGTACAAAATAACTTTTCAGATCATTTTAGCTGGCGTATTGAAATGCTTTTTTCGAAAAAAGGCTATATCCTGAAAACAGAAGATATTAAAACCAATGTTAGCCTGAATTACCTCAACTGGCCCATTATGGTTGTTTATAATCCCAGCAAAAAAATCACTATTGAAACGGGTATGGAAATAGGTTATATGATCACGGGTGAGGA
The DNA here is from genome assembly GCA_021740645.1 of Bacteroidales bacterium. Taxonomy (GTDB): domain Bacteria; phylum Bacteroidota; class Bacteroidia; order Bacteroidales; family JAADJA01; genus JAADJA01. The sequence goes on from JAIOZL010000045.1 coordinate 9,974, forward strand.
CCTATACAATGCCTTCGACATGGGTAATGTTTTTGGCCTGCGCTATAATTTTTCTGAAAAGATCCATCTTGGTCTGCGATATATTGATGGTTTTCCATTTAAAATGAATTTGAATACCAAAGGCACGAGTGGCGAAGTCCCGCGATACCAGCACAGTGTTTTGCAAGTATCCCTGGGGTATAACCTGATAAATGAGCCACCTGGCCAACCCAATAAAAAGTAAATTACTGCGCTATCCTGAAACGTTTTTTACTCCACTCCGGCAAATCGGGTTTTTTCCGTATTGGACGAATGATGTATTTGTATTCATAAGCCCTGTAATCCATGGTATATTGCGGATGTGCCCTTGCCCCCCAACTATTATCTCCCCCTACTCCGGTTTGTTTGTAGTCGATGTTCACAGATACCCAATCATTCGGCACCAAATCGTTGGTATGCTTATAGTTTTCTTTGGTACCCTGATCCAGATCATCAATGTCGAAATTGAGGGCTGAGAAAGAGATAAAGGGTTCTCCAAGAAACATCATTCCTTTTCCTTCCTGATCTGTTAATGCCATCCAGCGGGTATCTGTTTTATAGCCGTTTTCCTGTGGGCGGATATAGGGGAAATACTGTTCAGAAACAGTGGATTCATACAAACCTATGAAGGCAGATGTTTTCCTGTCAACGTAATTTTCATGAGGCCCACGGCCGTACCACGACAGATTTGAAAACTTTGACGGAATATGCAAATGCATCCCAAACCGCGGGAGTTCAGGCATGGGAATCTCCTTTTCAACAATAATTGCATGCTTATCGCCTTCGGTGTTAAACACCTTTTTACCTTTCATATCTAAAAATTCAAAGGCATACACCGCGTGTTTTTTTATCGTGCTATCGTGCTTAATATTGTCCGGCGAAATGGCTTTTCCCCAGACTTTAAATAACTTTATATTTCCTTCAAAAAACCGGTCCTCTTTTGCGTAGCCGCCAATAAAATTCGCTCCCTCAAGGTTTAGCGGGACAGCTTCACTAAATGCTTTTTTCTCACTTAGAACATCGTTTACAAACAACCAGATTTGCCGGTATGGGGCACTATAGGCCACGACAATATTGTAGGTATTTTGTTCTACAAAGTCATAATTAAAGTACACATAATCGCTACCATATAAAAAGAAACACAATTCCCCTTCTCTGAATTCAAGATGAAGTTTGCCGGGAGCCCAGTCTTCATTTTCCCACAAGGCATTTTTCCTGGTAAATCGTTCAGGTTTTATCACCATTTGCACTGTAAATTCATTCAGTATTTTTGATTCACAATCCGGAAGGATAAGATATATTGGTTCTTCCCTTGTGAAGTTTATCCCAGCTTCACTTAGGTATTCGCGCTTACGTTCAGGCTGAGGATAGGGAATTAGTTTTTGGGATACTTGTACGTCCGCGTTACCAAAAATCCTGTAACCGGTTATCAATTCAGCTTTTGCTTCAGCCAGATCTTTGGTGATCGATACTACAACCTCATCCCTACCTTCCTGGCCGGCCACTATCTTCTTTACTTTTCCCTTTTGGCCGGCATTCTTCCAGATTGCACATCTTTTTTCCATCCCATTCCCAAAGTCATTATCAGTGGGTGCCCTCCAGAAACTAGGTTCCAGCCCTGATTCAAAAAATTCTTCATCATAATATTTAAATGAAGACATTGATCCTGAATTTTTATCAAAACTTACGGTAAAAGTGGGGGATTTTACTTCAATCACGTCTTCGTTTTCATATAACTTTAATACTGTAAAATTATCAGTAAGGAAAGGTTCAAGCTGCCATTGATCTGATATCACCAATTGTTCGGAAGCAATAATATGATCTGCTGGCAGGATTCCAAAGGCTTCGGAAGTTTTCAAATACAGGTTAAGCAAATACTCTTTTCCCTGCTGATAAGTATAATCGTTTATCGGGATTTGGATTTCCAGTACTTCCCCTGCAGGAATATCAGGTTGGTAAACCACCCCCTTCTGCACAGCCTTGCCATCTTCATAAAGATAATAATGGAGATCTGTAAAATTTAAATTGATAAAGTCAAATTTGTTTTTGATTTTTATCCTGCCTTCAGCAAGATCTACCGGTGAAAAGCCGGCATACTGGTACACCTTTTTCACTTCCGCCAAAGCGGGATGTGGGGTACGGTCGGCGGAGACCAAACCATTGGCACAAAAGTTTCCATCGCTTGGCACATTCTCAGGGCCAAAGTCGCCCCCATACGCAAACCATTCGGTTCCGCTCTCATCCTTTTGCAATAAACCCTGGTCAACCCAATCCCAGATGGAGCCACCCTGAAGCTGGTCGTACTTTTCTATCGCATCCCAGTAATCCTGTAAGTTGCCATTGCTGTTGCCCATTGCATGGGAATATTCGCACATGATGAGTGGCCGGGTGTGTTCTTCTTTTGCATAGTTTTCGATGTGGTTGATGGAAGAATACATCGGGCAATAAATATCAGTATTTGGCCCCTGCCCTGCCCTTTCATAATGGATTGGCCGACTCGGGTCATTTTCTTTAATCCACCGGTAGCAAGCCGAAAAATTTATACCGTCACCTGCTTCATTTCCCATCGACCAGATAATAACGCTGGGATGATTTTTATCCCTTTCAAGCATTCGCTGCACCCTGTCGAGATGAGCATCCTGCCACTTCAGATTTTTGGCCAGACTTTTTTCACCATAACCCATCCCATGCGACTCTATATTGGCTTCATCAATTACATACAATCCATACTGATCGCATAATTCGTACCAATAGGGATCATTGGGATAATGGCTGGTACGAACGGTATTGATGTTGTTTTCTTTCATTAGACGAATGTCCTTCAGCATCGATTCCCTGGAAACAACATGGCCTGTAAGGGGGTCATGTTCATGCCTATTAACCCCTTTTAACAATACCGCTTTCCCATTAACCAGAAGCTGGCCATTTTTTATTTCAGATGTCCTGAACCCCACGCTGTGTTTAACAGACTGTACGATCTTCTTTCCTCTTTTCAGATTAATTATCAAGGTGTAAAGATTAGGTGTTTCAGCAGTCCATTTTTGGGGGTTTATCATTATTTCGGAAAGCCTGCATTTTGCCCCAAACAATTCAAATGTAAGTGGTTCGGAAACTTTTTGCATCAGTATATCCTGCTCTTCCATTAACTTCATTTCAACACGATAGGGTTTTTTGCCTTTAGGAAGCCCCGTAACAAAAACTGAAAGGTCGATCTTTCCATCCGAGTAGTCATCTGTCAGGCTGCAATTGGCAAAAAAGTCACCGATATAAACCTGGGGCATCGCATATAAATATACATCCCGTTCAATTCCACTTACCCGCCAGAAGTCCTGACATTCGAGGTATGAGCCATCCGACCAGCGATAAACCTGCAGTGCAATGGTATTTTCACCCTGTTGCATATATTTTGTCAATTCCCACTCAGCCGGAGTTTTGCTGCCCTCGCTAAATCCTAAATACTGGCCGTTGATCCATATAAAAAAAGCAGATTTAACTGCTCCAAAATGGACAAACACCCTTTGTTTCTTCCATTCTTTGGGAATTGTAAAGGTTTTTAAATAACTGCCCACCGGATTATAATCGTGCGGTACATTTGGAGGGTCAGGTGATTCTGTCCATTCATATGGTTGGTTCACATAAATTGGGTAACCGAATCCATTCATTTCCCAGTTTCCCGGCACCTGGATATTGCCCCAGTCGGATGCATCAAATTCTTGTTCAAAAAATTGAGTTGGCCGGTCAGCAGGATTTTCCACCCAGTTGAATTTCCAAATGCCATTTAATGATTGGTAGTTGGGCGAATCTTCATTTTTTAACAAAATAGCTGACTCTTCATCAGGAAAAGGAACAAAGTATGCATGTGGAAAAGCTTTGTTTCTACTAATTAATGAAGGATCTTCAAGTTCTTTGGGGAAATCAGGTTGAGCAAAGCTTTGCAACGCAAAAATCACCAATATGATAAACATTGGAAAACGCATATTCTCTACATTTAAAGAAGTAAAAAGTATATGAAATTTTATAATTCAAAGTTATAGGCAATCCCAATTCCAATATGAATATTCTTAATCGGCATGGAAACTTCTATCGTTTTAATTTCATTTCCTTCGGCAATATCACCAATGAGGTCTTCAGTAATATCAAAGGTAGGCTTACTGTTCGTATATTCAGTAATCAAACGTAATACATATCCATTTTTCATACTATACCTGACACCTGCCCCAATGGTATAACCCAAGGTAGGAATCGCTTTTCCATCTACTTTCCTTGAAAAATTATTATCGTTCTCCCATTCAATCTGTACTTGCTGACCAGGTGCCCAGACAAGGCTGAGTCCTGCGAGGAAACGTGCATCAAAATTGATATTGCCAGCCCGAGCAGTAAATCCCGGCCCTGCATGGAAATTAAGATAACGCCATACACCATAATCGAAATAAGTTTTATCCTCAAGCACCTCCAGGTTCGGGTACCTCCCAAGCACATCATTAATAAGATCTTCCTTAAACTTTGTTTTCTCAGGGTTATTACTGCCATAACTCACGGTGGCACTAATTCCTAAATACTCATCGGGGAATAAGGTTCCATCAAACGTAAACAGAAATCCGGGGTTAGCATATCCGGCTGATTCTAAATTATAGTCTTTTTTTGCAAAGTCACCCTGAGGCAGGGCTGTACCCAGGCATAAACCCATAAAACTTTCGTTCTGGGATTTTACCGTATTCATAGTGAGTAACATAAAGGCCAAAAAAAACAAACTCAACTTCTTCATATTGACTAATTATTATTAATGAAAGTACCCGGGTAAAGATAATAATTTATGTCATAATCTGCAGTGCAAACGGAATGTTAAATTTTACTTATGAAAATTGAACGGCCGGATTATCATTTATCACCTAACTTTGCGTTTCTGTTATTGAATGATTTGTTTTATGGGATCAAACATCAAGTCATATTTATTATCCGGAAAACTCTTGCATATTATAACAATATTGGAGATTTTACTAATCATTTATACCTTTCCGTTGTTAACTAAAATAGATACTGGAAATAATATGATATTCTTCGTGGCAAAATATTATGCAATAGTTTTCATTATTTCATTACCTGTTTTCTCGCAACTGGATGCCCGGTCGAGGTATCAGAATTACAAACAAATTAAAGATCAGCTATTTCAATATGGATTTGATACAAGAATATTTTCCCCCATTATAAAATCAAGATGCCAACGTGATGCCGCTCACCTCGCATCTCACGAATTGGGGTTGGGTAAATTATGCAAGAATTATTTTACGCAAAACGGGTATAGGTGGTATAATCTGCTTCCGGATTATGTGTTTAACAAACCGCAATTTCTTGCTACCGAATATTTCTGGAAAACTACTTTTTTTGCAAAAACCTATAGGGCAAAATACGATTATTCTGATCCCGGGGTCTTTAATAAAAACAATATGGTGTATGGATAAACAGGTTTTGAATGTTCAGGGATTATCAAAAAAATTAAAAAATATCCAGGCGGTTAGTGATCTATCATTTACGGTACAGAAAGGTGATATTTATGGATTTTTAGGGCCCAACGGATCAGGGAAAAGTACAACCATACGCTTGATGCTTAACCTCTTAAAACCCGATACCGGCCATATCAATATTTTGGGGCTTTCGCTGAATGAAAATAAACTTAAAATTCTTAGTCAAATTGGCGCTTTTATTGAAAAACCGGATTTTTATGAATACCTGACAGCTTATAAAAACCTCGAGATATTGCTGCAATATTCAGGGATAAAGCCATCTAAAAAAAATATATCTGAAACGCTCGAACTGGTAGGATTAAATGAACGATCGGGGAGTAAAGTCAAAACCTTTTCCAAAGGGATGAAACAACGTTTGGGTATTGCCCAGGCCCTTTTGCACGATCCTGAATTATTGATCCTGGACGAACCGGCAAGTGGTCTTGATCCTTCCGGAATGAAGGACATCAGAGAATTGATCAAATACTTAAATAAAGAAAAAGGAAAAACCATCATTCTCTCTTCGCACAACCTTCTTGAAATTGAATCCATTGCCAACAGGATGCTTATTATAAATAAAGGTAAAAAAATTGTAGAAGGGGATGTTAAGGAGTTGCTGAAAGAACATAATTATTGCACACGGTTTAAACTTGATGATGCTGACAAAGCTAAAAAGGCCCTGGCATCAGCTTCATTTGGAGAAATGAAAGTGGAGATAGAAAACAAAGACCTAATGGTTTTTTGTCCGGCTGAATTAGTAGCTGATATTAATACATACCTGGTGAACAAATCCTTTCGTATTGACGCTATTCGAATTGAAAACAGCCTGGAGGATTACTTTTTAACCCTGACCTGAAAATGATAAATATTTTAAAAATAGAATTATATAAAATTGCCAAAAGTAAACGGAGCTACATAGGCATTTTCGCGGTGATCTTGATCATTCTCATAGCCCAGGCAGCTATGTTATGGGAAGGGCAGTCGATGCACGAGTTTCTCACAAAAAACCTGGCCGACGCATTTTATATGCAGGGAAATCTTGTTAATGGTTACCTGATGACCTACATCGTTTTGAACTTTTTATGGGTACATGTTCCCTTATTGATCGTAATCGTAACGGGTGACTTGTTTTCAGGAGAAGCACATGGTGGAACTTTCAGGTTATTGCTGACAAGACCTGTTAGCCGGTTTAAGTTAGTAACTGCAAAATTCCTTACTGCACTGGTTTATACATTTATACTAATGGCTGTTTTTGCCATTGTTAGTCTCGGCTTAGGTGTATTGATTTTTGGCAAAGGTGATCTGATGGTCATTTATACATCGGTAAATATTCTTCCCGAACACGACATTTTTTGGCGATTTATGTGGGCTTTTGGCTTTGGATTTATTGGTATGGCCACCGTCGCTTCTCTTTCATTGTTGTTATCCTCGATGAGCAATAATTCACTAAGCCCAATCTTATCCACTATGGCCATCATTATTTTATTTACCCTTATCACCACTTTCGACTTTTCCATTTTTAAATATATAAAACCATTTCTTCTTACAAACTACCTTGATTCATGGCAGCTTCTTTTTGGCCTTGAGGTGGATAAAGCCCACCTGATCAAAGATTCATTGATTTTAATTTTACACATTATAATATTTTATTCCGTTACCCTTTTCTATTTTAACAAAAAAGATATTCTAAGCTAATGAAACAAAAAACGATACACATATTATCCTTTATTTTTTTCCTCTTTTTAACCAGTAGGGGCCTCCTTGTTGCTCAAAGTCCTGACCCTTATGAATTGATTGACAGTTTAAAAAATAAGCTGGAACAAATTTATGATTATAGTGCTGACATAGAAATTGAAGTGGACGTAGATTTTATCAATATGCCAGTAAAACATGCGAAAATTTTTTATAAACAACCGGATAAAATCAAGTTTAAATCCGATGAATTTATCATGCTACCAAAAAAAGGTTTTAACAACCAGCTAATGACCATACTCAATGAACCCTATAATGCGATATATATAGGTGAGGAGGTGATGAATAACAGAAAACAGCATATTTTAAAAATAATTCCTTTAGGTAAAAAACCGCGAGTGGTTTTGGCCACCTGGTGGATCGACCAGAAAACATTCCTTTTAACCAAAACAGAAAGCAATACCCGAGATGAAGGAACCTTTAACGTGGAATTTGATTATGAAGGAAATTCAATCCTTCCGGCTGAAATGCGATTTTCATTCGAAATAGAAAACATTAATATACCCATGAAATTTATTGGAAAAGCTGCCGGGGTTGATAAAGAAAAGTTAAACAGTGAGGGGCCAAAGGCCGGGAAAGTATATATTCGTTTTACAAATTATCAGCTTAATCAAAAGATTGAAGATGATTTTTTTAATGAAGAAATTCCTGAATAAGTAAACCCGGGGCTACCTTAATTTCCTTCCGAAGGGGGTCAATGCTACAGATGCTAGTTTAAAATGCTGTTTACCAAAGGGGATTCCAATAATGGTTATGAACAATAACATTCCGAAAATGGCATGTGTGATGGCAATGTAAAAGCCACCTACAAACAGCCATAGGATATTCATGGCAATGGCAACGCAACCTGAAGCGTTTTCCATTTGATACGAATCACGTCCAAAAGGCCATAATGCCAGCGATGCAAGTTTAAGGGTTTGCAAGCCAAAAGGTATTCCAATTATAGTGATCATTAGCAACAGACTTCCGATGAAGTATTCAACGGCAATTATAAATCCTCCGAACAATAACCAAATGATGTTTCCTAAAAGTTTCATACTTATTTGTTTTGCATTACATAAAATACATAACCATAATAATCCGGATAGCTCTTATAAATATCTATCTCTAATTGAACAAATTCAATCAATTCAAGTTCATCCTCATTCTCGGAATATTTTTTACGCAGAATTTCCAGCCTTTGTTCTAGAGGAGTATAATATTGGTCCCACCAGGCTGTTGGGGGTAAAATAAAATAGTCCACTAAATCCAACCCAAGGGATTTTATCGTTTGAACATTGCTCTCAATTGATTGCATACCCGGATACTCCAAATCCCAAAAATCTTTTAGTTCCTCAGGAGGATCTTCCTTTATCCATGTAAGCTCTGAAACTGCCATATAGGCATTTCTATTCATATACCTTTTCCAGGAGGAAAGGCCTTTTTGGAAACCAATAATGTAAACCGAACCTTCTGCCCAAATTAAATCAAATCTTTTCTCACCAAGAGCAAGGTCTGAGATATCCCCTTTAAGAGTTAGAATCACATCTTCATATCCTAATTTTTTAGCATTTTGGGTAAGTGTGTTAAGGTAAGGCTGGTGTATATCAATGGCTGTAATTTCTCCACCAAAATAGTTTGCCAGTTCCAAAGTTTGTTGTCCTGTGCCACATCCCATATCTACTATTTGTGGATTTTTAGAAATATTTGCAATCAACCTGGCAGCTTGTAAAGTGGATCTTTTATTCCCGGGCCCCTGCCTGGGTAAGTCATCATATATTTCATAAAAAATGTTTTCCATAAAAAAGAAAAATTGGTAATGGAGATAAAAATAAGCACAAACTGCAAAAAATAAAGCAGTGAAGTGTAATTTATATTTTTTCTAAACTAATCTAATCAATGTATTGAGGGTCGATCTGGTAATGATCGAATCGGGTCAGATCATTTTTCCGGATTATTTTTTCCAGTTTAGCAATGTACTTTTCGTTCAATTCTGAATAGTTGATCAATCCGGGTAACAGATCAGAAACCTCATTGGTTTTAACCCTTCTATTTCGAAGCTTTCCATAAGGGCCCCTGGCAATGATTAAAAAATAATCTTCAACGGCCTCTAAAAGAGAATTGTATTTTTTCAGATAAACCTGCGACCCCTCGCGGGTACTGTTCGCTGCAATTCGGGATTCATTACTATCAAACGACCACACACCAAATACATTATTTGCTTCTGTAAAAAACCTGGAAGTCCCCCAGGCACTTTCTATAGCCGCCTGGGCCAATACAATACTTACCGGATGTGGATGTAGTCTTTTTTCAAGTTCTTCCAGATCATTGGTACGATAAATAGACTTGACCGACTTTAAAAAACGCCGGTCTTTTCTTTTCAGGTTCAGGGTATCACCTTCCACAATATCTTTAAAACGATTTAATCTTTTTTCAAGCCTGTACCTGGTTATTAGGATAGAAGGAAGGATCAATGCAATAAACTTTTCTTTTCTTTCATCCACGGTGAGTTCTTCGAGGGATATGAGTGTATCATAAGTTACGGGGGCCACCAGGCTATCCACCGGAACATAAATATCCTCAATTGAAGCATAAGAAACCGTCTGAATATTAATTCCTGGATTTGACTCGTTGCATCCAAAGATGAAGAGTGTAAGCACAGCTAAAAGTAAATGATTTACACTTTTGCAAACCGGATGATTAACCATAGGATGTTATAAAATTGTAGAGATGTTGTACATTTTATCTAAGCCTTTTCATGGCATCCAACCTGCCATTGGTAATTATATCATTTAGTTCTGATTCCAGGTTTTTATAGTCGAACCGGCTGCCGCAGTGATACATTTCTGTAAAAGGATTATTATCCAGTACCATTTCCATTATTTCATCAGAGGTTGGAGCTTTTTCAAATTTGCTATACTCCTCATAGGTAATTTTAAGAAAAGCAGTATTTTCATCAATCCCCCTGTTATCAAGGAAATATCCATTCTCAAGCAGGCTTGGGTAAGAGAACTCTCCTTTATAGTAAATATCTTTTGGGCCCGGAAAACTTACCACCGACTTTTTATCTGCGGATAAACTTACCGGCACATTGTTGAAATATTTTCCACTTGTTTTATAAATAATTACTGCCGGGCCAGCTTTGGCAGTTTTTGCCGGAGCTTCATTTTTTGCAGGCTCCTCTGCGGATTTAATATGACTTTTGCATGATAAACTACTCATGATAACAATTAATGTAAAAACGCTTAAAACAGATTTTACTTGCATGGTAAATTTGATTTGAATTTGTTGTAAAAGTAAAAAAAATGTGAATCATGAGTGATATTTATTCAAGTCCGGGCTTGAAATTGTCCCTGACCAATAATCAACAATGCCTTTATTAATTCTTTTAGACAAAACTTTCGTTTACATTTCATTTACACTTGTAAAATTATGTTAAGCCATTTCTTTCCCCTCAATATTTTAATACATTTGTGCAGCTTAAGATTTAAAAACAATAAAAATCATCACTATGAAAAGAACAATATTATCAATCGCATTTTTAATTTTTGCTGCAATGGCAGTAAATGCACAGGTTAGTACTGACCAACCTTCAAAGCAAATAACACCAGAGCAAAAAAGACAGCTTGACGAGCAAAATAAACGAACCATGGAGCAGGGACAACCAGACAATCCTAATGCCCCTGTTATTACGTTCGACAAACTTACCCACGATTATGGCGACATTGAACAACATGGTGATGGAAAATGTGAGTTTAAATTTATAAATGAAGGAAAAGAACCTCTGATTCTGTCAAATGTAAGATCATCCTGTGGATGCACCATTCCTGAATGGCCCCGTCAGCCTATTCTCCCTGGTAAATCTGAAGTTATAAAAGTTAAATACGACACCAAAAGAGTGGGTATGATCAACAAGACTATTTCTGTTTATTCCAACGCCAAAGCATCCCCTATAACCCTTAGAATAAAAGGGAAAGTTTTAGCAAAATCAGCAACAGCAATGCCCGAAAAGAATACTGATGAGGACAGCTCACCTGTAAATAAATAGGATATAAAAACAGTTTTGAAAAACCCGGCCAATGAGCCGGGTTTTTTATTTCATAAAACCTATTGAAATAAAGCGAAAAAAATTAAATTTGCGCATTCTTGTTAATTGTGTAACAATAAATAAAACGATAATGCCAAATATTTCAGAAAAAGGTAAAAGAATGCCGGCATCCCCAATAAGAAAGCTGGTACCTTATGCAGAAGCTGCAAAAAAAAGGGGAATAAAAGTATATCACCTTAACATCGGACAACCTGATATTGAGACTCCGGAAATAGCCTTGAATGCAGTCCGGAATTTTAGCAGCAAGGTGGTTGAATACAGTCATTCTGCCGGAATTCTCTCTTACCGTGAAAAACTAGTGGATTATTATAAAAAAAACAATATTCATATTACAGCTGATGATATTATTATCGGGGCTGGCGCATCGGAAGCTATACTTTTTGCCATGAATTCCTGTATGGATCCGGGTGATGAAATCATCATTCCTGAGCCTTTCTATGCGAATTATAACAGTTTTGCGATTAACGCAGGAGTGAATGTCGTACCCATTCCATCAAGCATTGAAACGGGTTTCGCACTGCCACCTATCGCCGATTTTGAAAAGGTTATCACCCCAAAGACAAAGGCCATCATTATCTGCAATCCTAATAACCCGACCGGCTATCTTTACAGTAAGGAAGAATTAAATATTCTGAAAGAGTTAGTTATTAAATACGATCTCTTTTTATTCGCTGATGAAGTATACCGGGAATTTTGTTACGATGGCAAAAAACATTTTTCTGTCATGCACCTGGAAGGCCTGGAAAACCACGTTGTCCTAATCGACTCGGTTTCGAAACGTTACAGTGCATGTGGGGTAAGAATAGGTGCAATGATCTCTAAAAACAAAGAACTTATGGCCACTGCCATTAAGTTTGCACAAGCCCGGTTGAGCCCGCCAACATTTGGCCAGGTTGCCGCCGAAGCTGCTATTGACACCCCTCCCTCTTATTTCGAAAAAGTAATAAAAGAATATATCGCCCGACGGGATGTAGTAGTAAAATCCCTCAACAAAATTGAAGGCGCATACTGCCCGAATCCGTCCGGAGCTTTTTATGTGGTAGCACAGCTCCCAATTGACGATTCAGACAGATTCTGTCAGTGGCTGCTCGAAGATTTTAGTTTTAAAAACCAAACGGTAATGTTTGCTCCTGCCACAGGCTTTTATGCTACTAAAGGAAAAGGTAAAAATGAAGTACGGATCAGCTATGTGCTCAATGTAGAAGACTTAAAGAATTCAATGATCTGTTTGGAAGAAGCACTTAAAGTTTATCCGGGAAAAATATAAGATAAAAAAAGGAATTCCGGAACAAACCGGAATTCCCAAAATATATATGATAAAGAATAGGTGGATACAATCTAATCTACTAAAGATTTCTATTTTCAAATATCATGGTGAAAACACAAAAGATAACATCCATAATCTTTATATATTTCTGTTTATTTATCCAAACTCAACCCTGACCAAGCACGAGGAATTTGCAGTGTTTTTTATTACCTAAGCTTTAATCTGTGACAATCGCCATAGATAAGTTTTCATAACTCCTACAATTCTTTGAGTTTCGAGTGGCAATTATACGCTTATATAAAACTATTGGTTTCCATTTCAAAGAAGATATACTTGTTCCTGGAACAACGAAGTATTTTATATTAAAATGGCAGGAAAATATTTGATTTAAAAGGGGATTAAATTAAAATGAGGAAATAAGCGCTAAAAAAAGAATCCCGAATTTTTGCAACTTAAAATACAAAATGCAAATCCTACGCTGATTCTTTTTGGACATATTGATTAAAGGCCTTTAACATCTGCTGAATAGATAACCTAAGCGGAGCAAAATGTTCAGGCTTATAAATCATTGTACCTTCTTTATAAAAACTATCACCATTTGCAATATAAGGATCAGGGTAAGATAATTCAGGGAATTCCTCTTTTAATGAGGGGCATTCAGTTACCACAAGCTCCCATATATTGTTATATTCTTCCCACAGATGGAGTACCTCTGCATCCATCGCCCTTACGCCAAAATAAGAACCCCGGTTAAAGTCCACCACCTCATTTAGGAGAACCTTCAACCGGATGGATAGTTTTTTAATATTTAAATTTGAATTTATCATTTACACACGTTATATGGTATTTATACCAATATTTCTCATAATCGTTGCTGTAAATGATATTTTTTTCAGCTTTTTTTGAAAGAAAAGTTGAAAACTATTGAAAAGTTGTAAAAACTGGCTGGGAATTTTGGAATGTTTTCAGGTTTTATTTTTTACCTATTTGGAATGATTCCAGTCCGGGACTTATAAACCCTTATTCCAAAATCATTCAGGAACCTTGCACACAAAGTTAAATAGAATTTTTTTTCAATAATCTGGATTAGGTATAAATTGGACGGAATAACGAAATGAGGATTTTATTCAAACGGATTCCGGTACTTCCCAAACCGTTGTTTCAATACCAGCCAGAAAAAAGGCATATCTTCAATGATATAGCGGCGCCATAATCTTTTAGGCTCTTTGGCCAAACGATACAGCCATTCAAGGGCAAGTTTTTGCATGATCTTTGGGGCCCGTTTTACTTTTTCGGCTTCAAAATCAATAGTGGCTCCGATGGCTAAATATATCTTGATATTCTTCAATTGCTCTTTGTATTTATAGATCCACTTTTCCTGCTTGGGTGCACCCACCCCAACAACAAGGACATTCGCAGGGGAAGCATTCAGCATTTCCACAATCTTATCACACTCCTCTTTATTTTTTTCAAATCCAAAACTTGGTGAATAGGCGCCAACCACAATGTCCCGGCCTGCTTTTTTATTGATCTTTTCCATAGCAATATCAGCAATTCCGGGGGCAGCTCCAAATAAAAATATCTTGATTTCAGGATTGTCTTTGTGGTACATATAATAGGAAGGTAAAAATCCCGATCCGGTGACTACCTCGGGGACAGGCCTTCCGAGGAATTTTAAAGCAAGTTGCACAATATTGCTATCCACAGTCACATAATCGGCCTTTTTATAAATTTCGTAAAATTCACGATCCTTTTGGAGCTTCATCAGATGGTCGACATTAGGAGTTACTAACACGCCCTCCTGAAAGGTTTCAAGTAATTCCTTCTTCGTAATTTTATCAACTCCAATGTTAAATATCTTAATTCTGTCCCTCATTTGCTCTATTAAAAATCAAATCAAAATTAGTGAATTAAACCACTTCTGTATTATAATTCGGCGGTAACAATTATTAAAACCTTTGTTTTATCTTTTATTTCTATTTTTGTTTCACATTTTTAATATAAAATCCCTGATGGCATTAATCCATTCATTTGAAAAAAGCGGCAACACCTTGTTCCGGTACCGTGGACAAATTCCTGTTATTCTTTTTATTCTGGCAGTCCCGGTCATCTATTTCACGGATAACTATTTTATCAACCAATCAGTTGAAAACTTATTTTCAATCGTGGCGGTTCTTATCAGTTTCTGTGGATTAATTATCAGGGCTATATCCATAGGCACTACCCCAAAAGGTACTTCAGGAAGAAATACCAAAGAACAGGTAGCTGAATCGCTTAATCAAACGGGAATTTATTCCATGGTGCGACATCCTCTATACCTGGGTAATTACCTGATGTGGATCGGCATCGTTTTTTTCACCTATAACATTTATTTTATTGTTATTGTGTCGCTGGCTTTCTGGCTGTATTATGAGCGGATCATGTTTGCAGAAGAACGTTTTCTTGAAAGAAAATTCGGAGAGGCTTACCTCAAGTGGTCGGAACAAGTACCTGCATTTTTTCCTGCGTTTTCAAAATATAAAAAAGGCCAAATCCCATTTTCGATGAAATCAGTTTTACGAAGGGAATATTCAGGCTTTTTAGCCACCGTTTTGAGTTTCGCCTTTGTGGATCATCTCAGGTACTATTTTGAAAATGATCAATTCCAATGGTACAGGATTTCCACGTGGTGCCTGGCAGGGTCAATACTGCTAACACTGGTATTGCGAACCCTAAAACACGCTACAAATCTTCTTTCTGAAACTGACAGGTCCTAACAATTCAAGCCCATTGAAAGCAAAACAGTTTTACGTTTACGGGTCAGCCATTATTTCGATGTTTTTCTGGGGAATGTCCTTTGTGTGGACTTCCGTCCTGCTAAAATACTACGAACCCATTACGATTATTTTCTTCAGGTTATTGCTCTCGACTATTGTATTGTTTTTATGGTTAAAGCTATTTGGAGGAATTACAAAAATTAAAAAAGAAGATTATAAACTATTCCTTGTTTCATCACTATTTAACCCGTTTTTATATTTTATTGGTGAAAACTATGGGGTTAAACTCACCACCCCTACCATTAGTGCTGTTGTTATAGCTACCATCCCCTTGTTTGCCCCGATTGCAGCATATTTAAGCTTCAGGGAAAAACTAAGCTGGCTGAATATTGCCGGCTTGTTGGTTTCCTTTTTTGGAATCTCAATTATGTTGTTTAATCGGAATTTTAGCCTCGACGCGGACATTGTGGGCATTGGTGCCTTATTTTTTGCCGTTTTCAGTGCCGTTGGATATTCCGTTCTTCTTAAAAAACTGAGTTTTGGGTACAATCCGTTTTTTATCATTGCCATCCAAAACCTGATAGGGCTGATTTATTTTGCCCCGTTATTTTTCTTCCTGGAAGCCGGGAGTGTATTTAGTAAATTACCAAATTCAGAGGCCATTACTTCAGTTATTGCCCTGGCAGTTTTTTGTTCCTCACTGGCTTATGTTGGCTTTGCTTATGCTACGCGCGAAATTGGAATTGCCCGGACGAATGTTTTTACTAACCTGATACCGGTATTCACAGCTATTTTCTCTTTTTTACTCATTGGCGAACAAATTAATTCACAGAAAATATTGGGAATACTTATTGTTATTGCCGGCCTATTGTTTGCACAGATTAGAAAATTAAATAAATCGATAAAATAATATTAAAATGAAAGTCATTGTATTAGGTGCAGGATTAGTTGGGGGACCCATGGTAATGGATTTGGCCACCGACCCGCAATTCGAAGTGAGTGTTGCAGATGTAAATAAAAAAGCCTTATTAAAATTTAATGGCTTTCCCAAAGTCCAAACAATAGAAGCTGATCTTTCCGATCCCTCAGTGGTCACTCGTCTGGTAAAGGACCAGGAGCTTGTACTAAGCGCCGTGCCCGGTTTTATGGGTTTTAAAACACTTGAAACCATTATCAAAGCCGGCAAGAATGTGATTGATATTGCTTTTTTCCCGGAGGACCTGTTTGAGCTGGATACCCTTGCCAAAGAAAATAATGTTACCGCCATTTCGGATATCGGTGTGGCGCCCGGCATGAGCAATGTGTTGATAGGATATGCCGATGCGCTGCTCGACAAATCCACTAAGGCCATTACCTATGTGGGGGGTTTGCCAAAAGTACGGGAATGGCCCTACGAATACAAAGCTGTTTTTTCGCCGGTAGATGTTATTGAAGAATACACCCGCCCGGCACGCTACATTGAAAACGGAAAAGAGGTGATTAAACCGGCTTTGAGTGATCCAGAGTTAATGAATTTTAAAAACATCGGGACCCTTGAAGCATTTAATAGTGACGGTCTGCGTAGCCTGGCAAAAACCATCGACGCCCCGTATATGATTGAAAAAACCCTAAGGTATCCCGGACATATTGATATTATGCGGGTATTGCGCGAAACAGGCTTTTTTGACAAAGAGCCTATCGAGATTAATGGCACCCAGGTTTCCCCTCTAGATTTTACTTCAAAACTATTGTTTCCAAAATGGAAACTTAAGGAAGGGGAAGAAGACATTACCATAATGAAAGTTATCGTTGAGGGAATTAAAGACCATAAATGCTTACGGTATACCTGGGATTTGTACGACACCTATAACCCACAGACTAAAGTGCACTCCATGGCCCGAACAACTGGTTATACCGCCACTATGGCTATTCGGATGTTGGCAGCAGGATTGTATAAAACCAAAGGGGTTTCGGCACCTGAATTTATTGGCCGGCATCCTGAATGTGTTTCTTTTATTTTAGATGGATTAAAAGAACGTGGGGTGGTTTATTCAGAGCTGATTGAGGAAGTTTAATCTTGAAAGTGGATCGAGGGTAAGTTATTTATAGGGGTATAATTTGATTAATACAGATGGAAATGCAGGCATTACCCGCTAAGCAGTTCCAAACTGCTAAGCGGATGTAAGAACCCATTGTTGTCCATAGTGTCCTTACTATGGACTCTTATCATTCAATTTTCATTATTTTTATGTAGCGTGGCATTCCAGCAGAATCTATTGCGCTACTGTATAAAAAGCCTTCTGGATTTTTCACCATTTATGAAGGTCCGTAGCTGAGGACGCTAAGGACAACGAGGGAGGGGAAGAACTGTACATATATCCAAATCCGACCAATGACATGTTCAAGGTCACCCCCCTACCCCCCTAGAGGGGGGACACAACCGTCCGTTAACTGGTTGGTTATAGCCGTATCCTGATTCCCTCTTGACTTAAGGTAAATTATCCTTATTTTTGTCCTGCTTTCAAAATGCTTATCGAATACATTAAAAATCTTATTTCTGGTAATTATGGACATACCTACATTAAAAATGCTGATAAAAAGGGGATTTCTCCTTTTTTCTATATTGTGTATTACGTTTACTTTATCGGCTAAAAAACCGGGTGCTTATTTATCTTATACAGTTTTTAATTCGCCTGCCGACGGCCCCTATATCGAAACCTATCTATCGGTTGCAGCCCATACAGTTAATTACATAAAAAATAAGGATGGGAAATACCAGGCTTCTATTGAAATTTTAACCATGTTTAAAAAAGGAGAAGAGATAATAAATTATGATAAATATGAATTTTTTAGCCCTGCTCTTGAGGACACCCTTGATTTAAATTTCAGTTTCCTCGATGTGCAGAGGTACTCACTTCCCATTGGTAATTACGACTTTGAGCTTCAGATAAGGGATATAAACGGTGATGAAAAACCATTTATAAGCTTGCAGCCTGTGGAGATTAATTTCCCTGAGAACGATATCAACATTTCCGGTATCCAGTTAATTGACACCTATGAAAAAACCAAAGATGCCGGGATATTATCAAAAATTGGCTACGACATGGTTCCTTATATTGTCAATTTTTATCCTGAAAATGTAAATAAAGTTACCTTCTACTCAGAGATATATAATTCCGATAAAGTGCTAAGCGAAAATACGCAGTACCTGGTCACTTATTTTATAGAACCCCTTGAGCGTAATGAGCCGCTGGCACAATATGTAAAATTTAAAAAAGAAACAACATCCCCGGTGAATGTGGTTTTTGGCGAATTCGACATTAAAGACCTAAAGTCGGGAAATTACTTTATTACAATTGAAGTAAAAGACAGGGAGAATAAATTACTTGCCCGAAACCGGCAGTTTTTCCAACGCAGTAATCCCAGGATTAAATTTTCGATAGATGACCTGGCTGACTTCAGCCCGGAAAAAACCTTTGTTGGTGGAATAAACAATATGGATACCCTAAACGAATATATCAGCACTCTTAATCCTATAGCCAATTTACAAGAGAGGAATTTTGTGGAAGCCCATAAGGACAACTCTGACCTGCCCACACTACAAAAGTTTTTCTATAAATTCTGGTTGAACCGCAATACCCTTGAACCGGGGAAAGAATGGGAAAAATACCTGAATGAGGTGAATAAAGTGAATAAAGCTTACAGCACCATTATCATGAAAGGTTATGAAACGGACAGGGGAAGAACATACCTGAAATATGGCCCACCCAATGCTATTTCAGAAAATTATAATGAGCCTTCAGCCTACCCCTATGAGATTTGGCATTATTATGTCCTTAAAAACGGGCAGCGGAATAAACGTTTTGTGTTCTATACAGAGGATATCGTAACCAATGATTTTAGTTTACTTCATTCAGATGTAACCGGTGAACCTACGAATTACAGGTGGCAATATATATTACACAGGAGGGTTGATCCGGGATCTAATATTGACCAATCAACCACACCTGATTCATGGGGAGGCAATTCTAAAAAATATTTTGACCTACCACATTAATATTTAGATCATCTATCAGCCGCTTGAATTTTCTTTATTTTTGCTAAAAAATATGAGGGGTGGTTTTTAGCAGCATCATTTTTAACCTATTCTTTTTTCCTTTATTCCTGATTGTATACAACCTGGTTGGGAAAAAATTAAAAAACTTTACATTCCTCTTTTTCAGCACTATTTTCTATGCCTGGGGCGCACCGGTTTTTATATTTTTCTTATTGGGCTCTACCCTGTTAAATTTTTACCTGGTCAGGCAGATGTATTATTCGGCCCTTCGAAGAAACAGGCGTATGCTTGCGTTTACTTCTATTTTTATAAACCTTGGCCTGTTAGCTTATTTTAAATACGCCAATTTTTTTATTGAAAACCTGAATTTTATTCTCCAAAATTTCGGAATTGAACCTGCTTCATGGGTTAATGTTGCTTTACCTATTGGTATTTCATTTTTCACCTTTCAATCGCTCACTTACACAATTGATGTTTACCGCAGGATTCATTCACCCCTAAAAAACCCAATGGATTACATTCTGTACATCATCATGTTTCCACAACTTATTGCGGGACCTATTGTTCGCTTCGAAAGCATTGCGGATCAGTTAACAGATAGAAAAGAAACCAATGATGAGCGTCTGACGGGTTTTTACAGGTTTGTGATCGGCCTTTCAAAAAAGGTTCTTATAGCTGACGTTCTAGGTTTAGAGGTGAATAATATCATGTCTCTTGATTTGAGCACCATTGATGCCACCACCGCCTGGACAGGAATCCTCGCTTATTCATTTCAAATTTATTTTGATTTTTCGGGATATTCGGATATGGCCATTGGGATGGGACGAATGCTTGGGTTTAAATTTCCTGAAAACTTTGACAATCCTTACACGGCAAGCAGTATTACTGAATTCTGGAGAAGATGGCACATGACATTCACCACCTTCATGAGATATTATCTCTACTATCCCCTTGGTGGAAATAAGGTGAATTCTAAAGGCAGATTGTACTTTAACCTGATGTTTGTTTTCTTTGTATCGGGCTTATGGCATGGGGCTTCATGGAACTTTGTGATTTGGGGTTTTATTCATGGGTTTTTCCTTATCATTGAGCGAATGTTCCTCTCTAGCTGGCTTATAAAGGGAGGCAAGATTACAGGAATTGTATATACCTTTTTAATAGTTGTGTTGGCCTGGGTTCCTTTCAGAATTGAAACATTGCCCGATTCCATAACCTATTTCAATCAACTATTTTCGTTTGATTTTTCGCCATTGATGCATTCAAAACTTCAGGTTTATGTTATGATTGTAGTGGCTATGGTTATTTCCCTAATAACCCTATCAGGTTTTGGTTTGCAGCTCCAGGCTAAAATTTATAAGCTTGATTTAACCAGTAAAGAACAAGTGTATTACTTCATTATTGCCATGGTATTTTTAATTCTGATCATTGCCAACCTAGCTGGCTCTGGTTTCAGTCCGTTTATATATTTTAGATTTTGGAATGGGTTCCATAAAAAAAATATTGATCTTTATTCCAATTGCCTACTTTTTAATTCAGACAATCCAGGCATTTACAGGTTTTATAAAAGTTAAACCATTAGGTGGGGTATCTATTGAGACCGAAGTACCTGCTTTATCATTGGCATCATGGTTTAATCAATCATTCCAGGACGAGCTAACGAATTACATCGATTTTAATTTTGGCTTCAGGCCGTTTTATATCAGGGTTTACAATCAAATTCAATATTCATTGTTCAGGCGAACCAATGTTCAAAGTATTAGCATAGGAAAAGAAGGATACCTATACGAAAATCTATATGTGCAAAGTTATTTTGGAAATAATTTTATTGGTGAACAAACTATAGATAACAATATCGTTAAGTTGGAGGAAATAAGCAGGTTTCTGCAGAAGAGTAATACTGAATTATTAATTATCATTGCCCCAAGCAAAGCTTATTTTTATCCTGAATACCTCCCTGAAAAACTCATATCAGAGAAAAAAACAAACAATTACGAATATTACGTCAAAGCTTTAAAACAATCCTCAATTCATTTTATTGATTTTAATAGATGGTTTCTTGATCAAAAATCCGGTAGCGATTATCCCCTAATGACGAAAAATGGGATACATTGGAGCGAATACGGGGCTATACTGGCTGCTGATTCTATTCTCAAAAGTTTCGGTTCAATTTTCAGGGACAATATTCCCAACTTAACATGGAACGGGATAGAAATGGGATATAAACCGGCTTCAACGGATAAAGATCTTGAGAGGCTTATGAATCTTATATTCCCTCTACCAGATAATAAATCTGCGTATCCGGTTGATGTTTCTATTATTTCAGATTCAAGTGATTTTAAACCCAGAGCAATTTTTATTGGTGATAGTTTCTTCTGGAATATTTATTACTCAGCTTTTACTTCTGCTTTTGAAAGTCTCCAATTCTGGTATTATAATAAACTTGTCGTGCCTGATGTCTATAATCAAAGCCTTGAAGTAGATGATTTGGACATGATTGGTGAACTAAAAAAAAATGACATTGTTGTTTTAATTTCTTCAACTGTAAATCTGGAAAACCTGGGATTCCGTTTTATTGATAATGTATATAATTTCCTGCATAAAGACTTTTTTGAAAAAAGGGCTCAATATATTGAATCCATTAAAAACTCAATACTAACTTCTCCCCCATGGCTGGAAGCCATCAAACAAAAAGCAATTGAACGAAATATTCCATTAGACTCCATGATAATGTTGGATGCAACTTACATGGCTGATATTAGGATGGAGGAATATAAAAAGCAACAATCGGAATAAGAAGAATTAATAAAACTGATTTTTCCCTTCTTCACGTTTTTCTTACGACTGGCAAAGTGATCCTAGATATTCCTTGTCCAGTAATTCTTCCCTAAATAAACTTAAAATTTTCCTTTTTGGTGTATTTCTCGCAATAGGTGCAATGCAATCTTAAATCTTCCCTATCAAGCACGGTAAATTTTGTAGGAATATTTTCGGCATTGGTAACACAATTCGGATTGATACATTTTACAATCCGGTGGATGTGTTCGGGTATTTCAACTTGTGCTTTATACACAACTGTATAATCTTTAATAACAATAAGTGTGGCAGTAGGAGCTACAAGGGCAATTTTATTGATCTCTTCACTCTCAAAATATTTATTACTTATTTTGATTACTCCTTTTTTCCCATGCTTCTTACTCTCAAGATTAGTACCCACCATAATCATATGTTCGATATTACTAAGCCGTAGGATATTTATTACCTGAAATACGGATTGGGGAGGGATATGATCAATCACTGTTCCGTTTTCAATAGCTGAAACTTTAAGCTCTTTTCTTTTTTCCTGTTTTGCCATGAGTATATTATTTTTTAGCAGGTTTAACATCAAGAATTAATGAAAGTAATGCCTGGCGAACATACACCCCGTTTTTTGCCTGGGAGAAATAGTACGCCATGGAGTTGTCATCCACGTCCTCAGTAATTTCATTAACCCTTGGCAATGGATGAAGAACCTTTAAATTACTTTTCGCGTTATCGAGCATATTATTCTTCAAAATATACACGTTCTTGACCCTTTCGTATTCCAGGGGATCAGAAAAGCGTTCCTGTTGAATTCTGGTCATATAAAGGATATCAACTTTGTCAATGACTTCTGCCATATCGGTATATTGGATATAATCCAGATTTTTATCCTTAATAAACTGCTTTACGGAGCTGGGAAGTTTTAATTCATCGGGCGATACAAGGTGAAAGGTAGTATTATAATTAGTTAATGCCTGCACGAGTGAATGGACTGTTCGGCCATATTTCAGGTCACCGACAAAGGCAATGTTCAGGTTATCCAGTCTCTTTTGCGTTTTTCGTATGGAATACAAATCCAATAAACATTGCGTGGGATGCTGATTGGCCCCATCCCCGGCATTAATAATTGGCACGGGTGCCACTTCACTTGCATAACGGGCACTTCCTTCTTTGGGATGGCGCATTACAATAAGGTCGGAATAGTTACTTACTGTTAAAATCGTATCCTTAAGTGATTCGCCCTTCTTAACACTGGATGTAGCTGCATCAGTAAACCCAATAACCTTTGCTCCCAGGTAGGAAGCTGCACTTTCAAAACTCAATCGGGTTCGTGTGGAGGGTTCAAAAAACAAAGTTGCAACCACAAAGTTTTCGAGAATGGGCTGACGGTGATTCTTTTCAAATTCCTCAGCCAGATTTAGGATAATGTCGTAATCATCCCGTGTAATGTCGTGAATAGAAATTAAACTTTTGTTTTTCATCGTGAAATTTAAGGAGTTAATGAAATCTTTACCGGGGTATAAAAGTATTGAAATAATCAGGTGGAATTGAGGATGTTGATTTTTTGTTGAAAAAATAAATTTCAAGGCCTGTTCATTTATTTTGAATCAAGACTTACCTCCCTTTTTAAAATACATACACTGTCAGTGTATAAGGTAAGATAACTGCGGTAATAATATACCTCTTCAATATAATATCCCGGCAGCTCTCCAAAGCTAAGTACATAATCGTCATTATCTACAAACCACCAGCTTTTGCCTGTGCGGTTTAATTCATTTTGTGTGGAGGTATTATACCAGGCGTTAAATTCAAATCCCCCATCAATGTTTTTTGGATTTACGCCAGTTTCTATTAAATGATTTAAACCCGACCATCTTGCACTATTCCATGCCAGGTAATCATGGGTAGCAGCAACTGAAAACCAGATATAACAACTCAGAATCAAAACCGAAAATACCCGGGTCAATTTATTAATCTTTATATTTTCAGGTAAAATAATAATACCCAATAAAAACAGAACCGGAATAAAATACCTGTCGAAGAAATACTTCCCAAGAAGTAAAAAGAAAACATAAACTACAAGTAAGGCAAGGCTGAATAATTTAATTGCTGTGTGCGGCAATACTTTCTTACCAGCTCGAAATACAGATAATTGTTTAATTAAAACAACAACAAGAGAAATACTACCCAGCAACGTCAATGTGTAAAATACGAATAATCCCGCAGGAGAAAATAAAGGCCTGAGGTTTATCCCCCAATAGGTATCTTTTAAAACTTTTGGCCCAAGGCCCATATTATAAAACACATTTCCAGTTGGGAAATATTGTAAATTCATCCATACCGGAATACTTACAACTACAGATATCAGGAGAATTCCCAATTTTAGCCGAATGGAACTTTGTTTCCATATGGAAGGTAAAATGATGATAGAAACCGGAAGAAGAAATAATCCACTAAACATCAACAATACAATACTCCTGAAAAAGATGTTGTATAATAAACCACTGCGGGTTGAACTTTCAATTAAGTCATCAATCGAGCCAAAATTCTCAGGAAGCAAACAATTGATTTTTAAAACATAGGTATAGGCAGTCAGGCCTCCTAAAACAAGGAATGCAAAAAATATTTTATACGCCAAGTAGGTTTTGAATTCCTTATTTACTAAAAAATGAGTGAATATAAATACAAAGGGAATAATTACAACTGGTTGCCTGATCATAGCGGCCACAAAGGCAAATACCGAGGCCATGATAATATCTTTCAATTTAGGTTTTAAAAAATAGCGATGATAAAAATATAAAGCTCCACACATTGCAGCCATAAATGTAACATCAGTCATAAAGGTAAAGGACAATGAAAAAAACACCGGACTAAAACCGAGGCCAAGAGAAGCTATGATAGCAATACTTCTATGCGTATTTTTTACGATAATTAGATAAATAAAAACCATTGCTACAAAAGCGGCTATCCAATTCGAAAGGCGCAAACTTAAGAATGAAAAACCAAGAAGTTTTGCAAAAGCAGTTCCCCAAATCGTATGACCGATTAAGGTCATTGCAGGCCAGTCACTAAGTACGAATTCGCCTTTCTTAACAAGATGAAATACATTACTGGCATAGGCCCAATCATCGTTTAAGGGGAATTCCCCAATCGGATTAACCACTATTAAAGATATGATCCAAATTAGTATCAACCCAAAAATGTCGATCAATTGGGTTCGTTGAGCTAACTTAAAAAATAGATTATACTGTGCTTTTGAATTCAAATGAAGATACCTATTAATTCGTTCAGTTCAAAAGTACGAATCTAAAACGATAAATTCATATTTATAAAAACAGAGGAAAGTAAATGTGTTTTAAGGGAAGAAAAAAGCGGCCCGCAAGCCGCTTTTACAATGTTATTTTTTCAGATTATGCTTTTCAACAAAGTCATCGATTATGCCTTCAAGGTTGGGGTAACCAATCTCCTGCAGGTCATAATATACCCTGGTATTGGGTTTGTTGATTTTACAAATCCGATTCAGATCCATAGGTGTACCAATCACAACAGAATCGCAATCCGTATTGTTGATGGTAGTTTCCAGGTCTTTTAATTGCTGGTCGCTATACCCCATAGCCGGTAACAATATACCAATTTCAGGATAAATCTTAAATGTTTCTGAGAGTTTGCCTACTGTATAAGGGCGTGGGTCAACCAATTCAGCAGCGCCAAATTTTTGAGCTGCTACTGTTCCTGCTCCAATCTTCATCTTACCATGGGTAAGCGTTGGACCATCTTCAACAACCAAAACCCTTTTACCTTTTATGATAGAAGGATCATCAACCCTGATAGGAGAAGCACCGTCAACGACAATTGCATTAGGAGCAACTATAGCGATATTTTCCCTTACTGTTTGAATTCCTTCAGGAGAAGCTGTGTCCATTTTGGCAATAACTGCAACATCAGACATCCTTAGTGTAACCTCACCTGGATAATAATTCAACTCGTCACCTGGTCGGTGTGGGTCAACAAGTGTGATATTTAAATCAGGCTTGTAAAATGGGAAATCGTTGTTTCCACCATCCCAAAGAACAACATCACAACCATCAGGATCTTGCTCAGCAGCCCTTAAAATTGCTTCATAATCTACCCCAGCATATATAACATTTCCCCTGACAACGTGTGGCTCGTACTCTTCCATCTCTTCAATGGTACATTTGTGCTTATGAAGATCTTCGATGGAAGCAAAGCGCTGAACTTTTTGTTCAGCCAGGTCGCCATATGGCATCGGATGCCTGATTGCGACAACCTTAAGCCCTTTGGCCATCAGGTACTCAATAACTTTTCTGGAGGTTTGGCTTTTGCCAACACCAGTTCTCACAGCACCAACCGCGATTAATGGTTTAGTGCTTTTTACCATGGTGTCATTTGGGCCCAGCAATACAAAGTTTGCCCCATTAGCATTAACAATTGCACTCATAGCCATAACTTTGTGATAAGTAACATCACTGTATGAGAAAACACAATCGTCAATGTTAAATTCGTTGATTAACCTTGGCAATTCTTCTTCTGCAAAAATCGGGATACCGTCCGGGTACAAATCACCGGCTAGAACAGCCGGGTATTTTCTTCCGTCGATATCAGGAATCTGGGCAGCTGTAAAAGCTACCACATTGTAACTTTCATTTCCACGGTAATAACAATTAAAATTGTGGAAATCCCTTCCTGCAGCACCGATAATAATTACATTTTTCTTCATAATTATTACCTTTTTTTTGTTAAATAACTCGTTTTATATTAAAACATTAATAAATCTCCACAAAGGTATAGGATTAAAATTTTTAAGCAAGTGAATACCCACAATTTATTTTCAACCCAAATAAGGGGTTAAGCTTGCATCATTGCAAACACTTCATGGATTATGAGCTGCCTGTAATAATTAAACATAAAAAAAATGATAAATTTTAAATACTGAAGTTCCTTACAGAGAATACACGAATTGAGAAGTGTTAAATTAAAAATGACGCCTGAAATTCATAAGAGGCTTCGGAAAAAATTGTTAATTTTACGGGAAATTACTTAAAATTAAATTCTGAT
>JAIOZL010000009.1 GCA_021740645.1 Bacteroidales bacterium
CAATTGATACTAAATCAAATACGGTAAATATTATAATGCTGAAGCTATATTTTTCCACTGGATCTTCCATTATGAAGATTACTTTTCTTTTCATGCGAACTATAATAATTGCACGGCTATTAATCCAATCATTAATCAATTCTGTTGAAAAAAAATTGCGATTAATATATGGTAGGACAATCCAGGTTATTGAAAGACATCCTTCATTGCCCTTCTTTGGGAAAGGGAACTTCAAAGTACCTGAGATGAATACCCTTTCTATTACAAAAAAATCTAACAAATATCCTGGGATATTAAAACTAAACTCAATATTTATAACTTAAAATCGGTATTGTATGAAAGCGAAGTCAATTAGGGCAGCTTCTATATCAGAGATTCAAACAAAGCTATCTGAATGTATAAATCTCTCCTTCCAACCTACCCTGGCCATTATTTTTATCTCCATTAAGCAGGAACAAAAAGCAGTTGTCGAAATACTCCGTCAAAACGACATTGACGTGATTGGAGCTACTTCCTGTGGCGAATTTATCAATGGGCACCAGAGTGAAGGCGAAATTGCCATGATCCTTTTGGATATCAATCGAAGTTATTATACAATTTTGTTTGAGGATATCGGCGACCGAAGCCTGGAAAAAACGACATCAATTATGGTTCAGGACGCTTTTAAAAAGATTGAAAAGCCAGCCTTTATTCTTTTAACAACGTTGATCAGATCAGATGGGAAACTGCTGGATGGAGAAGGTATGGTGAAGTTTATTGAAAATATAGCAGGCCCTGATATTACCATGTTTGGAGGTATGGCCGGCGATGATCTATCATTTTCAGGTACATGGATATTTACCAAAGATAAATCAACTGATTACGGAATAGCAGCGCTGGTGCTCGACGAATCCAACATCGAATTGCATGGACTGGCTTTCTCTGGATGGAAACCCATGGGAGTTTCCCGAACTGCCACCAAAAGCGAGGGCAACCTCATCTATACTATTGATGACCGTCCGGCATTGGAAATGTATTTGCATTATCTCGGTCATGAAGTATCTTCAACGGACGACCAAATTGATTTTTTCGATAAGGTAGGTGTCCATTATCCGTTTCAGATCGAGCGAAAAAACCGGGAACCCAAGATGTGCAATCCCATCGGTTACGACCGTGAAAAACAAGCACTGATCTGTGAATCGGATGTGGTGCAGGGTTCTAAACTTCGCTTTTCTACTCCGCCTGATTTTGACATCATTGAAACGGTGATCAGCAAAGCCGATGAATTGAAGAAAGACCATCAGGCCGAAGCAGATGCGCTCCTCATTTTTTCCTGTGCAGGTCGCCTGAGTGCATTGGGCCCTATGGCACAAGAAGAAAATGAAGGACTTCAGAAAGTTTGGAATGCCCCGATGGCTGGGTTTTACACCTATGGGGAATACGGAAAAGGATTAAACGGAAAACACGAGTTTCATTCGACAACATGTAGCTGGGTAGCAATCAAAGAAAAATAAAACCTAATTATGAAAGCAAAATCAATCAAAGGAAAATCGGTTCAAGAAATACAATCTGCTTTTGAAAAGAGTTTGGCTGACGGGTTCAAACCAACACTGGCCATTGTGTTTTTGTCGGTTAGCCAGGACAGGGAAGCAATCTGTAAATTACTTGATGCTAATGGCATTGCTATTTTTGGTGCTACCACAAGTGGTGAGTTTATAGATCAAGTGACGGAAAAAGGATCGGCAGTGATGTTGCTGCTGGACATTAAAAAGGAGCATTTTCAAATCTACCTGGACGAATATCCCGAAAAAAACTACCGGGAAACATCAAGTGCCATTGCCAGGAAAGCCAAAACAAAATTCGCAAAACCTGCCTTCCTCATTTCGGGCAGTCATATGGAAACGGATGCAGAGCAGTTGCTTTTCGGGTTTGAAGATGTGATAGGCAAGGATGTGAATGTTTATGGGGGCATGGCATCTGATGATTATACATTTACCGAACAATTTGTATTTACCAACGGGAAGGAGAGCAACCAGGGCATTGTTGCCCTGGCGCTGGATGAAAATAAGGTGATCATCAAAGGAAAAGCTACATGCGGGTGGAAAGCCGTAGGGACTGAAAAAACTGTTACCAAAAGCGAAGGCAACCACGTGTTTACAGTTGATGATATGCTGGTGCTTGACCTTATTGCAAAGTATGGTGGACTGGAAAATGTTTCGCCTGATAATCCTGGTTTATTATTGGATATAGCAGCTAACTTGCCCCTCCAACTGCAAAGAGAGAAAGGAGACCCGGTGATGCGCCCGGGTTTGGTTGTGGATTGGGACGACCGTTCATTTTATTGCAGTGGTTCGGTACCGCAAGGTTCCAAAATACGCTTTTCCATTCCTCCTGATTTTGATGTAATGGACAAAGTAATTGTAGGGGCCGAGGAACTAAAAGCCACCGAAATGCCGGAAGCCGATGCATTGATTGTATTCAGTTGTGCCGGTAGAATTTTGGCTTTCGGGCCCATGATGAATATGGAAATAGAAGGATTAAAAAAAGTCTGGAATGTGCCCATGGCAGGCATGTTTTCGAATGCAGAGCTGGCCAGGGCAACAGGAGGTAACCTGGAAATGCATAACCTGACTACTTGCTGTGTGGCTTTGAAAGAAATTTAAATGAACCATAACCTTCAAAATATATTGACAATCATTCAGGAGAATGAACTTTTGACGGAAGAGCAGAAAATTGTGCTTTTCAAATCTTTAAAGGATGCTGACAAAGAAATTGAGATCATTTCCTTCAAACTCGACCGAACAGAAAAGGTAAAGCGGACAACGGCTATTTTGCTGGAAGAAACGATTGAAGAGCTGGAGCAGAAGCGGAAAGCCATTGAGGAAACCAACACAGCTTTAAATAAATCCCTGAAAGAACTTAAAGCAGCCCAGGCCCAGTTAATCCATGCCGAAAAAATGGCAAGCCTCGGTGAACTTACTGCAGGGATCGCCCATGAGATACAGAATCCGCTCAACTTCGTCAACAACTTTTCGGAAGTCAGTGTCGATCTGATCGATGAACTAAATGAAGAACTCGACAATGGCGACACCGGAGAAGTAAAAGCCATTGCCGGCGATTTAAAGCAAAACCTTGAAAAAATTGTCCACCACGGTAAGCGGGCCAGCGGAATTGTAAGAGGGATGCTTGAACATTCACGCGCCGGATCAGGTGAGAAAGTGCCCACCGACCTCAATGCCCTTGCTGATGAGTATTTACGTTTGGCATATCATGGACTTCGGGCGAAGGATAAGAATTTCAATGCTGATTTTAAGTTAGAAGCTGATGAAAACCTGTCGAAAGTCAATATTGTTCCACAGGAAATTGGACGGGTTTTGTTAAACCTGATCAACAATGCATTTTTTGCTGTAAATGAGCGGAGTAAAAAAGGTGAACCCGGATACCAACCTGAGATAACCGTCACAACCCGGCTAACGGCTAATGGCCAACTGCTAATAGCTGTAAAAGACAATGGCCCCGGCATCTCCCCGGAGATCAAAGACAAGATCTTCCAGCCATTCTTTACCACCAAACTAACCGGACAGGGAACCGGCCTTGGGTTAAGCTTGAGCTATGACATCATCACCAAAGGACATGGCGGGGAATTGAGCCTTGAGTCAAAACAAGGAGCAGGTGCTGAGTTTATCATTCATTTACCAACCCAAAACACATAGAATGAGGTTATTCATTTTAAATACCATCCTTATTGTTATCGGCTTTTCCGCGCTGGGACAAGGTAATCCGGAATCTTTTCAACATTTGCGCGACAGTTTGAAAAGGGAATTGAAATTGACTCAGGTTGATTCGGTAAAATCCCAAATATTGGTTCATATTGCTGAAAGCTTTGAATACAGTAATTCTGACTCCAACTTTTTTTACGGTGAAAAAGCTTTGCAATTCGCCAAAAAAGCAAAAAACATCCCGGCACAAATGGGAGCCATGAGCTTTATGGGTTATGCGCTGCTAAGGCAGGGTAATTTGCCAAAGGCGCTCGAAATGAGTTTGGAAGCTATTCAGTTGGGAAAGGATTTACCCGTCAGAATTGCAGGCGGAATTGGTCCGGTTTACTCCGTCTTGGGCGAAATATATCTTGAAATTGGTGATTTTGAAAAGGCAAAATCGTACTTTTTTAAAATGGCTGGTCTGGGTGAAGGTGATATTGTTGGGGTAGCATATGGACAGTTCTATTTGGCCGTGTTATATGAAAAATTGAACCACCCCGATTCTACAAATTTTTATCTTCTTGAATCCTACAAAACATTCGGTACATTAGACTATTCTTACTATCCTGATGTTTACAATGTTTATCCCCCCTGGTACAATTTAAGGGCTAAAATTTATTTAAAGAACAATGAGCCCGATCTTGCTTTAAATGATCTTTTCACTTCCTTAAAAATGACCGAAAGAAATGGGGATCTTTTTCACGTAGCAAATGCCTGTATTGATATTTCGGATTATTATGAACAATTTAACCAACAGGATTCGGCCATTTTTTATGCATTAAAGGGTATGCGTGAGGCAAATAAAATTAACTTCACGCAGGGGATTTTAAATTCCGCTGAAATATTAGCCCGACTTTATGAATCAAAGGATCCAGTAGCAGCTCTCCACTATTTTAAACTTGCAAAGGAAACCCGTAAAAAATTATATGGTGCCGGCAACATACAGATCATGCGCGACATGATTGCACAGGAAGAAAAAAAGCAGGCTGAAATTGAAGCTGCCAGGGCGGCATATCAAAATCGAATATGGATCAACACCATTTCAGGAATAACTTTCACCTTATTTGTAGTAGCAATATTTTTGTTCATCCTGATAAGACGAAAACATAAGGCGAAACAAAAAATCGAATCGGCTTTCGATCTTTTAAAATCCACGCAATCCCAACTCATCCAATCCGAAAAAATGGCCTCGCTTGGAGAACTCACAGCAGGTATCGCCCACGAGATTCAAAACCCGCTAAATTTTGTCAATAATTTTTCTGAGGTGAACCGGGAGCTGATCACGGAATTGAAAGAAGAAATTGCAAAGGGTAATCTTGAAGAGATCAAAGCCATCACAGGTGATCTTGAACAAAATGAAGAAAAAATAAGCCACCATGGCAAACGCGCTGATGGCATCGTGAAAAGCATGCTGCAGCACAGTCGAAGCAGTTCAGGCCAAAAAGAACCCGTTGATCTCAATGCCCTGGCCGACGAATATTTGCGGCTGGCATTTCATGGGCTTAAGGCCAAGAACAAGTCGTTCAATGCAGATTTTAACCTGGAAGCCGATCCCGATCTTCCGAAGGTAAATGTCGTTCCACAGGATATCGGACGGGTGTTGCTTAACCTAATCAACAATGCCTTTTTTGCTGTAAATGAGAGAAGCAAGAAAGCTGAACCCGGATACCAACCAGCTGTAACCGTCACAACCCGTCTAACAGCTAATGGCCAACTGCTAATAGCTGTAAAAGACAACGGTCCCGGTATCCCTGAAGAAATCAAAGATAAAATCTTCCAGCCTTTTTTCACAACCAAACCCACAGGTGAAGGAACCGGATTGGGTTTGAGTTTGAGTTATGATATTGTCACAAAAGGACATGGAGGAAAATTAAATGTGAATTATGAAAAAGGAAAGGGAACTGAATTTATTGTTCAACTACCCATAAACTAATTTAGTAAATGGACTTAGCAAAGAAAAATAATGAACTCACGCAATTGCTCAACCAAAAAAGCGCTGAACTTGGAGAAAAAACCCACGAACTCGAAATCGAAGCAGCGCTGGAACAGGTGCGTTCAGTGGCCATGAGCATGCAAAAACCTAATGACCTGCTTGATGTTTGCCAGATTATTTCTGAGCAACTGGAAGCATTTAATGTGAAAAACATCCGCAATGTGCAGGTTGCCATTATTGACGAAGAGAGAAGAAATTACGCCAATTATCAGTACTTCACGGCTTACAGGAAAACGGTGTTTGAGGAAACCGGATATGAAAATAATGCAGCGGCCAAAGGCATGGTTACGGAAATGCAAAAATCAGTCAACTCCTTTTTCATAGGAAGTATTCAGGGTGAGGAATTAAAGAAATTTAAAACGTGGAGGAATAAAGATGAGCAATTCCCGGATCCCATACTCGACAAATTGGATGTGGCTTACTACTATTTTTATTCGATCGGAAAAGGCGGCCTGGGATTAACTACCTACAAAGAAATATCAAACGAAAGTCTGGAGCTTTTCAAACGGTTCCACAAAGTATTTACCCTGGCCTACCGCCGTTTCGAGGATATCCGACAGGCGCTGGCACAGGCTCGCGAGGCACAGATAGAAGCAGCGCTGGAAAGAGTTCGATCCCTTGCACTGGGCATGCGAAAAAGTGAAGAAGTTGGCAATGTTACTGATAAGTTATTTGAAGAACTTAACAGGCTAACAGGTAATATATTTGGCTGTACCATTGCTGTAGTGGATGAGGAAAAAGATCGTATGGAATTATGGCGGGCCCGGACAAAAGTAGCTGTAAAACCATTTGAAACCGTTTCCTTTATGGATTTAATGAGGATATTTAAAAAAAATATGCCTGACTGGTTTCCGGTATTTTACAAAGTACTGACTGCTAAAGAAAAAGGCCTGCTGACAGAAGATATATCTGGAAAAAGGCGCACCCAAACGCTAAATAGCATAGCTGAACAATATAATTATTCCAAAGAGGAGAAATCAAAATTAATAAAAAATACCCCTGAGAATTTTACTGCTCATTTCCTATTCTTTAACCTGGGCTATTTAGCTTTGATGGTTCGGGAAAAATATTCGGATGAAGGATTAAATGTAGTAAGGCGTTTTGTTGATCTGTTCGGTTTTGCATATACCCGTTTCCTCGACTTACAAAAAGCCGAAGCACAGGCAAGAGAGTCTCAAATTCAATTAGGATTGGAAAGAGTGAGGGCTCGGGCCATGGCCATGCATAAGAGTGAGCAACTGGCAGAAACTGCCAAAGTTCTTTTTGAGCAGTTTAATTTACTTGGCAAAATTCCAGACCGGATGAGTATCGGTATAGTCAATGAGGAAACAGGGAATTTCGAACTTTGGGTAACAGATCAAAAAGGAGAAACTACGGATCACGCATTTTTGTTCCGGTTGGATGAAACTACAAGTGTCGCAAAGATTTATAAAGCCTGGAAGAAAAAGAAGGCTTCCATAGTTGTAGACCTTTCAGGTCAGGAACTAAGGGATTGGTTGCAATTTTTAAAGAACGAGGTTAAACTCCCCATCAATCCAGCCAATATTAAAGACCGAAGGGTTCATCAGGCAGCATTCTTTTCCCATGGATTTCTGCTTCTCACCAGCCACCAGCCGGTTGCCGAAGAAATTATGAAATTGCTGGTGAGATTTGCCGGCGTTTTTGACCTTACCTACACCCGTTTCCTCGATCTGCAAAAAGCCGAAGCACAGGCACGGGAATCCCGGATACAGTTGGCATTGGAAAGGGTTCGTGCCAGAACCATGGCCATGCAAAGCAGCGAAGAACTGGCCGAAGTATCTTACCTGCTCAACAAACAGGTAGTGGAACTGGGCATTCCTACAAGAGGCTGCGCCTTCAATATATACAACGAACATGATTCGACAGAGTGGTTCAGCAATCTTGAAGGTACTTTGCCTACTTACAAAACACCAAGAGAAAATATCTTTCTGAAATATTACGAAGCGGGCCAGCGTGGTGAAACCCTGTTGATTGAAGAATTCGGGAAGGAGCGGATTAAGCAACATTATGAATACATGTATTCGCTCGGTTTACTGGGAAATAATGAAGATGAATTTATGACAATAGCCAGGGCTATGCCCGAATCGCAGATCGATCATGTTGTTAATTTTAAATACGGATACCTGTTGTTTATTACACTGACGCCTGCACCAGAAGCCCACGATATATTCAAGCGTTTTGCCAAAGAATTTGAGCAAACCTATACCCGTTTCCTTGACCTGCAAAAAGTCGAAAAGCAAGTGCGTGAAGCCCAGGTGGAAGCCGCCCTGGAAAGAGTAAGAAATCATAGTATAATAATGCAGCACTCCAATGAAGTGAAAGACTTGTCAAAAGTTTTTCATGAGCAATTGATTGCATTGGAAATCCCCTCGGAATTTTCATATATCTGGCTTCCGGATGAGCAAAAGGAAGAACATATGTTTTGGGCAACCTGGTCTGAAAATAAAAATGGGATGGTAACCACACAAAGCAAATCTGTAATTTATCCGTTAGACAAGTCAGAACCATATACCGCAGCCTGTTTCAAGGCATGGGAAAGTGATTCACCTGTTCATGTGACCAAAATACCACCCGAAGAAACTGAACAGTTTTTTACCACATGGAAGGATCTGATTCAAGGGGCAAAAAAACTGAAAGCCAAAAATTTCCCGGATGGAATCTACTATGCTGAATCCTATATGAAGTATGGTTGCTTTGGCATTAATATTCAAAGAACACTGAATGAAGAAGAGAGGGAAGTTCTGTATCGTTTTACCATTGAATTTGAACGTGCATACACGCGTTTTCTTGACCTTAAAAAAGCTGAAAAACAGGCACGCGAAGCACAAATTGAAGCATCTCTTGAACGGGTCCGTGCCCATGCCATGGGACTCAGGAGAAGCGAAGAATTGAATATCATCATTTCTATTATATTTGAAGAACTCAATAAGCTGGGACTGCCTGTTTATGAATGCTCCATCTTCATCCGTCACGGGGAATCCCGCGATTTCACCTGCTGGAATCTCTCAGAAAGTGCACGGACAGCCAAAGGTTATCACTTCCCATTCTTTGATCATCCCATCCTGGATAAAGTGCTGGGTGCAATCGACCGAAAGGTCCCGCTGCATCAGTTTATCATTGATAACAAAGAGTTGAGAGAATACTGCGAATTGATGTTTGAGCATACAGATTTTAAGGATGCACCACAGGAATACAAGGATTCAGTCGTTTCGCTGGAAAAGCTCCATGTTGCGCAGGCGATCATGAATCACGGATTCCTGGAAGTCATTGGCACAGAACCCCTATCTGAAGAACTTACAGGAGTTTTGATGCGATTCACCCGGGTGGTCGACCTTACCTACACCCGCTATCTCGACATTCAGGAAGCAGAAGCCCGTGCGCAGGAGGCCAGGATAGAAACAGCCCTGGAAAAAGTACGGAGCCGCTCCATGGGCATGCAGAAAAGTGATGAACTCAACGAGGTGATCCATGTTATTTACGATCAATTCGTAAATCTGGGAATTAAAGTCGACCATACCGGTTTCATCGTCGATTACAAAAACAGGGATGACATGCTGATCTGGCTGGCTGATCAGAATGGACCGCTCACAAAGATCGCTATTCCCTATTTCGATTCTCCCCATTGGAATAGCTTTATGGAAGCCAAAAAGAACGAAAAAGATTTTTTTGCCAATCAACTGGATTTTGAAACAAAAAATAAGTTTTACAAAAAGCTTTTCAAATTTATCCCGGACTTGCCGGAAGATTCAAAGAAGTTCTATTTTGAGTGCCCCGGACTCGCCATATCAACCGTGTTGCTTGACAATGTGGGCCTGTATATCGAGAATTTTTCAGGAACGCCTTATTCCGATGAAGAGAACAATATCCTGATGCGTTTTGGCAAAGTTTTCCAGCAGTCATACACCCGTTTCCTCGACCTGGAAAAAGCGGAAACGCAAACACGTGAAGCACAGATTGAAGCCTCCCTCGAAAAGGTAAGGGGGGTTGCGCTTAGTTTGCAGAAATCGGATGAAATGCTCCAGGTAGCCCAGGTGTTGTATGAACAGTTGCTGGAGCTCGGGTTTTCCAATATCCGAAATGCAATAATTGATATCAATAATGGCGATGGTGATACCTTCACCGATTATGACTATTCTCATGAGATGTCCGGCACCATTACCCAAATGTCATATCATGATGATCCTACGCTGGAAGGGCAGTTCAAAAAAATGGCTACAACTACCAATGACTTTTTTGAGCTCGTTCTTGAGGGCAAAGAACTGGAGGACTTGAAAAAAATGAGGATAAAAAACGGTGAAGCACCCGACCCAAGACTGGATAAAATTGATGTACTTACTTATAACCTTTATTCCTTTGGAAATGGTGCCATCGGTATTTCCAATTTTGGTGTACTGACCGAAGAGGAGAAATCCGTATTGGGCAGGTTCAACAATGTCTTCACTTTTGCCTACAAACGATACAACGATATGTTGCAGGCAGAACAACAGGCGCGGGAGGCACTGGTTGAGCTTTCGCTTGAAAGGATCCGTGCACAGGTTACGGCCATGCGGGAGTCTTCGGAGTTGCTCGATATTGTGGTAACCATGCAGACCGAATTCAACAAACTTGGTCATGAAGCGCACTATTTCTGGCATATGCGGTGGTTGCCGGATAAATATGAAAAAGCGCTGACCAATGCTGAAGGAGACCGCATCGGCAATGTGCTGGAACTTCCCCGCGGATTTCACGGATTGAAAACTATGATGGACTGGGAACTATCGGATAAACCTTCAGGTGTGTTTGCCCTGGATCCAGAAACTGCTGCTGATTACATTGATAAAATGATCAGGCTGGGACGTTTCCAGGAGATCGATCATACTGCTCCCGGACCGGATGAAGTGCGCGATATGGGCGGACTTACCTTCATTATGGCCCGCACCACCCATGGAGAGATCGGATATACCCTGCCCGGCGAAGTTCCCAATCCACCCAAAGATGATGTAGCCCTTCTGGTTCGTTTTGCCGGCGTTTTCGACCTGGCTTACCGCCGGTTTGAAGACTTAAAAAGTGCAGAACGGCAAAACCGTGAAACACAGATTGACCTGGCACTCGAAAGGGTCCGGGCTAAAACCATGGCCATGCAAAAAAGTGAGGAATTGAGTGAAGTGGTTGCAAACCTTTTTTATCAATTGGATGAGCTGGGCATAAAGCCTTATCGCTGCAACCTGGGAATCATCAATGCCAAAACAAAATATTGCCAGTTGTGGTCAACAACCAGTGATGGGAAAGTGATCCGATTAGCACCCAATATTTCCCTTACTGAAAATAAGCACCTGAAAAAGATCTTTAGTGGCTGGAAAAAGCAGGGCGCTCCTTTTGTAGATATCATCCAGGGCAAGAACCGTTTGGAATGGACGCAATACATCAGAAAATTCAGTGATTTTGAAGAATATAAGCCGGAAAAGATAAATAAGAAAAAGATTCTTTCAGAACCGGCAATCCTGAATCAGGTTTTCTTTAAACAAGGATTCTTTACCATTCATACATTGGAGGAAATGAAAGATGAATATTTTGATATCCTTCAACGTTTTGCCCGGGTATTTGAACAAACTTACACCCGATTCCTCGATCTCCAAAGAGCGGAAGTCCAGGCAAGTGAGGCAGTGAAACAAGCATCGCTCGATCGCATCCGCGGACAGATAGCTAGTATGCGTACCACCGAAGACTTGAAACAGCTAACCCCACTCGTTTGGCGGGAACTAAAAACGCTTGAAGTCCCTTTCTTCCGATGCGGATTATTTATCGTTGACGAAAAGAAAAAGCATGTAAATGTATACCTTACCACGCCGGATGGAAAGCCGCTGGGTGTGCTTGACCTTGATTATAAGGCCAACGATTTAGCCCGTGCTACTGTGGCAAGCTGGAAGAAAAAGGAAGTATATCAAACCCATTGGAACCGTGAAGAATTTATCGCATGGACCAAAGAAATGATGCAACTCGGACAGGTCAAAGTGCCTGAAAAATACCAGGGTGCCGAAGAACCTCCGGAATCATTGCATTTGCATTTTATTCCGTTTGCACAGGGAATGCTTTATGTCGGGCATGAAGAACAACTGGAACAGGAAAAGATCGACCTGGTGAAATCGCTGGCTGAAGCCTTCTCATTCGCCTATGCCCGCTACGAAGATTTCGTGGTATTGGAAGGAGCCAAAAAGCGCGTTGAAAAAGCCCTGAGCGATTTGAAAGCAACTCAATCCCAACTGGTTCATGCCGAAAAAATGGCAAGCCTCGGTGAGCTCACTGCCGGTATCGCTCATGAAATTCAGAATCCATTGAACTTCGTCAACAACTTTTCGGAAGTCAGTACTGATTTGATTGAAGAATTAAAGGAAGAATTGCAAAACGGCGACACGGAAGAAGTAAAAGCCATCGCCACTGATCTGCTTCAAAATCTCGAAAAGATCACCCATCATGGCAAACGGGCCAGCAACATCGTGAAAAGTATGCTGGAACACTCCCGGGCAGGTTCGGATGAAAAACAGTCCACCGACATCAATGCTTTGGCAGATGAATACTTGCGACTGGCTTATCATGGTTTACGGGCAAAGGACAAATCGTTCAATGCTGACTTCAAAATTGAATCGGATAAAATTTTGCCGAAGGTGAACGTTGTTGCTCAGGATATCGGCCGGGTTTTGCTCAATTTGATCAATAACGGCTTCTTTGCCGTATCGGAAAAGGCACAACAAAGCGGTGCAGACTATAAGCCTGAATTGATTGTAACAACTAAAAAAATGGGAGACAAGATAGAGATTTCGGTAAAGGATAATGGCAACGGAATTCCTGATAAAGTGAAAGAAAAGATCTTCCAGCCCTTCTTCACAACCAAACCCACCGGCCAGGGAACCGGCCTGGGTTTGAGCATGAGTTATGATATCATAAAGGCCCATGGTGGAGAAATCAAAGTTAACAGTCAGGCAGGGGAAGGAACCGAATTTATGATCATATTACCCAACAATTAATGAAAAGGAGCCATAAATCAAAAAAGACTATGAGGAAAACTAATTATTTATATTTCATCGGCCTAATTATTCTTGCGGCTCTTTCTTCCTGTAATCAGGGAGCGAGAGACCTGCATGACCAGGACCCAACAGCTTTAAAAGCGCCGGTAACCAAATCATTTGAGCTTACTGCTCCCCAGGCCATCGAATGGGAAATTGTGGATACCGACAGTATTCCGCCCCCACGAACATATCCGCTGGATATTGACCAACTGCCTGCCCGGCCTTTTAGCATTAATGAATTCAAAGCTTTAAAGTCACCAATCGAAGAATCTCCATTGGATTATGATCCTCAGAAGAAGATTCCACTGGAATTTGACACCGTTGCGGTTGAAAAGAAAACATCTATCCTTCCCACACCGTTGGTCACCAGAATGAACAAACCACGCATCCTGGATGGGACATCTTCAGGTATGTTGCAGCTTTCATCAAGTGAGGGGCTGCCCTCGAACGAAATCAGAAAAGTGCTTCAGAACGAAGATGGGAGCTATTGGATTGCCACATTTGAAGGTGGACTGTGTTTATACGATGGCAAAGATTCATATACCTATGATTACAGAAACATCTGGGATATTGCTTTGGACTATGATGGTAAACTCTGGGTGGCCACCGGAAATAATGGAGTCTATGTACTGGATTTCAAGAAAAGAACCGAAACCCATTTTCTGGCTTATAAAACCATCCTTACCCTGCTCTGTGATCATCAGGATAAAATGTGGATGATAGAATGGCAGAAAGCCACCTGGGTTATGGATAGTGAAATGAAGCATTTGCGGCGAATCGCCAATCCCGGATTTGAAAGAGGGTTTCGGTTAATCGAGGATTATAACCACAATATTTGGCTCGGTCATCTTAGTAGCGGCCAAAACGTATTAAGTGTTATGGATAAAAACCGGGAAAACTATACAGACATCTTGAATCTTGGCCCTGGTCATTTTTTTCAGGATTCAGATCACAGGATGTGGTTATCTAACAGAAATGGAGCCATGGCCATTTCATTAGAAAAACAAAGAGCCATTAATATAGTCGAAAGAAATGGGTTTTATGGGAATGCGCTTTTATATGAGGAAGATAATCAGGGAAGATTATGGATGATAAAAAATGATACCATAAAGGTGCTTAGTAAAGATCGCACTCAGATGAAAACAATTGTCACAAACAGTCCTGTTAGTTTACCTCAAAAAATTGGCTGTGTAATGAAAGATGCAAAGGGGGTAATCTGGATAGGTACACTTACTAAGGGTATTTTGCTGATAGACCCGGATGGGCCTTTGCACGAGCATCTCGACGTTTCGAATGGTTTGACCAGTAGCGAAATCTGGAGTTTCGAACAAGATCATCGGGGAAATATTTGGATGGGTTCACGAAACAACATAGATATTTATAATCCTTCAACAGGAACCATTAAAACAATCGGTCAGTCCATAGTATATAATAATTCAGCTAACAATAGGATTTCTTGCATCAAGGAAATAGAAGAGGATAAAGTTTTCGTCGATGGCATACACGGTTTTTATTTAATTGACCGAACCGAAAATGTAATAACCCGATATCTGGATGATGTAAATCTAGTAAACCGCGTATTTGGTGCCTTAAAGGATGAATCAGGGGCCTACTGGTTAAGCTCTTTAAATGGATTAGCGGTGTACAATCCGGAAACAAACAGTTTAAAAATGCTCCCGGGCATATCTCCTCATTTGGATAGCAGAAGGGTTATTTGTATTGAAGTTGATGGATCAGGACGTTACTGGGTTGGTACAGATAATGGTCTGGCTATTATTGACCCCGATAAAAACACCATCCAACATTTGCGGGAAGAGGAAGGTTTATGCCATAACAATATCATGAAAATGATGCAGAGAGAGGATGGTAAATTGTGGGTGGCAACAACGGATGGTCTTTCGGTTATTGATCCTGTCAATCAAACCATCACCAACCTGGGTGAAGCAGAAGGCCTCATGCCGGATGAACTCTACGATTTACGTGAAAAGGAGGGGACGGTTTACATAGGTAGCGTAAACGGACTCATCGCAGTAACCCCACCATACGATCAAAATACACCCTGGGATTTTTTCAGGTATGCTGAAGCGCAAGGCTTTCCATCAAACGACTATAAACGAAATTCAAGTTTACTCCGGAAAAACGGGCAACTTTGGTTTGGTACCTCGCCCCGGGATAAGTTGACAATTCTAACGCAGGATCCGTTGACAGATACCACGACATATTCGGTTTCTATTACCGGGTTGCGAATCCTGGATGAGAACCCTTCCTTCGAAAGTAATGCAGCATTTCTGTCTTATTTTGAAACGGAAGATACCCTGTTGGCCGGTGATGGCAAACAAGTATTCACAAAAAATACGCTTCCACCGGATTCAGGCTATGTTTTTAAAAATAATTTCCAATGGGATAGCCTTTCATTACCGTATAGAATTCCTTTGGGGCTCAAACTTCCCTTCAACCAGAATTCCTTAAAGTTCAGCTATACAAACCTGTGTGTTCTCAATAGGGATAAGATTGCCTATAGGTATATTTTACAGGGAGCAGATGAAATTTGGGTTTATAATAAGGATATTTCTACTTCAAAAACATATTTTAACCTATCGCCAGGTTTGTACACTTTTAAAGTGGAGTCCAAAATAAATAATGGGACATGGAGTAAACCTGCTGAATTCAGTTTTACCATTCTTCCACCCTGGTGGCAAACATGGTGGGCTTACGGTATTTATGGCTTAATATTTATCTGTGGGGTATTAATAGCCGATCGTTTCCAAAAACAACGGCTTATCCGGATTGAAAGGCAAAAAGCGCAAGTCAGGGAATTAGCCCAGGCAAAAGAGATTGAGAAAGCATACAACGAACTTAAAACGACCCAATCTCAACTCATTCAATCCGAAAAAATGGCTTCCCTTGGTGAACTAACAGCAGGCATTGCCCACGAAATTCAAAACCCGTTAAACTTCGTGAATAATTTCTCGGAAGTCAACCTGGAGTTGATCGGGGAGGCAGAGCAGGAATTTGAAGAAGGGAACCATACGGAGGTAAAATCCATCCTGAATGACATCAGGGAAAATGAGAAAAAAATTGGCGCGCATGGCAAGCGGGCCGATGCCATCGTAAAAGGCATGTTGCAGCACAGCCGAAGCAACTCGGGGCAAAAAGAATCCACTGACCT
Source organism: Bacteroidales bacterium (assembly GCA_021740645.1). Classification (GTDB taxonomy): domain Bacteria; phylum Bacteroidota; class Bacteroidia; order Bacteroidales; family JAADJA01; genus JAADJA01. The sequence goes on from JAIOZL010000009.1 coordinate 15,967, forward strand.
CAATGAACTTGCTGATGAATACCTGCGCCTGGCCTTTCATGGCTTACGCGCTAAAGACAAATCATTTAATGCAGATTTCAGGTTGGAGGCTGATGAATCACTTCCCAAAATCAATGTCGTTGCGCAAGATATTGGCCGGGTATTATTGAACCTGATCAACAACGCATTTTACGCAGTTGATCAGCGCAGTAAAACCTCGTCAGGCATGGGTGATCAGGAAAACTACAAACCATTGGTGACAGTCAGAACCAAAAAACTTGATGGCAAAATCGAAATCAGCGTAAGCGATAATGGAAATGGGATTCCTGATGAAGTGAAGGGTAAAATCTTCCAACCCTTCTTTACCACCAAACCCACAGGAGAAGGAACTGGTTTAGGTTTGAGTATGAGTTACGACATCATTACCAAAGGACATGGAGGAGCGTTGACAGTGAATACGAAAACAGGTGAAGGGACGGAATTTATCATTCAATTGCCGGTTTAATAATGAAAATGATTAACATGAAATATTATATATATAAAGTTGGATTCTCAATTCTTATGGTGTTGTTTCTTTCTGCCTCTCTGATGGCCCAGAAACCAAAATTCAATTTTAAGAAAATTGACCAGCCAGAAGGATTGAGCAACAGTACCGTCCAAACGTTTTTCGAAGATTCGTTTGGTTTTATCTGGATTGGCACCCAACATGGTGTTCAGCGATATGATGGAAAGACTTTTGTAAATTACGAACACCTCAGCGGCGATACGATCGGGTTGACTTCCAATGATATCTATAGCTTTTGTGAGGATATCGACAAAAATATCTGGATATCAACTGGAGAAGGCTTAAATAAATACATACGCGAAAAGGACTTGGTCCTAAGGTATCATTTAACCAATGAGGGCATTTTTAAATACGGTAGCCCTTCAATTTTAAGAATTGTCAATGACATTTCGGACAAGGATATCCTGTGGATGACGGTTGCAAATGTTGGATTGGTTTCTCTTAATGTTAAAAATGACAGTTTGAAAATTTACGCGTTACAATCCATTAAAAATTTTTCCCCCTCATGGATATTAAAATACCCCGGAGATGATAATAAGTTTTTGCTGGGCAATTCAGAATTACTGGTTTTTGATAAAACAAGTGGCGGGTTTGAACAATTATTGAAGCTGGAGCAGAATACTGAAGTTCCAAATAATCTGATAAATGACGCCCGGATTGATCCCTCAGATAAGGATATAATTTGGCTTGCTACGGGTGATTTCTGGGGTCGCGGCAATCTTGGTGACTTGATTCGTTATAATTTAAAAACAAGAGAAAAAATATTATTTTCTCCGGAGACCCGAAACGATTTTCCTGACAGAAACCTGATGGTACTTTGTTTTTCTGATTCGAACAACCTTTGGATTGGTACACGTAGCATCGGTGCTTTACTTTATAAAATTGATGAGGATCGATTTTATAACTTTAAAAATAATCCTTATGATGAAGCATCAATGGCAACTGAAACTTCAGTTCGTTCCATGCTGATCGACAGGTCCGGAACTTTTTGGTTTGGGACCTGGGGCGATGGAATTTCTCTGCTTAGTCCGACAGTTCAGAAATTTAAACATTATAAAAACCTTCCCGGACAAAAGAATAGCCTCTCCGACAACATTGTCAATTCATTTGCTGAAGACAAAAAAGGATTTATCTGGATTGCCACCGAAAAAGGAGGGCTGAGCAAATTCGATCCGGAGAAAAAAACATTTGAAAATTATTTTAAAGAATTATCCTCAACAGGGAATCTTTCAACCGCAATTAACTTTGTATTTTATGATAGTCATGAAAACCTCTGGGTCGGCACTTATAACCAGGCATTGTACCGATATAATCCTGAAACGGGCGAAAAGATCCATTACAAAAAAGGGAGTACAGATAAAGATGTAACTCAAAGACGGATTTCGACCATTACAGAAATTGTTCCCGGCGAGATCATTATCTCGACCTATGGTGGTGGTCTTAATATTTATAATTACAAAACCAATAGCTTTAAACACTATTTAAATGATCCCTCAGATTCAACCAGCATTCCCGATAATCAATGCTGGCTTCCATTTGGAGGCACCAATGGGAATTATTATTTCAGCGGTAACTCAACAGCAGGACTTATTCAGTTTAACTCCAAAACAGAAACTTTCCATGAAGTCCATCCATTAAATGGAATCTCCACTTTTATGATGCCTGCAATAACATCCGATGGCCGGGTTTTTATCGATGATGTTTCCGAAGGATTGCGTGAACTAGTATTGAAGCCGAATGTGAAAACTATTACCCAGTATGATTCACAAGGAAAAGGCCTGAAAAACGTTGAAAGTATATTGGTGGATGAAAATAATCACCTTTGGATGGGTACCGGCAATGGCTTAATCGATTATGATCCGGTTTCCATGACAGCAGTAAGATACTATGCTGCCGACGGACTTCAGGATAATAAATTTAACAGATTTGCGATTTTTAAATCTTCATCTGGTGATTTTTATGTCGGGGGTAAAAACGGATTTAGTATTTTCCGGCCCGAAGACATGAAGCAGAGCCAGTTTCAACCGCCCATTGTTTTTACTGACTTTAAGCTCTACCAGAAAGATGTGCCGATCGGGAATGATTCACCTTTGAAGAAAAGTATCACATTGCTTAATCATCTGGAGTTGGATTATAATCAGAACGATTTTTCATTTTCGTTTGCTGCACTCGATTTTTCAAATCCTGAAAAGATCGAATACAAATACACCCTGGAAAACCATGATGATGACTGGATCTTTGCAGGGCCCTTTAATACTGCAGGTTATACCAATATGGACCCCGGCTCCTATACCCTGAAAGTGATGGCGACCAACAGCGATGGTGTTTGGAGTGGAAAAACCGCGTCAATGAACATCCTCATCCATCCCCCCTGGTATCAAACCACCTTAGCCTATTTAATTTACGGACTGATGTTTATAATAGGAGTCGTTATGATCGACAGGATACAACGCAGACGGCTGAAGGAAAAAGAAAAAGCCATGGCAAGGGAAAAAGAACTCGCCCAGGCCAAAGAAATTCAGAAAGCGTATACCGAATTAAAATCAACGCAGGCCCAACTCATTCAATCCGAAAAAATGGCTTCGCTGGGAGAACTCACAGCAGGCATTGCCCATGAAATTCAGAACCCGCTCAACTTCGTTAACAATTTCTCAGAGGTAAATAGCGAGTTGATCGAAGAACTCAAAGAGGAAGCTGCTAAAGGGGATATGAAAGAGGTTTTGACAATTGCTGATGATATTGCCAATAATGAGAAAAAGATAATCCATCATGGAAAACGCGCTGATTCCATTGTTAAAGGAATGCTTCAGCATAGCCGGACCAGCAACAATGAAAAAGAACTTACTGACATCAATTCATTGGCAGATGAATATTTGCGCCTGTCGTACCATGGACTCAGAGCCAAAGATAAAACCTTCAATGCCGATTTTAAAACAGAATTTGATGAATCCATTCCAAATATCAAAGTCATACCCCAGGATATAGGAAGGGTTTTTCTGAATCTGATTAACAACGCTTTTTATGCCGTGTCTGCAGCGTCCTCAAAAGCCTCAACGAAGGAGAACCCAAACTTCAATCCCCGGGTTATCATTAGTACAAAAAAACTGAAGGATAAAATTGAGATCAGGGTAAAAGATAATGGCATTGGTATTCCATCTGAATTGAAAGATAAAATATTTCAGCCTTTTTTCACCACCAAACCAACCGGAGAAGGAACAGGATTGGGGCTTTCATTATCCTATGATATAATAACCAAAGGTCACAATGGTGACCTGACTTTAAATACAAAAGCGGGAGAAGGAACAGAATTTATAATTGTTTTACCAGAAAATTAAAAAGATGAAAATATTAGTAGTAGACGACGAAAAAGACATTCAACCCTTGTTTGAACAACGATTTAGAAAAGAAATAAAAAATGGGGAAGTCCGGTTTGCTTTTGCCCATTCGGGTGAAGAAGCTTTAACATACCTGGTTAACAATAGCCACGAAGTGGTGTTAATCCTTTCTGATATCAATATGCCTGGAATGAGCGGATTGGATTTATTGGGAAGAATCAAGCAGAAATATAATGCGCCACCTCCTGTGGTCATGATGATCACCGCTTATGGTGATACGGAAAATTACAACCGGGCGATGGAACTTAATGCTGATGACTTCCTTACCAAACCAGTTGACTTTACAGAATTAAAACAGAAAATTAAAACCTTATCATAATGGCTAAAATATTAGTAGTAGACGACGAAACTGATCTTCAAATTCTGATCAAACAAAAGTTCCGGAAAAAAATCCGCAACAACGAATATGAATTTGTATTTGCATTGAATGGTTTTGATGCGCTTAATCAATTAGAACAACATGAAGATGTTGACCTTGTACTCAGCGATATCAATATGCCAGAGATGGATGGGCTCACCTTGCTTTCCAAACTCAGCGAAAAGCACTCCATTTTAAAATCGGTGATTGTTTCTGCCTATGGCGATATGGAAAATATTCGGACAGCGATGAACCGGGGTGCATTCGACTTTATAACCAAACCCGTTGATTTTACTGACCTGGAGCTGACAATTGAAAAAACGCTTAAACACGTCGATCAATTAAAAGAAACGCTCAGGGCGATCAAGGAAAACAACATATTGAAAATGTATGTGGACGAAACTGTGCTCAATTTCATGGATTCACGCGAATACGAATCAACCATCATGAAAAATGAAACGGTGGAAGCAACCATAGCTTTTATCGATATCTGCGGCTTTACTGCTATCAGCGAAAATGAAAGGCCAGATGATGTAGTTAGGCTACTAAATAGTTATTTTGATGTAATGGTAACAGAGATCATCAATCAGGGGGGTTTTGTTGATAAGTTTATAGGTGATGCTATTATGGCTGTTTTTCGGGGCGACTATCATCTCGACCGCGCACTGGATGCCTGTCTGGCCGTAAAAAATAAAATCGCCAAACTCCCCGTAGTGGATGACCATGTTAAATTCAGGCCAAATGTGTCTATTGGCGTAAACAGTGGAGAGGTGGTTTCAGGTAATATAGGTTCTGTAAGCCTTAAGCGGCTTGATTATACAGTGATAGGAGATGTCGTGAATACAGCACAACGTCTGCAATCATCAGGCAATCCCGGCCAGGTAATCATTAATGAGAATTCCTACCAAAAAGTCAGGGAATCTTTTAAATGTGTTAAAGTAGGTGAAGTGAATCTGAAAAATAAAGCAAAATCAGAGGTTATTTGGGAGGTGATGGAGTAATTAGCAGGTCAAAAGTATTGTCCATGATCAAATTTAGCTTAAAGGACTTGATCGTAAGGATTAAAATCATTGCTTCGTTATCCTATGGATATATTTTAACTGGTAACCTTATTTCGTCGAATCATGTAATTCTAATTTTTCTGAAACATTACCTTTCAAACTTAAAATTATTTGGATTAGAAAAATACCGGCATTTATTGGGGGAACTTTATTAGGTTGCAAAATACCAATATTCTAGATCCTTCATAGCTATTTTAGATGTTATTATACCAGACCCGTCCCATCTTTTTAGTATTTTTACAGCCTAAACTACACGCATATTGAAAAAACGTTTTGTCATATACCTTCCCATCCTGTTTGCCATTATACTGGTATCAGGAATCTATCTCGGATATAAGATTTCACCCTTATCCAACTATCCCCAGGTTTTTAGTCTCAACCTGAACAAATACAATAAGCTCAATGATGTGGTCAATTATATTGTGGAAGAATACGTGGATACGGTGGATAAAAAAAAGTTGGAAAAGGAAGGGATTAATGGGATGCTTAACATGCTTGACCCCCACTCTCAATATATCACTGCCGAAGAATTTGACGCAGTAAATGATCCCCTGATCGGGAACTTTGAAGGGATCGGGATACAGTTCCGGATCGAAAAGGATTCCATAGTGGTGATACAGACTATTGCCGGAGGACCTTCTGAAAAAGTAGGGTTGCAGGCAGGGGATAGGATTGTCAGAGTCAATGATTCCTTAGTGGCCGGAATAGGAATTGACAATACTGGTGCTATGAAACAACTTAAAGGTAAAAGGGGGACTAAAGTAAATGTGAACATTTACAGGAGGGGCCTGGCTTCTTTGTTGGATTTCGAGATCACCAGGGATGTTATTCCCACCTTCAGTGTCGATTTTTATTATATGCCGGCAGAAGCAATCGGTTATATGAAAGTCAGTAAGTTTTCGGCCACTACTTATAAAGAATTTAAGGAAGCTGCCAGAGATTTATTAAATCAGGGTATGAAAAACCTCATCCTGGATTTACGAGGAAATACAGGTGGGTATTTACAAGCTGCTATTGATATTTCTGATGAATTTCTTGTAAAAGATAAACTGGTGGTGTATACCAAAGGGCAAAATCAGCCCAAAGAGTCGTTCTATGCTACTACCAAAGGAAGCCTTGAAAATACTAATCTTATCATTTTAATTGATGATAATACGGCATCTGCAAGTGAAATTGTGGCTGGTGCCATTCAGGACAACGACAGAGCCATCATCATTGGCAGAAGGTCATTTGGTAAAGGTTTAGTTCAGCGACAGCTCGATTTACTTGACGGGTCGGCCCTGCGCCTGACCATAGCCAGATATTATACCCCTACAGGAAGATGCATCCAGAAACCCTATAAACCTGGAGATGGATTTGATGAATATTATTCTGAATCCTATCACAGGTATACCAATGGTGAAATGGAAGTGAAAGACAGTATGCCGGTGGTGGATTCTTTAAAATATATTACTCCTGAAGGCAAAATTGTATATGGTGGGGGTGGAATTTCGCCAGATATTTTTGTACCAATAAATAACAGCCCGGATCTTATTTACTATTTTTCTCTCATCAATAAGGGGCTAATTTTCAGGTATGCATTTGAATACACAGATTCACACAGAACCGAGTTAAATGAATTTAAGGATTTTGAAGATTTTAATAAACATTTTCAAATTACATCTGTTTTATTATCAAGCTTTAATGAGTATGCTGCAAATCACGGAGTAAGTAATACTCCGGATGAAATCAGGTTATCAGAGACAATGATCAAGGCATTATTAAAAGCATACATTGCAAGGAATATTTTCGATAATGAGGGGTTTTATCCTATATATTTATCGATTGATGAGGTTTTCATTAAAGCTTTAAAAGTGTTTAATTAACACAAAAAATAGTAAGAGTTATTAACCCTGCTTGTAATTTTTTTATTACAAGCCAAAAATTAAAACATTATGGCTTTTGAATTACCTCCATTACCTTACAAAATGGACGCTCTCGCACCTTTCATTTCGAAAGAAACCCTTGAATATCATTATGGCAAACATCATCAGGCTTATGTGAATAACCTGAATAACCTTGTACCCGGAACGGAGTTTGAAGGGGCAAGTCTTGAGGATATTATCAAAAAATCTAAAGGGGGCATATTTAACAACAGCGCCCAGGTATGGAACCACACTTTTTATTGGGAATGTCTGGCACCAAATGCTGGAGGAACGCCAAAAGGAACTATGGAAGATGCTATTGTGGAAAGCTTTGGATCATTTGATGCTTTCAAAGACCAGTTTTCAAAAGCGGCTGCCACATTATTTGGTTCAGGTTGGGCATGGCTGGTTAAAACGGCTGATGGGAAACTTGAGATTACTCAGGAAAGTAATGCTGGTAACCCGCTGACATCAGGAAAAACTCCATTGTTAACATGTGATGTATGGGAACATGCTTATTATATAGATAAACGCAACAAACGTCCTGAATACATTGCAGACTTCTGGAAACTGGTAAACTGGGATGCAGTGAAAGGCAGGCTTTAGTCCTATTAAAATTATATAAAACAAAAGAGGCTGTTCTTTAAAAAACAGCCTCTTTTGTTTTTATTCTACCGTTACTGATTTTGCCAGGTTTCTCGGTTGGTCCACATTACAGCCCCTCATTACTGCAATGTGATAGGATAATAACTGCAATGGTATGGTAGCCAGGATCGGGACAAGCAACTCTTCTGTTTCGGGAACCTCAAGAATAAAATCAGCCAGTTCCTTCACTGCTTTATCTCCTTTAGTTACCACAGCCACAATGCGGCCTTTACGTGCTTTCACTTCCTGAATATTAGAAATCACTTTATCATAAGTCCCCCTGTTTGTAGCAATTACTACAACCGGCATTTCACTATCGATAAGTGCAATAGGGCCATGCTTCATTTCTGCTGCCGGGTATCCTTCAGCGTGGATATATGAAATTTCTTTCAATTTTAATGCCCCTTCCATGGCAACCGGGAAATTATACCCACGGCCCAGGTATAAGAAGTTACGGGCATACACGAACATCTTAGCCAATTCTTTAACCTGACCATCAATTTTCAGGGTTTCCTTTACTTTTTGAGGAATGCTTTCGAGTTCGGTTAATAATTCGCGAAATCTTTTCTGCGGAATGGTATTTCTCATTTGAGCTAACCTCAGCGCCATAAGAGTAAGAATAGTAACCTGTGCAGTAAAAGCTTTTGTTGAAGCCACACCAATCTCTGGGCCAGCATGGGTATATGAGCCTGCATCTGTAGCACGGGCAATGGATGATCCCACCACATTGCAAATACCAATTATCGTGGCCCCTTTTGATTTAGCCAGCTCAATTGCAGCAAGTGTATCGGCAGTTTCCCCCGACTGAGAAATGGCAATCACTACATCTTCTTCAGAAATAATTGGATTTCTGTACCTGAACTCAGAAGCATATTCAACTTCAACAGGCATACGAGCCAGGTCTTCAAACAAATATTCTCCAACCAAACCGGCATGCCATGAAGTTCCGCATGCGACTATGATTATCCTTTTAGCATTGGCCATTTTCTGCTCATAGTCAACAATCCCACCTAATTTTACAGTCCCTTCTTTCGCATTTAAACGGCCTCTTAAACTATCCAGAATAGAATTGGGCTGTTCAAATATTTCCTTAAGCATAAAATGTTCGTAACCCCCCTTTTCAAGTTGTGTAAGGTTCATTTCCAGTTTTTGAATGTAGGGGGTCTGGAGTTTATTGCCAATGGTTTTTATACGAATAGGTTCTCCTCTTTTTACAGCTACAATTTCCTCATCATTAATATATACTACGTCTTTGGTATACTCAACAATAGGGGCAGCATCAGAAGCCAGAAAAAAGTCGTCTTTCCCAATTCCAACAACCAGTGGGCTTCCTTTTCGTGCAGCTACCAGCATATCTGGTTCATCTTTAGAAATTACAACGATTGCATAGGCCCCAACAACCTGGTTAAGGGCAATTCTTACAGCCTCCTCCAGGCCAACTTTTTCATTGATTTTAATATCCTCGATTAACTGGATAAGCACTTCTGTATCGGTATCACTTTCAAACTTATATCCTCTGTTTTTTAACTCTTCTTTTAATGAAGCATAGTTTTCAATGATCCCATTATGGATCATTGCCAGGTTACGTGATTGAGAATAATGCGGATGTGCATTCACATCGTTGGGTTCACCATGAGTGGCCCAGCGGGTATGCGCGATACCAATAGTTCCTGCTGTATCCTGATCATCTATATAACTCTCAAGATCAGAAACTTTTCCTTTAGTTTTATACATAATGAGTTTGCCATTCAAAATAGCAATACCCGCACTGTCATATCCCCTGTATTCGAGTCTGTACAAGCCTTTCATCAGGATTGGATAAGCCTGTTTAGTTCCTACATATCCTACAATTCCACACATAATTTATTGAGATTTTTGCTGACGCAAAGATAAATAATTATTAAGCTTAGAATTAAAATGTATTCTGTTTTAGTTGGTTTTCGAATAGATGATATTTAACCTGAACCTGCCAGGGTCATCAATACCGGCCCCTTTGAAAATTAGTTCATTGGCTTTTATAGATTTTGCAGTGGGGTATAATCCAAGACCCAAATCCTCTTCCCCGGCAAGGAGGTCCTGCAAATAAAGGGAAATTCTGAAAGTATAGGAGTTGGACGATTCAACGAGGCCACCTCCGAAATAAACCTCTCCCTGGGTTGCCTGGTCAGGTGTAAAATCAAACAAACCATCCCCCAGTATTTTAAACAATAAAAGCTTGGTAGGTGGCTCACTTCCCTCTTCAAAGTCAAATCCGGAGATGATAAGTTTAGCTTCGTTTATGACTACATTACCTGAATCAATCCAACTGGAAATATCGGGGAATTTAATCACTGTTCTAACCCCAGCCATACCTTGTAAATATAATTTCTGATTCCCATAGGAAGTATCATTAAACAATATCTGCTTTCTGAATATATCATCCCAGCTTTTAGTATAATCATGTTCAAACCTGTTTATCCTGGCATTATTGGAGTTAATGGTCAGGGAGTAAGTTAATGTATCCTCAGAAGTAGTAGTATCATTGTGATAATAAATTATGACTTCAGAATATCCACTGGTTAAGTCAAAACTTAATATCGAGCCGCCCCCAAAACTGGTTACCGGATCAGGTTTAACATAAATTCCGTTAAAATATTCAATAAATGCACTACTTGATTCAAAAATGGAATCATTATCAATATCAAGAATTTCCTGGGCAAAATCAAGACTCATAGGTACCTTAAGCCGAGCAGCCAGGATGGTATTGGAATCCACTTCAACACTATCATTCGGATGAGGTGTAAAAGTAAAATTTGCCAGTTCTACGTCCGGGTATATTTCAAATTCCTTATTCGACCAATAGGATGAATCACGAATCATTACATCGTTTACCCGATAAATCCGCATCGTTTGCTCAGTTTCAATATTTCCGTAATAACCTGCATAAACCATGGTAAAAAATACAGAATCTGCAACGGCATTAGGCCCAAAGTCAGGGTTAAGGGATCCCAAACGGAGGTGTGTATAAAATCCGGCATTGGTCAGACCAAAAGTTTTGGAATACAGGCTTCCAAATAAATTATAACTAGTTTCATCTGCTGGAACAGAATCTTCAACTTCCGAATAGGCATACAGGGCAAAACTTGTGTCGTAACCAACAAATGGTTTGTTATCGTCTACAAGGTCAAGTCCGATTGACTCAGGTTTTTTATTACAGGAAGAATTTACGAAGCCCGCGATAATAAAGAGGAGTACCCAGGCAAGAGAAAAATTAAGGAATTGTGTTTTCAAAGCTTCTACTTGATTAAAATCTCACTAATAAACTAAAATCTATCCATCTTATTATTCTTATGACAGGATCTTATCATAAAATTCATTATACACACTGATGTAATTTTCCATCGATTGAAAATCAAGCACCGGTTTTTTGGAAGCCTTTAGGTATGCATTTACATCGCCATTAATGTTACCATCACCCAGAATAAGGGCATCGGAATAATCAATGGCCGCTTTCATTAAATTTTCATAGGTAGGATTTTGATAAAGAGCAAGATCTTTATTGGTAATTCCTTCAAGCTTTATTTTCTTTGGAAAGTCCTTGCTTAATGTCTCTTCAAACCCATCCTGGTATATAGAAGAAATAACTTTTGTATCGGAAAATAAGGGGTTATCTTTAAAGGCTTTTTTAATATAAATGGGAACGAGACTGGTCATCCAGCCATGACAATGAACTACATCGGGCGCCCATCCAAGTTTTTTAACTGTTTCAATAACACCACGGGAGAAAAATATCGCCCGTTCATCATTGTCATCGTAAAATTTTCCGGATTTATCTCTTATAGTAAATTTGCGATGGAAGTAATCGTCATTATCGATAAAATAAACCTGCATCCTTGCCTGTTGAATGGAGGCTACTTTAATAATTAACGGATGGTCGTTGTCATCAATAATCAAGTTCATCCCTGATAGGCGGATTACCTCATGAAGCTGGTTTCTGCGCTCATTAATATTTCCAAACCTGGGCATAAATGTCCGTATCTCCCGTCCACTTTCTTGCGTTCCTTGAGGAAGGTAGCGGCAAATTGTGCTCATCTGACTCTCGGGAAGGTATGGAAGAATTTCCTGGGCAATGTACAAAACCTTAACTTTTTCCATAGTGTAAGTTGTTATCTTAAAAAGGTTTGCAAAAATATAAAAAATTTCACGATATATCAAATGAAACAATGAGTGAAATTTGCAGAATTCCTGAAAAATCCTTAAAATTTCATAAAATAGTGTTAAATCATCCCTTTTTTATCCGACTCGGATATTTGTATCTTTGAAAGCTTGTTATAAAATGAAAAAATTGATTTTTAGGCTCTACCGGATTTGTATTTTCCTTGGCTTCCTTGGAGGGAGCTTCGGGCAGTTGTATAGCCAGATTGTAATTAATGAAATCTGTTCCCGCAACAATTCGGTATTGCTGGATGATGATCATGAATCAAACGATTGGGTTGAACTGTTTAATACTTCAGATGATACCATTAATCTTGCAGATTGGTACATTTCTGACGTCCTGGGCAATACGACCAAATGGCAATTCCCTGAAATTAAAGTACTCCCCGATTCCTTTCTGATCATCATTGCAGGTGACAACAGCAAAAAGGAAGTGGTCGACCATTGGGAAACGGTCATCCAGGCGGAAGATATTTGGAAATATTGGATTCCTGATTCCAATCCGGATTCTCTTTGGAATACTTTATCTTTTAATGATTCCTCGTGGATGGAAGGGCCGGGCGGGTTTGGCCGGGGCGACGGAGATGACAATACTGTCCTGCCCGACTCTGTGGCCACTGTTTACATTCGCAAAACTTTTACTATCCCCGACACCTCTATATTATCAAATGCCCTGCTGCATATCGATTACGACGATGCTTTTGTGGCCTATTTAAACGGGGTGGAAATTGCAAGAGCCAATATAGGCTGGCCAGGAAAGATTCAGAGTTGGGATGACATTGCTTACGGTATCCATCGGGCTGTTATGCTGGATAGTCTTTTACCTGATGAGTTTAAAATTGAACCTGAAGTGTTTAAATCCATAATTAAAGAGGGTGAAAACCTATTGGCAATACAAGGGCTTAATGCCTGGAATAATCATGGTAACTCATCCTTGATTCCCTTCCTTTCTGTATCGGTTAAAGACACCAGTCAGTATTTCGATGATGTGCCGTGGTGGTTTGGTAAGAAGCCGGTGTACCTGCATTGCAATTTTAAACTTTCAGGAGATGGCGAAAGTGTAATACTATCCGATACAGAAGAAAATATCATCGATATATTTAATTTTCCATACACAAATTCTGATCATTCTTATGGCAGGGAAACAGATGGATCAGCGGAAATGGCCTATTTTAATGCCCCCACACCAGGTTATTCCAACGGATTTTCCACACCATTTTTTGGATATACAAAAACTCCCTTATTGAACAAAGCTGCCGGTTTTTATTCAGAAAGTTTTGAGCTCGAAGTACTCAACCTAGTCCCTGGCGACTCCCTGAGGTACACCCTTGATGGCAGCCAGGTTACTGATAGCAGTGCATTATTTACTGAAGGCATCCTCATCGACTCTACACAGGTGGTAAAAACAAGGTATTTTAAATCCGGCCTTTTGCCAGGTAAAACGAATACGAAAAGTTTTATTTTCAATTACGTTTCTACTTTACCACTAATCTCACTCAGCATTAACCCTCATGATCTCTGGGATTGGGAGGAAGGCATTTATGTTCTTGGTCCAAATGCTGATCCTGGATTTCCATTCCTTGGTGCTAACTTCTGGCAGGATTGGGCAAAACCCATACATATTGAATATTTTGACACCACACAAAACCTTGCATTTGACCTGGATGCTGATGTTGAAATTCATGGTGGCTTCTCAAGAGCATACGACCAAAAGAGTTTGCGGGTCATTTGCAGCAATAAATACGATACCCCGGAGATCAATTATAAAATTTTCGGGCAAAAGGATATTTCCAATTTCAAAAAACTGGTACTGCGAAATTCCGGTCAGGACTTTAACCAGGCCCACTTTCGGGATGCCTTTATGCACGATCTGCTTTCTCAAAATCCAAATATTAATTACCAGGCATACGAACCTTCCATTGTTTTCCTGAATGGTGAATACTGGGGTATCCACAATATTCGGGAAAAGATTGACCGGTACTATCTTAATTCAAACTTTAGTGTACACACTGATAGTGTGGACTTACTCCGTGACAACCGCATTATTATGGAAGGAGATTACTATAGCTATGAACCCATGATTGAATATATAAAAGCGGTTACTCTTGCAGACTCAATAGTGTATGATTCGGTATCAAAGCTGGTGGATATTGAAAATTATACAGACTATTTTATTGCAGAGATGTTTTATGTTAACCACGACTGGCCGGGTCACAACACCAAATACTGGCGTGAAAGAAAGGAGGGGTCAAAATGGCGATATATCCTTACTGATGTAGACTTTGGTTTTGGTTCTATTTCCAATGTCAGCGATAATGAACTTTACCGGGTTCTGCATAACAATATTCAATGGGCAGATAATCACTGGATTTTGAGAAAGTTGATTACGAATATGGACTACCAGGAGTATTTTATTAACCGTAGTGCTGACATGTTCAATACTTACTTCAGGACAGATATAATGGTGAATAAAATTATGGAGTTTAAAGAGAGGCTTGCACCTGAAATGCCAATGCATAAAGCCCGTTGGGGAGGAACCTTTGAAGCATGGGAGGCCCAGGTGAATGGGATGGTCTATTTTGCCGAAAACAGAATTCAATTTGTGCACCAACATTATATCAATGAATTTGGACTTGAAAAAACAGTTGAAGTAAGTATTAGCGTCGACTCCACAGCTCATGGAAACATCCACATAAATACCCTATCACCAGACACCTTTCCCTGGCAGGGTACTTATTTCGATGGGAACCCCATTACTCTCATTGCGAAAGCTGATTCTGGTTATATATTTTCACATTGGGAGTCATCTTTAAATTTATCTGCAATTGATTCTGCATCAGCCCACCTTCGTATTAATGTAGACACCAATGCCTTTTTTATTGCCCACTATTTCCCTGACACCTTCAATACTTTTATTGATACGCCTTTTGTGATCATTAACGAGATCAACTATCATTCTAATGATACGCTCGATGCCGGGGATTGGATTGAAATCTTTAATCCAGATACCGTAAGCTGGGACCTTACAGGATGGGTATTTAAAGATGGCAATGATGATCATCAATTTATTATTCCGGATAGTTTAATACTTGATACCTCACAATATTTGGTTTTATACCGCGACTCAATAAAATTCAAGGTTATCTTTCCTGAAGTTACCAATGCCATCGGACCCTTTGAATTTGGTTTGGCCAATGAAGGGGAAAACCTGAGGCTATTCGATAGCACCGGATTTTTAGTGTATAATGTTCCCTATTCTAACTTACCCCCTTGGCCAAATGATGCTGACAGCACCGGTAAAACTATAAATATAACAAATGCTATTGCCGATCCAACAAATGGCCTCAACTGGTTTTCGGCATGTATTGGTGGTTCACCAGGAGGCCCTACCCTCCCGTGCGACACTGTGGGAGTACCAGACCGTTTCATAACTAATTTTGAAATCTGGTTCTACCCAAACCCTGTTACCGGAAATATAAATATAAATTTACTTTCGGATATGTCTGAAGTAGTAAATATCCGGATCTATGATGTGTTTGGAAATACAGTGCTTCAAAGGAAAGCAACAGTGAAGGCAAAAACCGCGCAACACCTTATTTACCCCATAGATTCAATGGATGATGGATTATATTTCATTAATTTCTTTTCTGGAAATTTAAACAACACCTATAAGATACTCATCCAAAAGTGATTAATCCAGCGGGATCTAAAACTTTGGACTTCTATTCACTAGGCCTGCGCATTTTAAGAGGAAATATTTTTCTTTTTAGAATCAAAATCAATTGTCCCGGTATAAAAAGTTAAAAAAATCATAAATTTTAACTTTTATGTAAGAATCTGGTTATTATTATGTCGAATCGTTTAAAATTCAACATATGTATAAATTTTACACGACATTTCTTATTTTATCTTTCTTATCTGTCACTGGATTTGGCCAGGCTTTTATGTTTACACCCACAGATAACTTTGTGGGTTATCAAACCGTGGATGTCTACCATAATTATATCGTTTACCAGGAAAACCTCACCGGAGGTGAACTGGTCCTTGGTTGGGAAAACCTTTCACACGACATCCCTGGGGAATGGGGAGTTACAATGTGCGATTATGGGGGATGCTATATTGGGATAGCGCCGGGAGGCATAATGCTCCCGCTTAGTGATACCTTACGAGGCCTTCTTAAAATTACGGTTAATCCAAATGGCTTTGCAGCATCAGGTACAGCCACTTTCAGGGTGTATGATAATAAACATCCTGAAGATAGTGATACTGTTTCCTTTACAATGCATGCAAGCGGTTTTGTTTCTATTTCAAACACTGTAATTAATGGATCATTGCAGGTTTATCCAAATCCGGCTAATGAGTGGTTTGTGGTAGATAATCTTGAAAATACCGAATCAATCAAAATAATCAATATGCAGGGGAAAATTGTTCATAAAGAAGAAATCACCCGCATTGAATCTAAACACATAAACAGCACGCTTTTTCCTGCCGGAATTTATTTTGTTATTGCTGAAAGCAAAAATGGAATAGTAAAACGGGAAAAGCTGGTTATTCAATAATTTTTCTTATCACTAAAATGGTAATTTGGTGGCCCTGGCAGAAATGCCAGGGTTTTTTTATTCGCATTCGAATCCGACATTCTGCCTATTTGTTTTAAATTTGTCTTTTCATTATAATTCATGGACAAAACTATAATACTTCTGTTTTTTTTATCTTGTTCTTCACTTTTGTATTCGCAGGACAAAGGTTTTAAATCTATTCATCAAACGGAGTCGGAATATTATCATAAAGTTCAAAATGAAAAGCAAGTATTTCCTATTAAGCAAAAAAACAGTCACTCGTTTCAGGAGCTGAATAAAAAAGTGTTTGGCTACCATCCTTACTGGGCGGGTAACAATTACCTGAACTACCAATGGGATTTATTATCTGATTTTTGTCATTTCTCTTACGAAGTTGACCCTGCAACGGGCAATGCCATTACTAACCATGATTGGAATACTTCACCTGCAATTGATTCCGCCCTGGCCCACCAGGTGAAAGTTCATTTGTGTGTTACTTTGTTTTCGGGCCATGCAGCATTCTTTACTAATCCTGAGGCACAAGAAGCCCTTATAACAAACATCATTGATCTAATTGGATCAAGGGGTGCTCATGGCGTAAATATGGATATAGAAGCTCTACCGTCGGCATACAAAGAGGAGTTTATGGCCTTTATGCAGGAGTTAAGGATACGCATCAATAACGAACTTCCGGGTACCGAAATAAGTATTGCTTCGCCTGCGGTGAACTGGAGTAATAAATTTAACATCCCCGAATTAAATGAGATCCTCGATTTTTTTATGGTAATGTCGTACGATTATTATTGGGGTGGGAGTTCACAGGCAGGGCCATCTTCTCCAGTATATCCAATGATCGAATTTTATAATTACAGTTTTTCACGAACCATTTCCTACTACCAGTCACAAGGTGTACCTGCAGATAAATTAATCATGGGTGTTCCGTATTATGCCTACCAGTGGCCTACACAAGGACAATATGCGCCCTCAGCCACTACAGCATCAGGATCAGCATATACTTATTCCAATATTAAAAACAACACCTCCGGGAATTATTCACCGGAAAATAAACATCGTGAACCCAACAGCCGGGTTCCTTATTATTCCTTTCAAACGGGAGGCTGGAACCAATGCTTCCTGGATGATGTATATAGTTTAGGTGAAAAATATGATATTGTAAACCGTCGTAAATTATCGGGGATTGGGATTTGGGCATTGGGATATGATGATGGCTATACCGAGCTGTGGGATTTGATTGCCGACAAGTTCACAACAAGTGCTTCAATCACTACTCCTGATACTATTTTCGATACCGGAGGTGAAGTTGTTGATTATTATGATAATGAATCCTATTTATATACACTCACTACGAATCCGGGAACGCAAGTTTATTTGGGTTTTTCTTATCTGAACCTGGAAGAAGATTATGATACTTTATGGATATATGACGGGCCTGATGTCACAAGTCCGTTACTGGGATTATTCTCAGGAGATTCAATTCCTGAAATGATCACAGCTTCGGCAAACTCCCTTTGCTTAAAGTTTTTTTCGGATGGCGCAACTACAGAAGCCGGCTGGAAGGCTATATTTGATACTGTCGCCGTATCGGGAGTTACTTCTCAAAATATGGCCGGCAAACCCACTGCAAGTCCTAACCCATGTAATGATTTAATCACGATTACCCTTCCACAAAATTTATATGAGAAAGGTGCATTAAAAGTCTCAGGAGTTAATAGTATTGGGCAAACTATTTTGAACGCCTATTTTATGCCCAGCAATATGCAAATCCAAATAGATATTGCCTCATGGCCTAAGGGTATATATTATTTACTTCTTCAAGCCAATAAGAAAGAAGCAGCCCCGTTGAAAATTATCAAAATTTAATCACCAAATTATTCATTTTTAATATTCAAACTGGGAACAACTGTTAATTAATTAACAATTAACTTGTAATATTCAGAAATTAAACTATAATTTTGCCCCATCTTTATCAAAGTTTTGTTATTTAACAAAGTTAACACATGGATCAGACAGAAAAAAAACAAGCATTGTTTAAGGATTTCCCTCCAGCAACAAAACAGGAATGGAAAGAAAAAATTATTCAGGACCTGAAAGGGGCTGATTATAACAAGAAGCTTGTTTGGCGCACTATCGAAGGGTTTGATGTGGAGCCAATATACAGTAAGGAGGATCTTCCGAACACTGACAAACCACAGGACCTGCCGGGCATTTTTCCATACGTCCGCGGAAACAAAACCCATAATATCTGGCACATTCGTCAGGATATTAAGGTAACAAACATTCAATCTGCCAATAAAAAAGCACTTGATATATTAATGAAAGGTGTCACTTCACTTGGATTTATTATTGATCAAAAGTTTGAACCTACGAAAGATGAACTTGAAAAATTATGTGAAAACATTTACGCGGATGCCGTCGAGTTAAATTTTGTTTGTTTTCATAACTCCCTTAAGGTAGTCCGGGATATTGAAAGCCTCGTAAAAAAATACAACCGTCAGCTGGACAAAATTTACGGCTCTGTTGACTTTGATCCTATTGGACAATTTGTTCTAAAAGGAAAATTCCCCGTTTCTGAAGAAGACTCTTTTGATACTGCCAAACAATTAATTGAAGCCGCCAAACATCTTCCTAACTTTAAAGTCATTGCAGTCAATGGAAGTTATTTCCATAACTCAGGATCAGGGATTGTACAGGAACTTGCTTTTAGCCTGGCCCAGGGAGTTGGTTATCTCACACAATTAACGGAGAGAGGGCTTTCCATTAATCAGATAGCGCCAAGGATGAAGTTTCAATTTGCCATAGGGTCAAATTATTTCATGGAAATAGCCAAGATAAGGGCTGCCAGGATGCTTTGGGCTCATATTGTAAAAGCTTATGGGACTTGTGATAATTGCAATACACAAATGTTTATTCATTCGGTTACCAGTAACTGGAATAAAACAGTTTATGATGCCTATGTAAATATGCTCCGAACGACTACTGAGGCTATGTCGGGGATAACCGGCGGGACTGACTCGTTAACTGTTCTGCCATTTAATTCTGTGTATGAAGAATCTACAGCGTTTTCAGAGCGTATTGCCCGAAGTCAGCAATTGCTGCTTAAAGAAGAATCCTATATGGATAAAGTTGCTGATCCCGCCGCAGGATCCTATTATATTGAAAACCTTACTCAATCAATTGCCAGCCAGGCATGGGAACTGTTCCTTAAAGTGCAGGAAAAAGGAGGGTTTCTGGAAGCCTTCAAAGCCGGTTTTATACAGGAAGAAATCAAAACAACCGCCGACAGAAGGCATTTAGATATTGCTACCCGGAAAGAAATACTTTTAGGCACCAACCAATATCCCAATACGGGTGAGTATTTAGAAAAAGATTTTGACAGATTAAGGGATATTTCCCTCCCTAAAAATGAGAAACCGGATAATATTGAAGTATTGAAACCCACCAGGGGTGCCTCTGCTTTTGAACAATTAAGAATTCAAACTGACAAGTATGCTCTGAATGCTCCAAGGCCAAGAGTATTTAGGATCACTATGGGAAATTTGGGAATGAGCCGGGCCCGCTCACAGTTCGCCGGGAATTTCTTTGGGTGTGCCGGATATGAAATTATTGACAACAATGGATTTAAAACTGTTGAAGAAGCTGCCAAAGCCTGCCTGAAGGCCAAGGCAAGTATTGCTGTAATTTGCAGCTCAGATGAAGAATACACTGATCTGGTACCAAAATTATATAAGCTTCTTCACCACGAAATGGAGGTGGTTGTAGCGGGTTATCCCCAGGCCATATTGGATGATCTGCGAAAGTGTGGGGTTGTACATTTCATCCACATCAAATCTAATGTATTGGAGACACTTGGAAAATTCCAGGAAATACTGAAAATTAACGAATAAGCATTTCAATCATAAAGCATAATTATGAAACCCAATTTTCACAACCTCGATATCCGGAGCAAATCAAATATTGCTACAGATATAAAAGAATGGGAATTACAAAATAAGATTTCAAAAGACTGGGACACCGCGGAAAGGATTTCAGTAAAAAGTGTCTATACCAGGGAGGACCTGGAAAAAATGGAACACCTTGATTTTGTTGCCGGCTTACCACCTTTTCTCCGAGGCCCATATTCAGGAATGTACGCCATGCGCCCATGGACCATCCGGCAATATGCAGGCTTTAGTACGGCAGAAGAGTCTAATGCATTTTATCGCAGAAATCTTGCGGCTGGACAAAAAGGATTATCCATCGCATTTGACCTGGCCACGCACCGGGGATATGATTCTGATCATCCAAGGGTAGAAGGAGATGTAGGAAAGGCTGGAGTTGCTGTTGATTCTATTTTAGATATGAACATACTGTTCGACCAGATTCCTCTGGATAAAATGTCGGTTTCTATGACCATGAATGGTGCAGTGATACCTGTTTTGGCTTTTTATATTGTAGCTGCTCTCGAACAAGGAGTAAAATATGAAGAGATGACCGGGACCATTCAAAACGATATTTTAAAAGAATTCATGGTTAGGAATACTTACATCTACCCTCCTCTTCCATCCATGAAGATCATCGCAGATATTTTTGAGTTTACTTCCCAAAAAATGCCAAAGTTTAATTCCATTTCCATAAGTGGTTACCATATGCAGGAAGCCGGTGCTACAGCAGATATTGAGCTCGCCTATACCCTTGCAGATGGATTGGAATACTTACGCGCGGGTGTAAATGCCGGAATGGATATTGATGCTTTTGCACCCCGTTTATCATTCTTTTGGGGTATCGGGATGAATCACTTCATGGAAATCGCAAAGATGCGCGCAGCCAGAATGCTATGGGCTAAAATTGTAAAGCAGTTTAACCCAAAAAATCCAAAGTCGCTTGCATTACGCACACATTGTCAGACTTCAGGCTGGAGTTTAACGGAACAGGATCCCTTTAATAATGTAGCACGTACCTGTGTAGAAGCTATGGCTGCCGTTCTTGGTCATACCCAGTCGTTACACACCAATGCCCTTGATGAAGCAATTGCCCTTCCTACTGATTTTTCAGCAAGGATTGCAAGAAACACACAGATATATATTCAGGAAGAAACCGATGTTTGCAGAAGCGTTGACCCCTGGGCTGGATCGTACTATGTAGAAAGCCTCACCCATGAAATTGCTCAAAAAGCCTGGCAGCACATTCAGGAAATCGAAGAATTGGGCGGAATGGCTAAAGCAATTGAAACAGGGGTGCCAAAAATGCGCATTGAAGAAGCTTCTGCCCGTAAACAAGCGCGTATCGATTCCTATAAGGATACTATCGTTGGGGTAAACAAATACCGACTTGAAAAAGAAGACCCCATCGACACCCTTGAGGTAGACAATACTGCGGTGAGGGAATCCCAGATAAAACGACTTGATCTTTTGAAGAAAAACAGGAACAATGAAGAAGTAAAAATAGCGCTGGAGGCCATCACTGAAGCCAGTAAAACCGGAAAAGGAAACCTTTTGGAATTAGCCATTGACGCGGCACAAAAAAGGGCAAGCCTGGGCGAAATATCTGATGCAATGGAGGAAGTATATGGTAGGTATAAAGCAGAAATCAGAGCCATATCAGGAGTATATTCTTCAGAAAGCAAAGGGGATGAGAGTTTTAAAAAAGCCTGTGAACTGGCTGATAAATTTTCAGCACTTGAAGGCAGGCGGCCCAGGATAATGGTAGCAAAGATGGGCCAGGACGGCCATGACAGAGGTGCCAAAGTAGTTTCTACAGGCTTTGCAGATATCGGTTTTGATGTAGATATAGGACCCCTTTTCCAAACTCCCGAGGAAGCCGCCAAACAAGCCGTGGAGAGTGATGTCCATATTCTTGGGGTTTCCAGTTTGGCTGCCGGCCATAAAACCCTGGTGCCAAAAGTAATTGCCGAACTGAAATACCTGGGAAGAGATGACATTATGGTTATCGTGGGTGGTGTTATTCCTCCCCAGGATTATGATTTTCTTTATAAAGCCGGAGTATTGGCAATATTTGGGCCAGGTTCCGTAATTTCAGATGCGGGTATAAAACTATTAGAATTAATGATTGAAAGCAGGTAATTATTTGCTGGGAAATTCGTTCTTATTCAGAATGCAACAAAATTACTTATTTACCTATTTAATATTAAATATACTTATATATTTGCAGCTGTTCTGAGTCGTTGTGATTTGAAGATATAAATGGGAAGAAAATTATTTCATATACTTGGAGTTTTTTATGTATCACTGGCCATCGGCTGTTTACTCGCCGGGGTTATTGTGGAGTTTCACCAGGTACATATTTATAAAAATCATGTAAGTTTTTGGCAATTACAGGCCACAAAGACGAACCACAAGGACGGTAAAAAATTAATTCTTTCCGCAAAACAAATTACCTCGAAAGTTTCAGGAAGCAAAATTGATGGTTGCAGCACCAGAATGACCGCTGCAATTGAAAAATTCAGGCTTTCAGAAAATACCATTTATTCGAGGCACTTATTCGACCTTATTACCCCTGAATATAATTACGACGAAGCCCAAAGAGGGCCTCCTTCTGTCTAATACATTTATCACTTCTTAAATACAATACCGGACTGAAATATATACTATATCAGGCTTATAGGTAAATATTCCATATTATTTCAAATTAATAATAATTATTAAATCAATTTACAAAATGAAAAAATCATTGACTCTTGCCTTTGTGGCAACCCTTATTGTGTTATTTATAAACACCGCTGTGAAAGCCCAAAACGATTCCATTCAAATGGGTGCCGGTTATGCAAACGACATTTATTACAGCCTGGAAAACGGCGAAGTTCAAATGGTGGAGCGGACCAACTGGGACCTTGGATTTTTTACCAATCCATTCTCAGCAGGGATAATTACTAACGATGGAAATGGGGTAACTTTATATACGTATCCAAATGCAGATACCAATGGATGGGCTACTATTGATACCTCTGGGCTCATGGGTTGGACCCCATTGTACAACTCACCTGAAAACTGGGAATTGGGTGCTTTTAATGTGAATGAACTGGGCCACCCGGATTATGGATGGTGTGTGTATAACTCCATCACACACGACCTGGTTGGGGATTCACTTTATATCATAAGCTTCGCTGATGGAAGCGCTAAAAAACTCTGGATTAAACGCAAACACTCCATTGCCAGCACATTTTACTTTACCTATGCTGACCTGGATGGGTCCAATCAAGTCAATGAAGTTTTAGATTGTAGCGGGTATGCCGATAAAAACTTCGTGTATTATTCCATGATGAACCAGGAGGTACTGGACCGGGAGCCAGCATCCGATACCTGGGATCTTTTGTTTACCAAATATATGGGAATCCTTGAAGGGGGAGTGCCCTACCCGGTTACTGGTGTACTGAATAATACAAACGTACCCGCTAACAGGTTCGATGAGGTATCGCCTGACTATATAAATTGGTCAGCTATTCCATTTGATTCCACCAAAGCACCTATTGGGCATGATTGGAAATATTTTGATATGAACATTTTCAGTTATGTAGTTGACGATTCAATTGCCTTTTTTGTAAGCAATAAAGCACAGGATGTGTATAAACTCGCTTTTTCAATATTTGATTACACAGTGGGCAACGTGGTTTTTAACAAATCCCTGATCAGTCTGGCCAATACACCGGAATTCAATTTATCAAAGGCCTTTAAACTATTCCCTAATCCAGCATCAGAAAACATAATGGTTTCATCCATTGATGGTGAAGTGGCAGATTATATTCGGGTACTTGACCTGACAGGAAAAGTGGTGCTTAATATAGAAGCTTCTCATACAGATCAATCTGTTTTTGTAGGCAATTTGAGGAGTGGGGTATATTTTGTTCAATTACAAGTTGGGAACAAATTACTTAACCAAAAAATGATCATCCGATAAAATATAATGCGATCGACTTCTAATAAAATAGTTACAGTACTGGTCATTACCCTGCTGGTCCTTTTCAACACCGGAAAGAGCCAGCAGGCTGTGGTCAGTGTGATTGATAAAAAAACCGGAGATGAGGTCCCATTTGCCCATATTTGTTTTGAATCGGTAAATAGTGGTGAACAAAAACATACCATCACTGACATACACGGACAGGCTATAAATCCACTGAACGAAAAGGCCATCATAGCGGTATCTTTTGTAGGTTTTGAAACCTTATACGACACCCTTCTGCCTTTTACCAATAAAGTACTTCAACTTAAACCCACTGTTATTAATATGGGTGAAATTGTGGTAACTGCCCAGTATACGCCACAACGGGCAGATAAATCAATTTACAAAGTTAAGGTGATCGGGGCCAGTCAGATTTCACAAAAAGGAGCGACAAACCTGGGAGAGATCCTTACCCATGAGCTAAGTGTGCGGGTCGGCCAAAACGGGGTATTTGGCTCTAATATGAGCATTCGGGGACTAGGCGGCCAGCATGTGAAATACCTGGTGGATGGAATTCCTGTCATAGGACGGCTTAATGGCGAAATTGACTTGGGGGACCTCGCAGTAAACAATGTCGATCATATTGAGGTGATCGAAGGACCCATGTCAGTGGTCTATGGCAGTAATGCTTTAGCTGGAGTGGTGAATATCATTACCAGCGAAAATGTAAACGTTCCCTTTAAAGCAGATGTAAACTCCTATGTTGAATCAGCAGGAAACTACAACTTCAATGCCACTGCATCAGGCAGTAAAGGAAATAATATTTTCGGGTTGGCCGGAGGAAGGAATTTTTTTGACGGCTATTCCACAAATGACGGGTCCCGCACCATGTTCTGGAAACCGAAAAGACAATATACTCTGGATGGATATTATGTGTATAAAACCCCAGCTTATAAATTTAAATATACCTCCCGCTATTTCGACCAGTTACTCATTGATAAAGGCGAAATCATTGAACCCCATTTTGCACGTGACACTTATTTTAATTCTGTCAGGTTTACCAATTCAATTGATTTCAGCACAAAAATAGGTGAGTACAGGTATGTTAAAATACTGGGTGCTTATTCGATATATAACCGAAAACGGAACACCTATTTTAAGGATTTACATTCCCTGGATAAAGTTTTATCAGCTAATATTGGCGACCAGGATACCACCCGTTTTAATGCCGTGGTTTTGCGCACAGAGTTAAGTAAAAGCACCCCCGAAAGTAACCTAAACTACCAGTTTGGACTTGATATCAATGTCGAAAGCGGGAAAGGGGTAAAACTGAATGGCAACAAACAAATTGGTGATTATGCCGCTTACCTAAGCATGAAGTACACCCCATTGCCTCAACTTGTTATTCAGCCCGGACTGAGGTACATTTACAATACCCGCTATAAGGCACCCCTTGTATATTCGATGAATATTAAATGGGATTTTAACGAATATTATTCCATCAGGTCTTCCTATGCACGTGGATTCAGGGCACCATCACTAAAGGAGCTTTACCTATACTTTGTTGATGTAAATCATAATGTACAGGGAAACGAAAACCTGGAGGCTGAAAATTCTCATCATGTAAACCTTTCCTTATCCTATGCACGGGAACAGGGAAAAACTACCTATGGGTATGATGCCGATCTTTTTTACAACCAGATTTATAATTCCATTCAATTGGTTAGGGTAGGATCTTCTGATGATCTCTATTCCTATGCCAATATTTTCAATTACAAGTCGATGGGTGGCCAACTGGAATTATTTTATAACCTCTACCCCCATTTCGAATGGAAAGTTGGCATCTCTGAAACAGGCCGTAAAAGCCTGGTTGATGAAAATATTCCGGAATATGATAAAGCCCTTTACAGTACTGATGTCAATTCAAGTTTCTCCTACCGCTTTAATAAAATTAAGTCAGGCCTATCATTGTTTTATAAGTATACCGGCGAATTGCAGCAATTTTATGAAAATAATGAGGGAGAAATTGTAACGGGCACTGTAGGCGATTATCACACCCTGGATCTGACCCTGAATAAAACCCTGCTGAACCAGGCTGTCAGCCTGACGGCAGGAATAAAAAACATTTTTGATGTCTTTACAGTACCTTCCACTCTTTCAGGAGCAAGCGGAGGAGCACATGGTGGAGGTGGCAGCAGCTCTAACATCGGTTATGGAAGAAGCTACTTTTTTAAAGTTTCCTATCATTTTAATAAGTTTTAGATATGATCAAACAAATTCTATACGGCATCCTTTTTCTGTTTTTATTTTCATCTTGTTTCAAGGAAGATGACCCACTACCCCCTTTCCCGGAAAAAACCACTACCATCGAAATGACTCAGTATTACCGGTACCAGTTTTACTTCGACCTGGGCACAAATTCCGTGGTTTCGTCCAACGATAAAAGTATCTGGGACCTCGGATTTGAGTGTGCCGACAGCACATGGCATATCCGGTTGAATACTTCCGCTTTTATGATGGCGGCCAATACCGGGCTTAAAGATTTTGAGGCCGTTACGGATACGACCGGCATGGATTGGCGCTTCGACACATCAGATGGTAATCCAGATTCAACGGCTGTTGGTGAATGGTTAGAAATGGAGAATGAGGACACCCTTTATTTTAACCATGTGTATATTATCGACAGGGGCCTCGACCACCTGGGTGTTTATCGTGGGTTCCGTAAAATAGTATTTACAAAAGTGGATGAATCGGGTTATTACTTCAGGTATGCCAGGCTGGACGGTTCGGATTATAATGAATACCATATTACCCGTGACCCGGAAAGAAATTATATCAACT
Organism: Bacteroidales bacterium; assembly: GCA_021740645.1. Taxonomy (GTDB): domain Bacteria; phylum Bacteroidota; class Bacteroidia; order Bacteroidales; family JAADJA01; genus JAADJA01. The sequence continues at coordinate 43,361 of JAIOZL010000009.1, forward strand.
TTTCTTTTGAAAATAATGGGGAGACACTGGCACTTGAACCTCCCACGACAGAATGGGACCTGCTGTTTACCATGTATACCACCCTGCTTTACACCGACGAAGGGGAACCTTACCCCTACATCTTAACAGGTGTATTAAGTAATTATGGAAGTGTTGAAATTGCGTTTGATTCTATCATAGCCTACAAGGATATCCAAATAGACATGGTAAATGGTTTGGACTTCTCCGAAGAACAGGATGTAATTGGCTACGACTGGAAATACCTGGATGGAGACCCCACCCAAGGAGGTTCCTTTTCCTATCAAATCCACGAGAACTGGAATTACATAATTAAAAACCGGAATGAGGTGTATTTTAAACTTCGCTTTGTAAGGTTTTATAGTGATACCGGCGAAAAAGGATATCCCACTTTTACCTATTCAGTTTTGTAAGCGGGGAATTTTGTTCTACAAAACCAGGTTATATTGCACCTTATATTCCAGGGTATTCAATTCAAGGGCAACTAAATTTCCAAAGCCTTCCCGTTTGGTCATGTAACAGCCGTTATCCGGGTGAATGAAATTGTATTTTTTGTCTTTCAACAGATAATTCAATATCTTTGAAACATATATACTCATTTATCCAAAATTAAAAACCTGTGAAAAAGATAAAATCTTTTTTACATTTATACCCAATTTGAAACAAGTCTATGTGAAGCCAATTATTATTTTCTTTTTCGGATTGTTAAGCCTATACGGCTTTAGCCAAAGTGAAGATTTCACAGTTGAGAAAACCCAACTTACAGATGACCATGTTTTGGTAACGGTAACCGGCCCTTTTGGTAATTATTCGACCTGGTTGTGTAAGGGCAATGTGGATGAGGTAAACACTGCTGTTTTTAAGGATGGTGATATGGTAATCAACCAGAATGACAGGGATCATTTTGTGGAAAATATCGATCTGGGATTGCTGCCCAGTGATATTGAATATTTTAACAGGAATAATGAAAACATGTTGGTTTATGGAGGAAACAAATTGAAGATTCTGGACGGCGATACCCATGAGAATATTATTGATGAAATAGCCATCGACACTAAAGTTAGTTTATTTAACGGGGCATTTATGCCGGTAAGCCCTACTCGTAATCAAATTACCCAAAATAGTATTATGCACGGCGATACTGAAAGGCATTTTATCATTTGTGCCGGGGAAGGTGGTGGATTGACCCTTATCGAATCTGAAGAAGAAAATGAATTTGAAATTGCAGATAGTTTTATCGATGACAATGCAGATGATAAACAATTGCTCTCCTCCTCTGTCCACCATTATTTGAATACTTCTTTTTATTGGGCATTAAATTATTGGGATGGAACTTATAAGGTGAAAAAATACATTTGGAATAGCATTGAAGGGTCATATGAAATGGATGCTGAAATAGCCGGTGGAAGTAACGAAATTATTGAACTGCAAGCCTGGGAAACTCCCGGGGAAATCAGGATCGCATTACTCGACAGGGTACTCATTGTTGATCCTGTGACCTTAAATGAAATAAATACCTATAACGATCTTAGTATTGATAAGTTTGCGCATGCTTTCGGCCATATTAAAGGAGAACATAAGATTTATAATTTTGAAACCAATACATACCATGAGTCCGAAGAAGTTATCACGATGGCTACCGGTGGTGCTTTCGATTGGGATAACGACCGGGTCTATTTTACCGGCTATTTTGATGATGAAGTGAACCCGGAATTCAGGGTGATCAATTACAAACCTGGTTCACAAGTTCAATATTATTCTTTAGATGGAGCAATGGATGTAGTATACAATTCATCACCTGATTTTCAGACAGGAGATGCAAGGGTAGTAGCTGTTGGCAATGATCAAATTATGGGATTTGATGATAACGGATACGAAATTTGTTCTTCTGATCTTGATTGTCATTATGGGTACAGGATTGCTTTAGATGCTAACCCAACAACTTCTCCCCCTTATGATGACCGAATTGGAATATCGGTGGCCTGTTTAAATGATGGCTTATTGGTCCAACGTGGGGGATACAGTTGTAGCGCACCACCTGTTACCCTTACTGCAAAGATAGTTGAAACCGGGATCAGCAGTTCGTTGACCTGTTTCCACCAGGATGATGAAGAAGCTTATTTTTTCTATAATGGGGAGGGAGGTACCAATATTTATTATACCTATCATGAAACTTCCACTGAGGCTGTTCCTATTGCAATAGGTGATGATTTATCTGTATCTGTCGTTGATTGTATATATAATGCAGCATCAAACCTGGTTTTGGCTATTTTGCATTCAAATTGTGAGGATGGTTATTTTCAGTTATTAGAGATAAATGATGGAAATCCTGTTGTTTCCACTGACCACTACATAAACATCAGCCCGCTTATTAATTACAATGAATACACATACTGCTATTTACAATCAATCAGCCAAACCCATTATGTTTATAGGATATGGAAGGAAAATTCAATTATAAATGACGAATTCATACAAGTTTCTTATAATGTTAATGCCCTGGAAATAAACAAGGATGACCACCTCATTTATGGTATATGTGTTATTGATGGACAAAATGGAAAAGTGGTTGAAATTGACCACCCTGGAAATAACAATCTATCATATCCCATAATTAATAATTATAATCCTGTTGACATAAGTCATATTGCTGGATTGGATAAGGTTTATATTGCTCAATACGACGATAAAATAATTGAAGTCCGTAACACAGAATTTGATCCTCTGGCTTATATCACAATCAACGGTAACCCCAAAACCATAGAATACAACCCTTACCAAAAACAAGCCTATATCATGAGTGAGGATGCAGGGGAGCCCGGGTTTACAAGGATTACAATCATTGACTGCATGACGGATCAGGTTCTAAAAGAGGAACTGATCAGAAAAAGTGATGGTTTTATCTATGATACCATTAATGACCAGCTTTATTTACATACGAATTGCCCGTATACAAATGAAAACGGGGAATTTGAATACAACATTAAAGCGCTGAATGCATTTAATGATGAATTTTCAAACCAGGTAAATACAAACCTTTATACTTACTCTGACATTTTTTTAAGTAAAGACAGAACAGTTCCCTCAAAACCATCTTTCGATTACGCTAACAACTATATTTATGTCGGCAATTACGGAGCATCCGCCGCCACCAAAATAAAAGCCTACGAAGAAGAATTTACCTACCGTCCCGGTTGGAACTGGCTATCATTCCCCCGCCTTGAAAGATATATGGATGAATATTTCAATTCTGTAAATTTGCTTAGTCGTAACTCACCATTCCCAGATGATGAACTTAGTTTGGAATATAGATTGCCCGGTGACCCACCTGTTTTTATTTATAAAAACTGGGAGCAAGAATTATTATGGTATGGAGTTTTAGATGAAATTTCCTCATCATTGGGTTATAAACTCTACTTAGACAACTCGAGTCCCTTATACTCGCTTCGCCTCGAAGGGGCCAAACTGGATTATGATACGAAGATTGATTTGGTAGAAGGAGAAAACTGGGTGGGGTATTTCCTTGATGAGAGTTATTATCCCGAACAATGCCTGCCCCCGGATTTATGGGAAGTGCTTGACCAAATAAAAACCCAATACTGGACCATGACTAAAAAACCCTTCTCGGACCCTCCCTGGTTTATCGAAGGCAAAAAAACACCTTTTAGGTACGGCGACCTTTTAATTCTGAAAACCAACCACGTTTACCAAAATTTCCAGTGGCAGCAAGCCGGTGACCCGCAAGAGGATAGCGAGTTACCTCAAAGCAGTTTTTTTACTTTTGAAGAACAGGCTGATTACATCCCATTTTATGTAGAAACCGATTCCACCTCCGATATTCAGGAAATAGCCGTACTGGCCGATGGCGAAGTAAAAGGGGCGGCGGTACGTGAACCAGGCGACACCCTGGTGGAAGTGAATGGCTACCTGCAAGGGGTGGCCCCTGGCGCTCTTATTGAATTTGAAACCTGGAACGGCACTAAAAGCAGCCCGGTTAAAAAAGACGGTTATGTGGTAATAGACCATTACAAAGCGCTGCGCGAAAAACGGAACATCTACGCCGGTGAAAAAGCCAGTTACCACCATGTTTCACTAAAAAGCCAGGAAATTTATGAACTGCCACCCGACATCAGCCTGCTTAGTTGCAAGCCCAATCCATTTAAACAAGAAATTGAATTTAGTTTCAGGATGAATTACGAAAACCACATCAGCCTGGAAATTTACGATATGGGTGGCAACATTATAAAAACAATTATCCAGGGGAAATACCCTGAAGGCAACTACAGCTTTAGCTGGCAGGGCAAAAACGAAGCCGGAAATAAAATTAAACCGGGGGTTTACTTTTATAAATTGAATACCAATAATGGAACAGTTTTAACAGATAAATTGGTTTTAATTAAGTAACACTAAGAAAAAAATGGACCGTCATTGCAAACATAAAGGCTGGACAAAGGGATGGAGTGAAACCTGTCTGTTCGGTTTTCCAGTCATAAGGCATGGCAGACAGGCAATCTGTCAAAAGGTACCGTCATTGCGAGCACACGCAATGGCTTGTTTGGTGGAGCGAAGCAATCTCTTAAAAAACCCCCATAGCCAAACATATCTAGATTGCTTCGGAATTCCTTCCCACCTGCCAAACCTGTTGATTCCTCGCAATGACGAAAATAAAATGGCTCATCATGATGTTTCCCGTATTCCCCCTATTCCCCTTATTCCCCTTTTCCTACTACTACTCCTACTCCCTCTCTCCTCCCAGGCCACCATCCACACCGTAAAGCAGGACGGCACCGGCGACCACACTACCATCCAGGCCGGGATCAATGCAGCGGTCACAGGCGACACAGTACTGGCATGGCCAGGAACCTATTTCGAGAACATTGACTATAATAGCAAAAGCATAACAGTCTCAAGTCTTTACCTTACTACTTTGGATGAAAGTTATATTCATTCAACCATCATTGATGGGAATATGATTGATGCTGCCGTTAAAATTATAGATTGTATTGATGAAATCACTACCTTTTGTGGTTTTACTGTTCAGCATGGATTTGGGACAACAAATTACGATGTTGGTGGAGGAATTGTTGTGAAGTCTTCCACCTGCAAGATTGAAAACTGCATATTTAAATATAATAAAGGCCATGCTGGAGGAGGAATATTATGTAAAAGTAACTCACATGTTAAATTATCTGGTACAGTAGTAAAAGAAAATCATGCCGTTAAAGCAGGAGGAGGCATTTCAATTCTTGGGGGTTCTGTAGTAGAATTTGACACAATCAACCTGAATTCAATCTTTTTGAATTATGCCGGGCAGGGATGCGACATTTACAAGGCCATTCCTGATCTACCCTTAAATGTTGTGCTTGATACATTTACCGTACAATCCCCTGACTTGTTTTTCGTTTACTCCATTAATAATTCTGGACCCCCACTTTATGACATTGCAATTGACATTCAAAACCATAAAATAACTCCTATACAAAGTAATTTATATGTTGATCCTGAGTTAGGGGATAATAATAATTCAGGATTATCCTGGGATGAACCCATGAAAAACATTTACCATGCCCTAATCACAATACAACCCGATTCAATTAATGGAAGGAATATTTTTCTCAAAAACGGGGTATATTCATGGTTGGCATCTTCTGAATTATTTATGCTCAATTGCAGGAGTTATGTTAACATTATTGGTGAATCTGCTGAAAACACCATTCTTAACGGAAACTATCTTACCCCCTTGATCAAGTCAAATATTAGCACTGAACATTTAAGTATTAAAAATATTACCCTAACGAGGGCAAACGGAAGTTCTTTTGTGGGTGTGAACGCTCCGATACGAATACGGGGAACTGATCATATTATTTTTGATTCGGTTATTATCAAAAAAAATATTGAGCAATACAGATCAGGTTTCGAAATTGATAATTCAGGTGATTTAATTCTGAAAAATTCAATCATCCAGGAAAATTATGGTGAAAGTCCGATATCTATTTACAATGGTACAGGTGAATTCAAAAGGTTCAGGATTGAAAATTGTAAATACATAGATAATAAGCCTGATAGTAATTTAATTCAACCAGGTACTATTACCATGGGAATATTAGGAGATTGGAACATACCAGGGCTTTTTGAAGGTGAAATTATAAATACTTTAATTGTAAATAACACCTGTATCCCTGATCCTGAATGGGGGACAAGTTGCGGAAACGGAGTATCATTATTTAATTATGTAAAAATTGATTTAATCAATCTGACAGTAGGAAATAATATCGCCATGACTGATGAATCAGCTATTTATAATGCTACTAATAATGCTGAAGGAAATATTTATAATACTATTTTTTATGATGATGACCCGTGTGAAATTTGTTACAGTTCAGCAAGCGAGGTCTATCCTCCTGGAACAACAAATATTTTGTACAGTGATATTGAGGGAGGCGAAAGCGGTATAATTAATCCAAATAATTATCAGAATATTAACTGGCTGGATGGCAACATCGATGAAGATCCTTTATGGGTTGGTGGCGGAGAACCCTTTTTTAGTTATGAGTTACAACCGGAATCGCCCTGTATCAATACCGGTGTGCCCATGTATGAGGCAGGAATGGATTATCCCTACATTAAAGAAGAGGAGGGCAAATACGTTTTGTATATGTTGGAAGGCGATACCGTTACACTCCCTGCAACAGACCTGGCCGGCAACCCACGCATTTCAGGAGGAAGGATTGATATGGGGGCTTACGAGTGGCAGGATACCACAACAGTGAGTTCAGAGTTCGAAGTTCAGGCTTTGGAGTTTTCAGTCTTCCCTAACCCGTTTAAGTCGAATACCTTTATTCGTTTTTCTACTTTTGATGAATGTTATGTTAACATTGAAGTGATGGATATGAGCGGTATGCGCATCCGCACTATTGCCGATAATAAATTTCCGAAAGGGGATTACAGATTAGTGTGGGATGGGAAAGATGACGACAAAAACAGAGTTAAACCTGCAACTTATTTGATGTGTCTGTTATTAAACGGAGAACCAGTGGAATGTAAAAAAATCAGTAACATAAAATAATTTGGAATTTGATCTTATAAATCCAGGTTATATTGCACCTTATATTCCAGGGTATTCAATTCAAGGGCAACTAAATTTCCAAAGCCTTCCCGTTTGGTCATATAACAACCATTATCCAGGTCGATAAATTTATAGGATTTGTTATTGATGCTCAGGTCGATAAACTCAAGGCTAACGGGCACATGGCCATGAATGATGCGTTTATTGGATATTTTTGCGCTGTCGATATCATAATCTCTTATCCATAGCATGGAGTCGGTATCAGTAAAAGGGCTGCCATTTTTAAAGTTAAACCCTGCATGCACCAGGATAAATTGCTCCAGCTCCACATAATATTCGAGGTTACGCATCCATTCAATATACTCTTGCGGAAATTGTTTCAGGTCATTAATCTTAAAACTTTCCATGGTTTGCTTACCCCCAAAAAACAACCATTCTTTTTTCTTCTTGTTTGTTTGCTTAAAGCCCAAAACCGACTTAAGCTGCAGCTCTTCTTCGAATGACTTCACCAGGTAATCTTCGTGGTTACCCATCAATAGCCTGAGGTTATAATCTTCCTTTTGTAAATATTGAAGGTAATCGATCACCCCTTTTGAATCCGGCCCCCGGTCGATATAATCGCCCAGGAAATAAAGCCAGTCGTGCTTCGAAGGTTTGATCATATCTTCGATCAGTGATCTCAGTGTTTTAGAGCAGCCATGTATGTCAGGTATAACCCAGTGTTCTCTCATAATTTTTAAAGGTGGTGCAAAAATATTGTTTTTTATATATTTAATAGATTAAAAAACTTAATTCTTCTAATTTTGTTCCCATAATTGAGTTAGTATACAAAGAATGACAATGGAAAACAGAAAGAAAGTTTTATTGATGATCCTGGATGGATGGGGAATTGGTGACAAATCAAAAGCTGATGTGATTTACAATGGAAATACACCCAATATGGATAAGTTGACGAAAAACTATCCTCATGCCCAATTATTGACAAGTGGAGAAAATGTGGGATTGCCCGACGGTCAAATGGGTAACTCGGAAGTAGGCCATCTTAACATTGGTGCCGGCAGGGTAGTTTACCAGGACCTTGTAAAGATAAATATGGCAGTAAGGGACAATAGCATTGCTCAAAATGAAAAAATTATTGAAGCCTTTACGTATGCCAAAAAAAATAATAAAGCTGTTCATTTCCTTGGCCTTGTTTCAGATGGTGGGGTCCATTCGATGGACAGCCATTTATATAAACTTTGTGATATTACAAAAGATTATGGGTTGGAAAAGGTATTTATCCATGCCCTGACCGATGGGCGCGATACTGACCCCAGAAGTGGATTAGGATATATTCAAAACCTTGAAGATCATTTAAAAACCTCCAACGGCAAAATAGCCAGCCTGGTAGGGCGCTATTATACAATGGATCGCGACAAGCGCTGGGAAAGGGTAAAACAAGGTTATGACCTGATGGTAAAAGGAAGCGGGAAAAAGACGCATAACATGCTTGAAGCCATAAAAGAATCCTATGCGGAAGGGATCACCGATGAGTTCATCAAACCCATTGTGGTGGTGGATGAAAGTGAAGAGCCCGTTGGCATCGTCAGGGAAGGAGATGTGTTTATCTGTTTTAACTTCCGGACCGATCGGTTGAGGCAGATCACCACAGCCTTAACCCAAACCAATTTCCCGGAATTTGGCATGAAAACAATCCCTTTGAAATATTACACATTAACAAACTATGACGACTCATTTAAAGAAGTCAATATCATTTACGACAAAGAAAATGTAGAAAATACACTTGGAGACCTGGTTTCTAAGGCGGGTAAAAAGCAGATCAGGATAGCAGAAACTGAAAAGTACGCCCATGTTACTTTTTTCTTTTCAGGAGGAAGAGAAATTCCTTTTGAAGGAGAAAAGCGGATCATGATCCCATCCCCAAAAGTAGCCACTTATGACCTTCAGCCTGAAATGAGTGCTTTCCTTGTAAAAGATGCCATTGTGGATGAACTTAAAAAACAGGAAGCTGATTTTGTATGTCTGAACTTTGCTAATGGAGATATGGTGGGCCATACCGGCGTGTATACCTCCATTCTGAAAGCAGTGGAAGCAGTAGACCAGTGTGTGGGAGAAGTAGTGGAAGCAGCTAAAAATAACGGTTATGATGTAATGATCATTGCTGATCATGGCAATGCGGATCATGCTTTGAATGCGGATGGTTCACCAAATACCGCGCATTCCTTAAACCCGGTCCCCTCTGTTTTAGTTAGTGAAAAGTATAAAAAAATTGAAAATGGTATTTTGGCCGATGTAGCCCCTACCCTGCTTAAAATTATGGATATCGCCATACCGGAAGAAATGACCGGAAAAGTCCTTATTTCTTAGCGATTGTTTTCAATTAATTTATCCGCAATCGAATCTCTATCAGAGAATATCCGCCTGATCTGGTAAATCTGTGTTCTATTTTTCTATTCCCGGTGTTCACTTCAAAGAAGGATTTATTATAATTTAACAAATCCAAATCCTGTAATTTAATACCTTCGCGTTTTAATAATCAGGCATAAGAATATCAGCATGAATTCATACCAGAAATTGAACAACATCATCGGATGGGTAATTTTTGCCATTGCTTCCATCGTATACATATTAACCATTGAACCTTCAGCCAGTTTCTGGGATTGTGGCGAATACATTGCCACCGCCTATAAATTGCAGGTTGGGCATCCCCCGGGAGCGCCACTTTTTCAGATAATCGGAAGATTTTTCAGTTTGTTTGCTTTTGGCGATACCTCAAAAGTAGCCATGATGGTAAACCTGATGTCGGCCTTTTCAAGCAGTTTTACCATCTTATTTTTATTCTGGACACTGACCAAGCTTGCGAAAAAGCTGGCTTTACGTTCTGGTGAAATGACAGAAGCCAAACAACTGGCTATTTTTGGAAGTGCTGCAGTAGGATCACTGGCTTACACTTTTTCAGATTCTTTCTGGTTTTCAGCTACTGAAGGAGAAGTATATGCCATGTCATCTTTTTTTACAGCCCTTGTTTTCTGGGCTATTTTAAAATGGGATGAAAATGCTGATGAGCCCCATGCTTCGAGGTGGTTGATCTTTATTGCGTATATGGTTGGCCTTTCTGTAGGGGTACACTTACTCAATCTCCTTGCTATCCCTGCAATAGCCTTTGTTTACTATTTCAGAAAATATAAAGCTGTTTCCAGGAAAGGAATAATCGTTACATTTATTACTTCCATTATTGTTCTCGGGTTGATCATGAGTGGGATTATTCCATTAATAGTAAAATTAGCAGGTTTATTTGAACTGTTTTTTGTAAATACGATTGGAATGCCCTTTAATTCAGGGACCATCATTTATTTCCTGATCTTACTCGCTTCTATCTATCTCGGAATTAGATATACGCGAAGAAGACAAAAAGTAATATTAAATACACTGGTTTGGGCGTTTACATTTATCCTGATCGGATATTCCTCTTTTTTCCTCCTGATCATTCGTTCCAATGCCAATACCCCCATTGATGAAAACAATCCGGAAGATGCCATCAGCTTGCTTTCATACCTTAACCGGGAACAATATGGGGATTGGCCAATACTTTATGGTCAATATTTTAATGCACCTATCGCTGACCGTAAAGACGGAAAGCCGGTATACCGTAAAAGTGTAAAAGACAAGAAGTACATTGTCATCGATAAAAATGAAAAGATAATTCCTGTATATACTCCTGAATTTTCAACGATCTTCCCCCGGATGTGGAACAATACAGAAAAACGGTATGAAACAGATTATAAAATATGGAGTCGGTTTAAAGGTGTTAATACAACTGTAACGGATGAGTACGGTGAAAAACAAACCCGTAAAAAACCCACTTTCCGGGAAAACCTCCGGTACTTCTGGCGCTACCAGGTGAACCATATGTATATCCGTTATTTTATGTGGAATTTTGCAGGTAAACAAGATGATATCCAGGGCATGGCCGATCAGAAAAACGGCAACTGGATTTCAGGAATTCCATTTATTGATCAAGCCCGTTTGGGGCCTGTGAATAAAGTCCCTGAAAGTATGAAAAATAAAGCCAGGAATAAATTTTACCTGTTTCCGCTACTGTTAGGCTTGATAGGTTTGATCTACCAGATACGCAAAGATTATAAAAATTCACTGGTGGTAGGTTTGCTTTTCATTATGACAGGTTTAGCCATTGTAGTATATCTTAATCAGCATGCACCTCAGCCCAGAGAGAGAGATTACGCTTATGCAGCATCCTTTTATGCATTTGCCATTTGGATAGGCCTGGGCACATACGGTCTGTTTGATTTGCTACGCAAAAAAATAAAATCAAAGCTCGCTGTTACAGTCGTTTCATTGGGTACGCTTATTCTTGTGCCCGGTATCATGGCCAAAGAAGGCTGGGACGATCATGATCGTTCCGGAAGAAAACTGGCCCTTGCCATGGCTAGTAATTACCTGAATTCCTGTGAACCCAATGCCATTTTATTCACCAACGGTGATAATGATACCTTTCCTCTTTGGTATGCCCAGGAAGTGGAAGGTATTCGAACAGACGTAAGAGTCATCAATCTGAGCCTGCTGAATACCGAGTGGTATATCGAACAAATGAAAAGAAAGGCGTATGAATCTGAACCTGTGCCCTTTTCCCTTGAATGGGAACAGTATAAGGACGGCACAAGGAATTATACCTATTTTATAGAAAATGAAAATGTAAAAGGTTTTGTGGAATTAAAACAGCTTTTTGATATTATCAATACCAATCCCGACAGGCTGACAATGCAAACCAGGGTTGGACCTATTGAATACTTCCCAACCAAAAAAGTAAAGATCACCATTGATTCGGCACAAGCAATTAAAACGGGTACAGTAAAACCTGAAGATGCCCATTTGATGGTGAAAGAAATTCAATGGAAACTCAAAGGAAGCGGCATAACAAAAAACCAACTAATGGTGCTTGATTTATTAGCCCATAACAATTGGGAACGTCCTGTGTATTTTGCAATAACGACAGGCTTGAGTGCATATATGGGGCTTGAAGACTACTTCCAGATAGAAGGAATGACCTACAGGCTGGTGCCGATTAAAACACCTAGGCAGGGAGGCATGATCGGAAGGGTTAATAATGAGGGAATGTACGATAACCTGATGAACAAGTTTTTGTATGGAAACATGAGCGATCCTGATATATACCTCGACGAAACCAATATGAGAATGACGATGAATATCCGGAATATATACGGCAGATTGGGATCAAGCCTTATTGATGATGGGAAAACAGAGGAAGCCCGAAACATCTTTGACCGTTGTATGGAAGTTTTACCTGATGATGTTAGCCCATACGATTATTATACACTCCCCATCGCTGAAGGTTATTTAGATGCTGGAGATACTGTCAAAGGAAATGAAATCTTCAACCGTATGATTGATATTATTGATGAACAAATGAACTATTTTTTCCTTTTCGATGGAAAATGGTCTGAGGTGTATGATTTCGACAAACAGCAAGGGCTTGCCATGCTTCAGAACATAGTGCAGGTTGCCCGGAAACATAAGCAAAAGGAAACCCAGGATAAAGCGAATGCCGTCCTGGATAAATATTACGATCTGTATTCAAATTAATACGAAAAAAAAAGCTGCCAGACATCCGACAGCTTTTTTAACGTCACTGATAAATGCATTAATTACGTATGATTATTTTTTCAATTACCTGGTTTTTCCCATTCTCTAATAAAAGGAAATAAAGGCCTTCTTCCACATCGCTTAACTGAAAGGTCAATTCACCGGCTTTGTTTATTTTATTCTGATAGATAACTTTACCTGTCAAATCTAATAGTTTAAGGGAATACTCTTTACCAAACTCATCGCTTACAAACAGGGTAAAGTTTCCATTATTAGGGTTGGGTAATACCAAAACATTTTGTTGACTGAGTTCATCAATTCCCGTACATATTTCAACCACCACATCCAATTCCTCTGAAAAATCACCTTCACCGCATTCATTTACACCTTGTACCTTTAGGCTTGCATTCCCTACAAAGCTTTCGTCCCAGGTAATCGACACATTGTTAGTGATTCCGTCAATAACTCCGGCTTCTGCAGGGGATAATACCCAATTGTATGAATAGGCATAGGAAATTTCTGCCACCTCATAGTCCATAGTATAACCCGAACATGCTATATTTGGGCCTGTTATAGTTCCCGCCATTTCAGGAAGGAAATTAAAGCTTAATTCCATATTATCGGTAAGTTCCGCTCCACCATCACCATAAACCGTTATGCTTAGCGTGACTGCTCCTAATAAATAATCTCCATCACTCGGGGTATAGGTGGCCTCTAAAACCGTATAATTATCAAATGTCCCTGTACCTGAGGTTTCCCAGAGCAGTGTATTAAAGTTTTGGGCAAATGCATTGGTTGCAAAATCCTCTCCTTCACAAACCATCTCATCATTTCCTGCATTCACCATCATGGTTTCATCAACCATAGCCGGTAATTCAATATAGTCAACCCAGGCACAATCACTACCACTTGTTACATAAACATCTTTTACATAAGCCCACCTAAAGATATGTTCCCCTTCAGATACAGCAAATGCAACCCGGCTCCAATCTACCTCGCCGGCCCACTCACCAACCTTATCATTATCGATATAAAATTCCAGAAAATCATAATTGGCTTCGGAAGAAACTTTCCGGTAAAAGGCAATCGAATCGTTATTACCTACTTCATAAGTAAGAAACATTTCAGAGGATTGGTTATTCCCGATAGCACCGGTTTTAGCTGCATAAACTCCTTCGTAAACCCCACTGCTTACAATTGTCCAGGGTTGGTTTCCGCTGAAATCCCAATCAAACTGACTAAAATCACCGGTTTCGAAATCTTCGACAATTAAGCCAACCTTTGGATAAAATGTAGCCTCAATTGAATAAAAACCAGATATTACTTCAAACTGAATATCAACTGATGACCCCACTGGTGCGGATGGGCTAACTGTTATATTGAAAGTAGCAACACCTGATTGTCCGGCCTCAATGGTGCCCAGATCAAAGCTCGCACTATTTATTGTAATATCACTACTAAAAGAGGTAATAGATGCCAATGCTGACAAAGCATTAAGTTGGCCGGTATTCAGTGTTTCAATTAATATATCCGCCGTTTCACCAGGATCAAGTCCACCGTTATTATTTCCACTTACATCCGAAACAACAAAACTACCAGCCGCAAGATTAACCCCGTAGGCCATTTCGTTAAAGCTGCTTTCCCAGCTATCTGTACTGTTATAACAAGTGATTGTAAATTTTATTTCATCTCCACCCGGAATGTTATTTGCCACATCAAAAGCAAAAGCATCGGTGATTTCAATGATGGACTCAAGGGCAAAATCGCCATAATATTCCGTGCTGTCAGTAATGGTAACGTAATCAGATTGCACGGAAAGTTTTACTGTAACATCACTTGCCACTTCTTCACTAAAGTTCGCAATCGTAAGATCAAGTAGTACTGACTCTCCCGGATCCATCATTCCATTGTTGTTTCCGGAAGCATCATTTATATTATGTGAATAATAGCTTGGACCAGGTAATGATGTGGCTTCAACGGCAGCCAAACAATCTATTCTCCCAGAGCCTGAATTATTGTTTTTCCCGGGAGAAAGAACAAAAGCTGTTTCTTCAACTATCTGGCTAATATCTTCTGGAGATAATATATTATTTTTTTGAAGCATTAAAGCCAACATACCTGCATTACATGGGGTAGCCATTGAGGTTCCGCTCCAGCCAGAGGCATATCCATTATTACTACTATAGTCAAGGGATTTAATATTTGAGCCGGGTGCAGCAATATCAGGGCGAATCAGGCCCATTTCAGGTTGGTAAGGATAATCATTAAATGGACTTATCGCTGACCAGGTAACAGGACCGCGGCCCGAGAATCCCGAAACATTATCGCTGCTTGTTGTAGAACCTACGCAAATCACACTGGACAACCCTCCTGTTAAGGTCTGGTCAGGGTTGAGCCAAGGGGGAGGACAATCACCTGGAGTGCGCACATTGTCTGGAATAGGATAGGTACTTTGTTGGTCACCTTCATTCCCTGCAGCTACTGAAGCAATCACTCCGGCAGCCAAAACATTGTCGAAGGTCTGACGCCAGACAGCGCGGTTGGGTCCCCATGAATGTTGCCAACCTAAGGATAAGCTTAATATCTGTGCTCCTTCGTCGATGCTAAATTCAACTGCGGACCAAACACCGCTTTCACTTCCGCTGCCTCCTGAATCCATAACTTTGCACGCCATTATAGTAGCATCTGGAGCCACGCCGGTTTGTGATCCGGCTGTTCCATCACCGGCCACTGTTCCTGCACAATGGGTACCATGGCCGTGATCGTCCATGGGATTATTATCATTGTTAACAAAGTCATATCCGTGGTATGGGTATGCAGGGTTTATCCACATATGGTCATTAAGATCATAATGGTTATAATTTACTCCTGTATCGAGAACTGCCACAATAACACCTTCGCCTGTAAACCCAAGCGCCCATACATCATCTGCATTAACTTTAGTCACATTCCAGGTGATCTCCTTACTTTGAGGGTTACCCGTTACAAAATATCCGTTTTTATATTCTTCCGGATCCAGCATCATGCGCATTTCATCGTAATCAATGCTGGCAATATCATAACGGTACGATAGTCCTTCAATAGCTTCAGAAGTGGCATAACAATTAATTACATTGGCAATCCAGTATGTTTTGATCTGTTTTACATCTGAGGACTTTTCATAAAGCTGAAGATCCGCCAAAAGATCTTTTTGAGATATACTGCTAAATTCCTTTAGGGTAGAAATTACATATTCTCTCCTTTCGACAGGTTTCATTGATTTGGCATTAGAAAGCAATGCCTGAGCATCATACTGTTCTACAAGGGTGATATTAACTCGTATTAAATCGCCTTTTTGAACTGACGCCATTTTGTCTGACAAAGGCTGAGTAATCACGCCGTTTGAATTAGCAAAGCCTGATCCTGTCATAAGGACAATAAGAATAATTGAAGTAGTAAATAAAGTGTAAATTTTCTTCATGAATATTTTATTTTAAGAGAATGTATAAAATATAGACAGATGTAACTATAGAAAGTTGTCTTTTTGATAATTCTAAATTTCCTAACAACGTAAAACAGGCAATAGTTTAATAACTCCGTTAATTAAATTACATTATATAATTAAAATATTATTGGTTTAAGAAGTATTTTTAGTCTGTGTATTTTTTATAATATCAAATTCCAATTATGATAAATTTTAATTATACAATTTTTCTCCTGGCCCCTTTTCTTCTTTTTCATTTTAGCTTGTTTTCTCAAAGTCATATCGAAAAAGATGCCCTGTATATAGCTTTGCTCGAAAATGACAGAATGCTTAAAGATCAGAAATTTTCTCAACCCTCGGTTTCACCCCTTTCCGACAGCCGGATTAAATCCTTCAATGGATTAGATTATTTTGAGGTAGATACAAAATATAGGTTTTTTGCCAGGATTAACCGTAATGAAATACAAACAAATATAGCACTTCAAACCACCTCTGAAGAAAAAATAGAACTTCTGCAGTATGGTACCATCACCTTCAGTTTTGAGGGAACTGTATATAATCTTGCCATTTTCAGGGATCAGAATTTGCCTGAGTTAAGTGAAAATCCCGGTCAATTGTTTATTCCATTTAAAGATAAAACAAATGGAACGGAAACGTATGAAAATGGCCGGATTATCAACATTAAATTACCACGAGATGGGGAAGATACCGAGATAGACTTTAACAAAGCATTTAATCCTAACAGCGCATATAATAGTAGGTTTAAAAGCATAATTGCACCGGAGATTAACAATCTTCCGTTCCCGCTTTATGCAGGTGAAAAGGTGCTCAGATAAAAACACATATGACTACTTCCCATTTAAACTCCAGTTATATTCATTGAAATTCACTTTTGCATCGGGTTCGATCCGGGTTCGGGAAAATTGATTTAAAAAACCGATAAGGGTTCCGTTTTTTGTAAAATCCTCTTTAAACCAATTAAAAATTTGGGAAACATCAACCTTCGAATTGGTAATATTATTTTTTGAAGGATCATTAATAAAAAGCTCCCCTTGTCGTTGCAATTGACTATCAAGATTGGAGGCAGTATAGGCTTCATTGAATAAGACAGGACACGAAATCGCTGCACAAACCAGGGCAAAATGTATCCTCGGTTCGTTAAACTCTTTTCGAATAATTTCATGCTCGATTTGATTGAGAGAATACATTGTTCCGTTTATATGAATAAATGATATATCCCAGGCTTTTTCAATATCCATAATACTTTTTAATGGATAATGATCTATTATTAACTCCACGGTGAAGGCATTGTACGCATTTATCCAAAAGGCAAGTTTTTCATTATTGCCGGATAATGAAGTGGCATTAGTTTTTGATAACGCATTTAAATAAAGATCCAGTTCATGACGTGCATTTTTGAATCCATTGTAGTCCACCTCCCCTTTTTCGCTCACAAATTGTTTCAGCAGTTTATCCCATTGATTATGATCATCAATATTTTGAGAATAGCTGTAAATTGATGAAAGCGTCGTCACCAAAAGTATAAGGCAAGTGTTTAATAATTTCATTGTTTTTCTTTGTTATATTTTGAATAATATGATCGAATAGTCTCTTCAGCCGGTTTGTTTTGTGGAGTATAATTAGTATTCTCACTCCCACCGGCATTAGGATGATTAGCTCTCCATTTCCATAAAAATCCTCCTTTAAACCAGGGTTTGTCCCAGACCTTGCCAAACTGAGCCTCATAGGCGTTTCGCTGGGCCACTAAATTCACCTCCTCACTTGTTGGATTCCAGGGTTCAAAAGCTGCGTAATTCACACTTTTATAGCCATACTCGGTAAATATAACCTGATTTCCTGTCAATACACTTAAGGATTGGATTTCATTCAAATAATACTCCCATGCAATTTTCAGAGAATCAACATCCGGAGTTTTTTGACCGGACAATGGGAAGTAGGCATCTATGCCAATATAATCCAGTTTTTTCCAGAAAGGTACATTTTTATAATTATCCCAATTGGCAGCATAAAGTATTTTTCCTTTATACACTTTTTTTATTGTATCAATTAAGTGATCCCAGAATTCTAGCCTTTCGGAAATAAAACCTTTAAACTCAACTCCCACACAAAACATTTGAACATCAAGAGAATCGGCGAGCCTGGCAAAATGAAGAATATAATTTTTATAATTCAGTTCAAATAATTTCCAGTCATGCTCTGTTTCGAGAGTAAAATCACCCGTAAAATTGCCATGCGAGAACCACACATGCGGTTTTATCATGATGTTTAGTCCATATTCTTTAGCATAACCTACAGAAGATTTAACTCCATCACTTGTTTCTCCCCACCACTGAAATTTATTGTCAAAAATCAATTCAGTACTATCAAACTTACCGAATGCAAAAGGCATAAAACAAATAAAATTTGCATTGACATTAGCTACCGGGCCCATTTCAATTGACCCAAATTCCCATGGAGGAGCGGCAAAACTTACCCCACAGATTTTTGATCCACTAAAAGCATCCGGCACAATGTTGATGTCATTATTTTTTGCGCAATAGGACATTGACACTATAAGTGCTATAGTGATTATAATTAAAGGTCCGTATTTTATTTGCCGTACCATTCACGAATTATTTTTTCTACCGGTTTATTTTGAGGGGTATAGCCAGAGTTCTCAGGCCCCCCTGGAAGAAGTTTATCTGTATACCATTTCCAGATAAATCCACCCGCAAACCACTCCCTGTTCCAAACAGATTCATACAATGCTTCATACGCATTAAGCTGTGCATTAAGATTTACTTTAATGTCTACACTATAGTTTTCCTGCTCCCATTGCCGCCATGCAGTCCTGTCTATACTCCTGTAACCATATTCAGTAAACAACACTTTCATTTTATTCCTGCTGGAAAACTGTTCCATTTCTTTCGCATATTTTTCCCACTTCTTAATGAGTTTAGTTTTCTCTGGTAATTTTTCACTACTAAGTGGGAAGAATGCATCTATTCCAATATAATCGAGTTTCTCCCAAAAAACAATATTCTGGTAATTATCCCAATTGGCGGCATAAGTTAATTCACCCTTATATATTTTTCTGACTTGTTTAATTAAATTTATCCAAAATTCGGGTCGGCTTTCACTGGCCGATTTAAATTCTACCCCTATACAAAACATATCCACATTGCTTTCTTCAGCAATCCTGGCCATCTCAAGAATAAATTCGGTATAATTTACTTCCCAGAAATACCAACCGGTTTCGTTCATGTTTAATTCACCGGGCCAACCTATTCCATTCACCCAAACATGAGGTTTTAACAAAATTTTTAAACCCTCCTT
This sequence comes from Bacteroidales bacterium, assembly GCA_021740645.1. Lineage (GTDB taxonomy): Bacteria > Bacteroidota > Bacteroidia > Bacteroidales > JAADJA01 > JAADJA01. Next base: position 62,866 of record JAIOZL010000009.1, read on the forward strand.
TTTAGCTTGCTGAGCCATCAGCCTTATATTCTCAGGCCGGTCGCCAAAATAATTATCAGCTGTGTTATAGTATATTTTTGTATCTCCGGGAACCATAAAAGCCCAGGGACAAATAGCCACCCAATTCGCCTGGATATTCAGCACAGATCGGACATTTACAGGATCATCCTGATATACTGCTGAAACAAGATTAACCCCGCAAACATTTTTGCCCACTGGTTTATCTGCTCCTATCATTAGACTAAAAAACAGACCAACGAATAGAATAATTTCTTGCATATTAATGGCAACACAAAAATTTGACAAATGTTTTTTCTTTTCCCGGATACTTTGATGATTATAAACCGAAATACTTACATTATAAGAGTTAATTAATAGACAAATCAGGTTTGCTCATTGTCAAAAAGAACCCTACATTTGCCGTTCATTTTTAGGGGGCTAAATTATTTTTTGAATAAGATTTGAATTTTAAAAAATTAATTCCGTTCTTTGCACTCCTTTTTTAGAAACGATAATCTGTAAAAAAATATAGTCATGGCGAATGTATGTCAGATAACAGGTAAAAAGTTGATGGTTGGTAATCATGTATCACACGCAAACAACCGCACTAAAAGAAGGTTTTATCCGAACCTTCAAACTAAGAAATTTTATATCCCCGAAGAGGATAAGTATATTACGTTAAAAGTTTCGGCAGCAGGTATCCGCACAATTAATAAAAAAGGGATTGCTTCTGCAATAAAAGATGCCAAAGAAAAAGGCTATTTATAGAACTTTGATAAAGATATTTTCTAAAGGCTGCCGTTTAATACGGCAGCTTTTTTTATTTGCCACCCCTAAATCTGATTAACATTATTTAACGGTCACATATTCCAAAGAAGGTTATTTTTGTAGCCATGTCGATAAAATTTGTACAGCTTCTTTTACTGTTCCTAGTAGCTCCAATATTTTACATCATATCCTTTGCTCAGGATTCAGATGAAAAATATGTGCAGTTTTCGGGCATTGTGGTTACAGGCGACAGCATAACCCCTGTACCCTTCACCAACATTGTAATTAAAAGTACATGGAGAGGGACAGTTGCAGATTATTTCGGTTACTTTTCATTTGTAGCCCGTAAACTCGATACTATAATATTTTCTTCCATGGGATTTAAGAAAATAGAGTTTATCATACCCGACTCTATCACAGCAGACCGGTATTCTCTTATACAAGTTTTGCCTTCAGATACAATATTATTGCCTCAAACCGTTATTTACCCGTGGCCATCACGTGAAGATTTTAAAGAGGCTTTTTTAACTTTCGATGTGCCTGATGATGATTATGAAAGGGCAAGAAAAAACATTGAAGGATCAAAAATCAGGGAGATGGCCGCAGCGATGCCGATGGATGGAAGTATGAATTATAAGTATTCGATGCAGCAATACCAGGATAAATTGTATTATATAGGTCAGACCCAACCGATCAGCATCCTGAACCCTTTCGCCTGGGCTCAATTTATTAAAGCGTGGAAGGAAGGTAAATTTAAACGAAAAAAAGACTGATATTTGTAGCCGAAAACCGGATTGAATGAAATTTTTTATTGGGATTTTGATTTTTGTTGTTTCATTTAATGCCATGTCGCAAGACAGGTCAACCGTTTACGGTAGGATATTCGATGAATACGGCAAACCTCTGGAATTAGTTAATGTAGCTATATCAGGCCTACCTGGCGGAACAGTTTCAGATGAACGGGGAAGATATGAACTAGAAGTTCCATCGAATAAGGAAATCTATATTGCCTTTTCATTTATCGGTTATAAAAAGGAAGCTGAAAAAGTTCTGCTAAAGTCGGGCGAACGCTTCCGGATTGACAAGCGCCTTAAAATTGAATCGACAGAATTGCCTACAGTAGAGGTTGAAGATAAGCTTATCCGGTCGACCAACCTTGTCAGAATTGACCCTAAGGTAGCTATTAATATCCCTACCTCATCCGACAGGATTCCAACATTACTTAAAACACTTCCCGGAGTCTCCTCAGGGAATGAGCTTAGCTCACAATATTCGGTAAGAGGGGGAAATTTTGATGAAAACCTTGTATACGTAAATGATATTGAAATTTACCGCCCTTTTCTTATCCGATCCGGACAGCAGGAAGGATTAAGTTTTGTGAATTCCGATTTAGTGTCATCCCTCTTATTTTCTGCAGGAGGCTTTGATGCCAAATATGGCGATAAAATGTCCTCAGTACTTGATTTACAATACAGAAAACCTACTGATTTTGGTGGCTCCTTTTCAGGTAGTTTACTTGGAGGTTCGATACACCTGGAAGGTTTGGCAAATAAACGCAAGTTTACCTATTTATTGGGGGCTCGTTACAAAACCAATCAGTATATTTTAAATGCCCTGGAAACAAAGGGGGATTACAAACCCGTCTTTTTAGATATTCAGGCTTTGTTTACCTACAAAGTTGCTAAAAAATTGGAAATTTCTTTCCTTGGCAATATTGCAAGTAACCGATATAAACTGGTACCTGAAACCCGTGAAACGAACTTTGGAACGGTAAGCCAGGCTAAAAGACTAACGGTTTATTTCGATGGGCAGGAAGTGGATCGGTACCTCACCTACCTTGGAGGATTAACTGCGACCTACACCCTTAATAAAAATACAAGATTAAAATTTATAGCCTCAGGATATAATTCTCAGGAGAACGAGAATTATGATATTATCGGGCAATATTGGATAGGTGATATTGAAAACAGCCTGGCTAGCGAAAATTTCGGAGATGTAATTGAATCGCAAAGTGTGGGCACACAAATGACCCATGCCCGAAACCAAATGGACATTTATGTTTATAACTTTTCGCATAAAGGAACCCATGAATATGGCAACAAGCTCTTGCAATGGGGAATCAAATTTCAGCATGAGGATATTGCCGATGAAATGAATGAGTGGATGCTCATTGATTCGGCGGGATATACACTTCCACGGCCACATGATTCCATCGGCTATAGCTATCCTGAGTTACAACCCTATAATCCACTAAACCTCTATGAGGTTATCAGGACGAATGAAAAACTTATATCAAACAGGTATAGCGCCTATATTCAAAACACCTGGGGTCTCGACTCTGAGAACTCCGACTTTACATTAACTGCAGGTGTCAGGGCGAATTATTGGGACCAGAACGAACAACTGGTTATAAGTCCGAGGGCAACGATTTCCTTTGCTCCCGTGTGGGAAAAGGATGTCCTTTTCAGATTTTCAGCAGGGCTATATTATCAGCCTCCATTTTATCGGGAACTTAAAGATCTTTATGGAGAAATTAATTATGACCAAAGGGCTCAAACCTCCATCCATTTTGTAGCAGCCAGCGATTGGAATTTCCAGGCATGGAACAGGCCTTTTAAGTTCGTTACTGAAGTGTATTACAAATATCTTGACAACCTGGTACCCTATTTTGTGGATAATGTAAGGATACGATATTATTCATTTGATAAATCGTATGGTTATACTATGGGCATTGATATGAAAGTGAATGGTGAATTCGTAAAGGGTGTTGAAAGCTGGGCTAGTTTATCCATTATGGGTACACAGGAAAATATTTACGGGGATTCTTACGCTGATGAAATTGGAAATACTGTTGAACCGGGATTTATTCCCAGGCCAACCGATCAGCGTGTTAATTTCAGCATTTTTTTCCAGGATTATCTCCCCATGAACCCAAGTTATAAGATGTCGCTGACATTGCTTTTTGGGAGCAGTTTGCCATTCGGCCCACCGCAATCTCCCAAATACCTTCATACTTTAAGAATGCCCACTTACCGTCGGGTGGATATTGGGTTTTCAAAAGAGTTAATCGGAGAACATACCCGTTTCCAATCCAACAGCCCGTTTCGTGTATTTGATAACGTATGGATAACCGCAGAGATTTTGAACCTTTTACAGGTGAATAATACGGTGTCTTATATTTGGGTGACAGATATTTATGGAAGACAATATGCTGTGCCGAATTACCTGACTCCACGCCAGTTAAATATCAAATTAGTAGCTCAATTTTAAGAAACTATTTTTTCAACCGAAAAGGCAGTGTAAACCAAAACGTAGCCCCTTTATTTTTCTCAGATTCAACCCCAATTTCGCAATCATGAGCCTCCACAGCCATTTTGCAGAAAGTCAATCCTAATCCTGTAGAACGGGAAGCATCATTAGAGTTGTTTTCTATGTGGAAATACTTTTCGAAGATACGATCAAGATTGGCTTTGTCAATTCCTACACCATTGTCTTTTATCTTTATCAATACCTTCTGGTTATCGGTTTCTTCAAGGCTCACATCGATTATCGACCCGGCAGGAGAATACTTAATAGCATTGGTGTAGAGATTGACAAAAATACGAACCACAAGGGATCTGTCAATGTAAAGGAAATAATCGATATCAAAACTTGTATTAAATGTAATATGTTTGTGTTTTGCTGAAAAGATTACATCTTCCAGTGCATTCTTCAATACTTTGGATACCGGGACCAACATCCGGTTCAACTCCATCCTGTTATTTTCAAATTTTTGAATGTCCAGCATATTCATCACCAGGGTAAGCATTTGTTTGCTGGTATGAAGAATGATTTCATCCTTTTCTTCAAACTCACCCAATTCCGGAAGATTGATCAATACATTCAGTGGATTTTTCAGGTCGTGCACCAGCATATGAGTCATGGCCTCTTTATACTGATCCAGATCTTTCAGCTTTTTATAAGCATTTTTATATTTATGTACCTGTTCTTCAATTTTTCGATTCTGCTCCTCAATCAGGGAATTTTTATTCGCAAGTATTGTATTGATCCTTCTCAATTTCCTTTGTGAAGCGTTCAGGAAGCCAAATAACACAAACAAAATAACAATCCAGGAAATAAGCAGGAAATTCAGCAATTGTTTACGTCTGAGTTCGTTTTCTTTCATTTCAAGCTCGAACCTTTGGCCTTGCAATTCTTGCTTTTGAGTTTCGTACTGGTACTTCCTGTTCATTTTTGAAATTTGCTGATCATGTTCAACATTAAAAATATCAATTCGAACCTCCTCGGCAATCTCAGCATAAAAAAAAGCAAGTTTGTAGTTGTTAAGCTGTGCATAAGCTTTTGACAGATAATGAGAGCTTTGTTCTATCTGTCCTTTATTTTTTGTTTTACTTGCCAATTGATAAGCTTTCCGGCCATATTCAATGCAGGAACTTGGATCATCCATCAAAAAATAAGTGATAGCTTTATTCGTAAGAATATGGGTTTCAGAGCTTATATTATTTTTAGTTTCAGCAATTTCAAGAGCCTTATCAAAATAAAGCAGGGCTTTATCAAATTCATTCATATAATTATAAACCCCACCCAAAATTTCATAATTACTGGCAAGTAATATTTCATTTGAAAGGTTTTTTGCAAGCATGATAGAAGTATCTGCATGAGAAGTGGATATGAAGAACTTTTTTATTTTGAAAAAATTTATTGCCAGTCGATTATGGGCTTCGGCAAGGCCTTCTTTATCTTCCAGGATTTTAAAAATATTTAAGGCTTCCTTGCTATTTTTAATGGCTTCTTCAAATTGCGATGAAGCATTATTCAGCTCTCCAAGTGAAAGCAACAGGTTAGCTTTAAGTCCGGGAGTCCGGGTAATTGAGTTATCGCTTAATTGATTGTAAATGGTTTCAATACCTTGCTCATATAATCCAGCCTGACGAAAAGTATGGGTAAGTGTAATAAGACTTTTTACTATCAATTCATTATCATTTAGCTGTTTTGAAAGCAATAATGCCTTGTTTGCAAAATATAATGAAGAGTCAATATCTTCTATCAGCCATTCTTTGGCAAGGCTGTTCATAAGATTAACCTTCGAAGCGTCATCTTTAAGATCAGACAATTCTTCATTTAGCTTTGCAATATTTTGTGGGTATAATAAATTCGAAAATAAAATGAGAAATAAAGAAATAGCCAGGAACTTGCCCCTGACAGAATATAACCTGAGCATTTTAATGATTTCTGCAGTATTTACCATATAATCTCTTAATTAATAGCAATACTACGAAATAAAAATATTGTTTCAATTTAAAGGCTATAAATCGGTAACTATTTTATTTCCCAGATGTAAGGGAATATGTATCAATGGCAATTGCAAGCTCTTCATTCGTAGGGATTACAACCACGCTAACTTTAGAATCCGGTGTGCTAATAACTTGCTCTCTTGATCTGAGTCCTTTATTTTCTATTTGGTTGAATATTAGGCCCAAATATTCAAAATCACGGCAAATTGCTTCCCGTGTATCATCCCCATTTTCACCAATCCCTCCTGTAAAAACGATGATATCCACACCTCCCATCACCGCAGCATAGGCGCCAATGTATTTTCGTACCCTGTAATGAAACATGTCCAAAGCCAGTTGAGCTCTTTTATTTCCATCTGCAGCTGCAGCTTCCAGCTCGCGCATATCCGGCGAGATACCTGATATACCGTAAACTCCGCTTTCCTTATTGATCAGTTTGTTCATTTGATCAATACTTAGGTTTTCCTTATCCGCTATATAAAGTAATGCCCCGGCATCCAGATCTCCCGTCCTGGTTCCCATTATCAATCCTTCATTCGGGGTTAACCCCATGGAAGTATCAATCGACCGGCCGTTTTTAATAGCCGCAATCGAAGATCCATTACCCAGGTGACAAGTGATGACACGTGTATTTGCAAAATCCTTTTCTAAAAATTCACAGGCTTTAATCGCCACGTACTTATGACTGGTACCATGAAATCCATACCGGCGTATTTTATATTTGTCATATAACTGGTATGGCAAAGCATACATAAAAGCATGAGCAGGCATGGTTTGATGAAAAGCGGTATCAAATACCCCTACTTGTGGCACATCAGGTAAAAGTTTATTGATAGCATAAATTCCCTGCAGGTTGGGAGGATTATGTAAGGGAGCAAGATCAATGTTTTTCTCCATGGCGCTGATGACCGCTGAAGCTATTGGTACACTCCCACTAAAGTCTTCACCCCCATGTACTACCCTATGGCCAACTGCTTCAATGTCATCTACTGTCTCCAATACTCCAATGTTCTCACTGGTTAATATCTCAATGACTGTTTGAATACCTTCTGTATGATCCTGGATATCCTTTTCAAATTTAACTTTTTCACCATCCAACAAGGAATGGATCACACATGATCCGGATAATCCAATTTTTTCTACCAGGCCCCTGGCCAAGACTTTCTGATCAGGCATATCCATTACCTGATATTTTATGGATGAGCTTCCACAATTTAAAACAAAGATGATCATGTATTTAATTTTTTGAGGCGGCGAAATTAGACAGCCTTTTTCAGTTTGGCAAGAAAGAGCTGTTAATTTTTTCACATTATCTTAGAATCATTCAAAATTAATTTGACTCAGGGAAGAAAGTTCTATAAAAAACATCATGTATTGCCCTGTTCATAGCATTTTAGGATAACAGGCAGGAGTTCATATCGGGTTTATTTAGATTTTTGATAAATAAGCAAATAGGCATTAAAAAGCAAAAAATTATTATAAATTTGCCGCTTATTGTTAATTCAATAACAAATGGATTTCAGAGGTTATTAAATAAATCAAAAATGAAAAAATTCTTTATTTTCCTTACCCTGATTGTACCAGTTTTGACACTGGCACAGGAGGCTGAAAAATTTGGTATCAAATTCAGCGGTTTTGTTAAAAGTGATGTCTTTTTCGACTCACGTCAAACTGTGGACGCCCGGGATGGTCATTTTTTACTATACCCAAAAAACGAGTATTTAGATGAACATGGTGACGACATCAATGGTGCACCTAAATTCAACATTCTTGCTATTCAAACCAGGCTTAAGGGAAACATTACCGGACCAGATGCTTTGGGGGCAAAAACTTCCGGAGTTATCGAAGGTGCATTTTTTGGCAATATTGGTAGCGACATTAATGGTTTCCGTTTGCGGCATGCTTTTATTAAGTTAAAGTGGGAAACATCTGAACTTCTTGTCGGACAATACTGGCACCCAATGTTCGTCGCCTCCTGCTTCCCTGGGACTGTCTCTTTTAATACAGGAACGCCCTTCCAGCCTTTCGCCCGGAACCCACAAATTCGTTTTACAAAAAATCTGGGAGATGTAAATATCATCGCATCCGCACTCACACAAGTTGACTTTACTGATGGCGGGCCTGATAATGCTAGCACCAAGTATATAATAAATAACGGATTTCCCGAACTTAACCTGCGCCTGGAATACAAGTCGGATAACATACTTATTGGAATTGGTGGCAATTACAAATCATTAATGCCAAGATTATTAATTAGCACAACAACGGTTGATCACCCTGAAGGTATTTTGGTTAAAACCAATGAAAGAGCCACAGGTACAAGTTTATTTGCTTATTTCCAACATCGCTCTGAACCTTTCACTGTTAAACTCTATGGTGTGATGGGACAAATGATGTATAGCATGACTAATCTTGGGGGATATGCAGTTAAAGAAACTATTCAGGAAGACATATCTGAACCAGGCTCTGTAACTCCGGTTTATAAAACCACTAAAATAACTTATACCCCAACCGGGACTATGTCGTTTTGGGCTGACATCCATTCAAATGGAAAAACCTGGCAATATGGCTTATTTGGAGGATACTCGCAAAATATGGGTGCCAATGACGATATTACAGGAGCAAATTATTCGAGGGGATCAGATATTAAGTACCTGTATAGAATCTCTCCGAGGTTAGTCTACAACAGCGGAAAATTCAGGATTGCTCCGGAAATTGAATATACCGTTGCTGCTTATGGCACACCCGATAATAAAGGAATTGTAGAAAATATAAATGAAGTTGGAAACTTCAGACTCCTGATAGGTTTTTATTATTTCTTTTAATTGCTGAATAAAAGTGTACTAACAATATTATTTAATATCTAAATTTTTTAATCATTAAGCTATGACAAATAAAATCACAAGTTTTTCAGAATACCTTGAAAAATACAGGGATAGTATTGCTGATCCCGAAGGTTTTTGGGCTGGTATTGCAGAAAGTCATTATTGGCAGAAAAAATGGGACCAGGTACTCGATTGGAGTTTCGAAGGAAAAGATGCTCCCAAAATTAATTGGTTCGTAAACGGTAAATTAAATATTACTGAGAATATTTTTGAAAGAAACATGTTCCAGCGTAAAGACCAGGTAGCCATCATTTGGGAACCTAACGACCCTAAAGAAAAAGAAGTTAAACTCACTTATGGTGAGCTTTTTGAAAAAGTTAAACAATTTGCCAATGCTTTGAAAAAAGCCGGAGCAAAAAAAGGTGATCGTATTGCATTATATCTTCCAATGATCCCTGAGCTTGCAATCGCTATGTTAGCTTGTGCAAGGATTGGTGCTATCCACTCAATTGTATTTGCAGGATTTTCGGCAAATGCATTGGCTGACAGGATCAATGACGCTGAATCAAATATCGTTGTTACTTCTGACGGCGGATACAGGGGAACAAAGAGTATTCCACTCAAATCTATTGTAGATGAGGCTTGTGAAACATGTCCGTCAGTAAAAACAACCATAGTATACAAACGTACTGGCCAGGAGGTTAAGTGGATTGAAGGCCGTGACATTTGGTGGCACGACCTGGTTGCAGGAGTTGACAGCGAGAATAAAGCTGAAGTAATGGATGCTGAAGATACTTTATTCATTCTTTATACTTCAGGATCTACTGGCAAACCTAAAGGTGTGTTGCACACAACTGCAGGTTATATGTTATATGCCGAATATACTTTTAAAAACGTTTTCCAGTATAATGATGGTGATATTTATTGGTGTACTGCTGATATTGGATGGGTTACAGGCCATTCATACATTGTTTATGGCCCGCTGTTAACAGGTGCTACATCCATTATGTTTGAAGGTGTACCTACATGGCCTGATGCTGGCAGGTTCTGGCAAGTGGTTGAAAAATATAAAGTAAACCAGTTCTATACTGCCCCTACAGCCATTCGTGCACTTGTTCCTTTTGGTGAAGAATTTGTAAGAAAATATGACCTCAGTTCACTTAAAGTTCTTGGTACTGTTGGTGAACCTATTAATGAAGAAGCCTGGAGATGGTACCATGATGTAGTTGGTGGCGGACGCTGTCCTATTGTTGACACATGGTGGCAAACCGAAACTGGTGGAATTATGATCACCCCATTAGCAGGTATTACACCTACTAAACCTTCATTTGCAACATTACCTCTTCCAGGTATCCAGCCTATACTGGTTGACAATGAAGGCAACGAACTTAAAGGAAATTCAGTTGAAGGAAACTTATGTATTAAATTCCCTTGGCCGGGAATGTTGCGCACTACTTACGGGGACCATCAACGTTGTTATCAAACTTATTTCTCCACTTATCGTGGTTTATATTTCACAGGCGATGGCGCGAAACGTGACGAAGAAGGCTATTACAGAATTATGGGCCGTGTGGATGACGTAATCAACGTTTCCGGGCACAGGATTGGTACAGCTGAAGTTGAAGATGCCATTAACCAGCATCCAAAAGTTAACGAATCAGCTGTAGTTGGTTACCCTCATGCGATTAAAGGATCCGGAATTTATGCATACGTTACTTGTGAGGAGCTTTCAGATGCCGAGCTGGCAACTATTGAAAAAGAGATCAGGGATGTGGTAACAAAACAAATCGGTCCGATAGCAAAACCTGATATGATCCAGTTAGTAAGCGGTCTGCCTAAGACACGTTCGGGTAAGATCATGCGTCGTATCTTACGTAAGATAGGTGAAGGTGATGCTTCCAACCTGGGAGATACTTCAACCCTGCTTGATCCGGGAGTAGTTGAAGAAATCATCGATGGAGCTAAAGTAGAAGTAAAACGATAGCTAACATATAATTACTAAAAAGACACCTTAAAGGTGTCTTTTTAGTTTATGCACTTTCCTAATATCTATTTATTTACATTCTTAAATATCAAAAACATGGAAAACAAAAAAGTAATGAATCGTTGGCTGGTTGTTGTAGGAGCCATCCTCATACAACTTGCTCTTGGGGCCATATATGCATGGTCAGTATTTACGCCCAAGTTAACTGCTGTGGATGGTTCATATCAATTTACCGCCGGACAAGCTGCATGGGTTTTCTCTGCAGGGTTATTTTTCTTCGCACTTGTAATGATTTGGGCAGGACGTAAACTTGCCAGTATTGGGCCTCAAAAACTTGCTATGGCAGGTGGTATTGTACTTGGTATAGGTTACATACTTGCCGGTTTTATTGGTAATAGTTTTGCTGCGCAATTAATTCTAATTGGTATTGTAGGCGGATCAGGAATTGGATTGGCTTATGTTGTTCCCATAGCTGTTGGGGTAAAATGGTTCCCTGACAGAAAAGGTATGTTGACTGGTTTAGCAGTTGCCGGATTTGGCTTTGGAGCAACAATATGGGTTAAATGGGCCGGTTCATGGGGTGGAGGCCTGTTAAACAACCTGGAATTATTTGGACTCGATGGCGTAAGAAGTGTATTTGTATTATATGGAATTATTTTCGCCGCAATGGTATTGTTGGGAAGTCTTGTAATGAAAGATCCTCCGGAAGGATGGTTACCTAAAGGGTACACCCCTCCGGAAAGTGGTGCGGCAAAAGCTACAGGACAGTTAAATTTTGATTCCAACGAAATGATGAAAACTCCGCAGTATTATATGTTGTTCATCACTTTTGTATTTTCAGCCTTAGCTGGGTTAATGGTTATATATTGTATAAAACTTTTCGGCATAGATGCATTAACTTATTCAAAGCTGGGGTCACTTGATATCGCAAATCCGGATTATGAATCAACCAAAGACTGGGCAAGTGCTATTGCTGGTACAGCTATGGCGACATATGCTATTCTTAATGGCTTAGGCCGAATCATCTGGGGAGTAGTTTCTGATAAAATTGGACGAAAAATATCCATTTTCCTGATGTGTTTATTACAAGGGATCATCATGCTGTTTTTATATCAATTGGGCTCAGGAACCGTAACATTCATTATTGCTGCGGCAATTATAGGGTTTAATTTTGGTGGAAATTTTGCATTATTCCCCGCAGCTACTGCCGACTTTTTTGGAAATAAAACAGTGGGTAAAAATTACGGGCTGGTTTTCTTTGCTTACGGTATAGCAGGAATTGTAGGACCACAGTTAGCAGGTGTATTTAAAGATGCTGCTAAAGGTGCCAATGATCCCTCTGCATGGTTAACACCATTTATTATTGCGGGAATTGCTTGTATCCTTGGGGCATTTATCATTTTATTATCCAAACCTCCCAAAAAAGCATAAAATCTTAAAAAATTTAAAGGCGCCTGAGGGCGCCCTTTTTTTTACTTTAAGTTTTCATTAACTATTGGCAACCGCAATTAATTCTATTGGTCAGGTCAATTAGTTTTCTACTTTTGTGAAACAATTAACAGCATTATTTTCGTTATATTGATTAAACAATTGTAAACATGCCCATAAAGAAATTAGATAAGATATTCAGGCCAAAGCGGATTGCATTAATCGGCGTTTCAAACGACCCCAATAGTGTGGGAGGAATGACACTGAGAAACCTGATTGGTGGAGGCTACAACGGGGTGGTATATCCGGTAAATCCAAAAAGGGAAGCCGTCCTTGGAATTCCTTGCTTTCCTGATGTTAAGTGCCTTCCTAAAACCCCTGATCTGGCTGTTATCATGACAGCTGCCAGTTTTGTCCCACAAATTATCAGTGAATGCGGTGAAGCGGGAATTAACGGCATAATAATCATGTCCGCAGGGTTTAAAGAAATTGGTGTAGAAGGGGCAAAACTTGAAGTGAAGGTAAAGGAAGAGGTAAAAAAATATCCTGATATGAGGGTAATTGGTCCCAATTGTTTGGGAATAATCATTCCAGGTCTAAGCATGAACCTGAGTTTTGCAGCAGGTATGCCCAACAAAGGGCATGTAGCATTTATCTCACAGTCAGGAGCTTTATGTACCTCTGTGCTCGATTGGGCTTTTGAGGCCAATATTGGATTTTCTTATTTTGTATCAATTGGAAATTCAATGGATGTAAACTTTGGTGATTTAATTGACTATTTTGGCCAGGACCCGAATACAAAATCCATTGTCCTTTATGTAGAATCAATTGTCAATGCAAGGGCATTTATGTCGGCAGCAAGGGCATTTGCACGTAAAAAGCCCATCATTGTATATAAATCAGGACGTTTTCCTGAATCAGCAAAGGCTGCAGCATCCCACACCGGAGCAATGGCTTCTGAAGATTCTGTTTATGATGCGGTATTCAGAAGAGCAGGCATATCCAGAGTGTATGATTTTGGAAATATTTTCGATTTTACCGATTTAATTGGTCGCAAAAGAGCACCTAAAGGAAATGGCCTGGCAATCGTCACTAATGCAGGGGGCCCGGGAGTTATGGCAACAGATACATTAATATCTTTGGATGGCAACCTGGTTCAGCTTTCGGATGATACCCTCAATGAATTAAATGAATACCTGCCACCCTTCTGGTCGCACGGCAACCCGGTTGATGTGCTAGGAGATGCCACTCCTGAAAGGTTTTCGAAGGCCACTGAAATTGTTTTAAAAGATCCCAACGTAGATGCTGTGCTGGCCATACTGACACCTCAGGCCATGACCAATCCAACGGCAACAGCAAAAGCAATTGTGCAACTTGCAGATACCTCGACCAAACCTATTCTGGCGGCTTGGTTAGGAGGATCAAGCATGAGAGAAGGACAAATGATATTTAATAAAGCCGGCATGGCAGCCTATGAAACACCAGGCCAGGCTATCCGAGCCATCATGACCCTATCAAGATATTCAAAAAACCTGGAATTACTTTTTGAAACTCCAAAAGAAGTACCACTCTCCTTTAGTTATAACAGGGATGATCTGAGAAAGAAATACATTGAAAAGATATTTCCAAAGTCAAGTATTTTATCTGAAGACGATTCAAAGATGCTTATAAACGACTACGGAATTCCAACAACGCACCCAGAATTAGCAAAGGATGAAGCAGATGCATTAAAAATAGCTGAGAAAAAAGCTTATCCGGTAGTATTAAAAATCTCCAGTCCCGACCTTATCCACAAATCTGATGTAGGTGGTGTAGCATTAAACATTGAAAATGGGGAAATGCTTAAAGCCACATACAGGAATATGCTGGAATCTGTTTCAATCAATGAACCCGGGGCTAATATTAAAGGAATTACAGTGCAAAAAATGATCAAGTCAAAAGATTCAATTGAATTGATCCTCGGAATTAAAAAAGACCCGATTTTTGGAACCATAATGTTAGTAGGAGCAGGGGGTATTACTGCGGAATTGTATAAGGATCAGAGGTTAGAATTTCCACCACTCAATGAGCAACTCGCCCTGCAGATGCTAAAATCCCTTAAAATCTATCCTTTACTTGAAGGGTATCGGGGAAATAAACCTAAAAATATTGAAAAACTAATCGAAGTTATTATCCGTTTATCCTACCTGGCTGCGGATTATCCTGAAATTCTTGAACTGGATATTAACCCACTGATCGTCTCACCTTACGACGTGATGGCTTTAGATGCCCACATTGTAATTGATGAAAGTTTAGTAGGAAAAGAAACAAGGGATTATGCACATTTGATTTTAAGGCCCTATCCTGAAAGGTTTATCAAACCGGCAATTCTAAGTGATGGCACAGAAATTTTACTTCGCCCTATTAAACCCGAAGATGAACCCCTTTGGCTCGAAATGCTTGGTAGTTGTTCGAAACAGTCCATCTACTCAAGATTCAGGTATGATTTTTATTTTGACTCACACGAAGTGGCTACTCAATTTTGTTTTATTGACTATGATCGTGAAATAGCCATTGTAGCAGAAATTGAAATAGAAGGGAAGAAAAAATTAATTGGAGTTGGCCGTCTGATTTCAGACCCTGATGGAGAAATAGCTGAATATGCTGTGTTAATTACCGATGAATGGCAACACCGAGACCTTGGCCAAATCCTGACTTCATTTTGTATTGAAATTGCAAAACAATCTGGAATTAAAAGGGTAAGCGCCGAAACCACTAAAGACAATAAACCCATGATCTTTGTTTTTAAAAAAATGGGATTTGAGGTATTTTTTAATGACGATACTACAGTTACCGTTTCAAAAATTCTCAAATAAAATAATTTATAATTCGAGCTTACTTATCATCTCTTTCAGAATGAGAGTCATCTTCGGTTCAACTCTGGCCGCTGCATCAATTACCTCTTCATGAGATATCTCTACTATTTTACCCTCCACTCCTAAGTCAGAAATAATTGAAACTGCAAAAACAGGCAGCATCATATGTCTCGCTACGATGGCTTCCGGGACGGTTGACATACCTACCGCATCTGCTCCTAATACCCTGATGTATTTATATTCGGCAGGTGTTTCAAATGTAGGCCCGCTAACGGCAGCATATACTCCCGTTTGAAAATGTATGCTATGTGACCTGGCAATTTTTGTAAAATGACGAATAATTTTTTTATCATAGGTCTCACTCATATCCGGGAAACGAGGCCCCAGACTATCATCATTTGGGCCTAAAAGGGGGTTATTGCCCATTAAGTTAATGTGATCTTTAATTACCATTAAATCGCCAATTTCAAAGCCAGGATTTACACCACCCGCAGCATTCGATAAAATAAGTAATTTGATCCCCAGTTTTTTGAGAACTCGAATGGGGAAAGTTAATTCCTGCATTGAATACCCTTCATAATAATGAAAACGGCCCTGCATAGCCACCACATTTTTGTCGCCGAGTTTTCCAAAAATTAATCTTCCTTCATGCCCTTTTACTGTGGACTCCGGAAAATTGGGAATATCTTTATAAGGCAAACTACTTTCAGGTATTATTTCATTAGCAAGCCCACCTAAACCTGTACCGAGCACGATTCCAATTTCAGGATTTGTAGTTATTTCATGTCTAATGTAAGCTATTGTTTCTTCTATTTTCTTCAACATAGTTCAATATTAATTGATTAAATTTTTCTCTGTCTTCTTTATTTATTACTACCTCAATAGGCACATAACATATAGGTAGATGTTTTATCGCATCCATAAGATGGGGCAACATAAGCCTCATCATATCCTTTTGTGTGGTAACAATAATCTTATTTTTAGTAAAAATGGATTTAAAATGTTCATCTAGTTTCTTTACATCCTCTAACGTAAACTGATGATGATCGGGAAATATCATCTTTCTGAGATCCGTGCACATTTCCTTTAAGTAAATTTCCAACGGGTATGGATTAGCGATACCAGCAAAAAGTAAAATTGAGGAAAACTTGCAACTTTTAGGCTTATTAAATTCAATACCAGGCATGACAATTAGCTTTCCATGACGAATTCTTGAGAAAAACAGGTGCTGACGTTTGGTAGGTTTTAATTGCTTTTTTATTCGTCTTTTTGTAAAAGGCGAAATGACTTTAGGTGATTTTGTAACCAATATTATATCAGCTCTTTTGGCCCCAGATTTGAATTCCCGAAGTGTACCACTTGGCAACATAAAATCTTCAGAAAATAATTGATAAAAATCGGTAAGAAGTATAGAAACTCCAGGCTTTACATACCTATGCTGGAAAGCATCATCTAACAATATCACCCTGGGAACTGGTTCTGTTTCCAATAATTTTTCAATTCCATAAACTCTTTTTTCTGCCACTGCTACAATGGCATTTGGAAAATTCTGCTTTAATTGCGCTGCCTCATCTCCAAGTTCATTCATTCCATGTTCAGGAGCAGCTAGAATAAAACCTTTGGATTTTCTTTTATAACCTCTGCTTAAAATGGCAATTTTCAGGTCATCCCCCAGCAACCTCATCATGTATTCAATATGTGGGGTTTTCCCTGTGCCCCCGGTTGAAAGATTACCAACTGAGATGACAGGAATATCAAATTCTCTGGTGGATAAAACTTTTAAATCAAACAGCTTATTTCTTACCCAGGTAATTACACCATAAAGTATGGAAAAAGGGACTAATATTAACCTTACAAAAGACACAGGATAAAAATACAAATAGTTTTTTACCGGTCAACAAGGATTTTTACCTGTAAATTTGTAGTCTATTATTAAATCCAGTAACATGAAACTTAAAGATATTCTTGTCCCACTGCAAGAGTTTGCGCCTCTTAATTTGCAGGAAGATTACGATAATGCAGGCTTATTGATCGGAAATTATGATCAGGAAATTTCAGGGGTTCTTATTTCTGTCGACATCACACAGAAAGTTCTTAATGAAGCTCTCTCTAAAAAATGCAACCTTATTATCTCACACCATCCCATGATATTTAAGGGATTAAAAAGTATAACTGGAAAAACTGATACAGAGCGTTTGGTAGAAAAGTGCATCCTAATGAAACTGGCAGTTTATGCCATGCACACCAACCTTGACAACACCTATTATGGAATTAATGACATTTTATGCAACAAATTAGGATTAATAAACACCCGGATTTTGTCCCCAAAAAGTGACTTACTCAAAAAGCTTGTAACATTTTGCCCAACGGATAAAGTTGAAAAAGTTAGAGAAGCTATATTTAATGCAGGTGCCGGCCATATAGGGGAATACGATCAATGCAGTTTTAATGTCGAAGGTACTGGCACTTTCAGGGGATCAGAAAACTCAAATCCATTTGTGGGTAAAAAGGGGGCTCTTCATTATGAAAAGGAAGTAAAGGTGGAAGTTGTATTTCCGCACTATTTGCAAAATAAGATCGTTCAGGCACTTGTTGATTCACATCCATACGAAGAGGTCGCTTATGACATTTACAGTCTGGATAATAAATGGGACCGATCAGGTGCTGGTAAAATTGGTGAGTTGCAGGAGGAAATAGATGAGAAGGAATTCCTTTTAAAAGTAAAAAAAATAGTTAAAACCGGATGTATTCGTCACAGTGTATTTAATAACAGGAAAATTAAAAAAGTAGCTGTTTGTGGAGGAGCCGGTAGTTTTTTGATCTCACAGGCCAAACAGTCTGGTGCAGATATTTTTATTTCGGGCGATATAAAATATCATGACTTTTTTGAAGCTGATGATAAAATGATGATAGCAGACATTGGACATTACGAAAGTGAGCAATATGCAAAAGAATTAATTTATAGTGTTTTAATTGAAAATTTTTCTAATTTTGCAGTCCTTATTTCAGAAACAAATACAAACTCGGTTAATTATTTATAAATTAATCAATTATGGCAAAAAAAACAGAAGATATAGTGGACAATAAAGCAAAAAAAAATACGACTGAAGTTAAAGATGAGGAAATAACTGTTGAGAAAAGATTACTTGCTTTATATAAATTACAACAAATAGATTCGCAGATTGACAAAATCAGGATTATCAGAGGTGAGTTACCTTTAGAGGTGCAAGATTTAGAAGATGAGGTGGCAGGGCTTGAAACCAGGATAAGCAATTATGTAGAAGAAACCAATTCGTTGAAAAAGCAAATAGCGGATAAGGAAGCTGGGATGAAAGAAAGCGAAAACATGATCAAGAAGTATGAAAAGCAGCAAATGAATGTAAGGAATAATCGTGAATATGATTCGCTTTCAAAAGAAATTGAATTTCAAACTCTTGAAATCCAGTTAAGTGAAAAAAGAATTGCAGAGTTCGCTCAAAAACTTGAATTAATAGCCACTGAAATTGAAAATGCGAAAGGTGAGCTGGAAGAAACCAAAAAAGAATTTGAAATAAAAAAAGGGGAATTAACGGATATTGTAACTGAAACTGAAAAAGAAGAAGTTGCCCTAATTTCTAATTCGGAAGCAAACCAAAAATACATTGAGGAACGACTTTTAACGGCCTATCAAAGGATCAGAAAAAATGCCAGAAACGGATTGGCCGTGGTGCAGATTGAGCGTGATGCATGTGGCGGATGCTTTAATAAAATTCCCCCTCAGCACCAATTGGATATCCGTATGCACAAAAAAATCATTGTTTGTGAATACTGTGGTAGAATCCTCGTTGATCAAAACATAGCCGACATTGTGAATCAGGAAAACTAAATAAAAATATTGTCGTAAAAAAGAGGGGTTTGGAATCATGCCCCTCTTTTTTTTATTTTTATACTCAATAACGCATCATGATACGGCACTTATTAATACTCATGCTTTTCGTAGTAGGTTGGTCAGCCTCGGGACAATACTATTACGACTTTAATGAAAATTGCAGAAATGCATATTCCTCAATAAATTCCTTAAAATTCGAAGAAGGAAAATCATTAATTGAAAAAGAAAAATCACTTCATCCGGACAACAACATCCCTTATCTGTTGCAAAACTATATTTACTTCCTCACTGTCTTTATTGGTGAAGAGGAAGCAGACTTTGACCTTTACGACGATTTGAAGGATGATCTCATCGACAGGTTAAAAGATGGGGATGAAAACTCACCTTATTACCGGTATTGCCTGGCCCAGGTTTACCTTCAATGGGCCGTAGCACGAACTAAATTTAAGGAATATGTGACAGCAACATTTGAAATAAACAAAGCTTACCGGATGTTAGAGGATAATCAAGAGGACTATCCTGATTTTTTACCCACATTCATCAATCTGGGTCTTTTACATACTATGATTGGAACTATTCCGGATAATTACAACTGGGTAAAACGAATGGTAGGAATAGAGGGTACTATCGACCAGGGAGTAGAAGAGATACTAGCTGTTTTGAATAAATCCATGACAGATCCACAATACAGTCATTACAGAGCAGAGTGTTTGTTTTATCTTAGTTTCATTCAAATGAATTTGATGACAAATAAAAATAAAACCATTGAATACCTTGAAGTAATAGAAAAAGACCAATCGAACCTTGAAAATCCGTTAGCTATTTATGCCCTGGCCAGAATATATATGTCGAACGAAAAAAATGACCGGGCGATAGAGATTCTGCTTAACCGGCCTACATCTAAAGAATATTATCCGTTTTATTATCTTGATTATTTGACCGGTATGGCGAAACTTCACAGGTTGGATGAAGATGCCAATAAATATTTCTTCAGGTATGTGATCAACTTTAAAGGAATAAACTATATAAAAGATGCCTACCAAAAAATCGCTTGGAATTATTATGTCCAATCAAATTCTGAAAAATATAAGGAGTATATGAGTAAGGTATTAAAATACGGTAACACAGTTGTGGATGCAGATAAACAAGCGGAAAGAGAGGCTGAAGAAGGTTTGATGCCTAACTACCACTTACTCCGTGCCAGGGTTCTATTTGATGGCGGATATTATGAAAAAGCCATGCAGGAACTAACTCAGGATACACACTCAGAATTTTTAACCACAGAAAGGGATTCGCTGGAATGTACCTATCGATTAGGCCGGATTTACCATGAATGGGGCAAAGTAGATGAAAGCATTCAATACTACACAAAAACCATCAAAATTGGTTCGGAGTCGTCTTACTACTATGCTGCCAATTCAGCACTTAAGCTTGGAAACATTTATGAAGACCTGAAAGACTACAAAAAAGCCGAATATTATTATGAAGCTGCCCAATCAATGGAAAATAAAGA
Source organism: Bacteroidales bacterium (assembly GCA_021740645.1). Lineage (GTDB taxonomy): Bacteria > Bacteroidota > Bacteroidia > Bacteroidales > JAADJA01 > JAADJA01. Next base: position 83,401 of record JAIOZL010000009.1, read on the forward strand.
ATACCGGAACAGCATCAATTCAAAGGCAAAAGCAGGCCTTAACAGGATTGAAGACAAACTTTGATCAATATCTTAAACCAAGGGTAAGAGCCAAATTATTCGAGATGTATTTATTCTTAACGGGGTTAAAATCAACATTCTCTGACCCGTAGAAATAATAATCTTCATTACTTGCCGATCGCACATAAGCAAAATCAACAAAAAAGTTTTTATCGCGGAAGCCAAAGCCACCAGTATAAAAGAATTTTTCTCCATTATTAATATTGTCGGTAAAAGGGCTCATATAATAGGCTAAACCTCCTCTGACTGCCACATGTCCAAACCTAAATTCAGTACCAAGTCTAATATTATGAGTTTCAGAATATTTGGTTTTGATCTGCAGGTTTTCATCATAGAAATTGTACTGACTTCCTCTCAAACGTGATTCGGCGTAATTAACATATTCATATTCAGCACTGATAAGAGCAAGATGCCCAACAATAAATGAAGCATTTCCAATTAGTTTCCAGGGTGTTTCGAGCGTATAATTGTAGGTACCATGCGGGGTTGTTGACCGGATTACATCATTATTATCAAATTCAGAAGTAAATTCTGAATACCAATAATCTTTCATATTATTATACCATGTGGGTGAATGAACCGCTCCTCCAACACGAAGCCAATCTGTAGCCCTGATAATCATCCCAAATTTCATATTAAATCCTGATCCGGTCGTTTGTAGGTCATCATATATCGATAGTTGTCTGAAATCATCTATTTCATTCATCTCATCAATTTCCGAATACCTTGATAATTCATTATAACGTATCGTTGGAAACGCAAAAGCAGCCCCTAAATAAACCCTTTCAGCGAGGTTAGCACTAAAAGCCATTGAAAATTCATTCATTGCACCCCATGATTCTACCTCCTTGCGCTGCAATATATTTGAGCCTTCAGGTACTGAACCCATATATGAATCTGTAAAACCAGGAATAGTATCAATCATATAAGTCATCCATGCCGGATTCAAATCATAGGTATACATTCCATAGTCGTCACGGTAAATATCCTCATATTGAATTCCATTTGCATTATCAATAAAAGTATGAACGATTGAACTTTGATCATTATATCCCTGCGATAACATACGGTTATTAAAATTATTAGTCCGGTTATGGCCAATAGCAAACTGGAAATTTTTTACTATGGAGGCACCTTCTTTTCGGGTAGGTGATACGATAACTATACCTAAATTTGACAGGTTAAAATTATGTTTAGAATCATTAAAGACAGACCCGTTAAAATTTGATTCTGTCTTACCTATCCAAAACCCCGGGCTAAGCATAAATTCTGACTTTTTATATAAACCTAATCCGGCAGGATTTGCGCTTATATTAGAAAAGTCAGCACCTAAAGCACCAAATGACCCGGCCATTGACATTGCCCTTGCAGTGCCTCCAAAGGTAGTTCTGGCATAGCGCAATGCATCCGCATCACTTTGAGAAAGAACTATTTGAGCACTTATAAATACCAGGCTTATTATTAAAGTTATCCTTTTCATTTGATTGGTTTTTCAAAAGGTTAAATATTTGATTTTACGAACCCATAGTTTAAGCATGTTGGTGAAGCATGCCCCTTATCCTACCTTTTCCCCCTTGAACTGCTTCCTGAAGTTGAGGAGGATCTGGAACTCCCACTGCTACTCGAACGAGAAGGTGTGGAATAGGAACGGCTACTCCCTGATTTTGAAGGTGTAGAATAAGAACTACTGCTACTTGACCGGGAAGGTGTTGAGTAACTTTTAGTGCTCCCTGACCTTGATGGGGTAGAGTAACTTTTTGTATTTGTCCTGCTTGGCTGAGAATAAGTTTTCGAAGACCGGGAAGGTGTTGTAGCAGTTTTATTCGTAGTACTGTACCTTGATGGTTTCGAATAAGTATTCTTGCTGGTCGACTGAGGTTTTGAATAAACCTGTCTGCTCACCTCTGAATTTGAGCTCGGCGTTCTTGAGTTTACGTTATTTCTACTTTCAGTGCCAGAAGGTTTGGTATATTTTTTAGAGGGTGTTGTCCTGCTATATTTCGATGAATTATTTATACTTTCACCTGGCTGATATTTCGAACGCTCACCAGAGCCAGAAGTGGATGCTGGTTTTTTGTATGTATACCTTGGTTTAACTGCATTGTTAGAAGCCGGAGTTCTTTCCGTTTGAGAAACAGGATTCGTGTTATTATCTTTTACAATTCTATTTGTTGTTCCTTCATTTTTAACTGAACCGGATGCCCCTGATGTTGGTGAAGCATTTCGTCCAACTTCTGACCTTTCCGTATTACCTCCTGTATTGGAACTACCCCTTGTAATCGCATCAGAAGTAGTTATTCCTGAGTTAATATTGGGCCTGCTTTTCTCAAAGGAGCTTGCTCTCATAGGCTCATTAAAACCAGTTGTTCCTGAGTTATTTGCAGAGCTATTTGAACTTCCTCTTGAAGGCCGATGACCATAATAGTATGAATTATTACCATAGTCGTAATAATTGGATGCATAGTATCCATCCCAAAATCCCTGATTATAACCATACAAGTAATTATTATAATAGCCGTAGTAGGGATATCCATATCCAAAACTACCCCAGCCCCAATTATAACCGAAATAGAATGAAGGCATATACCAATAAGGATTATAGTACCATGGATCATAATAAAAACCAATGTAACATGGCGAATAATATCCAAATCCTGCATAAGGGCTATAAAACCTATTTATCCTTGCAGAGTAAGAATAATTATAGTCGTCGTAACCAGTACCATAATAATTATTTGTAATATAACTGGTTCCTTCGGGTGATTCAAGGGATTCGGTTTCTGAATAATAAGGCTCATCCTCATAGGTTACATATTCCCCAGCCTCATAATCTTCAATATCACTAGCCACTGGAGTTTCTTCGCTTTGTGTGTAGTAATCAGGGTCTTCGGTTGTCATTTCCGGCTGAACCTGTTCATTTTTTTGTTTTTCTGATTTAGCTGAATAATACACATCATCAAATTCAGCTGTGCTTTTGGTAGTGGAGCAAGCAGTAACAATAAAAATTGAAACGACTGCCAGTAAGATATAAGATTTCATATTAAAGCCTCCTTCGGTCATGTTTTTTTTTATTTTTGTCGCGTTTAAAATACAATACAAATTTATACAAACACTATACCACAACTCTATTATGGCAAAAGATTTCCCCACAAGAGAAGAAAATTACGCTCAATGGTATAACGATCTCGTTATAAAGGCTGATTTAGCAGAGAATTCCGCAGTAAGAGGATGTATGGTAATTAAACCATATGGATATGCTATTTGGGAAAAAATGCAGGCTACACTTGATAAAATGTTTAAAGATACAGGGCATGTAAATGCATATTTCCCCTTATTTATCCCTAAATCCTTCTTTAGCAAAGAAGCTGCCCATGTGGAAGGATTTGCCAAAGAATGTGCTGTGGTTACCCATTACCGCCTTAAAAATTCACCCGATGGAAAAGGAATTGTTGTTGACGAAACAGCCAAACTTGAAGAAGAGCTCATTGTAAGGCCTACTTCTGAAACCATTATTTGGGATACTTACAGAAACTGGATACAATCGTACCGTGATCTGCCTATTCTGATAAATCAATGGGCTAATGTGGTGAGATGGGAAATGCGTACAAGACTGTTTTTACGCACTGCAGAGTTTCTCTGGCAGGAAGGGCATACTGCTCATGCTACCCGGGAAGAGGCCATTGAAGAAACAGAAAAAATCTTAGACGTTTACGCATTATTTGCGGAAAAATGGATGGCAATGCCCGTTTTAAAAGGGGTAAAATCACCTAATGAAAGATTTGCCGGTGCTGTTGAAACTTATTGTATTGAAGCACTAATGCAAGATGGAAAGGCACTACAAGCAGGCACATCACATTTTCTCGGACAAAATTTTGCCAAAGCTTTTGATGTAAAGTTCTTATCTAAAGAAAATAAACTCGAACTCGTATGGGCCACTTCCTGGGGTGTTTCAACTCGTCTGATGGGTGCCCTTATAATGGCACATTCTGATGATAATGGCCTGGTTCTGCCTCCAAAACTTGCCCCGATCCAGGTTGCTATAGTTCCAATTTACAGAAATATGGAACAACTTGAAAACATTTCCAAAGTAGCTAATGATATTAAGAAAAAATTGGAAGACAAAGGTATCTCTGTTAAATTTGATGACCGGGATACATTTAAACCAGGCTGGAAATTTGCTGAATATGAATTTAAAGGTGTCCCTGTGAGATTAGCAATTGGTCCTCGTGACCTTGAAAATAAAACAATAGAGGTAGCCCGCCGTGACACCCTCGAAAAGGAAATTTTGCAATTGGAAGACATTGAGAATAAAGTTGAACATTTACTTGAACAAATCCAGGAAAACCTTTATCAAAAAGCCCTTTCTTTCAGAGAAAATAATACACAAGCTGTAAATACCTGGGAGGAGTTCAAAGATGTGATTGAAAACAAAGGTGGATTTGTTTTGGCGCACTGGGATGGCACTGCCGAAACCGAAGAAAAAATCAAGGCTGAAACAAAAGCGACCATCCGCACCATTCCATTTAATACTAGAATGGAAGAAGGAAAATGTATCTATTCCGGAAAACCTTCAGCCCAAAGGGTGGTTTTTGCGCGGGCGTATTAAACCTCTCGATCTCATTGACATTCTTATTCGATATTTTTAGCTGATTTTTACCGAAACAATGTGTGCTCAATTTAGTATAAGCTAGTTGATTATTAGTGTTTGATAATTTTCTGGTTAACGCATTTTGGACACAATGGCATTTTTCTGCATAAGACATATCTATTTCATATTAGTCTGTCCTCTTATTATTTTTGGGCAGAACTATCCTTCTGAAATTGATAGCCTCGAATCAATTCCCAAGTCTAAGTTAACCACACTCCAAAACGCAGAAATACTGAACAAACTGGCCTATTTATACCGGGTACAAAATCCAGAAAAAGCAATAGAATATGCACAGCAGGCCTTAAACATCGCAGAGCAAAATAATCTGGCTACTGAAAATCAAAAAGCACTCAGCCATATCGGGTTAGGTTATAAATATCTGGGTGATTATGACAATGCTATAGTTTATCAAAAGCTAGCCCTGGAACATGCTGTTGAACTTAAAAATAAAAACCTTATTGCAGTAGAGTATAATCGTTTGGGTATTTTATTTAAAAGGCTGGGGTTATATACAAACGCCCTGGATTATTATGAGCAAGCTCTTGCAATATATATTGAATCAGAAAAGACTAAAGGAATTGCAGATTTATACAACAACATTGGAAATATCTACCGCAAAAGAGGGGATATGGATGTGGCGCTGGATTATTATTTTAAAACCCTGAAGATGATCCAGGTGCAGGATGACCAGGAAAGTTATGCTTATATCTTAAATAATATAGGGAATCTTTATTCGGATATGGAAATCTTTGACCTGGCCCTCGAATACCACAAAAAGTCGTTGGATGTGAAAAAGGAAATGGAGAATTATTATGGCATAGCCACTTCATTACAAAACATTAGTGATGTTTACTTAAATTTAAAGGAACCTGAAATCGCCCTGAAATACATTGATGAGTGTTTTGATTTGGCCAAATTATATGGATATAATGATATTCTGATTGAATTAAACACAAGTTACGGATTAGCTTATTTGATACTGGGGCAGTTCAATAAAGCCCATGATTTCTTCAACATTTCTATAGAAAAACAAGCTGAACTGGGGGATATTCCCGGATTAATAAAAGCATACATCGGGGTAAGTAAAATTTTTATTCAACAAGGTCTTTATAAAGAAGCTGAAGAACACTTGTTAAAAAGCCTTATCCTCGCCGAAAAAGAAAACTTCCTGCACGATATTGCAGAAATTAATCTACAGTTATCAATTGTATCAGAAAAAACAGAACAGTTTTCTAAATCCCTGCTATATTTTAAAAAATATTCTTCCATTCGTGATTCTATTTTTAATACAGATATTGGGAATAAAATAAGTGAAATAAAAATTAAGCAAAAGTCGGAGGAATTTGAAGCAGAGAAAACTATTCTGGAAGAAAAAAATAAATTTCAACAACTTTCGATCAGGAGAAAAAATCAGTTCATTTATGCGATGATCAGCCTGACGTTTCTGGTCCTAATCCTGGTTATCCTGATCTTTTTGGAATATAAAAATAAACATAAGGTTAACAAGAATCTTAAGATAATCAATCAAAAATTATTTGATAAAAATAGTTTTCTGCAGGTTTTGATGGATACGATCCCAAACCCAATGTACTACACTGATAACAAAGGAAATTATATTGATTGTAATAGTGCGTTCAGGAGTTTGCATGGATTGCGGGAAAATGAAATTGTGGGCAAAAGTGTGTTCGATATTTTTTCAAAAGAAATTGCTGAAAAGATACACAATGATGATGCTGAATTATTTCGGAATCAAGGAATGCAGCAAAAAGAATTAACATTCACTTCTAAAAATGGAGAATCAAAAGATGTAATTTATTACAAAAACACTTTTAACAATAGCCGTGGGAAAGTAGCAGGCATAGTAGGATTGTTGCTCGACATTAGTGAACGAAAAAAAGCGGAGGAAAAAATAAAAAAATCCGAACAGGAATTGCGCAAAGCAAACGCCACAAAGGACAAATTTTTCTCAATAATTGCTCATGATCTAAAAAATCCTTTCGGGGCAATACTGGGTTTTGCGAATATCCTCAATACTGAATTTGAGTTCCTTCCGGATGAAGAAAAGATCAGCATTATATCAAACCTAAGCATGGCCAGTGAAAACACTTATAAACTTTTACAAAATTTACTTGAATGGTCGAGAACACAAACCGGACAATTGGAAATTAATCCTGAAGTCTTTGATTTAAATATAGTCACCAACGAAAACATATCTGTATTAAACACTTTAGGACATAGTAAAAAAATAACTATCGACTCAAATATTAAATCAGATACTTTGGTAAAGGCGGATAAAAATATGATTAATACTGTATTCAGGAATCTGTTATCTAATGCGATCAAATTTACCGAACCAGGAGGTAAAGTAGAGGTGCTGGGACATACATCAAATGGTAGTATAACAATAAAATTTATTGATAATGGTATTGGAATCGAACGCAAAAATATGAATAAGCTTTTCTCCATTGATCAACAATTCAGAAGAAAAGGAACTGCCAATGAAATGGGGAGTGGCCTTGGATTAATTCTTTGTAAAGAATTTATTGAAAAAAATAAAGGAAGCATTAAAGTCGAAAGTGAACCAGGCAAAGGAAGTACCTTTTCCGTTCAGCTTCCGGCAGCCTGAACAATAAAAAGAGATAATGAAATAGCAGAAATAATGGCAAAATTTAATAAAAAAATATTACTGGTTGAAGATAACCCATTGAATCAACATCTAACCGTTTGTATTCTTGGAAGACAGGGTATAAAAGCAGATATAGCTGAAAACGGGAAAATTGGCTATGAGTTATTTATGAAAAATAAATATGAAATTGTTTTGATGGATATTCAAATGCCGGTGATGGACGGAATAGAAGCCACTCGCCTTATTCGTGAGTTTGAGTCTACTAATGACGGTAAAAGATCAACCATTATTGCCGTTACCGCTTTTGCCCATGAAACAGATAAGGATACCCTGTTCGATGCAGGAATGGATCATTTTCTCGACAAGCCATTAAATCCTGATGATCTTATTCGCCTTATCAATACAGTAAATTAGTCCCTGCTCCCTTCGCACTGGAATTTGTACATTTGCGCCCTGATAAATATTGTTAATTTTTACTTATGACTACCAAAGAAGAAAAGCTAAAGGCTTTTGAAAGACTATTGGATATTATGGATGAGCTAAGGGATAAATGCCCATGGGATAAGGTTCAGACTTTTGAAAGCCTCCGGCACCTTACCATCGAAGAGACCTATGAACTTTCTGAAAGCATCCTTGATAAAGATACTGATGGGATAAAGAAGGAATTGGGTGATTTGATGCTCCACCTCGTATTTTATGCAAAAATTGGTTCGGAAAACAATGGGTTCGATGTTGGAGACGTACTCAAATATATTAATAAAAAACTAGTTTATCGTCATCCTCATATTTATGGTAATGTTGAAGCAAAGGATCCCAAAACGGTGAAAGATAACTGGGAAAAAATCAAGTTAAAAGAAGGCCGTAAATCAGTTCTTTCAGGAGTGCCAGTAGCTTTACCCCCATTGGTTAAAGCATATCGGATTCAGGAGAAAGCAAAAGGGGTTGGCTTTGACTGGGAGAAACCCGAGCAAGTTTGGGAGAAGGTACTTGAAGAATTAAATGAATTAAAACATGAAGTGGAATCGGGCGAAGAAAAGGAAAAAGCTGAACATGAACTTGGCGATCTGCTTTTTGCGCTGGTTAATTATGCCCGGTTTATAGAGGTCAATCCTGAAGATGCTCTGGAAAGGACCAATAAGAAATTTATACAACGATTTCAACATCTTGAAGGCAAAGCCGAAGGTTTGGGAAAGTCGTTAAAAGATATGACCCTGGCCGAAATGGATGTTTTTTGGGAAGAAGCCAAGAAATTGGAGAACAAGTAACTAAATATTAATTTTAAACCTTGATCCGGATTTTCTTCATTATCGTCCTTATTTATTCTTCAAACCTATTATTTGGGCAGACGGATACAGTTTTGGTCAATGGAAAAATTAATGGGACATACTTCGTCTCTTATTGGCACGATACAAAAGCCATTATTTCCAAACCTATTCAATGGAAAGGGAAACAATGGGCAACCTTTGCTGGTGTTGCCGGACTCACTGGTTTAACCTATATTTACGACAAGGAGATCTTTGATTTTTTCGAAAGAAATGTAAATAATACCTCCGACCAGATCAGCCAAAATTTTATTGAGCCCTGGGGGAGCGGGCTTTATTCATTACCCTTACTTGCCGGAGTTTATTTAACAGGAACGAAAAACAGCCGGCACAAAAATATTGCCCTGACGGGTGTTAAAGCCTTTATTCTTTCGGGAGGGGCAGCAGTTTTACTGAAGCATGCTTTCCATCGCTACAGGCCAAATGAAAACTTACTTCCTAATCCGCGCGCATGGGATGGCCCAATACCTTTCTCCTCTGATCATTTATCCTTTCCATCTGGCCATACCACCACTGCTTTTTCCGTGGCATCTGTTCTGGCTTATGGATATAAAGATAAAACCTGGGTGGGCATTTCAGCATATACCATGGCTGGATTAGTAGGCTTATCCAGAATACATGATGGGAAACACTGGGCAAGTGATGTAGTGGCTGGTGCTGCACTTGGAACATTTGTAGGCGTGACGCTTAGCAAGTTAAACCTGAATAAAATACAAGTCAGCCCTGTTTCATTAAAAGGGGGGTATGGTATGTGTTTGGTTTATCAGGTAAATTAAGCTTCTACTGCAAGCAGGATTCAATTGCCTTCCACAAGCGTTCAGAGGATTTTTGCCAGGTAAATTCTTTCTTTTGGTTTCGGCCTTTCATGATCAAATCGTCTCTAAGCTTTTCATCTTTGGCGATTTTATGCATGGCGTCAGCGATTGACTGGGGAGAAAACGGGTCAATCAAAAGCGCTGCATCACCGGCAACTTCAGGCATAGAAGTGATATCAGAGGTTATAACTGGAACCCCGGCATTGTAGGCTTCAACGATGGGGATACCAAATCCCTCGAAGTACGAAACATAGGTTAAGGCCAGGGCCGATCCTACCACCTTCGTCAATTTATCTATTCCTAACCTGCCCGAGAAGATAACATCTTCCCGAAACTTTAAACCTTCGTAGGTGCGTCTGATATCCTCAGTCCACCATTTTTTCTCCCCTACCACTACAAGCTTTAAATTCTGGTCATCGGAGGGTTTAAAGAGATCAAAGGCTTTAAAAAGGTTAACCAGGTTTTTGCGCGGATGCAGGGCACCCACAAATACAAAGTAAGGAGAACCACCAGTAAGTTCCGCTCTGATTTCTTTTTGGGTAAGTGCATTAACAGGTTTGAATTTTTCATTGGCCCCATTATACACCACACTGATTTTTTCAGGAGCAATGCCATATTGTTTTACAACATCTGACTTTGAATATTCCGAAACGGTTGCAATATGTGCAGCCTTATGAGCATATCGAGGAAAAAAGTGTCGGTAGTATTTTCTTTCGAAAAATGGAAGGTCTTCAGGGTAGTGTTCAAAATTAAGATCGTGAAACACATTCATCGATTTTACATCTGCAGACAATGAAAGATAGCCATCTGGTGAAAAAAATAAGTCGGGTTTAATTTTTTTTAAAACATGTGGAATAGAATATTCAAACCATAAGTAATACAAAAAGGGATGCCTGGCCTGAGGGCTAATGACTAAAGGATGAATATTATTAGAAAAAACAAAATCGTCAGAAAAGTGCCGGTCAAAAATAAAGAAGAATTCATGCTCAGGATGCTGGGTGGTGATCCGTTTAAGATTTTCGAATGTAAACCATCCGATGCCTTCAAGCTTATCTTTTATTAGCAAACGGGTATTGACAGCAATTTTCAAAATGATGAGATTTTAAGATTTCATGCCACTTGTAGCATTTCCTCATTGTTTTATAATAAATTTGCACAAAATTAATTAATTGGGTTTACAAACAAGCATTTCTTTATAAAGCAGACATGCAAAAAAAATTCCTGACTAACCTGGGCTTACTTCTTTTCCTGAATTTGCTGGTAAAGCCATTCTGGGTGCTGGGAATTGACCGTTCTGTGCAAAATGCCGTGGGTGCCGAGGATTTTGGTTTTTATTTTTCCATTTTAAACTTCTCCTTCCTGTTTAACATTTTCCTTGATCTAGGGATTACGAACTTTAACAATCGAAATATTGCTCAAAACCATCAGCTCCTTAACAAACATTTTTCTAGCATTCTGATATTAAAGCTTCTTCTGGGAGTACTCTATGTGATCACTACATTTTTGATTGGATTTATTATTGGTTATGATAGCAAACAATTTGAAATGCTTGCCTGGGTAGGGTTCAATCAATTTCTTTTGTCTTTCGTCCTTTATTTAAGATCAAATATTTCAGGGCTATTATTGTTTAAAACTGATTCTGTACTCTCTGTCCTCGACCGGCTATTAATGATCTTGTTTTGCAGTATATTGCTCTGGGGAAATGTCAGCAAACAGCAATTCAGGATTGAATGGTTTGTTTATGCCCAAACAGCTGCTTATGTCACAACAATGATAATTGCATTAATTGTTGTGATTAAAAAATCGGGGTTCAGAAAACTAAACTGGAATTGGCCTTTTCTTTTAATGATCCTTAAAAAGAGTGCCCCGTTCGCGTTATTGGTGCTACTAATGGCTCAATACAACAGAATCGATACTGTTTTTATCGAACGTTTACTACCAGGCAAAACAGGCGATCAACAGGCAGGAATTTATGCTCAGGCCTACCGTTTACTTGATGCTGCCAACATGATAGCATTTTTATTTTCAGTGTTATTGCTTCCGCTGTTTTCAAAGATGATAAAACTGAAACAATCGGTTGAGGACCTGGCCAAACTTTCATTTTCATTGCTTTTTACCATCAGTGCAATTGTAGCAGTTGCATCATGGTTTTACAGCAATGAAATCATGAACCTTCTTTATCCTATTCATCAGGATGAAAACCAATTGATCTACCAACAGCGAATTGATCAAAGTGCACTGATTTTTAGTATGCTCATGTTTGGTTTTATTGCTATTTCAAGTGTGTATGTATTTGGGACCCTACTTACGGCAAATGGGAGTTTAAAACAATTAAATATCGTCGCCGCCTCAGGAGTTGTGATCAGTATTGTATTAAATCTAATTCTTGTCCCAAAGCTTCGTGCCACAGGCTCAGCGTATGCCAGCCTTAGTGCCCAGTATATTACAGCCATTGCGCAAGCTGTACTCGTGGTTTATCTTTTTAAATTCAGAATAAATGTAAAATACCTGGCATCAATAATTATATTTATTGTGGGCTTAGGCATAATCGGGTATTATTCAAGGTTAATCCCACTCGACTGGATATATAAACTTTTTATTCTGGTATCAGTTGCATTTATTTATTCACTGGTTTTAAGGTTACTTCATATCAAGGAGTTTATCCGGATCCTTCGTTCGGAAAAGGAATAAAAAAAAAGCCCCGAATAAGGGGCTTAACTAAAAATTTTTCCTGCTTACATCTCATCCATCAGTTCTTCGGATATTTCCAGATTATGAAATACTTTCTGTACGTCATCATCGTCTTCAAATAATTCAATCACCTTGAGAATTTTCCGGGCATCTTCTGCTTCAAGTGTAACTGTTTCATGGGGTATCCTTTGTAATTCTGCGTTTTCAGGTTCTATCCCCATTTTCTCAAGTTTTTTCTGTACACTTCCAAAGTCCTCCATTGCGGAAGTAATAGAGAAAAATCCCTCATCCAATTCAATATCTTCGGCTCCTGCATCTATCATTTCCAACTCAAATTCATCATCGTCAAGTTCACCCTTCGGGACAGTGAAAATTCCTTTCCTGTGAAACAAAAAATTCAACGAACCATTTGTACCCAGGCTCCCTGAATACTTATTAAATATCGCCCTTATATTACTCACTGTCCGTTGCTGGTTATCCGTAGTGCACTCAATATAAACAGCAATCCCATGAGTAAGATATCCTTCGTAAGTGAGCTCCAGGAAGTTTGCCCCATCCTTTTCCTTTCCTTTACTTATGGCCCTTTCGATATTATCCTTGGGCATACTTATCCCCTTGGCATTGGCAATGGCCAATCTAAGCCGGGGATTTCCATCAGGGTCCGAGCCTCCCTCTTTTACAGCAACTGTAATTTCTTTAACAACTTTAGAGAACATTTTAGAACGCTTTGCGTCAGCAGCTCCCTTTTTACGTTTGATGGTCGACCATTTACTATGTCCTGACATATAGATGTATTTTTATTTATCTAATTTCTTAAAAAAATCCATTTACACTTTCCGGGTGTAAAATTAAATAAATTAAGGAATTTCTGTTGAAAGATTTTAAAGGTTCAATAAAAAAATCCTGTAAAGTTTTTTACACTTCACAGGACATTTTTATACTTAGTTAAGAGAAAAAGGAATCTAAAAGTTTACAAAAGTGATCCCAATAGTCCAGGGATATAATTCCGGGCCTTTATCTTTTTTAAACATTTCATTTACCGAATAGGTAGCAAACAGGTTAACAAATCCCCAGCCAACTCTCACGGTTGCATCAAATTTGAAAGGCTGCAGATAAAAATCATTATAGGATTTCGCTTTTGAATAATCGGGTGAGGTTTGTAGCCCAACACTCTCATACATACCGGTTTCTGCGTTATACCTCGTAAGATCAAACGTTTTGTTTCTTTCGTCATAATACTTTTTAGTATGAGAGGATAACCTGGCACTGGCCACCATCCCTGTAGCAATATGAAAGCTATTTTTTCCCTGCCGGCTATTCGTTTGAAATTCGAATAAAAGTGGAACCGCCAAATTAAATGTGGTTAATTTAGATTTTCTAATGCTAATACCCTGGTCAACATAGCCTATCAAATAAGAAGAATCAGCATTTAAGCGGGTATTTTTACTGAAGCGGTAATTATGCCATTCAAGACCCAGGCCTGTAACCAAACCCCATTTCTGATTTTTCGACAAAGCAACATTTTGTTCAAAAAAGTTTACATAAACAGCCATAGATTTGGTCATACGTAAGTCCATGTATTCATATTCCGGTGGAAAGCTTTGGTCGTTATCAGAATTTAAATATCCATTGATCCCCAAATCAAATCCGGCCCAATGCCCATTGAACCTGGGAATTTTATGCCTTGTAAACCTGACATTTCCGTCATCATCCACTCTAAGTTCACGGTCCCCAACAACCACTCTAACGGAATCATCTCCTTCGTAAACCTCTACCCGTATTCCTCCTACTTTTACTTTTACAGAGTCGTAATACACATCTGAATAGGCATTGTATTCTTCAGTTGCTGACCCCTTATTTGTTGAAGAAATATGTTTTACCGGATTACCGGTTACCGAAAGGGATGCCACACCACTTTTTTCTCCCACCAAATTATCCGTAACATTTAAGCTGGCGCTGCTGGCTCCGCTTAAGGAATACACGGCTTTAGTGGAAACCAACGTTTTGGCACTCAAATCACCTGCCCCGCTTACCTGAAGTTTATGTGTTTCTGCCGTTCCTGATAAATGCACATCTGCAGCGCCGGAAACTTCCGTCTCCAGGTATTTCACATTTAATTTTAGGTCGGCGCTCGCAGCCCCGCTAGCCTTTAGTGTAAATTCACTACCCTCTATCATTGATTTACCTTCAATATCAGAAGCACCACTAACATTAACTGAAACGATTTCAGGGGCAGTAATGTAAGCAATTAGTTTGGTCGGATTTTTAAGGGAATTGGTTTTAATCCTCAAAACGTTTCCACTTACCTCTGCCTTTACCTTCTCCTGGAAGTTTTCATCTGTCTCAATCTTTACGCTTTGAGGCTCACCTATTTCAAGGTAAGCCTTCATTGCACCACCCAGATCAATTGCATTAAATGAATCTACTTCCCTGCTTTGGGTCACTACATTTTTATTCCCCTTTTGCTGTGTGTATGCAGCTGTAACCAAAAAGATCAACACAAGCAAGAGGCCGGATTTAATTATTCGAATAGCATTCATGGTTTAAATATTTAGTTTTTATATAATTTACAGTGCGACGGATGGGTACTGAAAAAAGTTACACCAGAATTTATTGAGCATTTTTAGGACTAACCTTCCTTGAATAGGATACACCATCTCCTTTAACATTATAGGCTACTATATTTCCGTTAATATCATATTCCTTTTCTAGTTCTACTTCGCGATCAGCCATAATATTGTAGCCACTAATGGTGTATTCGAGGAAAGATTTATTAGCTGGCGGACGGGAATTAAACAATTTGGAGCTAATTCCTGAAATGAAACGAAAGGCAAAAGAGGGTCGGTTTTTTGATTCCGGAAGAGCATTACTTGCCAATTCCATTTCATCCACAAAAGTTGACCGGTCAAAGATATATATCGGAAATTCGGATTGATTGGCATTCGCTACGAAAGCATTCTCCTTTATTATTTGATGTTTGACAGGGCTTAAAGGCTCAAGTTTTTGAGCAATCACATTGTTATTACTATATGCATATGGCCTTATCAAGTGAGAATCTCTTGGTTTGATTGCCGGAACTTCCGACGCAGATATAAAATCAATTTTATATGAGTTTAAAGCAGGCATTTCAAATTTACCTACACGACCTGAAAACCTTAAATTATCTGCTCCCTTATCTTGAGACCCAAAATAAACCCCTAAAAATATAAGGACAAGGGCCGCAACAGACACTGCATAAAGTAGTGGACTGTACAAGAATATAACAATTCCCCGTTTTTTTAATTCGTTTTTATTTTCATAGGATTCCTCAGCAGAAACTAAAACCGTTTTTTTAAAGAGGCTATATTCAAGCCTGGAATCAGGGTTGAGCGCGATAAATTGTGTCAATTCCTGCTTCTGGTCAATAGACAGGTCGCCTTCTATATCTGCCACCATCCAATGCTCATAATTAAAATTATCAATAGAATTAGTTGCTGAATAATTCTTTTTTTTCAATTGATCTTTTAAGATAAATTTTTCTTTGGTCTGTGGCATTGAAACAAATCCAAACGAATCAAATTCCTCCTGCATATCGGGATTAGCTTGCAGAAATACCATAAGTTCTGCCACTTGCTCAGTGGACAGGTTTTTCTCATGGTAATCGAGAAAATAAATTTCGTAGTTGTTTCTGTTAATGTTCATTTTTATTAAAGACTTTTTCAAATTACCCTATCCATGCTCACCAAATAGTTTTTCATAAATATCCTTGCCCTGTATATATAAACCTTTACCTGTGACTCATTCAGGTCGGTTATTTCACCTATTTCTTTGTAAGAGTAACCCTCATAATCCCTTAGCATAAGTACCGATCGCTGGATTTCAGGTAATTTTGAAGCCGCTGCTTCCAGAATTTCTTTTAAATCAGAATACCCTTTTTCATCTGTTACATCATTATCATATGCAGCTTCATAATTGATCCTGTTTTTTTCTTTCCTTATTCCGTCAATCATGGTATGATAGGCTGCTGTGAATAAATATGATTTTGATTTTTCAAAAGCAATATCCTTCGCTTTCTCCCACATTTTTGCAAAAGCATCCTGAACAATGTCACGGGCCATTTCCTCGTTTTTAATATTTTTAAGGATAAACCGGTAAACGCCGTCAGCATATAGATCCACACACTGATTGTATTCTTTTACTGTCATTTAATAAATCTGGTATACCTGACAATTTTTAGGTATGACGGTCAGATATCGTATTTGTTACAATAACAAAAATAGAATGATTTCGCCTATTTTTGCCAGTTATAATTCTAAAATATACTTATGGTCACTATCGAAAAATTTGTTTTTAATCCATTCCAGGAAAATACATACATCCTCTCCGACGAGACAAATAAATGCGTTATCGTTGATCCAGGTTGTTATGGCAGTCAGGAGGAATTATTCCTTCAGGATTATATTAATAAAAAAGGACTAAAACCTGTAAAGCAAATGTATACACATTGCCATGTCGACCATATCCTGGGAAACAATTATGTACATAAAACCTGGGGATTAAAACCTGAGATCCATAAAGAAGGGCTGGCTTTTCTTGAATCCGGCCATCAGCAAGGTAAAATGTATGGTTTCGAAATGGAGCCCAATATTTTGCCGGAGAAATTTATTGAACATGGTGACACCGTTAAATTTGGCAATTCGGAGTTAAAGGTTGTTTATACTCCGGGACATGCTGATGGCAGCATTTGTTTTATCGCCTACCCCGAAAAATTTGTTATTACGGGTGATGTTTTGTTTCGCGATAGCATTGGGCGAACTGATTTCCCTACCGGAGATTTTGATGTGCTAATGAAAAGCATACACGAACATTTATTCACTCTTGAAGACGATTTTACCGTTTATTGCGGCCATGGCCCTGAAACAACTATAGGATATGAAAAGGTAAATAATCCTTTCATAAGGTTCTAAGACTATTTCTTCTACTTTTCTTCACTTTTATTCATGTAATAATTCGCAAATAATTTTTATGATTTGCAGCGTTTCAGCTATTAATTACGTAATTTAGATGTAAACATTTTTTAAATCATGAAAACAAAAGCGCCCTTCTTAATTCTAATCCTTCTCTGCATCACCCTAAGTGCTTGTAAGAAAACAAACGAACCAGGCCCATCAGATGAACCCTATAAGCAGAAGATTTTCCTGAATGAAAAAGCTGCAGCTATTGTTAAGGCCGATAATACATTTGGGATCAAGTTATTTAAAACCCTTATAGCCAATTCAGAGGATGAACAGGAGAACATCATATTGTCTCCCTTAAGTGTTTCCATTGCCCTTGGAATGACATTAAACGGAGCAGATACCGAAACCAAAACCGCCATGGAAAACACCCTGGAATTTAATGGTTTTGTCCCACAGGAGATCAATGAAAGTTATAAAAGCATTATCGATGGCTTAACTTCAGTTGATCCCGAGGTAACATTAAACATCCCAAATTCTATTTGGTACAGAGAGGATTTTTATGTACAGCCAAATTTCATTTCGACCAACCAAAGTTATTTTCATGCTCAAACTCATCCCCTGGATTTTTCTGATCCATCAGCAGTTAACGTAATCAACAATTGGGTGGCAGAAAGCACAAATCAGAAAATTCCAACAATATTAAATGAGATAAGTGGCGATGCTGTGATGTTTCTCATTAATGCCATATATTTTAATGGTACCTGGAAATTCGAATTTGATGAACAACATACCCAGCCTGGAACTTTCTATCTTTCAGATGGGTCGACCAAACAGGTGGATATGATGAAGCAGAAAGCCACCATGAAGTATCTCCAGAACAACTTGTTTGAAGCAGTTGATCTCACATACGGAAGGGGAAACTTTAGTATGGTGATTATGCTTCCAAAGGAAAACCTCGAACCGAATGATATCATAAATGCAATGGATGAAAACACATGGTCGGAATGGTTGGATAGTTTTTACAACGTAAATGTGCAGCTAAGCTTACCTAAATTTAAACTGGGGTATGAAAAGAGGTTAAACGATGACCTCATCGAATTGGGAATGGGAGTAGCATTTAGTCCGTCTCAGGCTGACTTTTCCAATATTAATCCAGACTATCAGATGTTTATCAGCTTTGTGAAGCATAAAACTTTTATTGATGTAAATGAAGAAGGAACCGAAGCTGCAGCTGTTACCGTTGTAGGTATTGAGCTAACCAGTGCGGGTGGTGGTGAGACCCCCTATTTCTTAAATGTGAATAAACCCTTCTTGTTTGCAATTAAAGAAAGAGACACCAAATCAATTATATTTATTGGAAAAGTAATGGAACCAGAATATGAAGAAAATTAAAAATAATACCTTAAACCTGCTTGTTGGAATCATTCTGATATTTTCTCTATTTGGTTCTTGCAAAAAAGAAAATGAAAGTGAAAAAATAAGAACCACAGAAGCTATATTGTTTTGGGCAGGTCCATATGAAGCAGATGGTTGTGGTTACTTTATTGAGATCAATGGCATTGAATACAAACCCAACAATGAATCTCAAATAGACAGTAGTTTTCAGGTAAACGAAGAAATACCCGTTAAGCTTGAATACCAGTATCCTAGCAGGAAAATAGAATATTGGTGTGGCCTTTTACCACAAGCACAGTATTCAAATGAAATAATAATTATTTCGATTAAAAAAATATAGCAAACGATTAAAATTTGATTAGAAAAAAGAGTTGAAGATAACATCGGAGGAAGCCGGAATTATAAAAAATTGCAGGTCCGGCAAAATCAGGTATCAGGAAATATTATACAAACATTTTTATGCTTTTGCCATGAGAATATGCCTGCGTTATGCCTATACAAAAACGGATGCATCTGAGATATTAAATGATAGTTTTTTAAAGGTTTTCAAAAACATTAAAAAGTATGATGAGCAAAGGGATTTTATGCCATGGTTACAAACAATAATCGTAAACACGGCAATCGACTATTATCGAAAAAATGCCAAATACAAACCAACGCTTGAAATAGAGGAGGCCGAAAATGAGGTAATTGAAGCAGGGCTTGTAGATGACCTGGAATTTAACGATATCAAAAAGCTTTTAGATGAACTGCCTGAACAATACCGTCTTGTTTTTAACCTCTACGAGATTGAAGGTTATACCCATAAAGAAATCGGGCAAAAATTACAAATCGATGAAAGCACATCCCGGTCGTATTTAACCCGGGCAAAAAAGAAACTGAGGAAATTAGTAGAAATTCATTTTGAGCTTAAAAATGAAAGAAAAATTCGAACATAAAATTACAGAAAGGATCAAGGAGACTTTTACATCTCACGCTGTGGAATATAACCCACAGGATTGGGAAAAAATGAAATCTATGTTACCCACCGAAAAAAAGAAGGGGGCAATTTTATTCTGGAATATCGCCAAAGCTGCTGCTGTTGTTTTATTCCTGCTGGGAAGTGCCTATTTTCTTTGGGATATACAAATGAACAAACCTGAATCCATTGTAGAAAAAGATGTAAATTACGATTCTCCAAAAACACTACAGGAACCAGTAGTCCAGGATAGGGATATTACGCTTGACAAAAATTTGAACACAAATAATACTCATAATATTAACCAACAATCAATAGTAACACATGAAGAGGAAGCAAAAAGGCCTGATACTTTTAATAAAACCCCGGAAAATAATTCCAAAGTAATTACTTCGAATCCTAAACCTTTAATGGGTACTCACTTGAATAATCTACCATTTACTGATACCCTCATAGCCATTTCCGACAAGCTTATAGATTCAGGTACAGAAGTTGCAGAAATGCCGGTTCTCGGCCAATCTTCTGTTAAAATTGAAATCCCGGATACCAATAATTCTTTAGCCAAAGAACCACCTTTTATTCCCTACACTGATCCTATCCTTAAAAAGCAAAAAATAAAATTTGGGGTCGAACTGGCTTCTTTTACAAATTACACCGAAAATCTTCAAACACCCAGCATGAATTACGGAGGGGGAATAGCAGCCCATATTCCTATTAAAAACCGGTTTTCATTTAATCCCGGGATCAACCTGTCGAATATGCAAATGCAAATGAATGGCAGTAGTGACTTACTAAGCAATGCCGATTTCACCACGGCTTCGACCTATGGGGTGGAAGAGATCACCAACAATTATTCGGAAATAAAACCAAATGAAATTCAACTTACCGGCTTAGACTTACCCCTAAATTTTCAATACCAGTTCCTTCAGCGAAATAAGGGAAATTATTTTCTGGAGCTGGGTTTTTCAAGCTTATTGTACCTTTCCGAAAACTACACCTATAATCTTTCCTATATCGATAACTCGGGTTGCCCTCCCGGCACTGCTTGTGGTGACCTGAAAACTGTTTCTCAGGAATACGATGAACCAGCCTTTAAAACCTTTGATTTTGCAAAGCTTTTAAACTTTTCAGTGGGAATGGACTACCATCTGAATAAACGATTCGACATGGTGGTAAACCCTTTTTTCAAATACCCGGTTAGTGCCTTATCCTCTTCTGAAATAAAGTTCGGGTCAGGAGGTTTGAAACTAAAATTTATGTTGTTACCTAAAAAATAATTTACAATCAAATAAATCAAAAGATGAAAAAATCAAGCTTAATTATTGCCATATTAGTTTCAATAATCACACAGGTTTTTGCACAACAAACCAGCATAGGCTTTTTTGGTGGAATAAATTCATCATCTATCAATGGGTCATATTATGCGCATGGTTATGAAACCACTAGCATCCAAAACCTTCGTTCTCTGCAGTTTGGTTTTGTTTTTTCCCATTCAATTACCGATAAACTTAGTTTATACAGCAATCCTGGGTTTTTTGCCAAAGGATTTACCTACGACCAGGGAGAAATATTTGCTGGTGGGCCAGGTTATTCAGGTTCTAATAAATTCAATTATGTGGACCTGCCATTGACTTTAAAGTTAAGCCTTGACGAAAGCAAGCTGTTTTATATCCGTTCGGGCTTTTATATGTCATTTTTACTTTCTGCAAAAATTGAGGATAAAATAAGCTATCCATCCCCCGATATCCAAACTGTAACTACCAATGAAAAAATAACCGAAGAGCTCAACAAATCCGTTTTTGGTTATGTGATGGGTGCGGGGCTCGACATCCCACTTTCCGAAAAAACAGGTGTATTTATTGACATTTCTTACCAGTTTGACCTGTCGAATGCAATTAAAAATAACCCTCCTTATTCTATCTGGTATCAAAAGGATGGGATCTATTCTTCGATCAGTGAGGTAAAAAACAGGTCACTACTAATTTCAGCAGGGATGGCATTTAAAGTAGGGAATAATCAGGGAAAGTCGAGATAAGAATAAATTATCTAAGTTTTGTTAAATCACTCAGGTTTATATCATTCATACATTTAAAATGACCCTTGGGGCATTTTTCATAGCCAATTTTACTACAGGGGCGGCACGACAACTTTTTCACTTCCAGGATATGTGAATTATTCTCCTGCCCCGGCATATACGGATACATCCCGAATTCAGGGATGGTATTTCCCCACAGGCTTATGATCTCTTTTTTAAAGGCAGCTGCAATGTGCATCAGTCCTGTGTCGTTTGTAATAATTTTACTGGCCTGCCTCACAAGCGAAGCCGATTGATTAATATTGTATTTGCCACAAGCATTAAAAACAGCATTGCCAACCGCTTTTCGTATCCTCTCCCCTTTTGGTTCATCTTCGCGGCCACCTAATAACAGAATGGGTTGACTGGTTTTTTTACAAGCTTCAATGACCTTTTCTTCGGGATAAATTTTAGTACTGTGTTTTCCACCGATCACCCAACCGACATAGCCCTGTTGATGTGATTCAGGAAGCGATTTCAGGTCAACTTCATCAACTTCCGGAATAAAATAGTCAAGACCGAGTTGCTCGTTCCTTATTCCAAGTTTTTCAACTGCTTGAAAATAACGATCAACAATATGAACTTTTGGCAAATGGTTTATTTTTAAATTAACGATGAGCCATTTTTGAATATTAATCTTGTTAAAACTTGTTGATGGTTTTCGAAGTCTTAAAATAACCCCCTTCGAGCGGAAGTTTTTATGAAGGTCAACAATGTGATCGTAATTTTCATTTTTTAAATCGTCGATCACTTCTGAGATTTCCTCCTGAATAGAATAAATTTTATCAATGTAAGGATTGGCCTCCAAAACCGGCACAAACTGTTTTTTGGTCAGAAAATGAATTTCGACATCCGGCAATTGTTTTTTCAAACAGCGAACAACAGGTGTTGTTAGAACAATATCTCCAATGGAGCTGAAGCGTATGATGAGGAGTTTTTTCAAAAAAAAATCAAATTTTTCTTGCAAAAATCGTTTTTTTTTTTTTTCTTTTGACCGCATTGATTATTAATACTAAAATTAATTTATTTTTAACCAACATTCAATGCAATGAAAAAACAAGTTATCAGTTTGATTGCGGCATCCTTGATTATAGGGGTAGCAATCGTAAGCGTAATTTCCTGCTCAAAAACCGAACAGGAAAAGGTAAACCAACAGGGTACAATTACCCATTTTTCCCCATCACAAGAAATGGTTGAACCAACCATTAAAACATTTATCCAGCGATTTGAAGATTACAAGGCAGGTTACAAAACAGGAGGCGAAGACATTAAACTCGGCGAGGCCATTTGGACACTGGAAGCCAGTGTGAATTATGAGTATCAGGGACAAAAAGAGAATCTTAGAGATTTTGAGAATGACTCCCTCTTTGTTTCTGTTGATGTTTTTATTGGTGAAAACAATGAGTACTATTTATCTGAAGAAGATGCTTTGGAATTATACAGTGATATTATAGATTTCACCGGTGACAAATTAAACACGGAAAATGCTGAACTTTTGGTTGCAGATTTGGAGTATAGTTCAGTTGACAATGGTAATGCAAATATGAAACTTATCACCGTTTCAGGCAAAGGAGGCTTCCCTGACCCATGTACATTGCACTCAGATGATTATTGGTACGCAGCTTTTGAGGCAGGGAGATGTAATGGTTTGACAGGAGGTGTTGGAAAAGATGCTTCGAATAAAATAAATACCCTACTAAATTGCACTCAAGCAAATGGTTATTGGACGAGCATTGAAGCAGTATACGATATCACACAATATTTTGACCCGAATTTAAATCCGTGTTTTTGGGGAATGGGATATCAGGGTAGTTGGGATGATTGCATTAGCCCTACTGAAATCGACTATTGGTATGATATGGCAGTATATGTTATTGATGAAGAAACACCTTATGGAAAAGAATACATTGATTGTCTTTTTAAAGATGAATATCTTTTGAATACTAATGATACATGGTTTCATTATTTTGACCATATCAGGTATGGGGTTTTAAATGAAGGAGACCCTGATTAACATTTTAAAAGCGACCTGTGAATTTATTGATAATTCACAGGTCGCTCTTTTATGAAATTGTTATCTAATGATTTGGAGGAATTATTTCATATTAGTTCTATTAATATTCTTTAAATTATCTGTAAGTCAGACATTCGAAAAATTATATAAGACTTCAGATGATGAATTAATATTTGATGCCCAATTGGTTGATTCAATTTCTTGTATGTTTGCAATAAACCATGGAGATTATTTAACAACGAATTACGCCACTAAAATCCTTTTGTTAAATACATTTACAGGGAAATTCATGGATAGTGTTCTGCTCAATCCTTATGAACCCGAGTTTACATTTGGTGGAATTGCAGATTTTCTAAAGGTAAATGACTCGTTGTTTATTGGGATAGGTAATTTTATTGGTAATAATGAAAACGCAGAGAAACAGTATATTTTACATATAAATTCAAACCTTAATGTAGTATTTGATACAATTGTTGATACTGATATGAATGAAAAAATCCAGAAATCTATTGTTACGGAGAATGGATTAATTGTTTCTGTTGGTAAAGAGTTCGATACGTGGAAAATAGTATTATTGGAACGTGACTATTTCGGAAATTTTATAAGATTTGAAAAGTATAATCATCCCACCTCATTAACCGCAACTACAGTAATAGATATACCTCATAAAAACAAGTACCATATGTTTATGTATTTGGGGTCTGATCACCCATATGATTTAATTGATAAATTTTCACTTGAAATTGATACAACACTTTCATATCCAATTCATTTTCATCCAATTGATGCAGTAATTGACCCATTCGATACTTCTGTTTATTATATCGCAGGTAAACAAGGTAGCAATAATCCCAATATCAATAATCTTTCATTTTTAAGATGTAATACAGATGGAAATTTTGTTCAGCATATTTATCTATCAGATAGCAATGAATCCTACTCTTATAAGTGTATGTCAGTATTACAAGAAACTATGTATTTTGGTGGTACTGTTCCCTTTACTCAATCCCCTCCTACTTTATACCCTGAACAAAGATGGATATTGATTTATAAGCTATTAAAAAACGGAGAAGTTATGTGGCAGAAATACTATAAAGGTGAGGTAAATTATATGCCTATTAAAGTTTTAGCAACACCGGATGGCGGGGCAATAATATTCTCAACAAGATACGACTGGAACGACCCCATACCGAACCAACGTGATGTCCATATCCTAAAAATTGACAGTGCCGGATATTACACTCCCTTAACCGGAACAAAGGAAGAGTTTGAACAAATGGAAAAACAGATACTGGTGTACCCCAACCCGGTTGACGATGAAGTGAACTTTGTTTTTGGGCTTTACAATAACCTTACAATAACGATTTTTGATTTATCAGGAAAGCAGGTATTTTCAAAAGATTTCAAACATTCACCTGTTATCGACCTCTCTTTTTTAAAACCCGGCATTTACCCTTACACCATTTCAGGCAAAAAAGGTTTTTTTGAAGAAGGGAAATTGATTAAAAAATAAAAATATTAAACTGTTTGTTTATCAACCTGCTTTGTTATGCCAACGCCCGGGCTTTATTTCAACAAAGCAGCTTTACTCTTCCTTATTTACATATTTACCAATTTACTAATTCCCCAATTTATCCAATTTACCAATTAAACCAATTCAACCATTCCACATTTCCCCTACTTTTGCACCATGATTTTTACGGATACCCATACACACCTCTATCTGAATGCCTTTGATGAAGACCGGGGCCTGACCATCAAAAAAGCCATCGATCAGGATGTAAAATACATGCTCCTTCCAAATATTGATAGTGGTTCGGTAGAAGATATGCTCAGTTTATGCCGTCAGTTTCCGGAGAATTGTTTCCCGATGATGGGATTACATCCGACTTCAGTGAAGGAAAATTACAGGGAGGAATTGCAAAAGGTAAAAGAATGTTTTGATAGGGTTAAGTTCATTGCCGTTGGTGAAATCGGCATCGATCTTTACTGGGATAAAGCTTTTGTTAAAGAACAGGAAGAAGCATTCCGGTTTCAAATTGACCTGGCAATTGAAAAGGATCTTCCCATTGTTATTCATTCGAGAGATTCATTTAATGAAATATTTAACATCCTGAAAGATTACCGGAATACAACAATAAAAGGAGTATTTCATTGTTTCACCGGCAGCATTGAACAGGCATACCTGGCTATTGATATGGGATTTTATTTAGGTATCGGTGGGGTTTTGACCTTTAAAAATTCCGGGCTGGATAAAGTGGTGGAACAAATAGATATCAAACATTTATTGCTTGAAACCGATTCACCTTTTCTCGCACCTGTGCCGTTCAGGGGAAAAAGGAATGAAAGTGCTTACATTAACATTATTGCCGGTAAACTGGCAGAAATAAAAAAAACGGATAAAGAAAAAATAGCGGATATCACTACTCAAAATGCGATCCGGCTTTTTAATTTTGTGTAACATGAACGAACAACCATCAATACTGATACTAAATACCGGAGGCACCATTGGTATGGTAATGGATGCCGAAACAGGTGCGTTGAAACCCTTTAACTTTGACGACTTGCAGGAACAATTGCCCACCCTGAAGCTGTTTAACTACAAAATAGATCATCATACCTTTGATCCTTTGATCGACTCAAGCAATATGAATCCTGAAGTATGGAGCGAGATTGTTAGCGTAATTGAAGATAAGTATGAAGATTATGATGGTTTTGTGATCCTTCATGGCTCCGATACCATGGCTTATACCGCATCCGCCCTAAGCTTTATGTTACAAAACCTGAACAAACCTGTGATTCTTACGGGCTCACAACTACCCCTGGGGATGATCCGGACCGATGGCCGCGAAAACCTGCTTACCGCCATTGAAATCGCAGCCGCCAAAGAAGACGATACACCCATCGTAACTGAAGTTTGTATCTATTTCGAAAATGAACTTTACAGGGGAAACCGCACACATAAATTTAATGCCCAAAATTTTGAAGCATTCCGTTCATTCAACTATCCACCCCTTGCTGTTGCTGGTGTAACCCTCGAATATAACCTTAACTCCATTCATAAACCGAATTTCAAAAAACTTAAAATTTATAAAAAACTGGATAAAAACGTGGCTGTTTTAAAACTATTTCCGGGCATTCAGCAAACAGCCCTCCAGCATATTTTAGGCATTCCAGGACTAAAGGCATTGATCCTGGAAACCTATGGTTCAGGAAATGCCCCAACTGATCCCTGGTTCATTGGTTTAATACAAAAAGCCATTGAAAAAGGTTTAATAATTCTGAATGTTACCCAATGCCAGGTAGGGAAAGTAGATATGGGAAAATATGAAACAAGCATCCCTTTAAAAGAAATAGGTGTAATAAGCGGGAATGATATCACAACAGAGGCAGCATTGACAAAGCTGATGCATTTATTGGGAAATACGAACGACCTTACAGAGCTAAAAAAATTGCTGTCAAAATCTATTGTTGGAGAAATGTCAGTGTAGTTTAAAAAAAAGTAACCCACATGTGTTGAGAATAATTTTTTTTGTACTTTAGCCACCAGTTTTAGCGAGAGTGCGAGAACCTTTGCAACAAAGAGGAGAGGTGACCGAGTGGCTGAAGGTGCACGCCTGGAAAGCGTGTGTTCCGTGTTGAACGGGACCGAGGGTTCGAATCCCTCTCTCTCCGCTGGCTTAACAATAAATGACATGAATATTAAGTTAAATTAGTTACAAATCAATAAAACTTAACAATGAAAAAATTAATTGCCTTTTTGACTTTAGCAGGAATGCTAACATTGGGAATTGCAAATTTGGTTTTAGCTCAGGACAATGCGGCCACGCCTACAACCGTGGCTGGTGATTCTACTGAAATAGTTGCTGATTCTGCTGCACAAGCTGCTGAAGCACCAGCTACCACGATAGCTGAACCTGAAATGGAGGAAAACAAATCATTCCATCAGATTCTCAAAGAAAAATTTATTCAAGGTAGTCCCGGATTTATGGGGATTGTACTTTTAACTCTTATCCTTGGATTAGCCCTGGCGATTGAAAGGATCATTTACCTAAACCTATCTACTACAAATACCCAGAAGCTTCTGAATAAAGTGGAAACTTCTTTGGAAAACGGCGGTATTGAAGCAGCAAAAGAAGTGTGTAAAAACACTAAAGGGCCTGTTGCCGGTATTTTCCTGCAAGGTC
The DNA here is from genome assembly GCA_021740645.1 of Bacteroidales bacterium. Lineage (GTDB taxonomy): Bacteria > Bacteroidota > Bacteroidia > Bacteroidales > JAADJA01 > JAADJA01. Next base: position 111,128 of record JAIOZL010000009.1, read on the forward strand.
TTGATAGGCATAATGAAGGACTTGAAGTAGTAGAAAAATCAATTATTTCCTATGGCGGCGTTTTAATGGGCCGTCTCGAAAAAGGATTAAGCTGGGTAGCTTTATTTATTGCCCTGGCTCCTATGCTCGGATTTATGGGAACTGTAATTGGGATGATCCAGGCATTTGATGACATTGAGGCCATGGGTGACATCTCCCCTACCATTGTTGCCGGTGGTATTAAGGTAGCTCTTTTAACTACAGTATTTGGTTTGATCGTTGCAATTATTCTGCAAATTTTCTACAATTATATTGTTTCAAAAATTGACAGCCTCGTAAATGATATGGAAGATAGCTCCATCACATTTGTTGACATTCTTGCTAAACATACCAAAAAATAATTTGCCATGGATAAAATAATATTGAACGTTTTTAAAGTCATCACACTTGCACTCATCGCCCTGGCTGTAATTCTTCAGGCAGTGGTGCTGATTAAAGGTAAAGAAGGACTTGTGGGTAGCAGCGTTCTTGACAATTATATACGTCTGGCGTATGTTGCTACAGCAATTACGGCTATTCTGGCAATACTCTTTCCCGTACTTTTTATGATCCAAAATCCTAAAAATTTACTTAAGGTATTGGGAGTTCTGGGAGTTTTAGTGGTATTAGGATTTATCTGCTATTCTATTGCAGGTAACTCATTCACAATTGTTCAGTTAGAAGAGCTTAAAACTACGGAAAATATAAGTAAATCAGTTGGAGCTGGATTAATATTTACTTATATTGTGGGTGGTTTAGCCGTTGTTTCTATTATATTTTCCGGTATCGCCGGCTTATTTAAATAAAAAGAGATTATTATGGCAAGACCAGTAAATGAAATAAATGCAGGGTCAATGGCCGACATCGCTTTCCTACTCCTTATCTTTTTCCTGGTAACTACTACCATGGATACAGATACAGGGATAACAAGGAAGTTACCTCCCCCTCCACCTGAAGAAATGGAAGACATCAAGGTGAAAGAGAGAAATATCTTTAAGGTGCTGGTGAATAAAAATGACAGGTTATTATTAAACGGTAAACCCGGTGATATCAGCATGCTCAAAATAGGGGCAAAAGAATTTTTGCAAAGCGGAAACCTGAATAGTCCGGTAAGCACCCTGGATATGCCCGAGAAAAGGGAAGTGGATATTCCATTGCTAGGGGGAACCATTTATATTTCTAAGGGGATTATCTCCTTAAAAAACGACCGGGGTACTTCTTACGATATGTATATACAGGTGCAAAATGAATTAGCTGCAGCGATTCGCGAATTAAGGGATGACTTATCTAATCAGTTTTTTCAAATGAACTTTGAACAATTATCGGATGATGAAAAGATCAAAGCTATCCAAAAAGCTGTCCCTGTGGCCATTTCGGAAGCAGAACCTGAAGATATAGGAGGAAAATAACATGGCAAAATTTAGGAAAAAAGGTGGTAAAGTTACACCTGGAATATCAACTGCATCTCTTCCCGACATTATTTTTATGTTGCTGTTTTTCTTTATGGTAACTACAACAATGAGGGAAGCTACTTTGCTCGTTAAAATAAAACCTGCCCAGGCTACGGAAGTGCAAAAGCTGGAGAAAAAATCATTGGTTGACTATATTTATATCGGACCTCCAATTAAAAAACAATTGGGTACCGACTCCAGGATTCAACTGAATGATCAATTTGCTACAGACATCAAGGACATTCGCGAGTTTGTGGAATTAGGAAGATCTCAGCGTGAAGAAGCTGACAGAAAACTCATCACCACTTCCCTGAAAGTTCACAAAGAAACCAAAATGGGTATTGTGACTGACGTTAAACAGGAACTCAGGGAAGTTGGAGCCTTTAAAATAAATTATTCTACTGCAAAAAAAGCGGTACCGAAAAAATAATTTATTATAAAACAAAATACTTAGGGAGCAGCATTATTCAAGTTGTTCCCTTTTTTTATGGAATTTTTTTCTTTTGACATCCATTAATTATAATACCACAAAGGTTTAAATTTATTTAAGATGTCAAGACAAGTCAATGAAATTAATGCAGGATCAATGGCTGATATCGCTTTCCTGCTTCTAATCTTTTTCCTGGTAACAACCACAATGGATATGGATCGTGGAATTTCCCGAATTTTACCTCCGGTACCAAAAGTCCCGCCTCCTATAATCAATGATAGAAACATTTTAAAAGTCCTTATAAACAAAAATGATAAACTGATGGTTGAAGGAGGAAATATTGACTTATCTAAATTAAAAGAGAAAGTGATTAATTTTCTTTTGAATCCGTCTGAATATCCCAACCAATCAGAAAAGAAAGTGATAAACATACCAGGTTTTGGAAGCATTAAAGTATCTAAAGGGATTATTTCATTGAAAAATGACAGGGGAACGTCCTACGCGGCATATGTATCAGTTCAGGATGAATTAGCTAAAGCTTATACCGAACTGAGAAACACCTTCTCACAAAACCATTTTGGAATATCCTATGAAGACCTTACGGACCAGGAAAAGATAAAAGTCGTCCAAAAAGCTATACCTCTGGCCATTTCGGAAGCCGAACCAGAAAACACAGGACAAAATTAATTTGACGAAATTTAGGAAGACTGGTCGTGCAATACTATTTATTTACTGTCGGGTTAAGTATAGGACAACCTCCTGCGATATAGCAGGAAAAGTAAACCCACTGAAATTACAAAACTTAATAGAATAATATACGCATCTTCAGCAGTGCCAAAAGAATCAAGATCAGTTGAGATTTTACCAATTTCATACAAATATGCGGCAGTAACTGAAATTCCGTTAAAGACTATATGCAAAATGATCGGAATCCAAAGGTTAGCACTCCAGTAATACACGTATCCAAATATAACTCCAATCATCATCCTGGGTAAAAATCCATAAAACTGCAAGTGCAGTGCGCTGAATAAAAAGGCCGATACAAAAATTGCAATGTGTATATTTTTGGATCCTTCGAGGATCAGTCTTAAAACCACACCCCTAAAAAGCAATTCCTCCCCAATCCCTGCTAAAACTGCTATTATTAACATATTAACCATGTAACCCTGAACTGATTTCGAAGCTAAAAAAGCATCCGTTAATTCTTTGGTTTGTTCCTCAGATTCCCTCATCCAATTTTCAATACCACTCAGAAATGAAGGTAATTTCATCATTTCATTTAGCTCAACAAGGTAATTGATGGCAGGAATTGAAGCTACAATTACTAACAATGAGAGTATGAATAGCCCTGGATTAAATATACTGTTTAGTTTTAAATAAGAGCCAGCTTTGCCATTATATAAGAAAGCAAACACCAGGGAAGGCAGAACAAAAACTCCCAGTTGGTTAACCACCTGAAAATATTTAAGCAGGCTGATTGTTTCCGGGTCATTCAGATTACCCAGCTCGCTGAAACGAGTTAGTACTTCAATGCCATAAAATGGAATGGCTGCTATCAACCCAAAAACCATTGTAACCACAAGAAAACTGGCAATAAGCAAGAGAAGGATCAGTACTTTAAGGTAAAACGGTTTATGCTGTATGTATGGGAAAAAATTACTCAGTTTCATTTTTTATTTATAATTAAGTGGGTATTTAAAATACCATTAACAAATACATCAGTCAAATCTATAGAAGGTTTTAGGTGAAATGCCATAATATTTAATCCTTCTGCCGCTTCAATATTTTGCAATGAATCATCAATAAACAATGTTTCTTCGGGCATTAAATTATTTTCGTTTAGAATAAGCTCGTAAGGTGATGGATCAGGTTTTCTTAATCCCATTTTAAATGACCAATATGTTTTTTCAAAAAGTGAATTGAAATCGAAGCCAAACTGATTGTTAAATTTGGGGATATAATAATTATAATGAATGATGTTGGTATTACTCAATAAGAATAGTCGATATTTTTTGGTAAGAGATTTCAATAATCTAATTCTTTCCGGGGGATAATCTAAAATAATCGTGTTCCATGTGTTGTCCAGCTTTTCATCACTAATCTCGAGCTGAATAAACTTCCGCAACGACTCCCTGAATTGTGCATCTGTAATATTTCCCTTTTCAAAATTCTGAAACAAGTTTGACTGCAAAGCCTGTCCGTACATTGTATCAAAATCATCAATACCAATTTCTTTAAAGGCAAGTTCCACTTTTTTATGGTCTATATTGAGGATAACTCCACCAAAATCGAGAATAATATTTTTAATTTTTGACTCCATAAACCGGTATTCACTAATTTTTAAAAAATCTCTTTGCTATTCATTTTCAAAATTGTAAATTTGCACACCATTTTTGAGTGAGCTTGCGACAAAAGTATTTAAATTGCCGGAATTAAAACTTAAAAAATGAGATCGGGCCTATAGCTCAGTTGGTTAGAGCACTTGACTCATAATCAAGTGGTCCCAGGTTCAAGTCCTGGTGGGCCCACAATAAATCAAGGAGCAAAGTTATTGCTCCTTTTTTAATATGGCATACGTATATATTCTTATATCAAAATTCCTGAAAAGGTTTTATGTTGGCCAAACTATTGATCTTGAAAATGGATTAATGCAACATGCTGAGAAAGTATTTTCTGAGTCATATACTGCCAAAGCTAATGAATTCTCACAGTTGTTATGGTTTTATAAACCAGAACTTAATACCTTAAACTACACATCATCTGGATGTTAAAAAAATAATGTTCTATCACGGGCTTGAATTAAAAAAATCTATAGTTTTACAAATTAATAATACAGTGCAAAAATAACGTTTCTCCCAAAGAATATTGAAGGATGCTTTCCTTTTACGACGTAGATATAGAAGTTATTATAATACTTGGAATTGTATATTTATTCCTGGTAGTAAGTATCGCAAAAATAGGTACTTATAAAAAATGTGGGGGATACAAAGCTTTATTAGTTGCTTTTTTTCTTACGCCTGTCATTGGAATTATTTATGCCTCTGTATCTCCTCAAAAATCCATACTTAAAATTGTCCATTACAAGTGTGAAACATGCGGTTTGGAATATACCACCAAACATAATTATTGTCCTTCATGTGCGAAAGAGGGCAAATCTATCAGGCTCGTAAAAAAATCAATGAGAACCTATTAATTCCTTAGTTTTCACTTAAAATTCTGTTGGGAGAAAAATAACAAGCAATTCTGAACTTGCATATTAACATTTAATTTTGTATTTTCGAATCCTTATTCAACTACAATAATCTTAAATCAATTATCTGTTAATTAACTAATCTCATGAATATGAAAACCCTTTACTACATGTTTTTTGCATTGGCAATTATGACCTTTATTGCCCTATGTCTCCTTCCTCTTAAAAAAATCTATGCACAAACTGATATTGATAATATTCTTGAACTTACCATTGTGGGAAATGGATATAGCGATCAAACTTTTGTAGTTATAATACCCAGTGCCACCATTGGTTTTGACTCAGATTACGATGCTTACAAATTAATGGGAATTTATGCCGCGCCGCAGCTTTACTCTAAAATTTCCTGTTGTAACCTTTCAGTAAATGCCCTCCCCGAATTGTATACCAATATGAAAGTGCAGTTGGGGTTCAGGGTTGGGGCCAATACCACCTATACCATTTCCGCTTTTAAACTCTATTCTTTCGGGGCCGACACCAATGTATTTTTAGTGGATACAAAATTAGGCCAAATGCAAAATCTGATGCAGGATTCAACTTATACCTTTTTTGGAGAGACTACAGATGATGAAACCCGCTTTGAAATTTACTATAACTATCCCCTTAAACCAAATATTAAAGTTTGGCTTGATGGGCCTTACAATGGAGTATCAATGGCTACACAATTAAATACGGAGGGTGTGATTCCTCTGGCCCAACCTTTTAGTGGTTCTCCCTGGAATTATGCAGGCACAGAATCGGTAGGAAGTATTCCAAATAGTAATATTGTGGATTGGGTACTAATTGAAATACGAGATGCTTCTGATCCTTCCCTGGCGAATTCGACAACGGTAACGGAAAGGCAAGCCTGTTTCATTTTAAGCGATGGTTCGATTGTGGGGATTGATGGAAACAGTTTACCTGAGTTTACCGAACCGGTAACCCAAAAAGTATTTGCTGTGGTTTATACCCGTAATCATATACCTATAATGACAGCCACTCCCCTTTTACGTTCAGGAGATGAATCACCTTACGATTTTACCACTTCTGCTGGGCAGGCTTATGGCAGCCTCGCTCAAAAAGATCTGGGAGGAGGTGTTTTTGGAATGTATGGCGGCGACTCCAATGCAGATGGAACCATTGATGGCAACGATAAAGTTTCTTTCTGGTCGATCCTTGCCGGGAAAAGTGGATATCTGAGTGCAGACTTCAACTTTGATGGACAAATTAATAATCCTGACAAAAACCAGGTTTGGCTGCCAAACCAGGGAATGACCATTCAGGTTCCATAATGTCATTTTACTTCACTTCTTAAATTGACTTTATGCCAAAAAATTATTAATTGTTAAGGAATTAGAACAAACTTTTTCCGCATCCCGTCGTTAAACAGAAATTATTTGATGTTGATTATTTCGTCTTTAGTTTTGGTAAAAATTCAATGTAAGTTAGTAGTCAATTTATACTATATATTTATATTGCAATTAACTTGCAAATTATATTAAGCATATAAGATTCATTCAGGGTGCTGTACATCTCAGGAAAACCATATCATTATTTATTATTAATTCTTTTTCTGATTGTATTCAGGAATGGAGGTATAGGCCAAATCCAATCCCATCCAACCGGGGGAAATTGGTCAGATCCCTCTACCTGGGTTGGTGGTATAGTCCCTACACCAGATACAGGCGTGATAATTGGTGGGCCAGTATTTCTTGATGTAAATACCGAATGTAGTTCATTGTATATATGGTACAATGGTTTACTTCGGAACCATCCTGGTGATTCGCATAGCCTAACAGTATTTGGCTCTGTTACCAACGATGGATATATTGGAAATAACATTTTTAATCTTCTTCTTTATATTCATGGCAACATTCACCAATATGGTGTTTGGGAAAACTTTTACACAGCCATGGTTTCACCTTTTGATCAGACCCTGGTATTTTATGCACCTTTTGCAGGCCAATACCTCGTTAATAGCAATACCTCAGGGAAAATCATTGCATCAGATGTGCTTGATTTTCAGGGAACATATATTGATATGAATAATGATACACTTTATTTCCTGAATGAAGGTGGGATATCAATGAATGGTGGTTTTTTTGAACAGATCAAGGTTATTTTTAATCCGCTTGCCCCAAATAATTCATTTGTCCTTAATATGGTGAATGGAGCAGTTTTTCAAAAATCATCATTTACATCGGATAATATTTGGCTGCAGGGAACGGTACAATTTCAAAGCGCACCCATAACTTTTAATGGAATGGTAATCAACCAGGGAATCCTCCAAAATTTTAACAATAATAACTATACTGCTACCATAAATGGTTCATTCATTAATGAAGGAACAATAAAGAATAATATCCATAAACTTTCTTAGAGGTCATCATTTAATTTCATATCTTAGCATCCTGAAAATCAACAGAAATATGGAAATATTCAGAGGTCAAAATCTCATACAGTTTGCTGAACGCTTTAAAACGGACGAAGATTGCAAAATATACTTATCCGAAAT
>JAIOZL010000046.1 GCA_021740645.1 Bacteroidales bacterium
TTTTAATGAATTTTGTTATCGGATTAACCGCTCACAAAACAAAGAAACTATCTTTAATAATTTGATCAGAAGAATGGTTGCTGCCGACAATATTACGCATCAGCAATTAATAAGCAGCTAAATGATGACCTCTAAAATTGAATAAGGAAGATTTTCACATACGGCATTATGTCCCTGACGATTTTGAATCGGTAAATGATCTTTGGGAAAAAACAGGCATGGGAGGTAGTGCTCGTGCCGACTCAAAAGGCGTAATTGACGAAACTCTTAAGAAAGGAGGTGCATTATTTCTGCTTATTCATTCTAATACAAGTGCAATAATCGGAAGCTCATGGTTAACCAATGATGGCCGAAGAATATACCTGCATCATTTTGCTATTGACCCGAATTTCCAGGGTTGGGGATTATCCAATATGCTGATAAAACCTTCTCTGAAGTTTGCTAAGGATCAGGGAAAACAAATTAAGCTGGAAGTGCACCAAAGCAACATAATTGCCAGGGACCTCTACGTTAAAAATGGGTTTAAGTATTTAGGCGAATACGACGTCTACATCATTCGCGATTTGAAAAATTTAAAGTAATATGGGAGCTTTTCATGCATATGATATTCGTGGTATTTACCAGCTTGACTTCGATGAAAAGGATGTGTATAAAATAGGTTATTACCTGCCTAAGGTTTTGTCGGCTAAAAAAATACTGATTGGCCGTGATGTAAGAAAATCCTCTCCGGAAATTTTTAATCATCTGACAGCAGGTGTGATGGACGCAGGTGCTCATGTATACAATGCAGGAATAACCACCACACCTATGATCTATTGGGGAACAGCAAAATATGAATTTGATGCTTCCATCATGATCACAGCATCACATAACCCTAAGGAATATAACGGGCTGAAAATTTCTGGAAGGGAGGCTATCCCTATTGGTTACGACGCAGGTTTGAAATTGATTGAAAACAAAATACAGCAAAACATCCCGATAGATAAAATGAGAATCTCAGGCAAAATGATGGATTTTGATTTTAAAGATGACTATCTGCAATTCCAAAAACAATATCTTCATGACTTGTCCGGGTTAAATATGGTAATTGATTGCAGCAATGGCATGGCCGGCATATTAATCCGGAATATTCTGGGGGATGATCCTGTTTACATAAATGAAACCCCGGATGGAAATTTTCCAAATCATGATCCAAACCCACTGGAGGAAAAGAATTTGATACAATTGCAACAGACTGTAAATTCGGGCAATTTTGATGTAGGGGTAATTTTCGATGGAGATGCGGACCGGGTAATGTTTGTGGATGAAAATGGTAATTTTATTCCACCTGACCTCATTATTGCATTACTCGGACATTTTTTCCTTGACTCTTCGAATAAGGGGAAAAGTAAAGTACTTCAAGATATCCGGAGTTCAAAATCGGTGGGTGAATATTTACAGCCTATGGGCGGACAGATGGAAACCTGGAAAGTGGGCAGGGCCTTCGCTGCTAAAAAACTAAAAAAAATAAATGGGTTATTTGGAGGTGAATTAGCCGGGCACTATTATTTCAGAGACTTTTACTATTCTGATTCAGGAATTATGGCATGCCTGATTGTATTAGGAATTACAAACCAATTTAAGGAACAGGGAATCTCACTGTCTCAATTGATTAAAAGAATAAAAAAATATGAAAACTCGGGGGAGATTAACTTCAGGATCGAGAAAAAAACTGAAGCTATGACGGACGTAGTTGAGTTTTTCACATCACATAAATCCCCGGATGCATATTACAATTTCGATGGCTTCCGATTAGAGTACAAGGATTGGTGGTTCAATATCCGCCCATCAAACACCGAACCCTACCTTCGATTGCTCGTAGAAGCTATGACAAAGGAGAGACTTCAGGAAAAATTGAATGAAATAAAAACAATCCTTGAAAAATATCAATAATGCTGAAAGGGGATAAAATATTGCTTCGGGCACTTGAGCCCACTGACATTGACCTACTCTACCAATGGGAGAATGATGAAGAAGTGTGGGTTTTGAGTAACACAATTACTCCTTTTTCTAAATTTGTCCTTGAACAATACATAATCAACTCAAGTCAGGATATTTTCACAAATAAGCAACTTAGGCTGATGATTGATAAAATAGTTAAGGGAAAGCAAATTACTATTGGCAGCATTGACCTTTTTGATTTTGACCCGATGAATAAACGGGCTGGCATTGGCATTCTGATAACTAAAGAAGAACGCAGAAATGGGTTTGCTTCTATAGCACTTAAACAGCTAATTCAATATTGTTTTGAGGTGCTACAATTGCACCAGCTTTATTGCAATATAAGTTTAGATAACGAAGCAAGCCTAAAACTTTTCAGGAAATTTAACTTCGAAATTGTGGGTTTGAAAAAAGATTGGATCAAAGCTAAGGAGAATTGGATTGACGAGTACTTTTTACAATTAATCAAAACTTAACATCACAAATTGTAAATTTTTTTTATATTCACAAAATATTTTAGGAATTGAATTCCCCCGGGGAAAACGCATATAAAAATTCAAGAGGTCGGGTATTAAACAAACATTTTAGCAGTAATAACCAGAAATTATTTTAACAATGGTTTATTATCATTCAAGGTATAATAAAAGTCAACGCAGAAAAAAGTCCAGACTTTCACGCTTCGTTTATATTCTATTATTAGTCGGGCTTCTGGCTGCCCTGGCAGCAGCCTATTATTTATATAATGTTATATTTAAACCAAATACCTGGGCCGGAGGTGAACAAAGCACATTCATTTATATTCCTACAGCTTCCACTTTCAATGATTTGGAAACTATCTTATATGGAAATGGAATTGTGGTTAACCGTAAATCCTTCGATTGGCTTGCCAGGAGAAAAAACCTTCCAAAAAACATTAAACCCGGTAAATACCAGATTCAAGCTGGGATGAGCAACAATGAGCTGATCAATCTTCTAAGGTCAGGCCAGCAAACTCCGATTAATTTGATCATTAATTCAATTCGCACAAAAGAGGACTTTGCTCGAAAAATATCAAAACAAATTGAGCCGGATTCACTTGAATTGATCACTTTACTCAACGACACACTTTTTCTGAGCACCAGAGAGGTAAGCCCTGAAAGCGCACTAACTCTGGTTATACCAAATACCTATGAAGTTTACTGGGACATAACAGCTACCGAACTCTTTGACAGGATGTATACTGAATACAAGAAATTTTGGACCCCTGATAGATTAGCCAAAGCAGCAGAATTGAATATGACCCCGGAAGAAGTGTATATCCTTGCAAGTATTGTTGAAAAGGAAACCAATAAAAATGATGAAAAGGCTGCCATTGCGGGAGTTTATATAAACAGGCTTAAATACAACTGGAGGCTTCAGGCCGATCCTACTGTGGTTTTTGCATGGGGTGATTTTAGTATTCGACGTGTTCTTAATGTGCACAAACAAATTGACTCACCTTACAATACTTACATTTATTATGGCCTTCCTCCGGGCCCTATTTACGTTCCTTCCATTGCAAGTATCGATGCAGTGCTTAATGCCGAAGATCACAGCTTCATGTTTTTTTGTGCCAAGGATGACTTTTCAGGATACCATGTATTTTCGTCGACCAGCGCCGGCCATATTATTAATGCTAATAAATACCGTCGTGCACTTGATCAGCGGAACATTCGTAATTAGTTTTCGTAGGTGTAAGAAAAGTATTGCTTAAATGTTGTTGTGAAGATTTTAAAAAGTGACTCTAAGGACAATTATAACCTGGTTTTTTATAGTAAGTTCAGCGATTGGATATTCGCAAACCCAACCCTATTTTGTAAAAAAGTATCCGGATAGCCTCCACAAAAAAAGGTTGACCTTTGTAATCGGTGGGCAAAGCCTTGTTTACGCCACATCCCTCGCTATTTTATACAAGGGCTGGTATGCCGATTACCCACAGTCGAATTTTCACTGGTTCGATGATAATAGCGAATGGCTGCAAATGGATAAGATCGGTCATGCCACAACATCAGCATATTTTGGGAAATTTGGTTATGAGATGTATCGAAATGCAGGGGTTGAACGAAAAAAAGCTATTTGGATAGGGGGGTCGGCGGGGTTTGTTTTCTTAATGGTAGTTGAAACCCTCGATGGTTTTTCTTCTCAATGGGGGGCCAGTGCAGGCGACTACGCAGCAAATGCTTTCGGTGCCGGTTTATTTATTAGCCAGCAACTAGGATGGGATGAGCAGCGCTTAAATTTGAAATGGTCTTATCATCCTACTGAGTTTGCAAAATACCGGCCTGATCAGCTAGGACGAGGATTTATGGAAAGTATGCTAAAAGACTACAACGGTCAAACCTACTGGTTATCCGGAAATATTAAATCTTTTTTACCCAAACAATCAAAATTTCCCGGATGGCTGAATGTATCTCTCGGTTATAGTGGTGAAGGTATGCTTGGAGCCAATTCGAACCCAAAATACTTTGAGGGAGCCACAATGCCTGAATATACGCGTTACCGGCAATATTATCTTTCTTTAGATGTAGATTTACCACGTATTAAAACCCGTTCGCATTTTCTTAAATTTATACTCAATGGGTTAAATTTTATAAAAATTCCTTTTCCAACTCTGGAGTATAATAACCAGGACGGGTTAAAATTTCATCCATTATTTTTTTAATTTACCAGGCAAATCCCTTCAACAAAAATATAATTCGATTTGCATCATTAATTTAGCCCGATTTCATAAGAATAAGCTTCAGTTATAATATCCGAAAGATAAGTATTATATTTGCTGAATAACACAAACAATATCAGAAATGAGAGGATTTCTAGTATTTATAAGTTTCTTCATCAGTATAATTTCCTTTAGCCAAATAGCCGACACCATACAAATGAAGAAAACAAACAGCGGAATAAAGTTTTATCAACATAAGAATGAAATTAAGTTTGTGAATGTGGTGGATAAAGTGAAGGGAAATAAACAGGCAAATAAATATATTAATTATGCAAACACGAATAGAATAGGCTCTTATTTTTTAACCGGATTTGCCATTATAGGGCTTGGTTATTCACTTGCCAAATTAGCAGAGACTGGAGATGGTACCTACGGCATTTCAGGATTAATTGTGGGAGGATCATATTTTCTTCTTTCCATTCCATTACGAAAAGGCTATATAAAGAATAGTAGAAAAGCGCTTGAAATTTATAATAGCGGGTTATCTGAACCAAGTTCTTACAATCCAAAAATCAGAATGGGCTTTAGCTCTGAAGGGGTAGAATTGGTTTATCAGTTTTAAGCAATCAAGTTTAGGTAAAATGCTGAATCTATCGTTCTATAAAATTAAATTCACAAGGCTCAATTAGGCCAGGAATTTATTCTATTTGTTACATCATGAGGGCTAAGAATTAGTCTTCTATACGTTAAACCGGATAAACATTAAATCGCCATCCTGCACAATGTAATCCTTGCCTTCGAGTTTCATTTTGCCAGCTTCTTTCACTGCATGCTCCGTTTTATAATGCATGAAATCATCATACTTGATTACTTCAGCGCGGATAAAACCCCGCTCCAGGTCACTGTGAATAACACCGGCCGATTGTTTGGCAGTCATCCCTTTTTTTATCGTCCATGCCCTTACCTCTTTTGGCCCTTCAGTAAAAAAGGCCTGGAGATTTAGCAAACTATAAGCCGCCATGATCATCTTGTTTACCCCAGGTTCAGTTAATCCGGCATCTTCCAAAAATTCTTTTCTTTCTTCTTCCGTTTCCAATTCAGTGATATCCGCCTCAAGCGCCCCGGCTATCACAAGAATTTCAGCGTTCTGACCTTCAAGGGCTGTCTTTAACTGATCTACATATTGGTTTCCACTCACTGCTGATGCATCGTCCACATTACATACATAAACTACAGGTTTTTCAGTCAGTAAATACAGATCGCCTAAAAGTTTGCGTTCAGTTTCAGTAACATCAATGGTACGCGCATTTTGAAAGTTCTCAAAATGATCTTTATATTTTAGTAAAATTTCCAATACCTTTTTTGCATCCTTTTCTCCCACTTTCACCAACTTTTCGGTCCGGTGAATTTTACGTTCAACCATTTCAAGGTCTTTGATCTGCAACTCAAGGTCAACAATTTCGACATCTCTTACCGGGTTAATACTTCCTTCCACATGTGCAAGGTTTTCGTCATCAAAACAACGGACTACATGAATCAGGGCATCTACCTGTTGTATATCATCCAGGAATTTATTTCCCATACCTTCACCTTCACTTGCACCTTTGGCCAGTCCTGGTATATCCACTATCTCAACTGTGGCAGGCGTGAGTTTTTCAGGTTTTACCAATTCCGCTATTTTGAATAGCCGGGCATCAGGAACTTCTACGATACCCTTATTAGAACTGGAGGCACTAAAAGCATAATTGCTGGTTTCCGCCTTATTTTTTGAAATACAGTTAAAAATGGTAGTTTTACCAATGTTTGTAATTCCTATAATTCCACACTTAAGTGCCATAAAATCAAATTTATTTAATTAAAGAAGTTTGCAAAGATATGGCATATATTAAAAAAAGTACTACTTTTGCACCCCCGATTTTATAAGTAATGTTAAACCCTTTCCGTTTCTGGATGGTTAGCCTTTAATCGGGAGGCAGTCATTTCAAGCGGAATACAAAGTTTTAATAATGTCAGAAGAAATTAAAGAAAACAAAACTCCTGAAGTACCTGCTGAGGAGAATGAAAAAGTAGCAGCAGAAGATGTGAAAGCTGAAACTACTGAAGAAACTAACGAGGCACCGGAAGCAAAAGTTGAAGAAATTGTTGAAGAACCGGTAGCAGAGAAAAAGGAAGAACCTAAAGAAGAAGAAAAAGAAGAGGTTAAAGAGGAAACTAAAGCAGAAGAAGTTGTAGCTGAAACAAAACCAGAGGAAGAGGAATCGAAAGAAGAAGAAAAGTTAGAAACTAAGGAAGAAGAGCCAGCTGAAGCTAAAGCTCAAGTTGAGGAAGAGACTGCAGAAGAAGTTAAAGAGGAGGTTGTCGCTGTAGAGGAAACCGAACCTGAAGCAGTTAATCCTGAAATTCCCCCTGCATTTGATTGGGAATCTATTGGAAAAAAACAAGAAACCTACACAGAATCTGAAAGGAAAAAACTGGAAGACCTGTATGACAATACAATGAAATCCATTGCAGAACATGAAGTATTGGATGGTGCAGTTGTCTCCATTAATAACAGGGAAATTGTAGTTAACATCGGATATAAATCTGATGGTGTAATTCCTTTTAGCGAATTAAGGTACAATCCTAACCTGAAAATTGGCGATCAGATTGAGGTTTATGTCGAGAATCAGGAAGATGCAACCGGACAGCTTATTTTGTCGCATAAGAAAGCAAGAATACTCAGGTCTTGGGAGCGGATAAATGTAGCCCATGAAAAAGATGAAATCATTAATGGTTATGTGAAATGTCGCACCAAAGGTGGTTTAATCGTAGATGTTTTCGGAATTGAAGCCTTTTTACCTGGATCACAAATCGATGTGAAACCTATTCGCGATTATGATGTTTTTGTGGATAAAACTATGGAATTCAAGGTAGTTAAAATTAACCAGGAATACAAAAACGTAGTTGTTTCGCATAAGGCACTGATTGAAGATGAACTCGAAGCTCAAAAAATCGAGATCATGGCCAAACTTGAAAAAGGACAGGTACTTGAAGGAACCGTTAAAAATATTACATCCTATGGTGTATTTATCGACTTGGGTGGTGTTGACGGACTGATCCACATTACTGACCTTTCATGGGGTAGGATCAACCATCCTGAAGAGGTAGTTGAACTCGATCAGAAAATCAAAGTAGTTATTCTTGATTTTGACGATAATAAAAAACGAATCGCTCTCGGTCTTAAACAATTAACTCCTCATCCATGGGAAGCACTTGATACTAACCTTAAAGTAGGTGATAATGTTAAAGGCAAAGTGGTAGTTATTGCTGATTATGGTGCTTTCATTGAAATTGCCCCTGGGGTAGAAGGTCTGATCCACGTTTCAGAGATGTCATGGTCGCAGCATTTGCGCACTGCCCAGGATTTCCTGAAAGTGAATGACGAGATTGAAGCAGTAATTTTAACACTCGATCGTGAAGAAAGAAAAATGTCATTGGGTATCAAACAACTGATTCCCGATCCGTGGATAAACATTAAAGAACGTTACCCTGTTAATTCAAAACATAATTCTATCGTTAGGAACTTTACTAACTTCGGAATTTTTGTAGAATTAGAAGAAGGTGTTGATGGATTAATTCATATCTCTGATCTTAGTTGGTCGAAAAAAATAAAACACCCTGCAGAATTTACCAAAATTGGCGAAGAAATTGAAGTTGTAGTGTTAGATGTTGATGAGGAAAACAGAAGGTTAAGCCTCGGACATAAACAACTTGAAGAAAATCCCTGGGATGTTTTCGAAACTGTATTTACAGTAGGAAGTGTACATAAAGGAACCGTTTTGGAAATCAATGACAAAGGAGCTGTGATTGCTTTACCTTATGGAGTGGAAGGCTTTACACCTAAACGTCATATGAATAAGGAAGACGGATCAGCAATGAAAGGTGAAGAAAGTAATGATTTCAAAGTAATTGAATTTTCAAAAGAAAATAAAAAGATCATTCTTTCACACACACGAATATTCCAGGATGCTGAGGCCGACCAAAAGTCGAAGCAGGATGCAAAAGCTAAAAAAGACGAAAGATCTACCCGCAGGGCTGTTGGAAAAATAAAAGATAGTGTTGAAAAAACAACACTTGGAGATATTGAAGCACTTGCTTCATTAAAAGAAGATATGGAGCAGGAAGCCAGGGAGAAACTTGAAAAAATGTCGAAACAAAAGAAAACCGCTGCAGCAAAAAAAGCAGAAGCTAAAAAAGAGGAGCCAAAAGTAGAGGAGACAAATAAAGAAGAAGGCGCAGAAGAGGAAAGCAAATAATTAGGTTTTCGTATAAAAAACCCCCTGCTGGTTTCAGCAGGGGGTTTTTTTATTTAATATTTACAATATTTTTAGCCAGCAAGGTGGCCAATAAGTTTTTATCCGCTGGAAAATCAGCAGACTGGAAACAATTTCCATTTTTACTTCTTGTCTGCAAAAATTCTGACACGTCATTATCAACACTCATTAACCAACCCCCGATAATATGGATGAGATAAAAATTATCTTCTTTTCTGAACCTCAGGTTTGTATTTACTTCGAAATCAATGCCAGGCTTAACAAGTTCAAGGTAATCCAGATAAACAGGTTTTGGGTCATCAAGGTCTTTGATAACCTCTGTTCCCTGGTACAAATAATCGTAATGCTTTATATCATCAGCAGCCTGCCGGCAGCCAGCTTCGCACCATTCGTACCATTTACAATTCTTACAATCTTCAGGGATCAACGACATATCCCGCCATTTTTCCATTTTATCCCATGCGGATTTAACATCGGTTGTAAAAATATTACCATATGAATTTACTTCATGATTGCAGGCATGCATTTCGCCATCCACATTGATATTAATAAGTTTTTTACCTGCCGGGCATCCCCTTCCAACAAACTCCTTATACTTTTCGAGATCTTTTATTAGACATAATGGATATTGATACAAAGAATAAATATTAATTCCTGTTTCATTCCTTACACGCACAGCTGCGTCAAGTACTTCAATATATTTATCAGGGCTAAGAATTACAATTTTCCCGGCCTCAGGATTTGCTAGTTTATTGGTACCTCCCCGTGTAACAAAATAGTTGCTTGCACCCAGTTTGTGAGCAAGCAAGCCGGTTTCATAAACATGCTGATAGTTATAAATGTTGATTATATTATTAATGCTAATGCGTATGCCTAATTCAACGGCAATCTTAATATTTTCAGTTACATTTTTAAAAGATCCCTTTCGGCCAAAGACCTTATCATTAGTTTCCTCATCATAGCTTGATAAGGACGTTAGAATGTGCGGTAAACCAACATCTTTTAGCGCTTTTAATTGTTCATAAGTTGGGATAGTTAAATTGCTGTTGCAAGTAGTCATTATCCCTGCTTTGGTTAATTCTTTTACTCCATATAACAAGACTTCAAAATTATAAAAGGGCTCACCACCTGAAAAGATGACATTTAAAACCTTTGCATCAATTAGCTTTTTGATGATCACTTCCATTTGTTCAATCGAAAACTTACTCGCCGATAATTCTGATACGGGATCATTCCGCCAGTAATTATAACAAAACCTGCATTTATGATTGCACGCAGAAGTAATTTCCAGGTTTATTTGTGTAGGTGTGGAAAGTTTACGGGATATTTCATTATGATTCTCGGACATTACATTATTATTAAGGAATGTTTATCGAATTATTTATTTAAAAGTTTCACATATGAAGTTAAATTATCAAATAAATTTTGAGGCTTACATTTTACAAATATTAAAATTAGTAATTCATTTCATGCAAATATGTCTTGAGAAAATAAAACTGCAGAAAATTCGTGTAACTTAGCAGCAAATTAACTTGAAGCACAGAATCATTCAAATGACATTCAATATTACTATATTAGGAAGTAACTCAGCGATACCCACACTTAAGCGAAACCCAACTTCTCAACTTATTAATCATAATGAACGGTTACTGTTAGTTGATTGTGCAGAGGGAACTCAATTACAGCTCCGAAAGTTCAGGATAAAAATGCAACGGATACATCATATTTTTATCAGCCATCTTCACGGTGACCATTTTTTTGGATTAATTGGACTAATTTCTTCTATGCATCTTCTTGGCAGAATAAAGGAGTTACATATTTATGGCCCACCGGAGCTGAAAGAAATTTTAGATCTTCAGCTTTCAGTGTCTCAAACCGAACTCAATTATCCGCTTAAATTCCATCCCCTTGAACAGGAAAAAAAAGCGGTCATTTATGAAGACGAAAAACTTTCTATTGAAACTTTGCCCTTAAATCACCGGATTCCCACATGTGGA
Source organism: Bacteroidales bacterium (assembly GCA_021740645.1). Classification (GTDB taxonomy): domain Bacteria; phylum Bacteroidota; class Bacteroidia; order Bacteroidales; family JAADJA01; genus JAADJA01. Next base: position 10,968 of record JAIOZL010000046.1, read on the forward strand.
TTTCTTTTCAGAGAAAAACCAGGAAAAAGGAAAATAATACGGCAAAAAATCAAAGATCTTAATATTCCCGCCGAAAAGATCCTTGAAATAAAAAATGGAGCTGATTTCATAGATGAAGAAGGCAACCTTCATAAAAATGACAGCATAAGCACACCTCCCGGCGAATCACGGACGTATGCATATTGTTCTGATACCAGCTATTTTGAACCATTAATCCCAATGATTAAAAATGTTGACCTTTTATACCACGAGGCTACTTTTTTACATGACAAGGCAGAAGTAGCAGCTGAAAAATTTCATGCTACTGCTAAAGAAGCAGCCACAATAGCTAAAAAAGCAAATGTTAAAAGGCTTTTAATCGGACATTTTTCAAACCGGTACGATAACCCAGAGTTACTTTTAGACGAAGCAAAAGAAGTTTTCCCCAGCTCGGAGTTGGCCATGGACGGAGTTACTATCGAAGTTTAGTGCTCTTTATTTTCAATTATTGACTTCACATCCTCAGGCATTATATTGTCCTTCTTGAATGTGTTAAGCTCCTGCTCAGTTATAATCCCTTTGCGGAGGAGCAATTCTTCATATCTCTGGTTAAAAGCCCTGGCAAATTTTGCAGAATCAGCAATAGGATCTGTATTACTTAATAGGATTCCTCCATCAGTGATCCTAATTAATGTATCCCTTGCCGACTTTGATATCAGGATTACCTCATCACTGCTAAGCCACTCGATAGAGGCAAGTGGAGGCTCAGTAACCCGGTCAGCTTCCATACTTGAGTAAAAGTTATCCTTTTTCGCTGTATAATAAAACCATGGGGAGCAACCACCATACCTATTGTAAACCCTGAAAGTAGTGTCGTTAAATTGTGTTTCAATATATATTCCCTGATTATCCAGATAACCCCAGTCACCAATAAGGTCGTTGGTCTTTTCCTCTTTGTTGTCCACTTTTGGATTGGAGTTATTACAGCCAATAAAGGCAAATAGAAATAAAAAGTAAATTACGTATTTCATCTTCGTAGTATTAATTGTTTTGTATCAATGCATCAAATAAAATTTCAATCGGGTGAAGGGCTTCTATGTCCGTTCCATCCTTGATCTGACAGCGGCAACTTGTTCCGTTTGCAGCGATTAAAGTTTCTTTGGGTGTTTTCATGATTTCAGGAAACAAGATCATATTTCCAATCTTCATGGATAATTCAAAATGTTCTTTTTCATAACCAAAAGCTCCGGCCATTCCGCAGCATCCCGAGGGTATTTCCTCAACAAAATAATTTTCAGGGATAGAAAGCATTTTAAGTGTGGACTCTACACTCGACAAGGATTTTTGATAACAATGACCATGGAATTTGATCATCCTTTTATCTTTGGTAAATAATTGCATGGATATGTTCCCTGCTTCGAATTCCCGAACGATGAATTCCTCAATGAGAAATACCGACTTTGCAAGCACTGTTGCTTCTTCTTTACTTTTATTTCTTAATAAATCAGGATATTCATCTCTGAAAGTGAGGATAGCTGAAGGTTCGATCCCAATTAGTGGGATTTCATCGGTAATTATTGACTTCAGGAAATTTACATTTTGTTCCGCATAATTCCGTGCCTCATTTAATAGTCCTTTCGATATCAATGATCGTCCGCTCGGCACATGTTCAGGAATGACCACGTTATAACCTAAAACATTAAGAAGCTGTATAGCCTTGATGCCAATGCGAGTATCGTTGTATTCTGTAAACTCGTCTGCAAATAAAAATACTTTTTTCTCCCTGCTTGTATTATTCCCATTATGTTTGTTGTACCATTTACCCAGAGAGACCTTTGAGATTTTTGGCAGATTCCGGTTTATTGAAAACCCGATTGATTTTTTAATCAAATTAGAGGTAAAAGCATTTGATAAAAAATAATTGGAAGCCGCCGGAAATTTTGAGGCCCATTTATTGAGTTTATCCAAATTAGCAATAATCTTGCTCCTAAAAGGAACACTATTGGTTTTATAATACTGTTGAAGAAATTCGGCCTTTATTTTAGCCATATCAATATTGGAGGGACATTCTGATTTACAGGCTTTACATGACAAACACAGATCCAATATTTTATATAAATCCAGGTTATCAAACGGATTTTCATCTATACTGCGTGACAATATTTCTCTAAGTAGATTCGCCCGTGCCCTGGTCGTTTTATCTTCATCAAGTGTGGCCTGGAAACTGGGACACATGGCACCATTGAAAACAACAGGCTTCCGACAATCCCCTGATCCGTTACATTTCTCAATACTTCTTAAATATCCACCATCTGTTGAAAAGTCAAAAATTGTATCAAATTCAGGTGTTAAATTAAGCCCTTCATACCTCAGTCCGGTGTTCATGACAGGAGTCTTAAATAATTTACCGGAATTAAAAATATTTTCAGGATCCCATACAAGCTTTATTTTCCATAAAAGCTGGAAATTTTTTTCTCCAATCATCAGAGGCACGAATTCCCCTCTTAACCTGCCATCGCCATGCTCGCCTGATAAGGAACCTCTGTATTTCTTAACCAGGAGAGCAGTTTCTCTTGCAATTGTGTGAAAGATTTTTACATGTTCCTGGTTCTTAAGGTTTAAAATGGGTCTTAAGTGCAATTCTCCGGTTGCTATATGTGCGTTATAGGCACATTTCAATTTGTATTTTTCAAGTAAGAGTTTGAATTCCGAAATATACTGAGGAAGATCCACTGGCCTGACGGCAGTATCTTCGACAACGGCAACGGGTTTTGCATCGCCTGGCATATTGGAAAGCAAGCCGAGGCCGGCTTTGCGTACTTCCCATACTTTGGAAATATCCTCTCCTAAAACCAAAGGGTAATGATAGCCAAGCTTTTTCTTTTTCATCCCTTCAATCATCTCCTTCGCCGTTTTGCTAATACTTTCTTCGCTATCCTCCACAAATTCAATAATCAATATTGCCGCCGGATCATCCTTAATAAAGAAGCGGTTTTCAGCCTGCAAAATGTTCTTCTTGCTCATTTCCATAACCGTACGATCCATAAGTTCGATGGCAACCGGGTTATATTGCAAACCAACTAGGTTGGCTTCCAGGGCTTCTTCAAGGCTATTGAAATGAACACAAACCAGGCCTTTTACAGGAGGAGGCAAAGGATCGAGGCTTAACTTAAATTCATAAAACATAGCAAGAGTACCTTCTGAACCCGCTAACATTTTGGAGAAATTAAATGGGTGATCTGATGTAGAAAAGGCAGAAGAATTTAATAATTGATCAATGGCATAACCGGTATTTCTTCTTTTAATTTCAGGATGTGGGAATTCCCGTCTGATTTCATCCTGCGCTTCAGGGTCAGAGAGTAAAATTTCAATATTCCGGTACAGCGCTCCCTCAAGGGTATTTAATTCACATTTTTTTTCAAAACCTTCTCTGGATAACGGGCCAAACTCAACTTCTGAACTATCACTCAAAACAGCCTTGACTGAAATTAAATGATCACGGGTACTCCCATCCACCAGGGCATGAGCCCCGCATGAATTGTTCCCTACCATACCTCCTATCATGCAGCGGTTAGAAGTTGAAGTTTCCGGGCTGAAATATAAGCCATGCGGTTTCAACATTAAATTCAACTCATCCAGTATCACCCCAGGCTCTAATGTCACCCACCTTTCCATCTTATTCAACTCAATAACCCTATTCATATATTTCGAGAAATCCACAACAATCCCATTTCCCACCACCTGGCCCGCTAAAGAAGTTCCTGCGGTTCTGGCTATAAGTGAAGTATTGTGTTTTTTTGCGAATTCTATCAGCTCCCTTACATCGTGACGATCTCTCGGAAGAGCCACAGCTTCTGGAATTTCACGGTATGCTGATGCATCAGTAGCATATAAAATACGGGTTGGTTCATCTAGGAATATATCACCGCTAAAGATAGAACGGAGGTTTTCTAAATCTTCGGGAATATGCTGATTGTTCGACATAGCTGAATTTAGTATTCGCAATTATACGTAATAAAATCGTATGCATTTAGTAAAAGTAGAAAAATCTGTAAATATTGAATGTTGACAAGTACCTGGGTATTTTAAATTTTTGATAGGTGATTTAAACCTATGATATTAAAAGGGTGATTTATCATAGAATTCAGTTTACTGATGATAGCTTCATTCAAAGGTTGCACTTTAAAATCCATGAGTAGCCCTTCTTTCACGATGAGCTCAATTGTATGTTTCACCTTGTTGATTTTCAATTGATGAATAAATGTAAATGGCGGGGAATACCCATAATTCCATTCCCATGTGCTGTATTTATCTTTAACAAGGCTTTCTATTTGAGCTATATCCTCATCATTCAAGTCATAGTGTTCGATGCCACTAAATTGTTTGGAAACATATTTAGTAAGCTGGTTAATGAACGCTTCAATGGATAAACTTTCAGGTAAGAATTGCTGCAAATTGGAAACTTTACTCCTTACCGACCGGACACCCTTATCCAAGAAAAGATCAGGATTTACATTAATGGACTGGTTTAGTCTTTTTAAATCAGATGAAAATAATAAGGTACCATGGTGCAATACTTTATTTTTATACACATGTTCTGCATTTCCTGATATTTTCAAGCCCTCCACCCTAATATCATTTTTACCCTCAAATTTTGCAGGGACATTAAGGTTATTCAGAAAATCAATAATAGGAAGGGTAAATTTTTTAAAGTCCACTAATTTTTCGCGCTTGCCCTCACTGATAAAAGTAAAATTAATGTTCCCAGGGTCATGAACCACCGTACCTCCTCCCGAAATCCTTCTAATAACAGGAAGATTTTTATCTTTTACAAACTGATGATTTATTTCAGAAAAGGTATTTTGATGTTTGCCAACAACTACACAAGGTTCATTACGCCACAACATAAAGCAATCCTGATTCATTTTTTTTAACAGGTACTCTTCTGCTGCCAAATTGAAATAGGGGTTGGTATGTGGCCTATGTACAATGCGCATAAAACAGGTATTTAAAACAAAAATACAGCTAATACTAAAACGATTAACTACATAAAAAAAGAACAGGGGGGATTCCCTGTTCTTTACGAGTCAAATCATAAAAGTAAGACGAAAGGTGTTATTTCGTTTCTAGGACGGCATACTTTGAAATCTTCCAGAATTCTTTCGGATCATTAATAACCATATAAGCTATTTTATCTCCCTCTGCTACCCACTCATATGATCCGGAAGGATGCTCAGTTATCAACTGCACTCTCTCAGCATATACCGGGTAGGATTTTGTTTCAGTAAGATCTATTTTAGTAAAATATTCCTTCGAAACATTGCTTTCCAATGATTTGCTCTTACCTAAACCCAAAAAGCCTCCGGTTTTTACTATAATTCCTTTTTCCATTAAATCTTTGTAGCTCCCTGACATAATATAAGCTGTATTCATCGCGATTTCCTGCTCTTCTATAAGACTTTTTTGAGTTGAAACAACCGTTTCAAGCGTTCCTAATTGCCCGTTCAAATTGGTGATCTCAGAATCTTTTTCCACAAGTTTAGTATTCAGGGCTAAAATACTTTCATCTCTTTCTTCAATTGCCTGTCCCAGGTATTTGACCTTTTCATTCAGTGCAGCAATTTCAATCCCGGAATTTTTAAGCTTTTTAGATAAGTCTGCGATCTTTTTTCTGTTTTGCTCAACTAATCCATATACCAACTGGATATCTTCCTGGATTTTTATTTTTTTATCTTTTGCCAACTCCTGGTCGTTGGTTTGAACATCCAATAGACTTTCTTTTTCTTTTATTAATAAAAGGTCTTTCTCAATCTGGTCAAAAGTATTTACATAGTCATTTACCAATGAATCCCGCTGATGTAATTTAACTGCCAGATCATTTCCCCTATTCTCTTCCAATTTTAATATCTGGGACTGGTTATCTTGATATTTGTTAAAGTAAATTCCTCCGACTACTGCCATGATTACAATAAGGGCTATCAAACTGGTGATTACGACATTTTTTGATTTCATAATTTTAATCTCCTATTTTTAAGTAATTGTTATTTGTAGTACTTTATTATCCAAAGGCTATTCCAAATTCAAAACATACTTAAGTATTTGGCTTTGTGAGTTTTAATTTCAGAACGGCTTAGTATAATTATCAAATTGACAGGAGAATAATCAATTTGACAAGGGAAGTTAACTTACAAAGACTAACGAAGAAGCCGGAGTTATAGGATAGGTAAAAGAATTATTAAGTGCCTCTGTTGATTAATTTTCTTTCTCTTCTTTGAACATTCTGTAGATTGTAGATACACTTATATCCAGCTTTTCAGCAACCACTTGCATGTTCTTGTTATATTTTTTCATGAAGGCTTTTATAATCCTGAGATTGTATTCACGCATCGTTAAATCTTCATTCAGAACTTCAGGAAGGGGATCATCAGATCCAAACAGCAGGTCGGCTGACTCAATCAATTCGGAATTGGATAAGGCCGCTGCTAAATCAACTACCGACTTTAATTCTCTCACATTACCCGGGTATTCATAGCTAAGTAGTTTTTTTAGGGCAGATTCAGAAAATGACTTCAATCCAATTTCATTTTCCTCACAAAAGCCATTTAAAAATGTGTTGGCCAAAAGAAGAATATCTTTACCACGTTCTCTTAAGGGAGGAAGTTCAATGGGTAATCCGAGCAAGCGGTAATACAAGTCTTTCCTGAACTGCCCTTTTTTAACTTCTTCCTGAAGATTCCGGTTGGTAGCTACAATAATTCTGGCATCAATTTTTACGGGTTTATTACTCCCGATGCGAACAATTTCTTTTTCCTGAATAGCACGTAATAATTTTACCTGGAAACTGGGGTCCATTTCACCGATCTCATCCAGGAAAAGGGTTCCACCATCAGCTTCTTCAAACTTACCAATTCTACGATAAGAAGCACCTGTAAACGAGCCCTTTTCATGGCCAAACAATTCGCTTTCTATCAAATCTGCAGGTATAGCAGCTACATTTACAGGCACAAATTGTTTGTCTTTTCTTTTCGAATTATAATGAATGGCTTTGGCAACCAGTTCTTTCCCAGTGCCGGTTTCACCAGTAATGGTTACTGTTATATTTGTCTTGATGGCTTTATTCATCAAGTCGAAAACATTTTTTATTACCGGGCTCTCTCCGACGATGGTTTTAGCGAAATCATACTTTTTCTGTACTTCTTTTCTAAGGGTTCTGATCTCTTTCTTTAAGCCTGCACCTTTCTGCAAATTCCTTACTGTATTCAGTAATCGTTCCTTAATATCCTCAGATTTTACAATGTAATCGTATGCACCATGTTTGAGTAAATCCACAACAGTATCAATATCTCCTTGTTCAGAAATCATGATCACCTGCAAGTCAGGCTGAATATCCCTGATTGCTTTGAGGATATCGAGACCCGTCATATCAGGCAAGCGGTAATCGAGGGTGATCACATCAGGTTTAAGATGCAGGTTATCGATACAATCCTTGCCATTAAAAAAATTAACAACTTCAAATTCCGGGTCAAGCCTTAAGGTATGCACTAGAAGGCGGTTATACCAATCGTCGTCTTCAACTACAAATATTTTGAAGGCTTTATCGCTCATTCTTGTTAATTTCCAGGATTATTTGATGCAAATATAAACATTGTTATCATTGGGCATGTTCAAAATCCCCGGCTTAAAATAATTTAATGCGGAGGTAAGCTTATGTGATTATTCATTTTGCAGATACAACAGGATTTCCTTTTTGATCAGATCAAATTTAGTTTTCGCCTCTTTCGCTTTTTTGAGGAGATTTTCCTGGTTTTGCATTTTTGGGCCATCAATCTCTATCTCTTTTAAAATTTTAACGAGACCGGCTGCTGAAAGATGCCTCGAGGGTGAAACCAATTTATGAGCAGCATCAGCGGCTTTATTATAATTTTTCACCTCAATAAAATCAATCATAGCTTTATATCCTTCTTCGAAGGAGGAGATATACTTTTCAAGCATTTCTTTAATAAAAGGCTTATCCCCCCCTGAAATCCTTTCAAAGTTTGATAAGTCGAGCAAAGTTTGTTCTATTTTTTGTTTCTTACTCGTTGCCACCACTTCAATACTCTTGCCGTCAGGTTTATAAGCTACTGTTGCGGATAAGATTTTAAGCAGGTCCATTTCAACGAAAGGCTTTGGAAGCCAGGAATTAAAACCTCTCTTTTGCAATGCTTCAAACTGATCTTTGGTTATTGATTCAGCTGTAATTAAAACAATATTAGTTTTCACTCCGGCCTCTTTTTCAAGCTCCCTGATTTTTGCGGCAGCTGAAAACCCATCCATTTCAGGCATTCTTTTGTCCATCAAAATAAAGTCAAAAGTGCCCTCTTTAAAACGCTCAACTGCAATATGGCCATTTTCAGCTTCCTTATAATCAATTTCCCATTTTTTAAGAATATTAACTATTAACTTTCGATTGTATACTTCATCATCTACGATCAATACTTTAAGTGATTTTACCTTTTCATCCACAGTAATGCCAGTTTTAGTGGATACTGCAATCTTTTCTGCATTCCCGGTCTTATAAGATAAACTTAAGAGAAAGGTGGTACCCGCAGAATGCCTGCTTTCCACTTTGATTTCGCCGTGATGCAGATCCACGATTTTTTTCACAATGGATAATCCCAGCCCTGTACCCCCAAATTTTGAAGTGGTTCCTTCGATTTGAGAAAAATCATTAAAAATCGAATCCAATTTATCCCGCGGAATTCCAATCCCACTGTCTGACACTTTCACGGTTAAATCACCAGTTCCTGATTTATTATTTGTAAAGTCTATTTCACAAATTACCGAACCTTTACTGGTAAATTTAAGTGCATTACCAATTAAGTTGATCAGAACCTGCCTCAGCCGCACAGGATCACCAAAAAGTACCTCCGGAAGATTTTCACCCTGTAAAATCTTGAAGTCTATCGATTTCTCTTTGGCTTGTGAGTGAAACAATAATTCCACGGTTGTAAGAAGACTTTTAACATTAAAGTGAACCGGCTCAAGATTCATCTTTCCTGATTCGAGCTTTGAAAAATCAAGAATATCATTAATAATATGTACAAGATGGTCGGATGAAGACTTAATAATATCCAAAGATTGCTGGGTATCTTTATCATGCTTTTTGCCCAATAACTGCGTAATAAAACCGGAAATAACATTCAAAGGCGTTCGCACTTCATGGCTGACATTAGCGACGAACATTTCTTTTGCTTTTGCCAGATTTTCAGCTTCATTTTTCGCTTTGATAAGGGCTTCCTGGTAGAGCGCAGACTTTTTAATATATCTGGAAATAACAAAAATCACAACCAACAACGCAAGAGTAGCTGAGAGTGCAAACCATCCTATCCAACGGTAAGTTTCTGTTGCCATTTCATCGGCAACTTTTGCCCTTTCCTGCTGAAGCCTGATTTCCTCCTCCTCTATTTTTTTAATTAAGGCATACAATTGCATAGTTAATTTACTGCTTGCTCTGGCCAATTGAACTTCTTTAGCCCGAATCTGGATGGCAAGTTGCTTATCCTCTTCACGTAATTGTTCTATATTCTGAACAATTTTTTTCTCATCAATTTCAACTTTTTCACTTTTTTTAAAGATCTTTTTGAAAATGTTCCTGTTTTTTCTAAGGCTGTCCTTTTCAATTTTATTTTCCAGCTCCTTCGAAATAGTGTCGAGATATTGCTCAGCCTGCTTACGATTATATAATGGAAGCATTTCGTTCCAAACCAACACTTTTTTTTCTACTAAGTCGGCGATGGTATCAATCTTCGCTAAAAATTGGGAATTATCTGCTCCTTCGGCCCTCAGCCGGTTGATTTGATCGTCAGCATTTGTCACTAAATAAGCGTATGGCTCAAGATCCTTATTGTCCTTTGAATAGGCATACAATCTGATGCCGTTTTCAGCTTTTTCGAGGCTGGTAGCAAGGGATTGGATCAACGAAAGCTTTACATCCGGCTTGGATTCCCGGTATATATTCTCCACAATCGATGAGATACTTGTATAAGCCAGATAGCCTGTAGCAAGCACTAATGCTACACCCACGATAATTAGAAAACCAATTTTTAATTCCAGCCAGATATGTTTCATTTGATCAATGATAAAATGATGAAATGCTTAAATGATAAAATATTGAACTCTAAGAAAATTAAATATTTGGTATTACAACAAAGATAATCAGGATTATATTGTTATTAAACAGGAAAATTGTAAAGTGAGGAAAGTCTCTACCGGGGAGACGCTAAGATTAATTAAAATTTAAAACCGGTACCCTATGCCCATCTTAATTCGTGGTTGGCTCTCCTGAACATTGGGTTCCGTATTCAAAAAATATTCATACCCAAGCTGGATATCATAATACATATGTTTACCAAAAAACCGCTGCCAGCCTATTGCGCCATAAATAATGGGCTGAGATTCCCATTTTTTTTGATAATCAGCTTTCGATATATTATACAATCCACCAATTGTAATGTAGTTTGCCGAAAGACTATTTCCTGTTTTCCCTTGCAGCATTCTTCTCTTAAGGTTATAGTACCACCTTCCCTCAAGCTGAAATCCAAAACGCCAAAAATCGGAATTATTAAAAGAATCATTATAACTGAAGTAATATTCTGAATAACCGTATATACCGTTTGCTTCGGTATTGATTGAAAATGCGGAATTCCCAACCTTCCGTTCAAAGGCAATATTTGGATTTATTGCTATTCGATTTAAAAACTCAGATAAGTGTAAGGATAATAAGCTTGAAACATTTGATTTGAGAGCAAAATTGCTTGCATCGTAACACTTGAGTACAGGACATAATTTATTGCCATCAAGCATAAATTTATCCTTAGTAAAAGCAAGTCCCATATTTACGTAGGTACTAAAAATAAAAGATGGTGATAGCTTTACATTTAACTTGTTTGAAAGACCTACCTCAAAACCCATATCAGCATGGCCGTTTTTTAAAAACCGGCGCTGCATTCCCCATTTCAAATAGCCTGAGATCGCTGACCTGGATTTAGGCGATGTGAAATCTTCCCAATCGCTAAATCCTTTGTTGACCCAATAGCGGGTATAAGCAACCCCAATGGAAATATAGTTGTCGGACATATTCCGGGCAACATTTTTTTGTTGTATTCTTTTATTTAACCTATAATACCACTTCGATTCAATTGATGTGTGAACCCCATGATTCAAAGGAAATTCAGAAGGGACTTCATTGTATAATTGCTCCAAACCCAGCTCAAGTGTTAAACTTGGTGCTATTCTTTTTTCGACACCGACCTTCATATAATTCCTGTACCTGTACAGGTCGGTAAGGGTTGTATTGACTTTAAACAACCATGATGTTTCCTCATGCATCATAAAGGCATATTCCATGGGTGAAATGTATTTAAGAATGGTATCCTGATTATTAGTCAGCCCATAACTTATTGAATCTTTTTGTGCCTGAATAAAGCCTGGAAGAAACAGTAACATCAAAAGCAATAGAGCAATTACATTGCTATATCTCCCTTTTTCTACATCAGATGTTTTATTAATATATATTTTCATTTTCCTAAATAATTCTGAATAATAATTAACTAAAACTTATAGCCAAGGGCAATTTTTATTCTGGGTTCAATCCTACTGTAATCGTACGCAGTTTTATCTCTATACTCCAGCCCCAACTGCACGTCAAAATATAAATGCTTACCAATTAAACGTTGCCATCCAGCAACAACATAATAAGAGGGATCGAAAGACTGCTCATAACTGTAAGGTGGTTCATTATATATGAATGCTGCACCGCCACCAATATAATTAGCTGATAAACTATTTCCCGTTTTACCATTTAACATTCTTCTTTTTAGGTTGTAATAATACCTGGCTTCAAGGGCCATATTGGCTTGCCAATTTCTAATATACCCCGTTCCTGCATCATATCCCGGAGCATAATAACTTGAAGTCATTGTTCGATCATATTCAGTGTATGATAATCCACCTTGAATTTCAGCATTAATAGAAAAAGGCGTTTTGCCGACTTTATATTCAAAAGCCAGATGTGGTGTAAGACTGATAGAGTTTATTTGATCCGATAATGAGAGTGAAAACAGGCCTGTCAAATTTGATTTTATGATAAACTTATGCGACTTGTAACAATTGAGGATAGCACATAATTTATCATGATTTAAAGGAAGTTTATCCTTTGTGTAACTAAGCCCCAAATCAACAAAAGTTGAAATTGCAAAAGAGGGAGAATTTGATTCTGTCGTTCCAAATACATAATTCATCCTCAAACCAAAATCAGCATGACCATACTTCAAAAACCTACGTTGTAAGCCCCATTTCGCATATACTGAGGTATAATCAAAACTCTCATTGTTTTCATTGTATTTAACCCGGGTTTGGGCTTGTGAAACTCCCAAAGCAAAGTAATTATCCGACATGCTTCGTGCAAGTTTATTATTACGAATTCTTTTATTCAAGCGGTAATACCATCTACCTTCAATCGAGCCACCAAGAATTACTGTTGTGAAACCGTAAGATGAATATGTAAAATCAGCGTCTACTGTAAAACTGGGACTAATACGCTTTTCTGCACCAATTTTTATCATTCCAACACCTCTCCCGTATCCAAAATTTACCGTAGAATTTAGCTTTAATAACCACGAGGTTTCTTCATGCATCATAAAGGCATATTCGAGGGGTGTTAAATTATCAATAATGCTATCGGGGTGAATGGATTTTGTATCACCCTTAAGCTCATTTTGTGAAAAAAGCTTATTTCCCGTTAACATGCAACCCACCAAAGCAAGTAAAATTAAGATTAACTGTGTCCGATTTATTATTTCTTTCCTCTTGTTTTTCATACTTTTTTAACGTAAAATGCTGAGTGAGCCTGTGTTTAAATATATATCAATTAATACCCCTTCTGAATTTTTAACCGTATTGGATTTTATTTCATCCTTATCATTTCGTAGCAGGTCTAACATCAGGTCTTTGGGTGTATTTAAATCCGCTTTTTTCAAATCCAAAATAAAGTTGAAACGATCATATACTTTTGATTTAATTTCAATCTTCGACTTGTCAGCCACAATCTTAACTGCATTCCCATTATCAATATCTGATAAAATTATTTCCGCCACCGAGGCATTAATATCGATGGAGCCGGTCAAATCAGAAATATTAATATCCGACCGATTCGATTTTACTTTTAGACCCCCTTCTATTTGCGTGGCCACAAGATCACCAAAGGTGGTTTTAACATAAATATTTCCCTTAATTCCTGTGAGGTCAATAATACTGAATTCGCTTTCGATATTTAACTTCGAGCTTATGTTTTCAATCTTAATTTTACCAAAATAATTTTGAATTAATAAAGGGCAATTTTGAGGAATTTTGATTTTGTATATGCTTTTGATATCAGATTCAGGTTTCGACTCATCCCGCGCCAATTCAATATAATTCCGTAGAATGATCTTTTTTCCGAGATCTTCACTGAGCCATTTCATCTTACGAAGATCCGTTTCGGCAATTTCCCGGTTCTCATGTTTGGCTATAAAACTTATTTCAATTTCAATCGAATTGCTTGCTGATGAAGTACAATAAACATCAGCTTTTTCAGCATTAATTTGTAATGTCTGGCCAGCTTCCCAAAGCATGGTTTCCATAATTGTTTTGGAAACTACCTGCACCTTAACCTGGGCCCTGACGATACTCAGCCCGCTTAAAAGCAGAAATAAAATAGAAAACACCTTTATGTGAAGCGGTCTTAACATTGGATTAAATTGTTTTTGTTATCAATTCTTTTATCAGATTAGTTCGCTCTAATTCAATCTCCACTAAAGTTTTTTCGAGGTCGCTGTTCGTATTGTATTTATTCATGTGCGATAAAATATCTTTCTTTGATTTTTCCAAAAAATTTAATTCTTCTTCCATTTTTTTAAATTCATCCATAGAACAGATTTGCGGTTTTTCGTTACATAGGAGTTTAAGAACACCGGCGAAATCTGCATCTTCTTCCACCCATTGTTGGGTATTGTTTAATTCAACCCACTGCTCTGAATAGTTTAAATTATTATCAGAATTGTTTTGTAAAAAATAAATGAGCATCCCGATCAATAACATCGCTGCTGCTGTGGAAGTCCATTTCACAAAGCGGATTAATTTAGATGGGGAGGGTTTCCTAACTTTCTGGTTAAGCTTTTGATCAATATTATCCCAAACACTATCGGGTGGATCATATTGAGAAAGCCTATTAATTTTTTCCCGTTTGGCCAATTCCGCATCTATCAAATTCCAAAGTGCTTTAGGCGGACTTAGCTGGGATAATTTTGACTTCAACTTAATACCGGTTTTTTTATCCAGTTCAGATGAAATTGCTTCCCACACTTTTTCGTCAGGTGAATGGTGAGATAAACTTCTCAACCAATTACTTAATATGTTTTTGTACATTTCCATTCTTAATGAAAGTCTTTGAGTTTTGCCTGGAGTTCGCGCTTCGCCTTAAATAATTGTGTTTTCGATGTATTTACTGAAATGTCCAACATCTCAGCAATTTCCTTATGTTTAAAACCCTCAACTTCATATAAAATAAAAATGGACCGGTATCCTTCTGGGAGGGAAGCGATGGCTTTTTCGAGATATTGTACATCTTCAATGGAGCTCCAGTCGATTGACTCCCCCCCTGCCACTTCATCCAAATCTATAAAGTGAATCTTATTCCGGATCTTTTTCAGGGCTGCCCGTGCGATGATAGTATGTATCCAGGTACTCAATTTAGCTTTTCCACGAAAGGATTGAAGGCTTTCAAAAACCTGCAGGAAGCCCTCCTGTAAAACGTCGTTTGCGTCGTCGAAGTTGTTGGTAATTCTATAGGATAAAGTATACATAGCCGTTTTGTATTGATCATACAAAGCCTTTTGAGCCCCTCTGTCGTTTTTCAGACAGCCTTCTATTATGTTCTCTTCGTTAAATTGTGGCATCAATTCAGCTTTGCCTTTATTTGTTAGTGATCAATAAACCAGAAATGGTTGTCTGGCGAATTTCATTTGAATAGATAAAAGTTGATACTATCACAGATAAAAATAATACTTTCATATGCAGTATCGACCGCTACTGGTAATCAGAATGAAGAATTTAAGATTTTTTAATGTTGTTTGGACAGGAATTCCTGATAATTAATTTACAGAGCATTATTAAAGTATCAGCTCCCAATACCCCACATCTATCCATTTTTCGAATTTAAAACCCACCTCTTTGAAATGGGCTACTTTTTTAAATCCAAAGCTTTCATGAAAGGCAATGCTGGGATTATTAGGGAGGGCAATTCCTCCAATAATGGCATGTATATTAAATGGAATTAAGCGGTTGAAAAGTTCAGTATACAATCCCCGGCCAATGCCCTTGCCTGTATATCCCCGCCTAAGGTAAATAGTACTTTCTGCACTATACTTATAGGCACATCTTGATTTCCATTCTGAAGCATAGGCAAATCCTAAAATCGCATCGCCCTCTTCAAATACAATCCAGGGAAATTTTGTTGAAGTGTTGATACGCTCCTTCATTTCAGATTCTGGAACAGGTTTTTCTTCAAAAGTAAAAATATCGTGAAGGATATAATGATTATAGATTTCGCAGATTTGTGATGCATCCTCAGGTATTATTTGTCTGATCATTTTATTCGGAGCTATTCCATATTTAGTTTAGGGATATTCTTCTTTATTTTTTATAAACTTATCAGTTTTAAGTGAACGGAGATGATATTTGAGTTTAAACCATCAGTTCGGGAATAATAACCATAACGAAGATTAAGCTCAGCCAACTTCGTACTTATTCTCTTCCAGTTTATTACACCTGAAGGGGGTGCAAACCTAAGGCCAATTCCTGCAAAGTGGCTTGTAAACTCAGAAAGGTCATAGTCGTTTGAATAATAGTCTTGTACCATATAAGAAGACTCGGAAAAATAAAAATAATCCATTGCCTGCTGGCTGTAAAAACGATAAGAAGGGTAAACCGAGAACCATGGTTTTATTTTTATCGGAAGTTCAAGGCTAAATGTATGCGCACTAATTCCCCATGAATCCTGGTAGTACCGATAATAAAACCTGGCTATAAAAAAATCGCTGAAAAAATAATTCAGGCGAAGGCCAATGGGATACTTAAACCTTTTATCAGGTAGCTTCTCCACCATTATTGTATCCTTAAATGCAGTACGGTGAAATGGTGTAGATAGCAATCCGGCCTGGTAAATACCATCGGATAAAAGGGAAGCCTGAAAACGTTTTGAAAGTACCTGTGAATACACTAAAGATACTGAATGCGAATTTCGGGGTTTTGTGTCCACTCCTTCATCATCTTCATTTCCGGCAGGATATCCCGGTGGCCTCAGTTCATATGGATAAATCACTTTCCAAGTATCAAAAAAGGATTGCCAGGAAAAACTGAAGTCCCTGTTTTCATCACTTGAGAATTTTGAAAAGGACCCACCGATCCCCAGAGATTTATAATCATACTCCGTAGAAAGGGATAAACTTCCCCCCATAGAATAATGCCTTAATCTATTTAAATGAGTATAAGAAATGGCAGGGTAAACCCTTACATCCCCAGAGGATGCACTGGATATTGTTTCCGGGTTAATATTATCCGATGAAGCTGAGCTGTATGCATCTATCCCTACTTTCAGATTAATGCTATTTTCATTCCCTTCTTTTATTCCATCCACCAGTAAATTAATCTCTATATTGGTGGCCAGATCAGTCAATTGTTCTGTGCCCACACCACCCGTTACTGCTGAATGATATCCTTCCTGAGAATAATAACTCATAATCAGGTCGGCTTCAACTTTCTTTATTTTTCGGGTTTGATAAGTTGAGGTATCTTTTTCGACCTGTGCAAACAATATATTGGCACTTAAAATGAAAAGAAATATCACCAGTAAGCTTTTCAGCCTTTTAATTGCAGCCACATCCCCCTCCTGTTTTTCCTCCATTTGCACCAGCCGATCCTTCGCGGTAAAAATGAAAATAAGATTCGAAACGTTCCACTGTGCGACTCGCCAATTTCATTTCTGAATCGTTCAGATAGGCTTTTTGATAAGGTTTGACAGAAACACATGAGTTTATAATGATGCCCAGGACGAAAATGAATATCATTTTAAAGCTAATAAATTTTGATGTTGTCCGAATAAAATATTTCATCCTCTTCGTTTATAATTATACTTTCAATTTGATCAAGTTGATTGATTAGGTCCAGTCCTACCTCCTTCCCTAGAACAAATACAGCAGTTGCAAGTGCATCAGCCAGCTCAGCATTTGGGGCAATTACAGTAATACTCTTTAACCCTGAAGCGGGGAACCCAGTACGTGGATCAATAATATGTGAGTATTTCTTCCCATCGATCACCACAAACTTTTCATAATCCCCTGAG
Organism: Bacteroidales bacterium; assembly: GCA_021740645.1. Classification (GTDB taxonomy): domain Bacteria; phylum Bacteroidota; class Bacteroidia; order Bacteroidales; family JAADJA01; genus JAADJA01. Next base: position 28,366 of record JAIOZL010000046.1, read on the forward strand.
GTTACTACCGCCTTATTTGTAATTTTCAGTGACGAGAAGGGCATATTCCTGAAATTTGGATTAGCAATACCGATGGTCCAAATATCATTATCAACCGGCTGGCCCCAAATGGTCATATCGCCACTGGCATTAATTACACCAGCAGTAATACCCATGTCACTTAGTTTCTTTTTTACACACTCTGCTGCATATCCTTTGCCAATCGCCCCAAATCCAATTTTCATCCCCTTTTCTTTCAAAAAAACAGTATTGTTTGTTTCATCCGTTTCAATATTTTTATAATTAATCCGCTTCACTGCCAGCAATGTTTCAGATGAATCGGGAAGAGAAGTCATCGTTCCGTCAAATTTCCATAAATTTTCATCAATTGAACCAAAACTTATATCAAAGGCGCCCTGTGTAATTTTTGAAATTTCTTTCGACCGCACAATTAATTGGACCAACTCCTTATCCACTTTCACAGGTTTTATTCCTGCGTTGCTATTTATTTTACTGGTCTGGCTTTTGTCATCCCAACTTGAAATTAAATTTTCGACCCGTTTAATTTCATTGATTGCTACTTCAAGGGCTTTATCAAACTGCATTTGATCTTCCGCTTGAATTGAAAAATCAAACCTGCATCCCATTAATTTGGTGCTATGCTTGTAAATTTTTTGTGCTGATTTTTTTTCAGGAAGAAATTGAGCAATTTCCCCGATAAAATCCTGAACGCTTCCTTTTGGGAACCCTATCCATTCCTTTACAATTTTTTCATCTGTAGTAAATAATATAGTTTTAGGGAAGTCGCCATCCAAATTATATTTTTCAGCAAGCGCTTCATTTTGTTTTATTTGAATCTCAGAAAGTTTGTTTTTCCTTTGGCGTGGAAAATCCGCGTTTACTAAAATCAAATTCTGGGCGGCAAATTCTTTGAAAGATGGGTTCGAGAAAATTTCATTCTTCATTTTAATACACGGCCCACACCAATCTGAGCCAGAAAAATTTAGCATAATAAATTTCTGATTTTTAACAGCGATAATCTTAGCTTCATCAAAATTGGTTAACATATCCTGTCCATATGAAGGCAAGATTCCTGGAATAACAATTAAGATTGAAACTAAAATTCTGTACATAATTTCTGTGGTTTTTTTAACTTGATTAACGCGAAATAAAAAGTACAAATTGCGGCGCAAAAATAAACAAAAGGAATTAAGTAATTTTATACCATAATTAAATTCGAAATCCAAATATTAAAAGATTATTACAGGGTGTTATAAAATATTAAGTTTATTTGCAAAAAATGAGAACATGAAATCTATAATAACAATTTTGGCAGTTATAATGTCTGCCTCTATCCTCTTTGGGCAAAAACAAATTAACAATTTCGAAGAATTAATGGAGGCCCTTAACAGTGGTAAAGAAGTTCGGGCAATATTCCATTATAAAAAATGCCAGTTGATCAGCGATAATGAAATTGAAGAAAAAGTTCCTGATGCAGTCGGCGGTATGTCCATCGAGGTTTATGAATATTTTGCCCCAATGGCTGTGTATAATAAGGAAGCTTTTGTTGTATCAAGCACCAGTAAGCTCATTCAAAACCCCTTGGGGGATGGATATGTTTATAATTATGTGAAAGTAAAAGTAGATGCGACTAACAAAGTTAAGGTAACCGCAGTCTATCTTAATCCGTTAACTTATGAAGAAAACATGTCGGAGAATTTTTTCACGGAAATGAAAAATAAAGATACTGATGGTGGGGCTGAATTTTTTGTTATTGATTGAGATGGTTTAATTTCCCGGAAAGTTACAAGTATCCCCTCTTATTACAAATTTTACAGAAAAAATACGCAAAAGTTAAGCCCACCTTCGCTTCCTAAAACAGGAAACTTCGGTGGGCTATGTCGGGGTGGGGATCCCGCTGCTAAGCGGGAGAACTCACGACCTTCCCGCCTGCGGCGGGACGCGCTAATCAGCCGTTGGGGTGCCCTCCAAATACCTCTTAATTCCACGTTTCTTTATTCTTGATTCTAAATTAACAGCCTCCTGGCGTGAGGTGCACTCAAATGTTTTTATCAATTTCCATGGTTTGCCCGTTTTGGTATATTTCGAATGACCAGAATTATGCTCATTTAGTCTGCGGACAATGTCATTTGTATGCCCAACATAGTATTTCCCGAGCGTGTTGCTGTATAAGATATATACTTGCATGGTTAATAAAAAACCTGACTCTATTAAGAGGCTTTTTTTGTCGGGGTGGGGAGACTCGAACTCCCGACCTCTTCGTCCCGAACGAAGCGCGCTACCGGGCTGCGCTACACCCCGAAAAAAATGATGCGCAAAGGTAAATAAAACTTATTTCACAAATTCAAACTTTTTAGATTTACCTACCAGCTATCTACCTCTTCTGCCTCCCAGTCATAATCAATATATTCCCAGGTAAACTCATTTCCATTCACTTTAACCAATACAAAACCCTCCTCCATTCCGTTGTACCTTCCACCCCACCATCGTGAAGAAACAGCCCCGCCTGTTATAAAATGCGTCCCACCAACAATAATCTCTTCAACAAAATGTAAATGTCCCTGCAATACCAACTTCAGATTGTGAGTTTCAAATAATTCCAGAACTTCTTTTGAATTTGCAATAGTCGTTGAACTTCTATTGGCTACCAGGGAGCCTTCTTCGATTTGGGTGGCCACAGTAATAAAAGGAATATGGGTGCTAACTACGATTGGGGTCTCTGCATTAATTTGTGATAAATCTTCTTGAATCCATTTTATTTGCACGCTATCAATCAAACCTATATACCGACTCTCACCTGTATCCTCAATACCATCAAGAATCATAAAATGCCAACCCTTATAATCAAAGGAATAATAGCGTTGGCCAATCCGTGATTCAAACATTTTTTCACCATATTCAGGATGATCGTAATTTACACCACTTTTTCCATAAATGCCAAATATTTCATGATTACCCATGGTATTATATACCGGCATATTAAATTTTTCGATAGTTTCGAGATACAAATTATAAAGCGAATCTGATCTCCCATAGGTCTGCCCAAGGGCATCCATTATCAAATCACCTCCGGTAATAACAAAATCCGGATTAATTTTATTCACCGAATCAATGGCTTGTGTAAAACCCTCCACCGCATTAAGCTCAGGTTGCAAGTGAATATCTGTAAGGAAAGCAAAAGTAAAATCCAGCTCCTGGCCACTGTCTTTAATGTCGTTATTTGACTTATGGGAACAGCCAAGAAGAAGAAGAAGAAAAATAAATGAAAATGCTGAAAGTTGGCGTAATTGTTTCATGGATATTTTTTTTGACAAATTTAATTAAAGTGGTTATAATTTGCCACTAATCCTTGCCTAATATATCAAGCCTAATAACAAAGTTTTAATCAGCTTAATAATATCCATACAAAATAATGGTATTGTATTTAAAATAATATTTAAATTTGCGAATCAATAAAAACAACTGTTATGGTAAACAACATCATCAAAGTCGTCCTTTTAGTAATTATAATTATTCTGGCTTACCTGGTTTTTGAAAGTGTCATGGGACCTGTCAGGTTTAATCAGCAAGTTGAAAAAAGAAGTAATGCAGTAATCCAAAATCTAAAGGATATTCGTACTGTTGAAATGACCTATAAATCGATTTATGGCAACTACACTGCCAGTTTCGACACCTTGATTGCATTTTTAAAGACGGGTGAAATTCCAGTGATTAAAATGGTTCCCGACCCAACCGATACTACTTTCTCTAAAACTATTCGTGATACCATTGGCTTTATTCCGGTTATTGATTCGCTTTTCAAAAACAAGAAAGACTTTAATGTGGAGCATATTAAATATATCCCTTACACTGATAATAAACTGTTTGAATTAAATGCAGGTATTGTTGAAAAAGGGGGTGTGGATGTAAATGTATTTGAGGTTACTTCCCACTATAAAGATATTTTGCATGGCCTGGATGAACAAATGGTGATCAACCTAATTGCTTCTAAGGAACAAATTGAAAGATTTCCAGGACTGAAAGTTGGATCAATGGTGGAAGCAAGTACTGACGGTAACTGGGAGTAAGCACTTAAGCATGCCCGGAAAAATCGTATGCGTTTTTGAAAAATATGATAAAGCTTTAAACGAAGCTTCAATTGAAAAATATGAACTATCCATCCAGGTTGCGCTGGATGGATTTTCTTTTTGCATATTTGATACGGAAAAGAATAAATTCATGGCCCTGGGAAATTTTTCCAATCATGGATTTACTAACGAAACAAATTACAATACAGAAGTAAAAACTACAATTGATCAGCATAAATGGCTTAGTAAAAACCAATTTCATCACATAAGAGTTCTATTCGAAACACCTACCACCACCCTAATCCCTATTGGCTTATTCGATACGAAAGAAATGGAAAATATTGCCAGCTTTAATTACAAAAATCCAGGTAATTATGATGTTCATTCGGATCTATTGAAAAATACTGGGGCGTATATTTTATATCATACCTCTGACAGCTTGTTTAATACTTTTAATGATTTATACCCGGGATGCAAAATAAATAACCAGGCAGGTGTACTTATTGAGATTTTACTTGTATTGTTTAAAAACCAACCTGAAAGTAAGAGAGTTTTTGTTAATGTTAGAAGCACATTCCTCGATATTGTAATAACCGAGGGCAAAAAATTACTGTTTTATAATTCCTTTAAATATAGTAGTCCAAATGATTTTATTTATTACCTCATTTTTGTTATTGAACAATTAAATTTGAATCCTGAAGAAATTGAGTTGAGGTTAAGTGGGATAATTGACAAACAATCATCATTATTTGATTATACATATAAATACATAAGGAATATTGAATTTCTAAACCTTTCTGATACCTTTAGCTTTAGTTATATATTTGACGAAGTTCCGCGTCATAATTATTTCAATTTAATCAACTCAATGCTTTGCGAATAATTAGTGGAAAAAACAGGGGGCGAAAAATTATAGCACCAGCTTCTTTACCTGTGAGGCCTACAACGGATTTAGCCAAAGAAAGCTTGTTTAATATTTTAAGCAACCGTTTAAGGTTGGATAATTTAACCATACTTGATCTATTTGCAGGTACGGGAAATATATCTTATGAGTTTGCCTCAAGGGGTTGTAAATCTATTACCTCAGTCGATAAAGATGCAAAATGTATCAATTTTATCGAACAAACGGCTTCCAACCTTGATTTTCAAAACCTTACAGCGATTCGGAGTGATTACCTGCAATTCATTAATACAACAATAGGAAAATGGGATGTTATATTTGCAGATCCGCCATACCAAATGGAGAATATTTTGGATATCCCCCTTTTGATATTTGAACACAAGCTTTTAAATGATGAGGGGCTATTTATAATTGAACATGATAAACACATTGATTTTAGTGGTTTAAAGACATTTGATCAGCGCAGAAAATACGGGAAAGTTAATTTTAGTTTTTTTGCCAATGCAACTTCCTGAATTTCAAATAATGAAAAATTTGTTTTTAATCAAATAATCCCTACTTTTGCACTCCTTTTTTAAAATTATAAACAATAAATTAATTAGGTTAAATTATGGTAAATCAGTATGAAACCGTTTTCATTATGACTCCCGTTTTATCTGAAGAACAGATGAAGGAAACGGTAAAAAAATTCAGAGACTATCTGACTGAGAAGGGGGCAGAGATTATCCTTGAGGATAATTGGGGTATGCGCAAGTTGGCCTATCCTATTCAAAAAAAATCAACAGGCTTCTATCACCTTATTGAGTTTAGGGCTGAAGGAAACATAATTCGTGATTACGAAGTTGCGTTTAAGCGCGATGAAAGGATTTTACGTTTCCTGACCGTAAAACTTGATAAGCATGCTGTTGCTTACAATGAGAAGAAACGCAGAAAAGCTAAAGAAGAAAAAGCTGAAGCTTAATTTATTAACCTAACACTTTAATACAATGGCTCAATCAAATTCAGACATTAAATATTTAACTCCTATAGCAGTAGATACAAAAAAGAAAAAGTACTGCCGCTTTCTGAAAAGCAGAATTAAATATATTGACTATAAAGACGCTGATTTTCTTCTAAAATTTGTTAACGAACAAGGTAAACTTTTACCCAGAAGGATTACCGGGACTTCAACAAAATACCAGAAAAAAGTAGCTCAGGCTGTTAAACGTGCAAGACACCTTGCTTTAATGCCTTATGTTGGTGACTTATTAAAATAGGAGACTATACCATGGATGTAATATTAAAACAAGATATACAAAATTTAGGCTACGCTAACGATATTGTGAGCGTAAAAGCCGGATATGCCAGAAACTACCTGATTCCTAAAGGGCTGGCAATTACAGCTACTGAAACGAACAGAAAAGTTTTAGGTGAAAACCTGAAACAAAAATCGTTTAAAGAGGACAAGATCAGAAAAGAAGCTGAAACGCTTTCGAAAGCGCTTGAAGGTGTAACCGTTAAGATTGGTACCAAAGCTGCTGAATCGGGAAAAATATTTGGTTCAGTAAACAATATTCAGATTGCAGAAGCGATCATGCAACAATATAAGTACGATATTGATAGGAAAAAGATTTTTGTAGATGGTGATCACATCAAAGAATTAGGTACCTATACTGCAACAGTTAAACTTCATAAAGAAATTTCTGTAGAGATCAATTTCGAAGTTTTTGCAGAGTAATACGTTTACGGCATATTGTATAAAAAGAAAACCCGGCAAGGACTGCCGGGTTTTTTTTTCAGGTCGATGTAATAGGAAGGCCAAATATTGAGTAACTTAAGGCTCAATTTAAGGAGAGAAATCGTTACTCAATAAGATTTGTTCCGTCGTATCAGGGAAATGTGAATTATTGGCATCCTGCTTATCCAGCTTTGTAATCATTCTTATTAATAAAAAAAGAACAGCAAGGTATAATGAGATATACAAAATTGTTCTTGCCGAAATCCTTTTTTCTCTTTTATTTTCCATTTTAATTACTAGCATTCTTACCGATACCAAAAAGTGATAATGTAAAGTGTTTTTCTTAATTGTTTCCTGTTTTCCGGATTGATTTTTTGTTAAATTTTTATTTGCCACAATATCAGTTTTTTAGATAAAATTATATTGTAAAAGTGGGTGTCTTGCCCTATTTTTACGATATGTTTGTTCGTAAAAAGAGAAATAGGGGCGGA
>JAIOZL010000047.1 GCA_021740645.1 Bacteroidales bacterium
CCCCTCCACCGGTGTTAACATTATTTCCTCCGCTTCCACCGCCGCTATAACCGCCGGCGCCACCGCCACCAATAATATACCCATCCGTTGCTCCACCCCCTCCATAACCTCCGTGAGCAGGTGGATTATCGCACGGACTTATTCCTCCATTCCCCCCATTAATGAAGCTTTGACCTTCCCCAAGATTTCCGCTAAAGCAAGTATAACCGCCACAATTGCCTGTACCGTTTGTCAATAGGCCTCCACCCGAATAGGCATCGGAGCAATTGCTCATTCCATCTCCTCCATAGCCATTACAACCCCCTATTCCAAAATTACCGCCGTATGAAGAATCCCCATTTGTACCGCAATTTTCAACCGTACCGCCTATTCCGACAGTAGAGGAACTACTTCCACCACCACCACCGGCAATGATCAGGGGGTTATTTTCCATATCTGTCACAAAGGATCCACCACCTCCACCACCTTCAGCCACACTTGTGAGCCCCTTCTGTCCGACAAGGATTTTTAACACCTGTCCAGGAGTTACCGAAAAGGTACCTGTCATGGAAGCACCAAAACCTCCAGACCCTGCACTGCCTCCACCCCCCTGCGCACCTTTTGCAGTAATTACAATACTTGTTACATTTTCAGGAACAGTGTAATATTGCAGCCAACCATACCAGCCCGAACTTACATTCTCAAAAAGGGTATCACAGGTTTGTCCCCTTGAAATTGTAATTAAAACGAATAAAAGAAATATTGAAAATAGAGGCCGCATTTTAAGTCTATGATTCATAAAGCACCTAATTTGATATTTATAAATGGAATCTTTTTAGACGTTAAAGTTAATGTATTCAATAACCTATGCTATCCTGTGCTGTCCTGTATGAATGATTGATAAAATTCAAGAATTAAAATTATGATCAAATTTAAATAGCCTCTAATAGCTGATAGTTCGATAACGACATGGACGATTAAAAAACAGATTCTTTATTTATGGTCAAGATCAGCTTGTCAGGATAGAGCAGGATACAAGAACAAATAAATTATTGTTGTTTTGAATAAATGTTAAAATCGTCACTACAAAACGATAAAATCCTGTAAATCAAAAAGTATGTTTTTAAAAGTGTATTTTCTAAATGAACCATTTTATTCCAGAAGAAATATGGCCGGCTATAATGTAATATATTTTTATCGAAGTATTCTTTTCTGCCTCATCATTTTATTTTCCATTTCATGTAATAAAGATCCGGCATCGTTGGGATGCATGAATAATGATGAAAATGATTGGCGTTTTGATACCCTGGTGAATTTAGATTCACTTTACAATCTGGAAGCCGAACATAAAGGTCCAAAAACAGACTATAAGAGTGATTTGGGAATATCCATGATCCATATACCAAAAGGGACCTTTATGATGGGGAACAAAGATACACTGCCTGACTCCCTGATGCCGGGAGACCGCTATAACGACCTGCTTTACCTGAAGGCCGGCGACAGCGATGAACAACCCGCCCATCAGGTAATCATCACCTGCGATTTTTATATTTCCGCCACTGAAATAACCGTAGAAGAATTTCAGAAATTCAGACCGGAGTTTATTCCCGCTTCAGATAGTGCAATTTATGTTGAAGGGATCAATTGGTACGATGCCATGGCATATTGTGAATGGCTGAGCGAAAAGGAAGGGCTCAACTATCGCTTGCCCACAGAGGCCGAATGGGAATATGTGGCCAAAGGAGCTTTTGTTTCCAAAGTGAAAAACATGGCCACCCTACCCGCAGAGTGGTGTTTTGATTGGTACGGTCCCTATATTTCACAAATCCAGGTCAATCCTGCCGGGCCGTTGACTGGGCTTTCAAAAGTTATCCGGGGTGGCGGTCTGGATAAAAATACATCATTTTTTGAAAGGCCATCCAACAGGGCTTCTATGGGTCCGGCTTTCCCGCCCGAAAGCTATGCTGAATACAAATCGAAGATAGAACCAAAAATCAATGAATATGAGAACGAATTGAAAAAAAATACAAACCCGGATAACCTCAAGTCAGAAACACGCTACCTGAATTTCATCCGTGAAGCAAAAAACAACCAGGGCAACCACCACATAGGTTTTAGGATTGTCAGGGCACCGTATCCCGAGCATTTCCTCAATCCCCTGCCGGATTTTCCCCGGGATATGGTAAAAAAGAATGAGGTCAGGGATCAGGTAGCCGAGCCCTATTTTAAAAAAAGATTTGTTTTACCAACCCCTCCTGAAAATTTACCGTCGGAAGAGATTAATTATATCAGCGCCACCGGGTTGAACAAAAATTTACTTACCCACAATCACTGTCCCAGCCTGGTTATTATGCCCAATGGCGATGCTTTTATGGCTATTTTTTCTTCGGCAAGCGAAACGGCCCATGATGTAAAAATCATTTGCTCAAGGCTACGATATGGAGCAGATGAATGGGATATGCCCGAAGTTTTGGTTGACTTTGCCGATGCCAACGATCATGCTCCTCTTTTGTGGCAGGAAGGGGATACCACCCGGCTTTATTGGGGCAATAATAAATATGATGCGGGCTTCCCTTTTCAATGGATCGAATCTTACGATTACGGCCAAACCTGGACGGAGCCAAGATTTCCTGTTTTTGTGACTCCGGTTGGGCCCCATTCGGCACAGCCCATTACATCAGCATTCAGGGATGAACACAATAATATTTTTGTTGCCAGTGATGGCGTTGGCCCGTCGTCAGCGCTGTGGCGAAGTGAAGACAATGGCAAAACCTGGATTGACCCCAGGGGAAGAACAGCGGGAAGACATACGGCATTCGTTCTTTTAAAAAATGGTTCGATACTTGGCATGGGAGGAAAAAGTTCGCAGATCAATGGTTTTATGCCCAAATCCATATCAAAAGACAAGGGACAAACCTGGGAGGTGTCAGCTTCCCCTTTCATAGCACAGGGACCAGGTCAACGGCCCTCCATCTTGCGCTTGAGGAGCGGACGTCTGGTTATGGCCGGGGATTTTAGCAGCAGGCTCACAGATGAACTGACCAACAACCGCCCGGCAATTTTCAAGGAGAGGGGTTGTTATGTCGCCTGGTCTGATGATGAAGGGGAAACCTGGACCACAAAAAAATTACCCGAAACCCAATTTCCAAAATTTGAAAATGACAGGCTGAAAGATCATACCCTGGGTTATTCAGTCCTAAAACAAGGTCCGAATGGGAATATCCATCTGCTGGGTACCATCACACATCCTGTTCTGCATTATGAATTCAGTGAAGCCTGGCTCGAATCAAACAGTGAATTAACGATGAACGAGCAGTCCCCGGTGTCGAATAAGAACTTCAAAGATCATTCAACATACAATGAATATTATGAAGATGGAGATATGAAATCAACTTATTCATTTGCCTACAATAACCTCGGACAGGCAAAACTCGACGGTCATGAAAAATGGTTTTATCCCAACGGTAAAATCAAGTATGAAGTTTATTATTACTACGGAAGAAAATCAGGAAGTGAGATTTTATGGTCTGATTGCGGGAAAAAAATATGGCAATGGAACCACCTTGATGATGGACCGAGTGAATTTTGTACCTATTGGCAAAACGGACAAATGAAATCTTCCTCGTTTTGGAAAGATAAAAAATGCACTGGTAAAACAAAAAACTGGGATAAAGATGGCAATCTGATATTGGAATTGGAATACGAAGAGGGGCGTATTAAACAATTATTATCTCATAGAAATTGATTTGTGAGGAATTGTAATATTTAATTGGAATACTGAAACAAATTAAATTAGTTGCAAATTATGACACCAGTTTCAATTTAATCAATTTTAAAGAATGAAAAAAAACACCCTCAACAATATTGTTCTGCTGGTTACTTCTGTAATTTTTTCGCTTTTGATTTTAGAACTCTCCTTTCGGTTTTATTTATTTGGGAAAGACAGTTTTTCTATCCAAAAAATGAACAGTGTTCACCAGATTGGAGTCGCAGGAATATTGAAAACATCTGAATATCCAGGAGTCATTTTTGAATTAAAGCCAAATTTGAACACCTATTTTAAACTATCGAAATTTGCCACAAACGATGAAGGATTAAGGGATAAACATTATGATTGCCTGAAACCAGATGATGCGTTTAGAATTGTGGTTATCGGGGATTCATTCACCATGCCGACAGGAGTGGATTTAGAGCATTCTTATCATGCTGTCCTGGAGGAAAGATTGAACGAGGAGCAGGATGAAATGGATTATCAAATTATTAATTTCGGTGTTGGTGGGTATTGTTTATCCCAATATGTCAGCGTATTGAAGTTTAAAGCCCTGGATTACCTGCCCGACTTGATACTCATTGGATTTTGCCCGGAAAATGATCACGAAATATTGCCGGAAGAACGAGGGGGAAAACCATTCAGGGAAAAACCAATAGAATACTCCTTTTACACGTCATTCGTTATAAATACATTGGTAAGAACCATTAATAATTATGCTTATGAGAATTATGTTAACACAAAAGATTTTATTGCTTTGTTAAACAATGATCAATTACAAAACATGGATAACCAGTTTTCAGATTTTAGGGCAATCAGTGAGGATCTTGGAATTCCTGTAATTATCGTTTATTTACATTATATTGATAATACCGGCTATTCGAAATTAATTGAATCATTAGCTCAAAAAAACAATTTTTACTTTGAAAATATCAGCAAAGGGTTTGAGGGTGCAGATGTTAGAAAGTTCAGAATATATCGTACTGACAGGCATCCAAATGAAAAAGCTCACAAACTATTCTCAGATCAAATCTATAACTTTTTTAAAGAAAAGAATTTATTGAATAATAAGCTTGTCACAATTCATTATCACGATAGCATCTTAAAATAGCTGAATTTTCTATTAGATCTTCTTTTCTTCTTTACGTATATTCGCTACTCTAAATTAAAATCCGCATGAAGAACATAGGGTATCATGTCATGGTTAAACCAATAGGCCCTGTTTGCAATTTGGAATGCAAATATTGCTATTACCTTGATAAATACAAATTGTACCCAGCAGAGAGGAATTGGATTATGACCGAAGAAACCCTGGAGATATTCATTCGTCAATACATTGAATCCCAGGATATTCCGGAGATTACTTTTCACTGGCAAGGTGGAGAACCAACTTTGGCCGGTATTGAGTTCTTTAAAAAAGCCCTAAGTTATCAGAAAAAATATGCCAATGGCAAGCACATTTATAATGCTTTGCAAACCAATGGCACTCAACTCGATGATGAATGGTGTGAATTATTTAATCAGAACAATATACTGGTAGGCCTTTCGATAGACGGCCCTGAGGACATTCACAACCAGATGCGACTTGAAAAAAATGGGAGTGGAAGTTTTCTTGAAGTGATGAAAGGGCTGGGATTACTTAGAAAACATGACATAGACTTCAATACCCTGACCTGTGTTCATAAATACAATTCAAGTTATCCTGAGGTTATTTATAAATTTCTGAAAGACATTGGAAGCAGGTTCATTCAGTTTATTCCAATCGTTGAGAGAACTTTGAATAACAACTGCCACGAAATCATTCCACCATATTCAATCTTCAAGGGTGAGTCTGTAGTTGCAGATTGGTCGGTAAATTCTTTAGGCTTTGGGAAATTCCTGTCATCAATTTTTGATCAATGGATTCGGAAAGATGTTGGGAAATATTTTATCCAGGTTTTTGATGTTACCCTTGAGTCCTGGTTGGGATTGAAATCAGGCCTGTGTATTTTTGATGAAACTTGCGGACATGCATTAGCGCTTGAACACAATGGCGATCTTTATTCATGCGACCACTATGTTTTCCGTGAAAACTATCTTGGTAACATTATGCAAACTGATATGCGTTCTCTTGTTGATTCAAATGCACAAATCAAATTTGGACGTAATAAAAAAGGCGCTTTACCCACCTGTTGTAAAGAATGTCAATTTCTTTTTGCCTGTAACGGGGGATGCCCAAAAAACCGTTTTTTAACTACTTCCATTGGAGAACATGGGCTTAATTACCTGTGCGAAGGGTATAAACACTTTTTTACCCATGTTACACCCTATATGAATTTTATGGCTCATGAACTTCAAAACAGAAGGCCCCCGGCCAATGTGATGAAATGGGCCAAAGAAAAAGACAAAGGATTTTCATTAACCCGTCCGGGAAGAAATGATCCATGCCCATGTGGTAGCGGGAAGAAGTATAAAAATTGCTGTATGAAAATGTAGATAATTTCTTTCTTAATTCCAACTCATGAGTTTGAAATTTTAAGTTCAACACATTGGTTAAATATTTCCAAATAAAACTTTTACATTGTTATTTTTCAACTACAAAAAGGGAGTTGTTGGCAGGTAATTCCAACTTTACATTTGTGATCCAACCGGTTTCAGAATTATCGTAACTACAATCCACCTTCTTAATCTCACCTGTATAAGGACTGCGAATTTCAAGATTTAATTTCCCCGACAACTTAACGATTGTTTCAGTTTGTTGCTCACCCAGATTGGCAAAGAAATAAATGTTTTTATTCTCTACTACTTTGTGGATGTAATTCAACGGTATTCCGTTTTCAGTTTCAACATCCCACTGAACTTGCAATTTTTTCAAAGCTTTCGCTATAGCATCCGCATCGGGATGAGGGATAAAAAATACCTTTCCACCCTTTTCATTCTCAACAAACAAAACTTGATTGTTATCCAAAGTGTCTGTTTTAAAAAAGCTCCGCATGACATTCAGTACCTGATCATCTTCATTAAAACCGGAAGAATGTGCAGGAAGTTGAGTTGTGAAGATCACATTGCCGCCCGAATTATAAAAATCCCAAATCTTTTTCAGGTTCGACAATGAAATAATTTTTATAGAAGGCAGTATCAATAAGCTGAAACTTTCAAAATTGATTTTATTATCCAGCTTAAGTTGATTGCCCTCTACCAAACACTTTTCATCAATCACTTCCGGATGAAGGTAAATAAAATCGTGGCCCAGCTGGTTGGTCAGGATTTTGCTGATCACGGGATAGTCGGCATCAGGAATTTCAACACCACCCTTGTAATAACCCAGCGGCCCATCGAGGTAATGCTCACCCTGCATACTTTGGATCGGATAAAGCATGGCGATATCGGCCACAACTCTACCATTGTTTTGCAACATCAGGTTTAAACGGGAGAGAAAAAGCGTAAATTCAGGAAGCCCGTCTGTGTATAGCGGATTTCTCCATGACAGCTCCGGCTTAAAGGTCACGTCCTCATCATTATACCAAACTGCATGAGGGATCAGCATATTGATCCCTTTGGTATATTGTTCCATGGCAATGTGATAAATTTCATTCCAACTCAGGTTGCCCATGGCGCCATAGGTTTCTGACATCACCAGGGATTTGTCCCAGTTAATTGCAGCTGAACTGATCACCTTATAAAATTTCTCTGCTGGCCGATTGCCACCGATTTTATCAATTCCAGGGATATCCACATATTTGAAACATTTCATCAGATCTCCTGAAGTACTTACCGGATTGACCACTTCTTCATTATCCTGATGCCCGGTAGCTGAAATATGGTGATCATTACACCATTCCTGTATGGCTTTCGGGAATCCGGAGGCGTATAATTCCGAACGAAACCCAAAAAGGTAACTTCGGGCGGCATAGGTTTGTTCGCCGATATCATACCACAATGCCGGGTAATAAATGACGGGATCAAATCCATATTTAGCCATGAACTTTTCGTTGAAATCCGGCGTCCAGATACGGCCTTGCGCCCTGTACATAGTAGGCTCATCATAAAATGTGGTTTTAATGACGGTTCCAAAATATCTGGCAAAGCGGTCATAATATGCCTGGTGAACCATCCCGGTGAAGTCTCTGACGGCTTCAGGGCTTAAATAATCAACATTCGGATCACCATCCGCAACGCATAAAAAGGCCATGATTTTCCAGTCTCCCTTTGGTGCTTCCCAGGATAAATGTCCTATTTGATAATTGCCTGTAATATTTTCTCTTTCCAATGTTGTGGTATCCATGGCCACAATACCCAGAAGTTTTCCATTGAAATCAATGGCTCTATTATAATTTGCAGGTCCACTAACCCGGTCTTCCCATTTGTCAAGCCTTTTGATTGTTTGATCGGGAAATTTGTTTTGGAAACGTGCGATGTCATCGGCATTGATGGCGCCTGCACTTCCGCTGGGGAATCCGTATTCATCATACAAACTGACATGCAATCCCTTCTCCTCAGCTAAGGAAAGGACTTTCCCGTAAAGTTCAAAATAGGGTTCGCTCAGGTATTCAGGACTGAAATTTTTCCCGAAAGGAACCACTGCAAAGCCCCCATACCCATCATGGCTTATAAAATTGAGAATCTGATTTTCGAGAGTATCACCGTCGACAGGAGTGTTATTCCAAAACCATAAAGGATAGGGTTTAAATGCAGATGGCGGATTTTTAAAATTGATATGCGAAAACAAGGGAGATTTTTTATCGTCAGTGCAACCTGCTATCAAAATCACTGATAGAATTAAAATAACCGTTAAACCCGTAAAAACGCGGTAATTATTCATGTGTGACAAATTTTAGTTTAAAATGAATTTAAATTCCTTGCACTTTTCTGCTCAAAATTATTTTGTTTCCCAAATTTTTTCCATCTCTTCCAGGCTTTTTCCTTTGGTTTCGGGAACCATTTTCCAGACGAACCAGGCAGCCAAAATACCCATCACACCATAAATCCAATAAGCAAATCCATGATTGAACTTTTCGGTAAGCAAGGAGGATTTATCCAGGATTGGAAAGGTTGAAGAAATAATGTAATTCGAAATCCATTGGGCGGCAACTGCAACAGCCATGGCCCGTCCACGGATCCGGTTCGGGAAAATCTCTGAAAGCAGCACCCAGGTTACAGGGCCCCACGATACCGCAAAACAGGCCACATATCCCAACATAAAGATTAGCGATGCAATCCCAAGTGATTTGAAATAAAAAGTAAATCCCAAAGTAAACATGAATAATGCCATTCCCAGCGCTCCGATAATTTGAAGCGGTTTCCGGCCAAAACGATCAACACTATAGATTGCAACAACTGTAAAGGTAAGGTTAATTACCCCGACTACTATAGTCTGAAGCAATGCAGAATTGGTACCGCTTCCCATGTTCCTGAAAATTTCAGGGGCATAATACAACACCACATTAATTCCGACAAATTGCTGAAAAACGGAAAGCAGGATACCGATTACAATCACAACTACACCGAATGAGAAAAGTTTGCCCGAACGGCTAATAACAGAATTTTTGATTTCTTCCAGAATTTTCCTGGCTTTTTCATGGCCGTTAATCTTTGTGAGGATATCCAATGCTTTATCAGGATTATTTTTGATCACAAGATAGCGTGGCGTTTCGGGAACGAAAAACAACAGGATCAAAAACAAACCTGCAGGGATCATTTCAGAGGCAAACATCCACCTCCAACCAATCCGGTGAAGCCATGCATCGTCTCCTTGCAATGAGATGAAATAATTGACAAAATAAACCACCAACATCCCGAAGATAATGGCAAACTGGTTCCATGATACTAGTCTGCCCCGGATTGCAGTAGGAGAAACTTCAGCAATATACATGGGTGAAAGCATGGAGGCCAGTCCAACTCCAATACCCCCAATGATCCGGTAAACAATGAAATGGGTAAGAAAAGTATGGTCACCCTGACCAACAGGGCTGAAAAATATTTCAGGCATGGACGAACCCAATGCTGAAACCAGGAATAATATGGCAGCCAGCATCATCCCTTTTTTCCTTCCCAGGTAAAGACTAACAAGTCCTCCGATCAAACCTCCGATCACACAGCCGATCAAAGCGCTTGAAACGGCAAATCCCAGCCTTGTATTGGCCGCTATTTCAGACAATCCAACCGGTTCAATGAAAAACTTTTCGAGCGAACTAACGGTGCCGGAGATTACTGCTGTATCATATCCAAATAACAATCCACCAAGGGTAGCAACCAGTGTTAGCGAGAACACATAACCTTTCTTCATTTTAATAATATTTACATTAAATAAACCAGTTGATCATCTGTTCCAGCAATTCCTGCTTCCCGCCGATTGTCCCTGGCTCGCCCAAATCTTTTGCAATTTTACGCAGATCGGCGGAGCTAAGCTTACCTTGTTCAAATAACTTCCCCAGACCCGATTCATATGATGCATACCGATGTTTCTTCATTTTCAGGTAGTCTGATTCGTTCAAAATTTTGCCTGCTATGATGAATGCCCTGGCAAAGATGTCCATCCCGGAAATATGGGCAATAAAAAGATCCTCAGGATCGGTACTGTTCCGCCGGAGTTTAGCATCGAAATTAATCCCGCCGGTGGTAAATCCTCCGGCTTGCAATATCTCAAGCATTGCCTCGGTAACTTCATAAATGTTGGTCGGAAATTCATCGGTGTCCCAGCCATTCTGGTAATCTCCCTTATTGGCATCAATGGAACCGAACAACCCGGCATCGGCAGCCATCCTGATCTCATGGGCAAAACTGTGCCCGGCCAGGGTAGAATGGTTTACTTCAATGTTCAATTTGAAATCGTTTTGAAGGTTGTTTTTACGAATAAATCCTATCACTGTGGAAGCATCGTAATCATACTGATGCTTGGTGGGCTCCATCGGCTTAGGCTCGATAAGAAATGTCCCCTTGAAACCGATTTTTCTTCCATGATCACGGGCCATGCCCAGAAACAATGCCAAATGCTCAAGTTCCCTTTTGGTGTCGGTATTGTGAAGGGACATATATCCTTCACGGCCACCCCAGAAAACATAATTGCTTCCGCCCAGTTCACCGGTGGCTTCGATGGCATTTTTCACCTGAACAGCCGCATGGGTCAGCACATGAAAATCGGGGTTGGTAGCTGCTCCGTTCATGTAACGCGGATTGGAGAATACATTTGCTGTTCCCCAAAGCAACTGAATGCCCGTATCCTGTTGCCTGGATCTCACTTGGGGCAATATTTTCGCAAGCCGTTTCTCAATTTCAAAAACACTTCCATCACCCACAAGGTCGGTATCATGAAAGCAATAATAAGGTACACCCAGTTTGGTCATGAATTCAAAAGCAGCATCCAAACGGTGTTTTGCTTTTTCCAGCTCGTCCGATGGTTTATCCCATGGGAATTTTCGGGTTCCGGGGCCAAACGGATCTTCTCCTGCACCGCAGAACGAATGCCAGTAGGCAACAGCATAACGAAGATGCTCTTTCAGTGTTTTGTTGCCTATTTTCCTGTTTTCATCGTACCATTTAAAAGCCAGCGGATTCCGGCTTTCAGGTCCTTCGAACGCAATTTTTTTTATCCCTTTAAAGTATTCCATTATTAATATTTCGATTTAATTCATTTAAAACTGATAATTTGTTTTTGTCCGTTATATGCAACTTCCCTGTCTGATATTTTCGTAATTCCTTCTCCCATACCATGGTTTTCTTTTACAATAATAACATTAAAAGTCCTGATTTTTAACATCCCCAGAAAATCGCCCACCCTTTTACCGATGGTTAATGTTTGCTCATTTTCATTCCAGAGGAATTGAATGGTTGCAAATTGACCTTTTTCATAATTGTAATTGTCGTTTTCATCTTCGTATAGCACAAAACTTGCGTCAGCACCCGGATAAATTCTGAGTTCGATAGGATCTTCAGGTTTTTCCATTGCGTACTGCTTAAAAGGGCCCATTGGAATGATCGAACCGGATTTTACATAAAGCGGCATGATATCCAGGGGGGTAGGCTGCCAAACAGTCTGCCCTCCTTCATACTGCTTTCCATTCCAGAAATCAAACCAGGTATTACCGGCGGGTAAGTAAGTTTCTACTCCCTTTACTTCACGGGTTGCAATGCCCGCTTGGGGGAAATATTGTTCATCGGTCACCGGTCTCACCAAAATGAAGGGGCCAAAAAGGAACTGATTATTGATCTCAAGAACCCTTTTATCGAGGCTGAAGTCCATAGCCAATCCGCGCATCATGGTATACCCTTCATTCGTAACTTTCCATGCTGTTGAATAAATATAAGGCAACAAGCGATAACGAAGATGGTCGAACTTCAAAAGGGATTCATAGGTGATCGATCCGGGCTCGCCAAAGCACCAAACTTCACGAGGTGTATGTGTACCATGAGAACGGAAGATCGGACAAAAAGCCCCAAATTGAAACCACCTGACATACAATTCGCGGTAAGACGGATCCTCATGGCTTTGATAAGTACCTTCACCATAGCCCCGGTCGTGTCCATGCAGGAAGAAAGCCCCGATATCCATAGTCCAATATGGAACACCGGCCATGGAAAAATTCAATCCGGCACTTATTTGGTTTCGGAGTACCGGCCAGGTTGCGTTGATATCCCCTGACCAGGTAACCGCGGCATTTCTTTGCTGTCCGGCAAATCCGGAGCGGGTTAATATAAATACCCGTTTTCCCGGGAAATCTCGTCGCCAGTTTTCGTAAACTCCTTTGGTGGTCATCAATGAATACGTATTCAGATACCGGGCCATGCTCCCCATGACATTATTTCCAAACTTTTTGATAAGCCTTTCGGAGTCATTGAAATAATGCTGGTCACCAAGTTCCGGCTCAGTGCCGTCCATCCAGAGGGCATCCACACCATAATTCATCAAACCGTTTTTAATATTTTTCCAATAGATATTGCGGCCAACTTCACTGTAAGCATCGTATAGGTAGGCGGCACTCCATGTTTCGGGGGGCAGTATTTGTTCATTGGCATTCAACTCATCAAATATTTGGGTTTCCCTTCCTACCGTCGGCCAGATTGAGATCATATAATGCATGTTATACTGCTCATGAATGTCAACAAGGGTTTTAGCAGGGTCAGGATAGGTGGACGGGTGAAATTGCATTGAACTCCAGAGGTCCCTGGCACTTTTACGGCTAGCCTCCGGATCATTGGGATCGTATAATGCCCAGTATCGCCAGTCCTGCACAATGTTATCGATAGGAATGGAACGTTTGCGGTATTCAGAGGCAATATTGGTTATATCCTCCGCATCTACATACCGTTCTTTGCTTTGCCAGTAACCAAAAGCCCACTTACCAAACATAGGAGAATGGCCTGTAAGATCACGGTAACCCGAAATCACATCATCCATATTGGTTCCTGAAAGGAAATAATAATCTATCTGATCGGCGACTTCCGACCAGAATTCGGTTCCTTCATCATTATCCCTGAAATTGGTTTTTGAATAATTATCCCATAATAAACCGTAGTTTCGTGTGGAAACGAGGAAAGGTACAACAGCATGCACATTGGTTTGAACCAGGGTCACCTCATCCCCTCGCCAGTTCATGATGCCATCCTGATGCTGGCCCAGTCCATAGATGGCTTCATCATCGGTTAATTCAAACTTTTGACGCACATTAAAACAAAGATCATACATTACCGTATCACGTTGAAAATTGTGTTGTTTTTCTTTAAGAAGGATATTGCCTTGCTGGTCAATAAAAGCACAGTGGCCATTTTCTTTATTGACTCTGATCAAAAGGGAAACGCTTTCAATTTCATAGTACTCTTCAGTCTGCCGGTAATCAAGGTCAACTGATTCCTGGTTTTTAATTACAACCAGACTTTCTCTTGTGGATATTTTCGTGGATGGGGCATGTACTATTCTTACGATCCCGTCTGTAAAAAACCGGATATGGGTACTTCCATTTTCAAGTTGTAGTGAAATACCGTTTGCAGTGGGTTTTAACGTGTTATTTTCCAGACACGCTGTAAAACTGATTATAAAAACTGCCAGAAGTAGAATTCGATATTTCATACTGATGATAATTTTTTGTTTAGCAAAATTTCCCAATCTTTATAAATGGTTCTGATCCGGCCTTGTTTTGATAAATCGGGCTCAACCACTTTAATCCGTTTTAGTGTTTCGAAAGCTTCGTTAAAATTTTGATAAAAGCCTGTACCCACAGCAGCCCCGCGAGCGGCCCCAAAAGAACCATCGGTATTATATAATTCAATAGTAGCCCCAGATAGCGTTGACAAGGTTTGACAAAAAACATCACTGAGAAACATATTGGAATGACCTGCCCTGATCAATTTCATATCAACGCCCGATTCTTTCATTATTTTGGTTCCGTAGTAAAATGCAAAGGCAATTCCCTCCTGAACTGCACGTTGAAGATGTGCTTGCCGGTGAATATTGAAATTCAATCCGGCATATGAGGCACCTATTTCCTGATTTTGCAGCATACGTTCAGCACCGTTGCCGAAAGGCATAAAATACAATTCTTCCGAACCGATAGGTATTTCACCGGCCTGTTTATTCATGCGCTCATAGCTTTCGGCTCCTAACGTGTTTTTTATCCAGCTATTAGCTATTCCAGTCCCGTTGATACATAATAATATTCCCAACCGCGGATCATCCGGTTTATAATTTACATGGGCAAATGAACTAACACGGCAAAGCGGATCGGATTGAAATTTGTCAGTTACTCCATATATCACACCCGAAGTACCTGCAGTAGCAGCGGTTTCGCCGGGATTGAGCACATTAAGCGAAAAAGCATTATTTGGCTGATCACCTGCACGATAAGCTATTGGTATCCCGGAAGGAAGATGCAATAATTCTGAAACAATTTTTGATAATTTACCCTGCAACCCGAATGTTGGAACAGTATCGGGAATTAGATTGGGATCAACACCGGCCGCTTCAACGATAAAGTTTGCCAACCCGTTTTCCTTAAAATCCCACATGATCCCTTCCGAGAGCCCTGAAATAGTGGTATAAACCTGCCCGGTCATCCGCATGGCAATATAATCTCCCGGCAGCATGATTTTGTAAATTCTGCCATAGGTTTCCGGTTCGTTCATTTTAAGCCAGTGAAGTTTTGATAGGGTGAAGTTGCCCGGAGAATTGAGCAAATGCGTTATACATTTTTCTTTACCGGCTTTATTGAAAAGTTCATTACCGTTCTCAACAGCCCGGCTGTCGCACCATATAATGGAAGGCCTGACCGGCTGCAATTTTTTATCTACTGCAACCAGTCCATGCATTTGGTAGGCAATGCCAATACCTGCCAGATCTGAAGGTTTGAACTTTTTACCCTTTAACAGTAAATGAATTGCATTAACTGTTGCATTCCACCACATCTCCGGGTCCTGCTCGGCCCAGCCTGCCCTGGGGGCATCAATCGTTAGTTCATTTTCAGGATAAGAAACACCATCAAGACAATTTCCGGAATCTCCATCCAAAACAGATACTTTTACCGAAGAGCTGCCTATATCAATACCCAGAAATCGCATAATTCAGTTTCAATGATTATTTAATTTTTGCAAAATCAATTTTCCCCGGGGGCTTTAATCTCCGCACAGAAATTAAATACTCCGGCCGTCCAACCCAAAAAAGCGGGCATTTCGTATTCATCCACAGTGTTGGTGCTCCCATCCATAATATTATATTTTTCCCAGAGGTTATGGGTTTTTTGATAATTCTCAACAACAAGGTCAATGAATTTACCTGCGATACGGTCAGCATCGTTTTCGAAACCATAGTTTAATAATCCTTTAATTACCAAATAATGAACGGGCGCCCAACCATTCTCCGGGCCCCATTGATATCGAAGGTGATAATCGCTTTGCCGGCAGGCTGCAACACCAAATTTTGTTTCCAGCAAGTGTAATGAACCCACCAATGTTTCAGCCTGTTCCTGCGAAGCCAGTTCTGCAAAAAGGGTCGTAAACATCGCTGTCGATATTACCGGAGATTGCTGATTATTAACAAAATCGTAGTCGTAAAATAACCCATCTTTTGAATTATAGCAATAGGAATTTATCAGTTTATTTCTTCGGTTTGCTGCATCAATCCACTTTTGGATTTTTTCAGGTTGGCCCAATTCTTCATAAAACCAGGCAAAATTCTTTTCATAAATAAAAAGATAGGAGTTAAGGTCTATTGGGCAAAAATCTTCACAGCGGTTCAGAAACCTCGGAGTAAAATCCCATCCCGACTCTGCTTCTGCTGTGTGATGTCCTCCTTTCGCAATTTTTTGCTGCTGCGTCAGGGTATCAATGAGGACGTTGTCTTTGAAACGTTTTTTCAGGTATTCAGCCATTTTGATTTTATAATCGTCACCGGCACTGCTTGAATACCGGTTTAAACCACATGAAGTAATACGCTCCGCCATCCAAAACTGATATTCTTTTTCCAGAACCTGAACTGCATTTTCCAGCCACCCTTTATCCCCGGTAATTTTATACATTTCAAATACCATCATGCTAAGATATGGTGGCTGCGACCTGTTGAGATAATAAGTCCGGCTTCCATTGGGCATTTTACCGAACCTGTTTACAAGGTACAATATATTGTCGGTGTTATTCCTGGCCAGATCAATTTTTCCGTCAATTATCAACCCGATATTGGTGAAGTAAATGTCCCAGTAATAGAGTTCCCTGAAGATACTTTCATTACTGATGGTTGGAACTGTGTAAGGATATGGTAATCCAATCAAAGTACCTGTATCCGTTGGATGGTATTCAAGTGTTTTGTCCCAGTTATTCCTGATAAATGTCCTCACATTTGCGACTTCTTCATCAATATTACTACATCCTGTAAATAAGCAGATGGAAATAGATGAGATACTATAAAAAACAGGCAATAACAAAGATTTAGTAAAAGCATTCATTGTTAAATAAATCAAGTATGATCAAATTTTCAAAATTTAAAAGCACATATAAATTATCCTGGATCAGGCCTCATTCAAAAGCAAACCAATCTATATCGAACATTTGCCCGTCTCCACCATAAAAGTGCAACCAAAGGGCATGAATTCCTGTAGCATTTTTGACCGGGAAACGCAATACCTGCCATTGTTGTGTTTCATCCGGTGCAATTTCCAGTATTGCCAACCTTTGATGCCATGGTTTATCGAGGGAAACCACGACCTTACCACCTTTAGTTCCGGCGGATACACACACCTGGATGCTATCAACTCCTGCCCCAAAATCAATATATTTAAAGGCTGCTTTATCACCACTATATATTTGAGTCAAATTTTCTTCATTTTCATCAATTTGTTCAATTCTTAAGTTCCCATTGAGAATACATGCCCACTCAGCCTCAATTCTTGATTTGGCATCAAGCGGATCGCCGGCCCCTTGAGAAGTCATTTCTACTTCCGGGATGGAACCATCCTCATTGAAGCTAATGGGTTCAACACAGGCTTTCCGCATGGTATTGCAACCGTGGGTTGACCGGTGATAAAAAATATACCACTGATTGTTGAATCCGGCTATCGAACCATGATTGTTCCAGTTGCCGGGATTACAATGATTGTTATCAATGATCACACCTCCATATGTATAAGGCCCGAATGGACTTGATGCTGTTGCATAACCGATGCACGTGGGGATATCGCCACGGCTGATGTCAGCATAAACCAGGTAATAAATCCCGTTTCGTTTCGTCAAATAGGCCCCTTCATGAAAATGGTGTTCATGCTCCGTAAGCACACTGTCCATAATCGTTGTTAAGTCCAGTTCTTTCATGTTGGATTTCAACCTGGCCATTTTCAGGGTAAATTGTCCCCACAGATAATACATTTGGCCGTCATCATCAACAAACAGGGCAGGATCAATTTGATTGTAGCCCTTTAAATCCATGGTTTCCCCATTTGTAAAAGGGCCGGTTGGTTTTGGCGAAAAGGCCACTCCTTCAGCATTTTCCTGATCGGGCTGGCAATAGTACAGGTAATAATTCCCATCAGCATAAGCGGCATCCGGGGCATACAATACTTTGTCATTATATTTGACTTCATCCCCTTCACCGGAAGATTTGAAAATATCCTCCACCAAATTCCAGTGATTCATATCCTCGGTAAAAAGAAGATGATACCGATTGGAACAATAGTAATCACAACTTTCATCCAGGGAACCGTATATGTATAGCTTTCCATCATTCCAAACCCTCGCTGATGGATCGGCTAAATATATGCCAGGCGGGCAAATCGGGTTTTGGGGTAGCACCGCTTGAATAACAGATATCAATAAGGAAATAAGTAAAAGTCTCTTCATAAAATAACATTACTATTCAAATCGTACTAAGTAGGTTCCCCAACCTATGAAACCCGTTGAGATAATTAAAATTAGCAATCCTGCAATAACAATTAATATGGTTTTTTTTGCAACTCCTTTCCATTCTTTAAAATAAAGTCCCCAAAGATTACTGAATACAATCGTACTCGACATCAGGATACTCCAGGCGGCAAATCCGTATTTTCCCATCATCGACTCCCCCATTCCGTAAAAGAAAAACTGCAGAAACCAAATAGTTCCGGCAAGTCCTGAAAATAGAAGGTTATGAAAGATCAACTTCTTTCTTATGAAAAGTAAATCCGAAGCAGATTTGTTCTTAATCATCATCCAAATGCAATAAAATCCGTTTACGACCAACCCCCCCAGCAAGATCAAAACAAACACCGGATTATTCTGATGGACCGAACTGGCTCCCAGGGAGACTGCAATTTCTGCCACCGGTTTACCGGCAGCAATTCCAAATGCAAAACAAGCATTCATCAAACCGGAGATCAAGGCAACTAGCAATCCTTTTTTCAGGTTGAATTCTTTCACGCTTGCTCTCTTCTGGTCATCCAGGATTTCTTTATCTTTACGGATGCCGGCCCAGCCGGTTATTCCAATACCCACCAGGCAAAGGACAACTCCTAAAATAATCACCTTACCTGATAACAAAGCCATCATAGACGGCAACTGACCATAAAATGCAGGTGGGATCAGGGTTCCAAAAGCAGCAGTAAGCCCAAGTGCAATTGCCATTCCAAGGGCAATTCCCAGGTAGCGTAATGCCAACCCAAATGTTAAACCACCTATGCCCCATAAAAATCCAAAAACAACCGGTATGAGCATTTGATCCAGACTTGCCTGCCTGAATATTTCTGAAAGTGAAGGTAAGGTTAGCCAGGCGATGACCCACGGAGCGATAAGCCACGAAAAAATCCCACCAACCAGCCAGTAAACTTCCCAGGCCCACTTTTTGACTTTATTGAAAGGAATATAAAAACTTCCGGAAGCCAACCCTCCGGTCATAACTAATAATAATCCGGTTAAAACTCCCATGATAGCACCACTAACGCTTAATTAAAACCTGTTTTTCATATTGCTGGATTTCACCGATATACTTTTCGGCAGGAGGAACTTCATGGAGTGCACAGAAGTAGTTCCATACATCCCCCAACGGCATGGTTTTAGCCTCCTCCAATAATGCCAATCTTTCAAAATTTTTTCTTTCCCTTTCATACGTTCTTAGTTGCACCACAGGACTTAGCATGGCTGCCAGCAATGCCTTTTGAGCTGCCCTTATACCGATCACATACGCACCAACCCGGTTTATGCTGGCATCGAAGTAGTCCAATCCAAAATAAACCCTGTTCAAAGCATCGGCCCAAACCACTTCCTGCATCAATTCCAGAAGCGGATCATTAAGAATCACAACATGATCGCTGTCCCAATGAATGCCCCTCGTAATGTGCAGCAGGATTTTGTCGACAAATTGAAGAACCGCACTGATCTTGTCTGCAACGGATTCTGTCGGATGAAAATGACCGATATCCAGGCAAATACCGATTTGGTTTTTAATGGCGTAGCCCAGGTAAAAATCATAGGAACCGCTGGTGAACGACTCGCTGCCTATCCCGAAAAGCTTTCCCTCAACTGTATCAAACAGAAATTCTTTTGGGTACATGGTATTAAAAATCTCATTCAGTGATTGGAGCAGTATTTCCCGGTGTTTAAACCTGTTTAGGGTAATATCTTTTGAACCATCAGGTATCCAGAGATTGTGGACACACTTATCCTGCAGGTTTTTCCCGATGTGTGCCGAAATCTCCCTGCACCGTTTCCCATGCTCAATCCAGAACTCCCTGATATCCCTGTCGGGGTGGGATAATGTAAAACCGTCATCTGCTTTGGGATGTGAGAAAAAAGTAGAGTTAAAATCAAGGCCGCAATGATTTTCTTTTGCCCATTCAATCCATGATTGAAAATCCCGGGGGGTGATCTGGTCCCTGTCCTTAAAATTTCCCTGAAAATCACCGTAAGAAGCATGCAGGCTGATCCGGTGCTTACCCGGCACCAGCGAGAGTACTTTTTCAAGATCCTGGTGCAATTCAGCAATATTCCGGGCCTTTCCCGGATAATTGCCCGATACCAGGATTCCACCACCCTCCAGAACGGCATTGTCTTTCTCAAAGCCCCCTACATCATCGCCCTGCCAGCAATGAATCGAAAAAGGCTTTTCGGCAAGCAATTGCAAAACCTGGTCGGTATCAATGCCCCAGGCTGCATACCTGTCTTTAGCCGATTGATAATATTGGTAAACTTTATCCATTTTCAGATTAATTATTTTTGTTTAAAATCGAGTTAAATTTCTGATAAGCCCCTTCCCAATTTTTAATCTCCTTCGGATTGAAAACTTCCGGTTTTATTGAATTCCCAATGAGTTTCCTCCCTTCCTCCAGATTTTGAAGATCACCCATGGCAATGGCTTGTGCTATTACATTTCCGGCAGCAGTGCCCTCAGCAAGCACTGTTATAACATCCAACCCAGTGGCATTGGCAACAAACTGGCAAAACAATTTATTGTGAACACCCCCGCCAGTGATATAGATTTTTTCGATCGGTTCTTCCCTTATTTCGTTTGCCTCATCAATGATACACCTTGTTTTTAATGCAAGCGATTCGAGTATACCACGCACAATTTCGGCCTTTTCAGCAGGCATTTGCTGGTTTGTTTTTTTACAATAAAAATGTATGGACTCAATCATGTTGGTGGGATTCAAAAAATCAGGATCATCCGGGTCAATATAAAAGGTAAATGGCCTGGCAGTTTGCGCCATGGCAGTGAGCTTTTCATAGTCAAATTCCTTTTCACCCCAGGAGCTGCGGCATTTCTGCAAAATCCAGAATCCCGTCATATTCTTTAAAACCCGGAAACCGTTTATACCTCCTTCATTGGTGAAATTGTATTTCCGGCTAATGGTATTAATGATCGGCCTGTCATTTTCAAAACCGATTAAAGCCCAGGTCCCGGTGCTCATGAAAGCCCAGTTTTCGCCTTCGGCCGGTATAGCGGCAATGGCAGAAGCCGTATCATGGGACGCAACAGATATTACAGGGATTCTTCTTAATCCGGTATTTTCTGATATTTCTTTTGATAATTTTCCCAAAACCGTACATGGTTTATTAACTTCCTGCATGATTCCGGGATCAATCCGCAAAGCATTGAAAAGTAAAGGTTCCCAATTTTCGTTAAAGGGGTTCAGCAATTGAGATGTTGTTGCAAAAGTGAATTCCGTTTTTTTGATCCCTGTCAGAAAATAATTCAGAATATCCGGGATAAAAAGTAAATCAGAGACTTTATCAAAAATACCGGGATTTATTTTAGACTCTGCATACAACTGGAATAGTGTATTGAATGGCAACATTTGAATGCCCGTCAGGTCATATATTTTTTCAAGTGTAAGAATTTCATTGAATTCGGCAAGTACCGATTCCGTCCTTTTATCGCGATAAGTATGCGGCAAACCGATCAACTTGCCTTCTTTTGACTTTAATCCGTAATCAACCCCCCATGTATCGACACCAATGGAAACCGGCATTGAATGATTTAATGCAGCATATTTCCTGAAACCATTTAAAATTTCCTCATAAAAACGGTAAATATTCCAGAAGTAAGAACGATGTAAGGAAAGCATTCCGGTTGGGAAACGATGAATTTCAGTTAATTCAAAAACACCTTCCGCAATGCTGCCCCGCATTATCCGTCCACTTTCAGCCCCAAGATCAATTGCCAGGTATTTGTTCATGTTTTTATTGTTCTAAATGCTTTATAGACTGAAAATACGCACAGGTGCAATAATTTCAAATTTTAATCCTGATCGGTCATCCTTTGGTTCAAACCTTTAATGTTGGTCCATTCGGCATTGGGGCCGGAAAGCTTAACAACAGTTTTGTTTTCACCCAGGTCAACAAAATTGTCCTCCTTTAAAAATATTGCACCTACGGACGGAACGCCAACATAAGTTTTTTTTATCTTGTTAATAAAATCCCTAATTGCATTTTCATCCGCAACAATTGAGTTAGAGTAAATACAATCGAAAATAAATCCGGGAACCAGGTTTAAACCATTTTGCAATTTAATATCAGGCGGTAATTGGGTAATCATTGCACCCGAACTTTGCAACTCACCCGATATGATTTTCTCTCCCACCAATGCACCGGCTTTGTTGATACCAACTATTGTGGTACCCGAATTATACGTTTCACGGATTACTTGGGTTAAATCTTGTGACCAGGGGGCATTCATAAACCGGCCAAGGCGATTACCTAAGAAGAAGATCAGTTTGGCTCCCTCAACCATTACTAATTGAGAAGGCAAAAGTTCAGGTGAATTGTATTTTAATTCCAGTATATGAACCGCATTCGGACAAACCTTTTCTATCCGGACTTTCAAATTGCCTAACCTTTCATCATTTTCAGGTATTCCAACCGGGATCAGAAGTACGTAACCTCCTTTCAGGATTTCAGATTCTTTAACGATCGTTTCCAGTACCTCACGGGATAAGCCGTCAATGCCGGTAATAAAAATTTCTTTTGTCTTTTTTTCTTTTTCCTTGAGTTTGTTGTCAGGGTGATTATTGCAACTGCATAATAGCAGCCCAGCAACAGCAATAAGGATTATTTTCAGTTTCATATTTTACTTCTTAAATATTAATAAATTTGAAGGTTAATAAAGGTTCAACATGTCAAAACCTTCGTAGTCAAAAAGTATTGGATTCGCCCCTAAAAATAGTAAAAATTGTCAAGAAAAAGATTTTAAAGTCCAGCCAAATACTCCATTTTTTAATGTACATTAAGTCAAGCTGAACCCGTTTGCGCAAATGGCTGAAATTTCTGATGCTACCCCGGCACCCTTTGATTTGGGCCAGGCCGGTCAACCCCGGTTTTACGGTATGCCTAATCATGAATTTGTTGACCAGTTTCCGGTATTTATCGGTATGCTTTACCATGTGTGGCCTGGGGCCTACTACCGACATGTGCCCCATCAATACATTGAAAAACTGGGGCATTTCATCCAGGCTTGTTTTCCGAAGAAAACGGCCTACAGGAGTAACCCTTGCATCTTTTACTTCGGCGCTTTTAATATCCGCATCATGGTTATTGCACATGGTTTTGAACTTGATACACCTGAATGTTTTGTTATTCAAACCATTCCGCTTTTGGACAAAAAACACACCATGACGGTAAAATAACCAGTTAATCACCCAGATTACCGGGATGAGCCATGACAGGAAAACGCTTATCACGATCAACGAAGTTATAACATCAAATATCCTTTTCAATAAAAGATTGCGGGATTTATTCAATGGGCCCCGTTCAAGATTCAGTACCGGCAAATCACCAATGGTTGAAAGGGAAAAACTTCCCTGGCTTACGGATGCAATTTCAGGAATTATACGAATATTAACCGATTGCTTGACTGCACTCTGTAATATCGATGGCTGGATTTGATCGGGAATAACATTCAGGATCAGGTAAACTTCATCTACCTGGCTATTGTCCAGAAAGTTTTTAAAATCATGATAGGTCCCCAGGAAATCTGCATTTTTAACTGATCGATCGGTAAAATATCCCAGGAAGTTTACTTTTTGCCGGGAGTCCTGCTCTATTGCACTGCGCAAAAGTTTTGACGTTCCATTATAACCAACAATCACTACTCTTCTGCCGCGGTTAAATTTTAAGTTTAGTACCGGAATCAATAAATGGAATAGCAACTTATAGCCTGTTTGGGAAAAAGTAAAAACGATAAATAATCTTTTAATCAGATCCCGGTCGATGTAATTAGAAGTAAGTACCTGAAAATAGAGCATAAAAAAGAAGAAAAACAGGATCGCAGATAGGAGGGTTGTAAATAAAATATTTTTCAACGACCTTATTTTATTCAAATTATACAGCCCGCTAAAACTGGCTATCAAATACCAGCACAGGTTTATATAAATAAAAAATAAAACAAACTCTGCTGATATGGCTGCCTTATCAAAGTGATCACTGAATAAATAGGTTAGGATAAAACAAATATTCAGAATCACAAAATCTATGAACAGTATTGCTTTTGTTATCCAAAAATTCGGTTTGTCGGCCACTTTCAGTTGTTCTTTGCTTAATTGATAAATCATATTAAGCCACCCCGAAAAGTCAAACAGGATGTCATTGCGTTCCCAACTGTTAGATCAGAAAAGCAATCTGTTGATTTTTCGGAGTGAACTCAATTTTTCAAACTTATGAGAATTTACATATTTCAAATTTCCTTCAGTCATTTCCTTTCAACCGGCATCTATTTCTTAATTACCTTTTGAATGAGAACCCGGTCATTTTCAGTCTGAACTTTGATAAAATATACACCTTGTTTATATGAACTTAAATTTAAGGTCAGTTTGTTGGAATTGATACCGTTTATCTTTTCAACGATTTTCCCATCAATAGAGTAAACATACAAATCACGGATTTCAAAAGAAGACCTGACTGCCAAATAATCATCAGTCGGTACCGGATAAATATAAAGTCCATTTGCCACATTTTCTGCAATATCAGTTGTTACATCCACTGTTACGCAGGCAGGTTCTGAACTACCCTCATTATACATGGCATAAACACAATACTCATATGATCCGGGTACCAGGCCTTCATCAACATATGTTGTATCGCTTGTAAAATCAATAAACTCCCCGTCGCGATAAATTGAGTAGCCTGACACTGATCCGGTTAAATGGTCGTGTGTAAAATCATCCACATAGAAATTGACATCAGCAGGTTGATAAAAATCAATCGCACCCAATTGGTTCAGATCGCCTGTACCGAAAGGGCCCGTACTCCATTGCCAGGAATGGATAAGCTCATCATTAACCCAGAATTCAGCCAGGTCGTCATCCAGATTGATAAAGCTTTTCACATCCATCCATTCATCGAAATTATATGTAAAAGTTGCTGCAGCCTGAACTCCTGCATCAATTATAGCCGACCCATTAGCCTGGAAATTAACCTGACTCCCCCAAACATAATTATTGGGTTCAAAATGCTGAAGCAAGACGTATCCACCACTACTGCCTTCGGGGAAATATAATTTATTGGTAAATTCATATTTACCCATATTTATGTTTCCGGTAGGATATACCATATCATTGCTCTGTTCCATTTTCATTGACTGATTCGGGCTGGATGCAAAATCCTGGCTAATCGTAGCATCTTCAACCGATCCCGGTTGCATAGTCCAGGTAGTCCATACAGAACTGTTCTGAGCGACATGGGCTCCATTCTCATAGCCCTCAAAATCATCATTAAAAATTTGATAACTATTTCCATAAAAGGGCAAATTCCAGGAAAGGTATACATCATTGTCGATTTCTTCTCCGGTCAGATTTTGTGGTGGCGGTAAAATGCTCAACAGGTGAGTAATACTGCTTTCAGCACAATCATTGCCGGGATTCTCATCCCCCGGAAGATTTACACAGACAGTAATAATGTATGTAGAATCAGGTGCTGACAGATCTACTGTCGTTTCAAAAGCATAAAAAACGTTTTGATTGGGATCTAAGGTCCCTGAGAAAATTTCAGTCACAGCCGGTCCGTTGTTGACCGAATAGGAGACCTCAAAGTTGGACTGCGCATTTTGACCGGCATTACTTATCCGCACTACCACTGTATCCTGATTTGTAAGTTCAGTACCTGTTATTGGTGAAACAACGGATTGAACGGCAAGATCATTTTCGGGCAAAGATGCTACATAAGGAATTGCAAAAGCAGTTACCTCTGCATTTCCATCCAAATCAGCAACAAAACTGGCAATACCTGTTGTAATATCAACCGTAAACAGGGTTCCTCCATTATTTACCGTATAGGCTGCAAGATAACAGATGCCTTCATCCCTGTCGAATGACATGTCCTGTGCATAAGCAAAATCCTGACCCATTGGTCCAATGGCAGTTGATTCACCTGTAGCCTTATCAATGGCGTAAAATGTATCATCCGCTATATCGTACCCAAACATTTCGCCTTCTGCATTAAAATCAATACTGATCAAGATATTGCCGGTAGTAGGCACATCACCAATTTCAATCAGTTCTTTGTCATTAATGTCAATTTCGTATAAAGTATTACCCGCGCCATCAGATGCCAGTCCGTACATTTTTTGACCGTCGTAAGTAATTCCGGTGAGCGATGGGGATGGCATCAGGTACGTAATGTGACCAGTCACCGGGTCCAATTCATATATCCCTCCTAAATATAATGAAGCATAAATAATTCCGCCAGGAAACCAACAAGCACTTGAGAGAAAATTGGGAGCAGGGTTATCCAGCAAGGAATAAAAGGTTTCGGGATCATTCAAATCAAATGTTATTGGTCCCAACGGTACGCCTGTGCTACCATTCGGATCAACTGCCATAAAACCATAAGCTGGTTTAGCATCACTGACCAGAATATCATCGGTGAGGCAGTCATTTTCTGGTATCTCATCGCCGGCCAGTTCTGTGCATACATCAATCTGCCAAATTCCCAAGCTGGCATTCCAGGGGTCAAATTCAAACTGGGCAGTTTCGCCCGGTGCGATCAAAGTTGATGATATCGTTGAAGAATAGCCGTTATCAACTGAAAAAGTTATATCAAATGATTGTGCCTCTGTTCCAAAATTTTTAACAGTTGCTGCAGGTGTGACCATTCCTGGTTCAACAACACCAGGTAAGTCAATGGAAACAACACCCACATCAGTGGATATTGCCTCAGTTACATTTACTGAAAAATCACAGCAATTTCCATAATTATAAGTTGCACAGGGATCAGTAACCGGCTCATTAAAATTGGTGCGCACTCTCATCAGGTGCTCCCCAATCGGTGCATCAGACGGCAATACTATTTCAAACTGATAATCCAGGAACAACCAGTAGCAATAACCGTCATCAACAACTAGCTCATCGTTAGTAAGTTCATAGTCATCATTAAAATCAATCCATACATCAATATAGGTTAGCAAATAACCTGTCTGAACCGTTAAAACATATTCATATTCTCGCGCCAATTCATGTACGACAGTATCAGAATAATCATGATACCACACATTTTCAACGGTGCATTCGATATCCGGAATATTTACATTGGCAAGATTCCAATAAACCAGTCCATCAATTCCGTAGCTACATCCATACTGGTATAGGTTATCCGTACAGAGCTCCGATTTGTTTTTTACATTTTTGGCATCAAATAGAACGGAAGTGGACTTTTGGTTATTTATATCTGCCATTTTCTTTAAATTGATAAAGTGTTGCGGATCATGTTTATCCATTTTCGCCCTTCCAAGCATTTCCTGTTTACTGGCAGGTGCCTTTATCAAATTCTGCCTGGCGGTTTTCTTCATACTAATATGTTCCTGGCCAAAAAAAGTAAACGGCAAGCATACAAACAATAAAACAATCGAATAATTAATTCCCTTCATATTTTATTTATTTTAGTAAGTTTAAGGTAACACCCTCACATATAATTCGTTAAATTTACCATTACAGCTAGGTGAATTTTTAAAGGTGTAAAAGTAGTGATGAGTGATTGCAAAACTATCCTGTACTATCCTGCTCAATAGAATAAGAATGCCTGTTGAACTATGAATTGATGGGTGTAGTGGAAAATTTACCCTAAAACCTATAAATGGATATTTAAAACTTCTATCTGCTATTCGATTTGGATAGCGCTTGCCGGTAAATCTCAACATCAATGGAATGGAATTCTTCTATTTTTTTACGAAAATTATCCTCCACAGTAAGCTTTTGATCTATGGGCCTTTTATTTTCATTATATATGCTCAGGGATTTGTTTAAATATTTTTCGGAAAAAAAGTTCAAATCGTTCAGGAAATTTTCTGTGATCCCGACAAACCCGAAATTTTCAATGCCAAAATCGCGGAATATTTTTTCGTAAGGGTTTTTGTTCATTGGATGCAAACAATAGGTTTCCAAATCCCAGTTTTCAGTATGTACAAGATTGGAAAAAGTTCCTTTTACATCTTTTCGCCCTCTGATTATATGATAATAATTGCTGATCAACCGTTCCACAGGGTCTCTGAGCCATGTAATAAATGTAGCATCCAAATTTTTTAAGTTAGCATATTTGACAGCCAAAAAGTGTCCATGAATGCATTTTACATTCGAGTATTTTTCCCCTTTTATCTTACGGTTGAATTCCTCAGCTTTTTTTCTGGCCACATCGTAATTCACCCTGAATGGCCTTGTACCATAATCTTCTATCAACGAATCTCCAAAATGTTCCTGAAGTGCTATCCTGAAGGAAGTTCCGGCTGTTTTTGGTATGTGCAATGAAATGATCATGCAAAATAACAATAGCTACAAAAATTAGCTAAAAGGTGTATTTAAAATATTCAATGTCGCGTTTATAAAGATTGTAAACCTTTTCAATGTCCTCTTCTGTATAGAATTTTCTGTAATCATCCCGTTCATATTTATTGATATGTTTTAATTTTTTTTCCGGGAAGCCTATCGCTTTCATAACTTTATTGTAATCATCCTGAAGGTTTTCAAAACGTCCGATAAAATCCATCCCAATATTTCCATTGCCGTCCGCTATATAATCCAATTGATTAAAGGCAATTGACTTCACATAATCAACCTTATCCTTTTTAAAGGTGTCCTTGGTTTCAATAATGATATCCGTACAATCGAGAAACTCTGAAAAGTTATTTGCATTGGCCAGTAAGTATGCGCTGAAATCGTTGTGTACTTTCCGGTATGTCATCATATTGTACCAGGAGACCAGTCTTTCCCAGGGATTCCTGACAAAGGCAAATTTAAAATATCCTT
This sequence comes from Bacteroidales bacterium, assembly GCA_021740645.1. Lineage (GTDB taxonomy): Bacteria > Bacteroidota > Bacteroidia > Bacteroidales > JAADJA01 > JAADJA01. The sequence continues at coordinate 28,897 of JAIOZL010000047.1, forward strand.
TTGGGATTTTATAATGAGAAAGAAACGAATGCTGTCGGCCCAGGTATTTGGTGCCGTGCAGCTCCTGCAAGTCATTACAAATAGAAGAACCCGCTGTTTTTTGTATATGTACAAACAGAAACTTATACCGTTTATTCACCAGCATAATCAAACAAATTAAAATCCTCACTAAAATAGTTTTTCATCCTTTTTAAATTCCTTTTGTTGATTTCAAGGTTCCCTTTTGCCGTTTTATAATGATTAAACCGGCCCAGTCCTTCAAATCCCAGAAATTTTTCAATTTCAGGGATGTTGAAGAATTTAAAGATGGTTATTTTTTCACTGATGATGCCAGTGTGGTCGGCAAGATATTCATAATTGGATAAATTATGATTGTCGAACAGGGGATAATTTTCCGGATCAAGGTAGAGGTCGAGAAAACCCGTAAAATTTTTAAACAAATCGAATATATCCGGCCTGTGGTCCCTGAAATAGAAATAATCGGAGATGGCCCTGTTTATGGGGTTTCTTAAAATGGAGAAAATCCTGACATCATCGCTTATGAATCCCAGGTCTTCCAGTTCCCTGAATGTGCAGTGCTGGGGCGTATGCCCATTGATAAATATGGCCCCTGTTGCAGTAAACAGGTTTGCGGTATCGCCTTTGCTTTCCAAAAATTTTTCGATAGATGTCCCGCCAGTTCTTGGGATATGGATAAAAAGCAATTTATTGTTGACAAATAGTGGCATTTTTTTCTAATACTGAAATTAAAGCAAAAACATCAAAGATTGTGATTGCTGCAAGTCAGAAAAATATGATAAATACTTATTTCAAAAGGCTTGCAATTTAGTAATAATATTCGCAAAATTAACTATTATCTGAAATTGTACTGTCCTGCCCTATCCTGTCCCAATAGCGGTTTGAAATTGAAAAGACATGGGGCTAATATTGGTTGCAATCCCGGCTACCGGCTTTTGAATCCGGGGGTGTATTTATCCATAAGATAAACAAAACCTGCTATGGCACCGCTTCCTGATTGTAATTCCCGCTTATTCACTTTATCAAAAGTATCTTTTGCAGAATGGTGGTAATCAAAATATCTTTGCGAATCCGCGATAAGTCCAACAGTAATAGCTCCTCTTTGTTTTAATTTATAGATATCAACTCCACTGAATCCGATATTGAATTTATCAGCTCCATAAGGTTCAAAGTATTCCTTGATTTTTTCGATTTCGTTTAAAACTTCCTGCGATGCATCAATACTGAAACCAAATGGAGTAAAACCACCTCTGTCTGATTCTATCGCCAAGAAATGCTTCTCATCTCTATTCTCCGCAAGTTGAGCATAGGTATTGGCCCCGCTTTGGGCAATTTCTTCATCCATAAACATTACAAAACGTATGGTATGCCTGGGTTTAATATCCAATGCCCTATACAACCTAAGCACTTCTAAAGCCTGAATGCATCCGGCACCATCATCATGGGCCCCTTCACCAAGATCCCAGCTATCCAGATGTCCGCCTATAGTTAAATATACTTCAGGGAAATCGGTGCCCTTTATTTCACCAACCACATTATAGGATATTTCGTTTTCGAGCCATTTGCTTGTTGTTCTGAAATAAAATCTGATTTGAGGGTCTCCTTTAAGTTGTTCACTTAGCCTATCAGCATCCAGGGTACTGATTGCCACCGCCGGAATATTTGTTACAACATTATCGAAGCGGGTTATACCTGTATGAGGTATTGTATCCAGTGCGGTTGTAACCGACCGTACAACAACTCCTATTGCGCCCAGTTTTGCTGCTTCGGCTGGTCCTGAAATACGCTGGTCAACAGCACTTCCATAAGACTTAAATGTATTCATAAAAGAGAAGTCCACCGGTCTGTTAAAAAAAACGATTTTCCCCTTGATTACAGGCTCACCAAGGTCTCTCAATTGCGTTATATCCGTTACTTCAACCGCTTCGCCCGAAATCCCCACTTTTCCGGTTCCGACCGAACCACCTAAAGCGCAAATATTTACAGAGGTGGTTCCATATATTTGGGATACAATCCTGGCCGTTTCTTTTTCACCCCTTACCCAGTGGGGCACTTCGGTTTGCTGTAAATAAACGGTATCGGCCCCTAATTGAACCATGATTTGTTTTGTCCATTCAACCGATGCCGCAGCCTGAGGTGATCCGGATAACCTACCGGATAGGTTTTTGCACAAATATTCCAGGTTTTTATAGGCATAATCACTTGTTAACGCTTCCTTGTATATCCTGGCAATAAGAGTGGAATCTTTGTTTTGTGCTTCTAACACTCCGCAGTGAAATAAAAAGACAAATAAAAATATCCGGGTCAAATTAATCATTGATTCAAATTAAAGTTAGTAACCAAATAATTTTGTTCGCAGTTCGAAAATCAACTGCCGTGCATCATCAACTGCTTGTAATGCAAGATCATTTGAATGTTTGGTAAGTAAATCCCTGCCTTTATAAATATCTTGTTTCAGTAAACCCAGTGCTTCTTGCTCAAATTCATATTGATTGCTGAATATTCTGTTCTCCAGAATCTGCCATTTCTCAGAAACCGGGTTTATATTTTTTCTGTAATCCAGATCAACAAGGTTCTCCAATTCATTGAATATCCAGAAGGCATGATCAGGATTATAACTAAAAATATCTTCCGGAGGATTAAAATGATCATAAGTTGTTAGCGGTTCGCCCGGTTCAAATCTATTAAAGGCAGGTGAGGTGCATTTTATACCAAGATACCAGGGAATAAGCACTCCTGAGCAGGAAACTGACATCGTTCGCCAGTATATGCATCCTACTTCGGGTGGCAGCCAGTTCCTCAATTGAAAAACAGCAACTTCCTGGTTGGCCTGGTTACAAATCAGGCCATCATCAATAGTCATCAGATCGTGGGGACCACCATAAACACAGTCTTTTGTCTTATCGAATTCCGTACCTTCCAGGTGATCGCTCAAAAACTGTCTTAAATCCTGAACGCTGAGCTTTTTGTATGGTTTAACCGAGTATGGTAAATCATGCTTCACTGGCAAACCAATGGTTGTTCCGGTAACCAGACACTGCCCCCGCCATTGCCTGGGATCACAATTGTAATTGTTGTAAAACCAGTCATTATTATAAGAGGGAAAATCATAAGCTTTTTTAAAATTAAATGGTTCACCCCCATCTTTTGAATACCAGCCTTTTTTTATGGCAAAATCAATTAAATCTGGTGATGCCCTGTAATTGGAGGTATCTTTTAAATCAAGTTCACCAATAATGTTTACATTGGCAAGGACCACCACCTCATCATCGGGAACCCGCTGGGCCACCCATCTCGGTCCGCGGGCCAGGGTTACTATCCAGGCTTCATTCGGATCGGCAACGATCAATGTTACACCACCCCTGGCATAGCCAAAACGGGTCATTAATTCATTGACAATGTTCAGTCCTGCACGGGCTGTTTTAGCCCGCCTTGCTATTTCGGTCCTTATTCTCCAACTAATCCCACCATCCTCAATATCTCCTGATTCCACCATTTCATCCCAATCAACTTCCCGGGTTCTTGTGGCATTGCTTACACAAACGACACCCCATTCGTTCAACATGCCATCGCTGCCGGTTGATCCCATGATCTCGGACCAGATGAAAGAATAACTCTCCCTTACATCGGGGTATGTTCCACCATTTCTAAGATGTATTACTGCACCTTCAGGATTTGAACCCCCGGGTATTAAGCGAAAATTAAGAAATTGGGGCGGCGGGTCATTCATCTCGCTATGCCCAACCAGCACCGAACCGTCAGTGGATGCCTCTTTACCCACAACAATGGCAAAGCATGCCACAGCTTCAAAGGCACTGGTTAATAGCAGGATAAAAAAGATACTTTTCCAAATAGATTTAATATTAGCCATATAAACCGTCTTTGTTAAAACTCTATTTCCTTTTTCAAAACTTATGAACCTAAAATGAATCATATTTTTTTTCAAAATAAATATAAAATCCCGGTATGACTATCCTGCTATATCCTGACACCATGACAAACCCCAGAAGTATAGAAACAAATTCATTTCTGGCTTTTGGTACTATTATAAATGAATACAGGATATAGCAGGATGGATTTCAACTGATTAAGAATTACTTTTGAAAACTTTGATATTAATGAAATATTTCAATCTATGAACAAACGACTTTATTTCAACACCCTGGTAGCCGCACTGGGTGGATTTTTGTTTGGATTTGATACGGCTGTGATCTCCGGGACCATTTCCTCAATCAAAACATTTTTTGTTCTTGATGATGTTCAACTGGGCTGGGCCGTAAGTGCAGCACTAATCGGTTGCATAGCAGGTGCATTTTTCGCCGGGAAGCCGGCTGATTATTTCGGTCGGAAAAAAATGCTGATCTCACTTGCCCTGATCTACCTGATCTCTGCTTTGGGGAGCGGGCTGGCCGATCAATTTATCACCTTCGTTATCTTTAGGATTATGGGAGGTGTTGCTGTGGGTGCCTCATCAGTATTGGCTCCCATGTTCATCAGTGAAATAGCTCCCCCGAAAAACCGGGGAAAACTGGCCATGTCGTTCCAATTGCTGCTGGTTATAGGAATCCTGCTGGCATTTTTTTCAAATTATTTAATTGCAGCCTCTTTTACAAACGCATGGAGATGGATGCTGTTGTCTGAAGCCATACCGGCAACACTTTTTTTAATATTGGCTTTTTTCCTTGAACAAAGTCCCCGATGGTTAGTGAAAATTAAAAATTATGATAAGGCACAACTGACTGTCGAAAGGCTTAACCCAAATGAAAGTGCATCTGAAATAATTAACGAAATAAAAATATCTCTCACAGAAGAGATGGGCAACCGTCATATTTCTGTCATGAAAAAACCTTTCCTGCGATTGATCCTGATAGGATTTTTTGTTGGGATGTTCAATCAACTAACCGGAATCAACGTGATCATGTACTATGCACCCACCATTTTTCTGTCAGCCGGGTTCTCTGATGATTCATCCCTGATGCAAACGGTGATCATAGGGGCAACAAATTTGCTTTTCACCGTGATTGCAATGCTCCTGATTGACAGGGTTGGGCGAAAATTTTTATTGCTTACGGGTGCAGTTGGTATGTCCGTTTTTCTGGGGCTATTTTCCTACCTCTATCTTCAAGGAATTAACCATAGTTATCTTCTTCTGTTCAGCCTGGTGGGTTTTATTATCTTTTTTGCGTCCTCACAAGGGGCAGTTATCTGGGTCCTTTTAGCAGAGATGTTTCCAAACAGTATACGTGCACGGGGTGCTTCGATCGGTTCATTTTCCCACTGGGTATTCAATTTTCTTATTGCACTCAGCTTTCCGGTGATATCAGCTCAAATAGGAATTGGATATGTTTTCATCTTATTTACTGTTTCCACAATTTTAAGCATCTATTTTTATCATAGATATATTAAGGAAACGAAAGGTAAAACACTTGAGGAGATAGGCGAAAATTCTAAGGTTTAAGGTTGTTAAGCAAACATAAATACAACTGAAAATTTTTCAATTTCACTTTCAAAATCCACCAACCATATACAGTCCCGGAATTTCAATATTTCGAGTTATCTTATCTGTACAAGAAAATATTGATCAAACCATTTATCACTGCGAAACCTGTTTCCTGCTTCCCGGCTCCTGGACCTATAATAGTTACATCCCCTAACAGGTCGGTAGTAAATGTTAAGGCATTCAAATTACCGTTAACTCCGGCCAATGGATTCGATGCATCAAGCAATTCAGGCTTTACACTTGCTTTAATACCACCGTTTGAAGTGTCAATGGTACTCACTAGTTTAACACATTTATTAATTGCTTTGGCTTCCCTGAACTTGTTCCTGGTTATTCCCAAAATTCCTTCCCTAAAAATATCATTTTCCTTTAGGGCTATACCCAGAGCTAATCTGGCCAGAATTTTAACCTTAGCCATGGCATCATAGCCCTCAACATCACCAGTGGGATCTGTTTCGGCATAACCCAGTTTCTGAGCAGACTGTAAAACTTCTTGATAATTTTTACCACAGGCCATTTCCGACAAGATATAATTGGTGGTTCCGTTTAAAATACCTGTATAGAGGTCATCATTTAGCTGCTTATTAATTGCTGATGCGTAATATTGTCGGCAGCAACCATTCTTCTGATCAAATTATTAAAGATAGTTTCTTTGTTTTGTGAGCGGTTAATCCGATAACAAAATTCATTAAAATAT
>JAIOZL010000048.1 GCA_021740645.1 Bacteroidales bacterium
AGATCTTTTTCTCAAATACAGCATCGGCATTCTCCAGCAGTTCCTTCTTCCAGGTAGCGATCTGGTTGGGATGAACTTCGTATTTAGAGGCCAGCTCTTGCATGGTAGACTGCTCTTTTAGTGCTTCCAGGGCAACTTTACTCTTGAACTTTGCACTGAATTTTCTTCTGCTTGTTTTCATAGACACAAATTTAAAATTTACACTTTAACTTTGTGTCCTAATTTTGGGGAGTACTATATTTTGATCTCTCACTTAGGCATGTATTAATTCATGAGGGTGGCTGGGCTGATCATCCCAGAGACCCGGGTGGCGCCACGATGAAAGGTGTTACCTTACTTGTTTATCGAAATCATTTTGGATCAAATAAAACAAAAGAAGATTTACGCAATATCTCAGATTCTGAACTGGAACAAATTTACCGTGCAGGATACTGGGACAAATGCAAATGTGATGATCTCCCATCTGGTGTGGATTATGCGGTATTTGATGCTGCTGTAAATTCAGGTCCCGGACGTGGGGCAAAGTGGTTGCAAACTGCGATAGGAGCAAACCCGGACGGAGGGATAGGCCCTAATACCCTGGCGAAAGTGAAAGAACACCAGCCAGCAAAAATCGTCAACGGTATATGCGACAACAGGCTCTCTTTTTTGCGCAACCTTCAAAACTGGCAGACCTTTGGCCGGGGTTGGCAAAAACGGGTAGAGGATCTTCGCAGAACGGCTGTCGAAATGGCCGGAGGCGGTGTACCTGTATCAGCACCTTCAATTGACTTCGAAACTGTAAGAAATGGTTCAACGGGGCCTTGGGTAAAAAAGCTCCAGGAAGCACTTAATATTCAGGCTGACGGGAAATTTGGAAACGGTACAGAAAAAGCCCTTAAGGCATGGCAACGTGAGCAGGGCCTCAATCCGGACGGAATTGCCGGACGGAATACTTATCGGGTACTTGGTCTTATCTCTTAGGCTAAACTCAATTTATAGCCAACCTGCCGGACAAGCAGGCTCAAAGTCATCAATTGAATTTCAAGTCGGTTTATTTAAAATTAAAAAGGACATCATATTTTGATGTCCTTTTTATTAAACCTGAGACCGGCTTGCCAGACTCGGGAATTTCTATACCATTGTTGTATACATAAAAATAGAACACCTTCAAAAGGTGTCCTTTTTGTACCCGAGGCCGGGGTCGAACCGGCACTCCTAAAAGGAACTGGTTTTTGAGACCAGCGCGTCTACCCATTCCGCCACTCGGGCAAAAGTTTTCCGTGAATGAGAGGCGCAAAATTATGGATTTTATTTCACTATTTACTTCTGTTTTATATTTTTTTTAATGCATATTGCGTCAATCATTTGTCAGGTAATAAATAAAGTGTAATTTCGCGGCAAATTTTGAAACCCGACATAATCTTTCGTAATGGCATCAAAAGCACTTATATTTTCAGGACGGGCCACTAAATATCTGGCAGAAAAAATTGCAAACAGCTATGGAAACCCCCTTGGAAATGTAGTTGTTACTGACTTTTCTGATGGTGAGTTTCAGCCTTCCTTTGAAGAAAATGTGCGTGGGAGGGATATTTTTATTGTACAGTCTACTTTTCCGCCCGCCGACAATCTGCTGGAACTTTTAATGTTGATAGATGCTGCCAGAAGGGCATCGGCTAAAACCATTGTGGCTGTTATTCCATATTTCGGGTTGGCCCGCCAGGACAGAAAAGATAAACCAAGGGTAAGTGTTGCTTCAAAATTGGTGGCTAACTTATTGACCGCTGCAGGTGTTCAGAGAATTATTACCATTGACTTGCATGCAGATCAGATCCAGGGATTTTTTGATGTTCCGGTCGACCATATTTATGCCTCTTCAATATTTACAGATTATATCGAATCGATGAAACTGCCTAACCTGATGATGGCTTCACCGGATACCGGGGGAACAAGGAGGGCAGCAGCGTATGCCAAACATCTGAAAACAGGATTTGTGATTTGCTATAAGCAACGTTCAAAGCCTAATCAAATAGCAAAGATGGATCTGGTTGGAGATGTCATGGGCAAGGATGTAATCCTGATGGATGACATTATTGATACCGGTGGTTCCATTACGAAAGCTGGCAACCTGATCATGGAAAAAGGAGCATCAAGTGTTAGGGCGTTTTGTACCCACCCCGTATTTTCAGGTGATGCGTATGAAAAAATTGAAAACTCTGTTTTTGAGGAAGTAGTGGTAACAGATACGATTCCGATGAAAAAAAGCCTCGATAAAATTACAGTTTTGTCTACCGCTGATCTTTTCGCTGAAGTCATTAAGAGGGCCTTAAAAACAAAATCTATTAGTTCGCTTTATCAATTTAAAGACAAATAATAATTTAATCATTAAAATTTTAACATTATGAAAACAGTATCTATGAGCGGTTCTCTGAGAGAGAACGTAGGGAAAAAAGATGCTAAAAAGATCAGGAGGGAAGGAAATGTCCCTTGCGTATTGTATGGTAGTGACGAACAGGTTCATTTTTACATGAGCCAGAAAGACTTTACCAAGATCATTTTTACCCCGCATGTTTATTTATTGAAGATCAATATTGGTGGCAATGAAAAAAATGCCATTTTACAAGATATCCAGTATCATCCGGTAACGGATCTGATTTTACATGCTGATTTTCTTGAAATCCTTCCCGGAAAACCTGTTACTATTGGTATTCCTTTGCAGTTTACCGGAAATCCTCCTGGGGTTTTAAAGGGTGGAAAAATCAGGATAAAAAGGAGAAAGCTTCTGGTAAAAGGCTTAGCTGAAGACTTACCGGATTTCATTGAAATTAATATCGGTAATCTCGATATTGGAAATATTTTAAAAGTGAGCGATGTAACATATGCTAATCTTGAGTTTCTTGAGCCAGCCGGTGGCGAGGTCGTTGGTGTGAAAACCGCACGTGGTGCCGGAATGGGGGAAGAAGAAGTGGAAGATGAAGAAGAAGGAACTGAAGGCGAAGGCGCTACTGAAGGTGGCGAAGAAGGTGCTCCAGCTGCTGAAGGAGATACTCCTCCTGCAGAATAAACTTCCATACTGTTTAGAAACTTCCAAATCTTGTTTTACAGGGTTTGGAATTTTTATTTCAGGAAAATGTATTTTTGTGTAAGCAAACCTCTATGAAATACCTGATCGTTGGTTTAGGAAATATTGGCCCCGAATATGCAAATACCAGGCATAATGTGGGATTTAAAATTGCAGATGCAATAGCCGAAGATGCACAGACTCCTTTTGCCACAGGGAGGTATGGGGATATGGCGAAGATAAAATACCGGTCGCGAACCTTGCTAGTGATTAAACCTTCCACCTATATGAACCTGAGTGGCAACGCGATTAAATACTGGTTAAATAAGGAAAGTATACCTCTTGAGCATCTGCTGGTTATCGTGGACGACCTGGCCTTACCCCTTGGTGAACTGCGCCTGAGGGCAAAAGGGGGAGATGGTGGCCACAATGGCCTGATCAGTATTTTTGAACAATTAGGTACACCTAATTATGCCCGTTTGAGAGTCGGGATAGGGGATGAATTCTCAAAAGGCCACCAGGTAAATTATGTGTTGGGAGAATGGCTTCCGGAAGAATACAAGATTGTTGAAGACAGGTTTGCCTTTGCCGTTAAAATTGTTAAAAGTTTTTGCACCATTGGCATTTCGAGGACCATGAATACCTTTAATACACGGCCTCCAAAAAAGTCTTCTGAAAAGAAAGCCCCGGACGAGGAATTTCCATCTTTATAATTTTGTAGCTAAAACTACCGGCTTTTTATACTTTTTAATATTGCCGTTTACATCAAATCCTTCAAAATAAATTATGTAAATTCCTATTGGAGCTTTCTGATTATCCTGAGTGCGCCCATCCCACGAAAAGATGCCATTGCTTCCCAGGATTTCATTATTGACTAAATAATTGACCATCCTGCCTTCCGCATCATAAATGCTTATGGTGGCAGTAATTCCCGGAAGATCAAAAGTATATTGAATATTTACCACATCATTGTACCCATCATTATCCGGCGAAAATATTTCCGGATAAATAGTGACTTCTTCATTATTTTCTCCTTCTTCAATAAACTGGGAGTTTTGATAGGCTGGAGTGGCAAACCCAACATCTGATGAGGCAGAATGCCAGTTGGTTAAATCTGTCGCTGGACGATTATAATGGATACGCTCGAGTGAAACACCTTCAAACGTTGCTAATAGCGGGTGATGCATAGTTTCATTATAGGTAAAAATGTCTATCACTTTTCCGAAATAATTAGATAATATTACCGTTCCTTCCTCATTGCTTAAAGTTGGGAATGAATTCATTTTAATAAATTCATCGGGCTTTTCTGTATAATATTGATCCTTTACAATCGCCGGGCTTATTGTTAAAACTTTGTATTCACCCATTAATAAGAGTGAATGTTCAGAAGAAACACTTTTATAGTTAGTGTCGGCATGGCCAAATTCATCAATGGATAAGTCACCTAATTTTAGCTCAGCGAGGTCAATGATTTTCTGCGATCGGTTATAGACTTCCACGAAATCAACACCTTCGCCTACTGGATTAAACAATACTTCATTAATTATGATGTCGTTGTATTCAGCAGTTTCATGAAAGCCAAAATTAAATGAGTTTCCCTTGGATAAAAACAGCCCAGCACAATTGGAAAGGTCGGCCTTAATAGCAAGTTCATAAATCACGCCATGTTGAAAGTTGAGGTCAAACACGAGTAAGACCGTTCTCCTGTCATTTTCTGAGTTTGAGGCAAAGGAAGGTTTTCCTATTCCATGATCTATTTTATACGACTCAATATTTAACATTTCAGGCCCGGACATAATTTGATTAAAATCCACTTTGATGGTATTTTCATTCACCACAAAGATCTTTTCAATTTCCGGGAAAATTTGATTTTCTCTGTTTGCAGCGTTTACTTCACCAGGGGTGCCACCTCTGAGGTCAATACTGGCCTCCCAATTATCGAAGCCCGCACAGGGGTTTAACGGATCAATTTGTTCGAGTGCCCAGCCTCCATTTTTTTTATTTTCATCAGTGATCCAATCGGGTGAGTATTCCACAGCGGATATTATTTCACCTGAACTGTTCAACAAGGATATTTCTGTCCCGGAATTACTCAAACCCAGACTTGAAAATCCAAAACTCCTTCCAAACAGGCTGAATAAATTTACGGCATCTAATTGTGTAAATACAATAAATTCTCCGGGCTCAATTATTAAATCGGGAATTGTTTTTTGAGTAGTGCCTACTTGCAATATCCAACCCCTTAGGTCCATGTATTTAACCGTTGTATTATAAATCTCAATGTATTCAAATTCTGGCAATCCAACCGGAGGATCAGGATCAAACATAATTTCATTTATCACAACCTCAAACGGATTGGGCTTCGCAGGTAAAACTACATCATAAGCCCCACCGACCAGAATTTCCTGTCCCGTGCAGTTTGCCAGGGTATCGGTAATAGACAGGGTATAGACTTTATTGGTATCCAAAGAATTTGTGAAATTTAATACCACCTGATTGAACGTATTCTCATCTACTGCTACAGTATTTGCCCAACCAATGCCAGGTTCAACCTGATAAGCCAGTGGATTTGCTATGGAGGAACTATCCATATTCTGGTTAAATTCAATGAATATGGAAGTATTGCCAGTACTTTGAACTGATGCTACTTGCAATGGAAATACCGTTGCTCCTAAAACAGAATTCACAGATCCGGGTGTTCCCCCATTTACATTTTCGGATGCTCTCCAGTTTATAGCTCCCTGACAAGGATGCATGGGGTCAATTTGTTCAAGTGACCAGCCCCCGTTTTCTTTGTCTGGGTGATGATACCAATCACCAGAATAGTTGACCGAATGAATTAAATTGTTCCCCCCATCACGCAAAATTATTATTCCTTCGTTATTTAAGCTGAAACCCGGTAACCCAAGACAATCACCATATAAAGCAAAATCAGCGGTGTCGGCTGTACTAAGCACGATGAGGAAACTATCAGGATAAATAATTTTAGAAGGCAGGTTAATCGGTGCTGAGGCCTCCCGTGGCTTAAGAGTGAATCCCGACAAATTTATTGTGTCAGTTGTAGCATTGTATAATTCCAAATAATCAGTTTCAGGTAAACCGGCAGGTGCCGGATTCTCATCGGCCATTATCTCATTGATCAGGATGGAAAAGGGAGGAATAAGCATATTGTTTAAAAAGGTAAACTCACAATAAGAAGTATCCATCACATTACCAGCAAGATCTGCCAGGTCAAACACTTTTATCATATATGTTGTATCCTCCTGAAAATTAGTTTCAAATAATAGATGTACGATATGATTTTGATTCAAATCCCTTGATGCAGAAAAGGGGTTTCCGATTCCTTTGTTTACATTATAGTGTAAAGGGTTTTCTGAACTGGATAATCCAACATTTTCCGAAAATTGTATCCCTATTTCGTGTGTGTTTATCGCTTGAGCGGAGATCAGTTCCGGTGCAAGGGTATCCGAAGTAATTTCTTTAACAATAAAGTCATCAAAATAAAACTTAGAAGCATTGCTGGCGGTGTATTTGCAAAAAATTCCAAAGTACGCACTCTCATCCATGGAGTTATCCATGGCCGTGCCTTCAGAAATAAACTCATATCCTCCTGTGTTGTCAGCGAATAGTTCCCAGTTGCCAATACTGTCGTTCAGTATTTTAAACCTGAACACATTGGATGAGTTACCACAAAACAAAGTTTGGGCACTGACCAGCAATTGGGTCGAACTTTCAGTTTGCTTATATAAACCAATGCTATCATTGGCTCCACCAATTTGTAAGTAATACCCATTTATTGCGCCTTTAAGGTTGGGCGAATCAGCTACGAGGTAAACCCTTGCATAGTTATTTGCAGAGGAATTAAATGAAAGCTTTGCCCAAAATTGCCATTCAGTATAGTGTAAAAGGCTATTATAAACTACAAGAATGGAGGTATCGGTTTGAAATCCGTCTGTTTGCAATGCTGGTTTCATTCCGGGCGGGACAGCACTGCTATTGGTGATTTTAAATTCAGAGGTATCTCCGCTCCATGTGGGATTAAGCAAAAAATCACCATCGGTAAAATCTTCATTGACCTGCGACTTCAAATTATCAATTAACAAAAAGCCAAAAAAGATTGTTATAATATAAAATTTGATCGAATGATTCACAATAGGTTCGGGTTTAGTATCAGTTAATAAGTCAAAATTAATAAATTTGCCACATATTTCAAAAAGGAATTTTTATCAGAAGGAGCAATTTCAATAATAAAGCAAATTGAAGACGTATCAAAGTGTTTCAGGGTTTAAGGGAAGTCGTTATCCGGTGGTCACCGTGGGTACATTTGATGGGCTGCATGTAGGGCACCAGAAGATCATCCAAAGGATGAAGGATATTGCAATGGAGAATGGCGGCGAAACCATACTGGTTACTTTTGATCCGCATCCCCGGCAGGTGCTCAACTCCAATCCAATTGAAATCAGGTTTATCAATACCCGGTCGAGGAAGCTAAAGCTGCTGGAACAATTTGGAATCGACCACATCATAGTAATCCCCTTTACCCGTGAGTTTGCCCAAACCTCATCGGATGATTTTGTCAGGAATTACCTCGTTGATGCATTAGGGATGAAAAAGTTGATTGTAGGATACGATCATCATTTTGGAAGAAACCGGGAAGGAAACTATCTTCAATTACAACTTTTAGGAGAAAAATACGGATTTTTACTTGAAGAAATTGAAGCCCAATACATCAACGGAGTAGCAGTTAGTTCAACCAAGATAAGGCATGCCCTTATGGAAGGAGATGTAAGTCTTGCCAATAAAATGCTGGGCTATCCATATAGCATTTCAGGAACCATTATCGAAGGTAATAAACTAGGCAGAACAATTGGATTCCCAACAGCCAACCTCGATGTGGAGGATCAGTTTAAATTAATTGCTGCGGGTGGAGTGTATGCCTGTAAAGTAGAACTGCATGGAGTATTTTATTACGGAATGGCCAATATCGGAACCCGGCCCACAGTAGGAATAAACGGCCTGGTAACGGAAGTACATATTTTTGATTTTGATGAGGATATTTACGGAAATGAACTAACCATTTATTTTACTGACCGCATTAGAGACGAACGAAAATTTGAAAGTTTGGCACACCTGAAAGAACAACTTCTGAAGGACAAAATATTTACCCTGGCTAAAATTGACCAGACCAAAGCCTAATCCGCTTCACCACACTTTATTCTTTAACTGATTTTCTCATAATTATTCCAACTTCCATTATTCCTGGCATTTCAACCTTGGTATATTTGTTTTCAATTTCCACCACAAGGCTTCCCTGTTCTGAAAATCGAATGCCTTTCCTGAGTTGAAATTCAATGTCACATAAATCACCAAGGCATTCGCTTAATCGGTTTCCATCCCTGTCAATTAGTTCGAGTTCCTTATCATTGGTGCGCATGTCTCCTGATGGCATGTTTAAAGTGTAATTGATCAATATTGTTTTATTTGGGAATTCAGGGATATGCCGGAGAGCCAGGTAAATATCGTAAGTACTGCTAATATCCTCTACCGGTACTTCAAATTTTAAAATATTGAACCTGTTCCAACTCAGGCTCTCAAATTTTTGATATTCCTTATATACTGTTGATTCGGTGTTACATCCAATAATGAAAACCAATACTAAAACGATAAATTTTATAAATGCAATTTTTTTGAGATCCATCTTCCTTTTAAAACTTAATGATTATTTATTTTTGTTAGCCAACCATTTTAGTGCTTCGCGATGGCTTAGCGGAGCAAGTTTGGTTAAATTTTTAGCGACATAATTTCTAACCCAATCAGCATCTGTTTTGGAATATTCCCTTAACATCCAACCAATGGCCTTATTGATGAAAAATTCCTTTGATCCTTGCAGTTGCCTGATATATTTATCGAGTAGGATTACATCAGTATCCGCTTTATACTTCAATTGAAAAAGAATAGCTGAGCGCTGCAACCACATATTGCCCGATGCCATCCACTTTTCAGTATAAGGGGCAATGGTATCAGGAAATTTTCTGAAGTGTGTGCCCATCAAATTGGCTGCAATAAAATCTACAGTATCCCACCACGACTTTGTAAATACCATGTATTCATATAAATCTATCCGGCAGATTTCTGCTTTTTTAGCAAACTTATAAAGCAGCTCCATGGCCATGTAGTGAAACTCTCTTTGGGACTGGTCCCAACAGTCTTTGATCAGGTCTTCTAAATCATCCTCATAAGGATAACCAAACCTGGAGTAAAATTCACGGACAATAAGCTTCCTGTCAGGAGATGGTATTCCATAATATTCAAACTGCCCTTTCATGTATTTTTTCATGGCAGAAGCCTTGCTATTATCAGCCTGATCTCTGAATAATTTTTCAAGTGGAATTAAATACGGATGCATATGGAATTAAATATTTTGAAATAATGACCTAAACTTTGTTATTTCACCAGTACCACTCTTTCCACAGCTAATATGGAATTTTTATTCGAATTAAAGCGGACAAAGTAGGTTCCTTTGTCAATGTCACCGGTTTTCCAGCAAATGGTATCCTTTTCCAGGTGGGTGGTAAATTCCTTCACCTGCCTGCCCTGCTCATCATAGATCATCAGGGTGCCGGGCCTGTCGGTATCAATATACACATCATCTTTTGATGGATTTGGATAGATGTGCAACCCGGTCTTCAAAGAGGGTTTATGAAGGCCGACAAAAGTATCGTCGCAAACTCCAAGGGTGTATTCTCCTTTCTGGATATTCTCAATAAATAGCTTTCCAATATTCCATAAACCAATTTTTGTAAAGTCAATAAATTGCCAGTTATGGGCTGGCGAAGGACGGTATAACATTACCAGGGAATCATCCGCATTAGTGATTAAGCTATTGTCAAGGTAAGCTGAAACATTATACCAAAATACTCCGGTAGCTGTGAATCCTTCAGGCATTATACCATCAATACGCCAATGCCTGTAATCAGAAAGGGTAAGTCCCTGAATGGGTTCAAAAAGTGGATCCGGAGGGGCCCACTGGTGGGCAATCCAGATAAGCGCTGAATCTGAAACCGAAGATACTTCCATCTCACAATACGTTCCCGGGAACTGGTAATCCCCCGTTTCCTGAATCACTTGTTTATAATCTGTAGTCGCATCACATTGTAACTCGTTATAATCCGGTATGATAAAATCAGGGGCAAAAGGAATTGAAAAAGTAGCGTTTCCTGTTGTCCCGTCAAAAAGGATATCAGCTGTGACCATGTTCCAGTTATTATCCATGAAAGTAAGTTCCACTTTGTTGGCATCTCCGGTAAAGGCAGGGCCATGTCTTTTTTGCTTCATAAATACGTTTACTTCAGGTTCGATGGGGGTAAGGTTTACTGTAAACGAATCAACAGTAAAAAATGGGGTACCCGAATGAAACACCCAGTTGTCGAACCAGGAGGCCATGTCAATGCCGGTATGACCCGTAAGAAAATCGCGCAGGTCGTACGAAGAAGCAAAATCATATTTAAAATATTCATTGTATCCGGCCATCGCATCAAAAAAGGCATCATCCCCCAAATACCCTCTGAGGCTGTGAGCAATAGTGGCACCCCTGTCGTAAGCACTTACCCCATAAGTAACCTCCTGCGGTATCTGGTTAATAGGGAAATAGCTGCCATCACCGCCAGAAGTGTGGCAAAACTGGATCACGTCCACATGGGTATCACGAATAAATTCATTGTATTGGTCTTTGCCATATAATACCTCCTGGTACAGTGCATCGGCAAAAACGGCCCAACCTTCATTCAGCCACATGTCTTCAGCGCTGGCACAGGTTACATTGTCGCCAAACCACATATGCGACAATTCGTGTGCAAGAAGTGATTCATTTCCTAATCCTCCGTTTATGGCGAAATGGGGATAAGCAATATTGGTCGCATGTTCCATGGCACCTATTCCAGTCCCCACATAGCCAACCCGGTCCCAACGGTAAGGCCCGAATTTATCTTCATAGATGGCCAGGATCTCGTTTAGATTTTGGAAGGATCCATCCACATTGCCGGAGTCTGATGGCCGGGTCCAGATCTCAACCGGAATATCTTCTTCAATTCCATTATAAGTATCTGTCCATTTTGCATAATCTCCTACAGCCACTGATGCAAGGTATGTGGGGATGGGCTGGTCCAGGGTCCAGTGATAGGTGGATGTGCCATTGCCATTATTTGTTATGCCTTGCAATAAACCTCCGCATACAGCATCTTTTCCATTTGTAACCGTAACAAACAATTCATAAGTAGCCCGGTCACGAAAGTCATCGATACAAGGAAACCATGTTTTTCCCAGGTTGTGGGGTATCGATTCAAATCCAACACCCAGATTAAATGCATATTGTCCTGCCCAGTGAAACCCTCCCCAGGCTTCGTGGAAGGGCTCACCATGGTATTCCACTTTAATAATGACAGATTCACCCGTGTTGATTGTGCTCGTCAGAGGAATTTTCAGAATCATCCCTTCATGGGTAAACCCTGCCACAGAGATGTTATCAACCCAAACTTCGTCGACGCTCAGGTCTTGAAGTTCAAGCGTAACCTGGCTAAGATTATCCACTTTGTTTAGCAGTTCAATTTCGGTCCAGGCAGTAATTTCATGGTTAGTAAAGTCTAGTTCATTCAAGTGGATTTTATACCATGTGGCTTCAAGTGTATCGCTTATTTCCTTTTTTTCAAAGGAATAGGCATGGGAACATTTGGAATGATGTTGTCCAATTAAAATAGGGTTACTTAGCAGAACTGTAAATACCAGAAATAAAATATTTTTCATGATTAAAGTATATATATTTTTTCCAAAATAAGTGAGAAGCGAACCTATTTTGATTTGAAATAATGATGTTCCAATTTTTCTCCATCAAAGACGAGATAGGAAAAATACCTGATCCAGTCGCCAATGCTGAAGTATTTCGCTTTGCCATCCAAATCAATCACCTCAGGCCGGTGAACATGTCCGAAAATAAAATAATCGATGTCGGGCTTAGCTTTCAAAACCTGCTTGCAATAGCCGCTTATCCTTTTGATCCCTTCATCGTTCACTTCTTCAAGCCCGGCATTTTCATTGGCAACCCGGCTTTTATTCGACCAGTATAATCCCATCCCGGTCCCAATATCGGGATGCAGCCACCTGAAAAGCCATTGATTCAGCCTGTTTCGGAATACCTTCTTGAGAAACTTATAGCCGTTATCACCTTTACCCAAACCATCGCCATGTCCCAGAAAAAACTTCTTTCCGTTTATTTTTTTTTCAAGGGTATCGGGGTAAATTTTAAATCCAAGTTCTTCAGCCAAATAATCAAAAGCCCATACATCATGGTTTCCCCTGAAAAAGTAGACAGGAATACCGGCATCACTTATTTCAGCAAATTTCCCAAGCAACCTGATGTAGCCTTTTTGAACAACGGTTTTGTATTCAAACCAGAATTCGAACAGGTCGCCCATTATATAGATTTCACGGGCAGTTGGTTTAATTTCATCGAGCCACCTGATGAAAAGGTTTTCCCTTTCCAGGCTTTTTTCACGATTGGGTACACCAAAATGGCAATCAGAAATGAAGTAGACTTTTTTATTGTTGATGTTTTCTGTCAAATTATTGGATGTCGTTTAATTGGATAAAGATAATGTTTCCAGTTTTATCAGAACTGAATCGAGTTCATTATTTTTATATGATATGTATAAATTTTTATCCAGTAAATAATAATACGGTAATTCGTCCGGAACATTGTACTGGTTTTTTATTTGGGCATAGAGCCCCCGCAAATCACTCACCTGTTTCCATGGCAACTGATCCAACTTCATAGCCCCTTTCCAAACACTTTCATTTTCATCCAATGATATTCCTAAAATATCAACACCATTGGCTGTTAGCTGATCGTAAAGTTTTACCAGCCTTCGATTATCTAACCTTGATTTGGCACTCCAGCCTGCCCAAAAATAAATGATCAAAGGATTGCCGGAATACATTTTAAGGGAAACCTGCTGTCCGCTGGTATCGGCAAGCATTATGTCGGGAGCTCTCTTACCGACTTCTAATTTTTGCTCTGCAAGTACACGATCATATATCCTTGTTTTAATATCTATTACTCTTTGATGGTGATCCAATACATGTTTATTTTTTGGGTACTTTTCCACCAAAGCACTGTCGATCCGATAAAGCAGTGAAAAGTCTTCTTCTTCATCAATAACCTTTGCCATACCAACTTTACGGTTGATAATGATTAATGAAGCAAGGGAGGAGGGGTGGTCCTGAACAAAGTGTGCAATGTAGTTTTTGTGATTTTCGATCAGGGAATTGTAAATGGAATCAAGCTTGTTTTTTGTGTGCAGGTAGTCCTCTGACCCCATAGTTTTAGTGTATTCATTGGCCAGTGAATCAACCTGAAGTTTAAGCTTGTGCATATGGCTTTCAAACTGCATCAGTGAGACGGAACCGTATGAACCTGTAATTGCACAGCCTTTACTAAACAAGGTGTTTTCGGAATTGAGGAAGATGTTTTCCCCTTTTTCAACCAGGAGTAATAATTGGTTTTCCTGGGATTGCCTGAGGATATAAAATCCGGCCTGAGAAATGGACAAATTAAATTCAAAACTTCCGTCTTCAGCAATTTCCGTTGAGTCAACAGGCCTGATGTTGTGCACTTCCAGTTCGTGGAGAAATAGTTTCTGTCTGGCAAGGGCCGGGAATTTCCCGCTAATTCCAAGGTTTATATTGTCGGAGTTATGCGCACAATTTGTTAAAAAAGTTATAACCAACACAAAAGCCAGGCACTTCAATTTCATATCCGGGATTTTGGAACAAAAATACAAAATGCAGGAAAGCGAGTGAAAAAGATAATATACAGATTTGTACTCAGAACTTATTCGATTTTCTTATTTTTTTATAGTGCTTGATCATCTTGCCAAAATCTTTGTCTTTTTTTCGTTTTTCAGCAATGGTCGATTCAAAATACTCTTTTTCCTGCTCCAGTTTCTGGAAGTTTTCAAATGATTTTTCGTCAATTTCTCCCTTGCTGACAGCTTCTATAACGGCACAACCAATTTCTGTTGTATGTGTGCAATTATTGAATTTGCATGCTTCGGAAGCTTGCACTATTGTTTCAAATGTTTTTTCCAAACCACCGGCTGAATCGGCAATCCCCACCTCTCTCATCCCAGGATTATCAATTAGAATTCCCCCATTTTCAAGCATAAACAATTCACGGTGAGTGGTAATATGCCGGCCTTTGTTAGTGCTTGAGCTGATGGTATTCGTTTCCATAACTGATTTGCCAGAAAGTGTGTTTAAAAGGCTTGATTTACCCACACCAGATGAGCCCATCAAACAATAGGTTTTTCCTTTGATAATCTGTTTTCTCAGGGATTCAATACCTTTTTGGGACGCATTGCTTAACCCGATTACCGGGATATCCTTGATCCGTTCCTGAACTATGGACTCATGGTTTGACAATTCCGCTTCGCTTACCAGGTCAATTTTACTAAGAATGAGGATTGGTTTCACTTTGGCAGCATTGCAAACTGTTAAATAACGCTCAATCCGGTTGATGTTAAAATCCCGGTCGACTGCCTGTACAATTAGGGCAAAATCAATATTACTTGCGATAATTTGTTTCTCTCCATGCTTTCCCACAGCCTGTCTTTCGATTAAGGTTTTTCGGGGGAAAATGGCGTGAATTAGGACTTTATTTTCATCAAATTCAGAAATTGCGACCCAATCGCCCACCGCAGGAAAGTCCGACCTTTTTTGTGCTGTGAACCTTAAATTCCCAATGATCTCCGCATCATATTCTCCTTCTGTAGTTTTAACCACATACCTTTCTTTATGCTCCGAAATGATGCGGCCAGTTTCAAAAGAAAGAAGGTTCTGTTCCCTCCGGTAATTTTCCAGATCTTCAGTGTATCCTAAATCTTCAAGTGTCACTTTAAATAGTATTGCGTTTAATATTTGATTATAACAGGAGTGTTTTGTACCCTGCACCCCGATCAATTGCCAAGTCGCCTAAGCATCGATAAAATTAATATTTTTTCTGCTTTTAAACGGTATTGGCTAATAAGGAGCTTACCATGCTCACCATGGTGTTTATTTCAAACCATTTTAACAATATTTAATAAGATGATTTTTCATGTTGAAAAATATTGACTTAATTTCGTTCCTTCACATGATAAAAATTTGCCGAGATATCGTAATCCTTCAGATCCTGCTGGGTAGCAGTTCTGTCCTTTTGTGTCAGAATGTCCTGGTGCTTGAAAAAGCCACCAAACGGGAAATCTATTATGAGCCAGGCGACTGGATAAAAATTCATGAGGTAATTGAAGGCCGTACACTATCCGGCCAAATCTTTGACCTTTCTGATTCTTCTCTTGTGGTTGGTGGCATTGAGGTTTTGATAAAAGATATTGATGCAGTTTATCGTATACTTGATGGATATAAATTACTTCAAAGGATAAGTCTTTTAGCGGGAGCTTCCTATATTACCCTTAATGCTGTCAATGGCTTTATAAACAGTGATGACCCGATGGTTCCCAATGAGACTTTAATTATTGGTACCGCATTAATAGGAGCCGGTTTTGCTCTCCAACCGCTGACAACCAGAAGGCATAAGGTAAAAAATGGGATCTGGCGGCTTAAAATCCTTGACTATACGGAGGAAAAACCATTGTAAACTTTTTACCTTTCGGTAATAATCCCCCCTGTTAACCGTAACAACTCAATCTGGCTATCGATAAGGTCATAAACGGCATTCAATTTATTGGAGGAGGCACTCAGAAAAATTAATTGAACATCGCGGTAATTGAAGGAATTGATGGTCCCGTTTCGGTATTTTTCGGTGGCAATCTGTAAATTGAGCCCGGCACTTTCAAGATTGACATTAGCCACCTCCAGGAGTTGTTTACGGATAAGGTATAAGTCAAATTGATTGACCATGAGATTCTCAAGGGCCTGGGTAGCTTGTTGAATTTCAATCTGCCCGATTTTCTCCGTGATCTTGGCACTTTCGATTGCACGCCTTGTGTTGCCCCCATTAAACAAGTTAAAGCTTAAAGTGAAATTGGCATAATAATCAAACAAGTAGGTGTTTTTGTCATGTTTTTCCCAATCGTACCAATTTTGAGAATAATCAGCCCCTGCATTCAATGATAGGGTGGGCCACATATTGCTTTTGGCAATGCTTACATCTTTTTTAAGGATCTCCTGGTTTACATATTGATTAAGTAATGTCCTGTTGCTGGCCATCATTTTATTTTTCAGGTCATCCAGGTTATAGTGTTGCAGTTCCGCCTGAAAGCTGTCCACCAATTCAAACTGCACCTCCGGGGGTTCACCCAATAACAGGTTTAAAGTTAAAAATGCATTTTTAACCCTGAGCTGTTGCAAAAGATAATTGGTCGAATCACTAAAAAAGGAGTTCTTTGCCTGCAAGACTTCAAAGGTTACTGAGCTTCCCAGTTCCTTCCTCATCATTTCATATTTATACCTGTCGCCCGATAGAGCCTTTACCGATTCAAGTACTTTCAAACGTTCAATCTCAAGCAGGGCAAGGTAATACCCTAAAATTATGGATTGCAGTGTATTTTCAACAACTATGGTAGAATAGCCTAAGGAATATTGTTCAAGGTAATCCAGCTTTTGTTTGTTCATGCTTACCGAAAGCCCGTCAAAAAGCAACCATTGCATACTGGCGTAAGGAGTGAGGGAATTAGTAAACTGGTCAGCCCTTACATATTCAAATGAGGTTGTATCGAAGGAGGGTGTATCATCAAAACGGTTTCTGCTGGTGATCCCAAGATTTATGGCAGGAAACCTGCCTACAGTCCCCCAGGTGTTGTTCAGGTCAGTGATGTTGTATTGCTCTTTTGCAATGCGTATCTGGAAATTGTTTTCCAGCCCTTTAAGGATGGCATTATCTAAAGTCAGCTGCTGCTGAGCAAACAAAGGCCAGGCAAAAATCACTGTCAGTAAAACTAAAATATATTGTTGTCTGGGGGTTGAAAATTTCATTTTATTCATTATCGTTGGTTTATTCAATTGTCCGTTTGCTATGTTTTATGGCTATCTCCACACTTTCCCTTGTAGGAAACTCAGCAAGGCTTTTAGCTATTTGAGCGGTGACGGGATGGTTAGGGTCGCCTTGCAATACCCAAAGGTTTATCCGGTTATAAATCCATTTGGTAAAGCGTTTTGCATCATTTAAAGTTAAAATGAGTACGGGAAAAAATACCAGGATAAATCCGGTACCCACCATAACGCCATAAGCCAGGGCTACTGCCATAGGAATAAGAAACTGTGCCTGGAAACTTCCTTCAAGAATGATTGGGTAAAGGCCCACTGAAGTGGTAAGGGTGGTTAATACAATCGCTCTGAAACGTGCCTGGCCTGTTTCAAAAACGGCCTCTTTTACTTTTTTCCCTTCCACTAACAGGGCGTTATATTTAGATAGAAATACCACGGCATCGTTAATGATCACCCCCGAAAGGGCCAGCATCCCCCAAACACTTAAAAGTGAAACCGGAACCCCTTCGATACCATGTCCCCATATAGCTCCCAACCAGGCAAGAGGAATCATTGCAATAATGATCAGGCCCTGGGCCATCGACCTAAAGTGAATAATGATAATCAGGAACATCAGTAAGAAAGCAGGGAGGAAAAACTTTTGAATTTGGGCCATCGTTTCATCACTGTCTTTTTTCTGGCCAAGATAAGCCACATCAAGACCGGGATATCTTTTCATTAATTGGGGCATAATCTCATTTTCAATTTTTTCCTGTATAGGAATTACCGGGGTATCGAAGCTTATAACGTCGGCATCTACCCTTATTTCCCGTGCACTGTTAAAATGCTTGATGCTGACCGGCCCACGATTGATGGTATAGGTGGCCAGTTCAGAGAGTGGGTATTCACCCGCCATTGTTTTAATTCGCATCGACTCCAGTTGGCCAATATTGATCCGGTCAGTTTTGGGATATCTTACCCAAACCCTCAACTCATCTTTCCCATGTTGCAAACGCTGAGCCTGCCCTCCAAAGAACCCCTGCCGCACCTGGTTGGTAAGACTGACTTGTGAAAATCCAAGAAAATAGGCCAGAGGTTTTAGTTTAAGCTGAACTTCCCGCATTCCTGAGGGGTTTACGTCAGCAATGTTAGTCACGTCTTCAATTTGTTTAAAGCTTTGTATAAGATCTTCCTTGGCATGGTTTAACATTTCTTCATCTTTCCCCAACAAACTCACCGAAATTGGCGTACCAAAAGTGGCCCTTCCCTGTATGGTTAGCTTTTCTGCTTCGGGCATGGAACCCACTTTTTTCTGCACCCGTCTAACGATTTCATAACTTGACGTGCCGCTTTTCTCCAGGTCACGCAACAATACAAAGATATTGCCCGCATGCGAACCTCTTTCCTGTCCGCTGAAGGCAGCACCGGTGGATAAAAAGGAATAATTAACGAAGTTATTGGTGTCTCCCAGCTCTTCCATCAATTCCGCATTTACTTCCCAAATGATATCATCAATTCGCTTTAATGCATCAAGGGTCTGTGCTTCGCCTGCACCTGGTTTGTAAGCAATATCCACATTAAACTGGTCGAATGGAATAGCGGGGAAAAAAGTACCTTTGATCAATCCCCCCTGGAACAAACCAGATGTAACCAAAATCAGGAAAATAGGGGAGATAATTGCTACATAACGCCATTTGATCACAAACCTGAGGGTTTTTCCGTAGAGTTTTGTACGCATAAAATCCAGGGCCTTGTCCAACCCGTCTCTAATTCTTTTCCCTGTATTTTGCTTGACATTTTTTCTTAAAACACGGCTACTCCCGAGGTGGGCAGGTAATACAAAAAATGCTTCCAATAATGAAAATCCAAGGCTGAAAACTACAACAAAAGCCATTTCATACATAAATTCCATACGGCCTTTAATAAAGAAAAGGGCAGAGAAAACCACGATGGTAGTGGTAACAGAGGTAACAACGGCCGGCAATACCTCAAGTGTACCATCAAGTGCGGCCTTTCTTGGAGATTTTCCTTTTTCAAAGTGGGTATAAATGTTTTCGGCAATTACAATCCCATCATCCACCAGGATACCGATAACCAGGATCATCCCAAACAACGATATCATATTTACAGTGAGCCCTGTAAAATAGCCTAAAATAAACATGGCCCCGAAGGCAGCAGGGATTCCCAGAGCAACCCAAATAGATAAGCGGAGGCTTAAAAACAAGCCAAGTGCTATAAAAATCAAAAGAAGCCCAATTCCTCCGTTTCGGTATAAAAGGTTTAAACGTGCCCCCAGCATTTCAAGGAAGTCATATGTAACATGAAGTTGGGCATCTGTGTGGCTTTGATTCCAATTATCCGCGTAATCGTTACAGTAGTCAGATATAGCGGTAAGATCCTCTTCGGGGAGTTTAAAAACCTGGATAGAAATACTGGGCTTTTGGTTCATGAGGGAGGTACTTGCAACATCAGCAAATTGCATATTCACAGTCCCCACATCCCCAATCCTCAAATAACTTCCATCAGGGTTACCCCTGATAATGATCTGCTCAATTTCTTCTGATTTAACAGTACGATAGCGACTTCGTATCATAATCTCTTCCTTTTCTGAACGGATTTGGCCTCCAGAGATATCCTGGTTATTCATGGCAATGGCGCGTGACACTTCATCGAAAGTGAGGTTATAGCGGCGAAGATTCTCTTCAGAAATTTCAACAGATAATTCAAGGTCAGGAAATCCCCCAATTTTAATCTGTGACATCTTCCCGGAAGTATAGAGGTCATACTCTATTTCATTAGCATATTCTTTTAATTTCAGCAGATCGACATCTCCCGACAACCCCATGAAAATGGCAAAAGTAGAGGATCGTTGTTTGTTTACTATAGGTTTCTCAGCATCTACAGGAAAAGAAGTAATTCCGTCCACTGCATTTTTTACTTCCATAAGGGTTTCATCAATATCATATTGACCCGTAATTTCAACTCTTACGGTTGTAATGTTTTCTGAAGAAGTGCTTGTTACTTCCTTGATTCCGGCTATTCCCCTTAAGGCTTCTTCAATCCTGACAGTGATGCCTTCCTCCATTTCTTTAGGAGAGGCTCCGGGATAAAAAACAGACACATTGATGTATTTTTCTGAAAGCTCAGGGAAAAAGGACCTGTTCATGGATACAAAGCTAAATGCGCCAATTATCAGAATGATAAAGAGGATAATGTTGGCATAAAACGGGAAGCGGATAAATATTGAAATTAGTTTTTTCATGCTATTTTAATATTTCAGCGTTAAAACCTTCTTTCGCATTCACCAGCGGTTCAATCACCAGGTCAGCACCAACTGGTAGTCCTGATATAATTACCGAGGTTTCATTCGCTTTCAGAATATTCACCTGATTTTCTTTTAGCTTCCCGTCAATTACAGTAAAAACCCTGTCTTTGTTAAATACAGCGTTTCGGGGAACTTCCATAGAATTTTCAAGGGTTTTCGACGCAAACTCAGCTTTCAAATATTGTCCCTGGTAAAGGGGTTTGTCTTTTTCGGGTGAAAGGGAAACAAACACAGCAATCGTTTGTGAACTGGGATCCATAAAGTCAGATTTTCTCACAACTTTACCCTGCCAGTGCAACAACCGGTCTTTTGTACTTACTTTAACCGCATCCCCAATATCAATCCAGATAGCATCTTCAACTCTAACCGGCACTTCCAGCTCGTGCTTATCAGTGCGGATCATAGAAGCTATCCTGCTCCCGGGATTAGCCACGGAACCTGGTTCGAGATATACAGAGGTAAATGTGCCGTCGAAGGGTGCAAAAAGTTTATACTTTCCTAAACGGATTTCGGCACTTTTAATATTATAATAGTCGTTTAAAATATTTCGGCTGGCAAGAAATACTTTTTCCTTATCCGAGTCCAATTGGGGTAATTCCGGAAGAGGGTCATCAATTTTTATCGAATTAAAAAAGATTTGGTATTTATCATAACTTTCAGGAAAATCAATTCGGATGTCAGGCAGAATACCAGCCAGGCTGTTCATAAAACGGCTTTTACCCGCTTTCAGATTATTTTTAGCTTCATCATCAAAAATATGTACAATTAACTCACCTTTGCTAAATCTTGTGCCTTCTTTCAATACCACTTCACCTGGCAGTATCTGGCCCTGGACTTCGGAACTCAAATCAACTGTTTGTTGTGAAGCCAACCTGCCGGTTTCAATAATTTTAGAACTATTACTTGAGTATTCAACTTTTTGAGTCTTGACATAAAGCAGCAATTCTTCTTTTTGCTTTTCCTCAGGCGATTTAGCCATCCCTGAAAACATACCATTTAAGAAGAAACCAAGGGCTATCATTATTATAATGGCCAGGATGCTGATAATTGTTTTTCTCCAATTCATGTGTGGATTATTTTATTTGTGAGAACTCAAAATTACTTTCGATTATCTGTTTTATGAAAATGATGACAAAATTATACAATAAACCTGTTGCAAAACGTATTCAAAACAGAATTAACTTTTACTATTATATTAAGGGGCAAACCTCGCAAAAGTTCAATTTGAGATGGAATAAAATCTTCCCGATTGTAAATTTTATTTGATGAACTGTCAATTCAAATATCCAATATTATTTAAAGGCTTATTTTTGCCCCAATAATAGACGTATGGCAGAATACTTAAACTGGACATTTTTCTGGAAATTTTTAAAATTTGGAATTGTTGGTTTTTCCGGTGTGTTGGTTGATTTCGGAAGTACCTACTTATGTAAAGAGAAATTTAAAATTCCTAAATACATTGCCAACGCCATCGGGTTTTGTACGGCCGCTTCTACCAATTATTTCCTGAACCGTATCTGGACTTTCCATAGCATGAACCCCGAAGTACTTATTGAGTATTCTCAGTTTATTGGTATATCTTTAATAGGCCTGGGGATCAATACCCTGGTGTTATGGATATTGGTCAGCAAATATCAAAAGCAGTTTTACCTTTCAAAATTATTTGCCATTGCTGTAGTCACGATCTGGAATTTTTTGGCAAACTATTTTTACACCTTTGGATAATATTTATTACTCCAACAAAATAATTGGCTGAAATTCCCGTATATAAAATATCCCAATTACATCTATCTATCTAAATATTTTAATTTTGCTGTATCTTTATCTCTTTTTTTTCGTTTTCAATCTTATCTCATAAAACTCAATCAAAAACGAAAGGGCATTTTTTTTATCTTTGTTAGCAATGAATACAGCAGTTCACAGAATTTATATTGGAATCATGGCAGTAATAATAATATTTACTACCACCATGATTATTTACAATGGATTTAACTATTACAATACGAGCCTGGAGGAACGTTTTTTTCAGGATAACCACACTCAGTTAAAACCAAGTGGACCAATAGGCCATGGATTGGGAATTATAGGTACGTTATTTATGATCGTTGGGGTTTCAACCTATATGATACGAAAAAGGTACAGACGAATTTCGAGACTTGGTTACTTAAAACACTGGCTTGAGTTTCACATTTTTTTATGCACATTAGGGCCCATCATGGTTTTATTTCATACAGCTTTTAAGTTTGGCGGGATTGTAGCAATAAGCTTTTGGAGTATGGTGGCAGTATTTCTTAGTGGAGTAATCGGCAGGTTTATTTATATTCAAATTCCACGATCTATCGAAGGTAGGGAATTGAGCTTAAGTGAAGTTAAGTCCATGAAAGGAAATATTGGGGATGTTCTAAAAAATTCGATCAACCTCAATGTAGAAGATTTTAACGTGATTCTTGAATCAACCTTGCAGAAAGTTGAGTTGTATTCAAAAAATATTTTTATCAGGTATTTAAGAAGCCTAAAAAATGATCGCAATGCAATAAAAAATGTTATGCAGGTTTTAAGAAGGAATAATGCGTCAAAACAGGATCGTAAAAAAATATTGCAACTGGTAAAAAATGAAATTTCATTGAACCGGCGGATCGATCGCTTAACGGCCATGCAAAACTTATTTAAATACTGGCATGTAGCTCATCTTCCGTTTGCCCTGGTTATGCTTATTATAATGGTTATTCACGTAGCAGTCACGATTGTTTTTGGTTATAAATGGATATTTTAAAGAATGGAAGTATTACTGGAAAAAATATTTGTTTATGGAGGGGTGATATTATTTTGTATCATCATAGTGATGATTTATTTACGTAAACAAAAGCGTGAATCGAGGATAGTTGAAGAGAAGATTAAAAAAGCAAAACTTGAAGGCCTCCACGAACCCGTCTCACTGCACCCTGTAGTTGATGTAAATTCATGCATAAAAACCGGGGCTTGTATTTCAGCCTGCCCTGAAAAAGACATTTTGGGAATTAAAGACGGGAAGGCCACTACCATTAATGCTTCAAGGTGTATAGGGCATGGTGCGTGTTTCCATGCTTGTCCTACAAAGGCCATTACTTTATGCATTGGCACCGAGAAACGAGGTGTGGATCTTCCGCATGTAAATCATAATTTCGAAACGAATATATCAGGAATATACATTGCTGGAGAACTTGGAGGCATGGGCCTTATTAGAAATGCTGTTGAACAGGGAAAGCAGGCAGTAGAAAATATAACCAAATCTCTTGATAAAAACCACCATGCAGATCATGACCTGGTAATTATAGGGGCGGGGCCTGCCGGAATTTCAGCATCTTTGGAGGCAAGAAAAAATAAGCTTAATTTTATTACTCTTGATCAGGATACCCTGGGGGGAACAGTATATACCTTTCCCCGATCAAAAATTGTGATGACATCAGCTATGGATTTGCCTCTATATGGCAAGATAAAACTGTATGAAACAAGCAAGCCTGAATTGTTGAAATTATGGCAGGATGTGCTTAAAAAAAATGATATTACGGTCAAAGAAAATACAAAAGTTGAATCTATCTCTAAAAGTAATGGTCACTTTAGTATAACTACATCAACCGGAGAAGAGATAAATACAAAAACAGTATTATTGTCTATCGGAAGAAGGGGAACCCCGCGTAAGTTAAATATTCAGGGGGAAACACTGGAGAAGGTTGCATATCGTTTACTTGAACCGGAGGGTATTGCCGGGAAAGAGATCATGGTAATTGGAGGAGGTGATTCTGCAGTGGAATCTGCCTTGCTTTTGGCTGATCAAAATAAAGTAATCCTTTCATATCGCAGCGAATCCTTTAGCAGGATAAAACCCAAGAACCATGAGAAGCTAAGTGCCGCTATTGCTGACGGGAAAATTGAAGTGCGGTATAATACTGTTGCGGAGCGGATCACTGAAAATGAAGTGGTATTGGTTTCGAATGAGGATGGAAGTAAACATTCGATAAATAACGACCTCGTTTATATTTTTGCGGGGGGGGAATTGCCCACTCAGTTTTTAGAAAAAATTGGTTTAAAGATTACGAAAAAATTTGGCGAAGCCATTTTGAAACATTGATTATTAAGGCTATAATTTTAATTCAATGATAAAAATAAAATACATTTATTCCATTTTGTTTGCTTTTCTCCTCATTGGAGTTACAAGTGTATTTTCCCAAATATCACCTGGCGATTTAGTGCAGGCCCATGCTTATTTAGAAGGGATGTCAAATTGTACCGAATGTCATACGTTGGGCGAAAAGGTTTCTAATGATAAGTGCCTGGCTTGTCATAAGGAATTGAAATCCCGGATTGAAGCCAAAAAGGGCTATCATGCTTCCACAGAGGTTAACGGAAAAGAATGTACCACATGCCATAGCGATCATCATGGCCGGAATTTTCAGATCATTCACTTTGAGAGAGAATCATTTAATCATTCCCTGACTGGTTATGATTTAAAAGAGGCACATAAAAAGTTAAAATGCGAAGATTGTCATAAAAAAGAATTTATCGCTGACCAGGAATTAAAAGAAAAGAAAAAAACATTTCTGGGACTCAATACAGAATGTTTGAACTGTCATAAGGATTACCACCAGACTACTTTATCAACAAATTGCATACAATGCCATGACTTTGGTGCGTTTAAACCAGCTTCTGGTTTTGACCATTCCAGGACTAATTATCCTTTATTAGGCAAACATACAGATGTTAGTTGCATTAAATGCCATAAAAAAGAACAGAGGAACGGAAATGATTTCCAGGTTTTTAAAGGAATTGGTTATGAAAATTGTACCAATTGTCATGAAGATGTGCATCAGAATAAATTTGGGCAGAACTGTCGGAGTTGTCATACTGAAAGCTCTTTTCATGAAATTAAAGGGATGAGCAATTTTGACCATACAAAAACAGATTTCCCGCTTGAGGGAAGACATAAATTTATTGATTGTAAAGCTTGTCATAAGGGGAAATATACTGATCCAATTAATCATTCAAAATGCATCAGTTGCCACAAGGATTATCATAAAGGCCAGTTTGTAAAAGAAGGAAAATCTCCCGATTGTTCCGAGTGCCATACTTTAAATGGTTTTTCCGGATCAAAGTATACCATTGAAAAGCACAATAAGGGTGAATTTGCTTTAAAAGGAGCACATTTGGCTACACCATGCTTTGCCTGCCATAAAAAAGAAGAGAAATGGAATTTCAGGGATATTGGAAGGAATTGTTCGGATTGTCATCAAAATATTCATCAATCCTTTATCAGTGCTAAATACTTGCCAAATGATGATTGCCGGTTTTGTCATACAGAAGAACGTTGGGGTGAGCAGGATATCTTTGATCATTCTACTACGAATTTTAATCTTGAAGGAGCACACAAAAAACAAAGCTGCCGAAGTTGCCATTTTCATGAATCAGAAGAAGGAAAAAGCTTTGTACAAAAGTTTACGGGCTTAGGTACTAATTGTATTGTTTGTCATAATGATATTCATTACAAGCAATTTGATGAAGAAGGAATTACGGATTGTGAACGCTGTCATAAATTTGAAAACTGGAAAGCTGAGAAATTTGATCATAATCAAACCCGGTTCAAATTAGAAGGCAAGCATGCAGGCCTGGCTTGCAAGGCATGTCATAAAATTCAAAATACGGAACAATATTCTTATATACTTTATAAACTAAACGACATCCGATGCGAAACTTGTCATTAACCATCGCTTTCTTGATGGTTCAGTTCCTTACGTGGGCACAGGACTCTCCTCACGGTGAAGAATTTACCATTGCCTGTGATGTATGCCATACTTCAAATAGCTGGAAGATTGACCCGGCGTATTCTACTTTTAATCATAATACATCCCAGTTTCAACTTACAGGGCAGCATACACAAGTTGTTTGCAGATCATGTCATACCTCATTGATATTTAAAGATGCTGGCACGGAATGTATGGCGTGTCATACAGATATGCATGAGCAAAGTCTTGGCTTTGAATGTGACAGGTGCCATACCCCAAATTCATGGATTGTTCCCAACATCACAGAAATTCATCAGTTGAGCCGCTTTCCTTTATTAGGTGCACATGCAACGGCCGATTGTTTTGAGTGCCACCCTTCAGAAAGCTTGCTGAAGTTTGAGCCCCAGGGAATTGATTGTTTTGATTGTCATAAAGACGAATATTATGCAGCAATAAACCCAAATCATGTTTTGGGAAATTTTTCGACCGATTGTTTTGAATGTCATTTGGTGAATGCTTTTACATGGGCCGGTTCGGGGTTTAACCATTATTTTTTCCCACTCACCCAGGGACATGAAATTTTTGAATGCACATTATGCCACATAAACGGGGATTATTCTACCCGCCCTTCAACCGATTGTTTTGATTGCCATCAATCTGATTATGTAGCCACATCCAACCCAAATCATCAAAGTATTGATTTTTCGACAAATTGCACTGAATGTCATACCACAAGCCCCGGATGGAAACCTGCCACTTTTGACGAACATGATGCCATGTTTTTCCCGGTATATTCCGGACAACATAATAATGAATGGAATGATTGTATTGATTGCCATAGTAATCCTTCGAATTATGCAGTTTTTACCTGCATCGACTGCCATGAACACAACCAGAGTGAAATGGATGATGAACATGATGAAATTGGGGGCTATGCATATAATAGTCCGGCCTGTCTTGAGTGCCACCCGACAGGCGACGGAGAGGGTAGTTTTAATCATAGTGCATCTAACTTCCCACTAACAGGTGCCCATGTTGATACCGATTGTGCAAGTTGTCATACAAATGGCTACCAGGGAACCACAACAATTTGTTTTGATTGCCACATCGAAGTCTATAATGCATCTACCAATCCAAACCATGTTTCCGCAGGCATCCATACGGACTGTGAAGTTTGTCATACTACAGATCCTGGCTGGCAACCTGCTTTATTCGAAATTCATGATGAAATATATCCATTAACTGGAGGCCACTTAAGTACCGATTGTTTTTCATGTCATAATGATAACTATAGCAATACTCCCAACGTATGTTTTGACTGTCATTCTGAACAATACAATCAAACCAGCAATCCCAATCACACTGTTGTTGGTATTACTACGAGCTGTGATGAGTGTCACACTACAAATCCGGGATGGACACCTGCCAATTTTGAAATTCATAATGATTTTTACCCTTTAACAGGTGCACATTCTTCTGTTGACTGTTATAGTTGTCATGAAGGAGTTTATAGTAATACTCCCAACGTATGTTTTGACTGTCATTCTGAACAATACAATCAAACCAGCAATCCCAATCACACTATTGTTGGTATTACTACGAGCTGTGATGAGTGTCACACTACAAATCCGGGATGGACACCTGCACTCTTTGAAATTCATAATGATTTTTACCCTTTAACAGGTGCACATTCATCCCTGGATTGTTATAGTTGTCATGAGGGAGTTTATAATAATACTCCGAATACCTGTTTTGGGTGTCATGCCAGTGATTACAATCAGACCAACGATCCTCCTCATGCTTCAGCACAATTCCCTACAGACTGTGAGCTATGCCATAACCAATCTGCATGGGAACCGTCTACTTTTAATCATGATTCCCAATATTTCCCCATATACAGTGGAGAGCATGAAGGAGAATGGGATCAATGCAGTGATTGTCATACAAACCCCTCAAATTATGAGATTTTTAATTGCTTAGTTTGTCATGAACAGGGCGATATGGCAGATGAACATTCTGGGGTTACAGGTTACGTTTATAATAGCATCGCATGCTTAGAATGTCATCCGGATGGTAATAATAAATTTAATTATAACTCTAACTTTAACAGATAAGCACATATGAAATACTTTCTTGGCATATGGGCCGTTTTTATTGTGGTTTTCAGTTTTACTGGTCATGCACAACAAACTGTTATTGAAGGCCAGGTATCCTATCTCTCTTCACAAAATGTCTATATTAAGTTTCAATCCACTGAAGGAATTGAAGCTGGTGATACTTTATATTTTAGTGAGGACGGTGAATTTTTACCAGCAATTAAAGTCAATAATCTATCCTCAATATCATGCGTTGGGATACCTATTTCCGATCTATTATTAAATGTTGGAGACCCGATAATTGCACGCATAAATATACCTGTTCGGGAAGTATCAGAGGAGGCAGTTAAACCAGTGGTTTCTGTTTTGCCGGAAGATTCAATTGAGGAGTTGGATTCACCCGATAAGGTTTCCATTCGACCTGAACAAATTTTAAGCGGAAGGTTTTCAGCAGCCTCTTATTCCAACTTTTCAAATACGAGGGGAGGAAATTCCCAAAAGATGAGGTATACCCTTGCCATGAAAGGGAACAACATCTATGGTTCAAAATTTTCCTTCGACAGCTATATTTCCTTTGTTCATAGGCAGGATAATTGGGCCGAAATCCAGGACAATGTTTTTCATGGTTTAAAAATATATAACCTCTCATTGAAGTACAAGATTTCCAGTTCATCAACCTTATGGGCAGGTAGGAAAATTAACCCGAGAGTTTCAAGTTTAGGGGCAAACGATGGGATTCAATTCGAACAAAAGTTTAAATCATTTTATGTGGGAGCAATTGTGGGGTCACGACCTGATTATTATGATTACGGTTTCAATACAAAATTATTACAGTATGGCGCTTATTTCGGACATGAACATACCAATGAAAAGGGAAATATGCAAAACTCATTGGCATTAATTGAGCAGGATAATGGAGGTAAAACCGACAGGCGATTTGCTTATTTCCAACATACAAATTCGCTGTTAAAGAATTTATTTTTATTTGGATCAGCCGAACTGGAATTGTTTAAAAACATTAATAATAACCCACAGGCTACTTTAAATTTAACAAATTTATATGTTTCGCTCAGATACCGAATTATTAAACAACTTTCAGTGACAGCTTCCTATAGTGCCAGAAAAAATATCATTTATTATGAAACCTATAAATCATTTATTGACCAGTTAGTAGATTCTGAAGTGTTGAACGGAACAAGGTTGCAAGTAAATTACCGCCCCATGAAGTTTCTTTCCATAGGTGCAAAGGTTGGTTACCGTTTTCAAAAAAATGATTCAAGACCTTCTAGAAATGTTTATACTTATGTGACATATAGCCAGGTGCCTGGTATCAAAGCCAGTGCCACAGTTTCAGCTACAATCCTTGAAAGTGGCTATCTAAATGGAAAAATATACAGTGCAGGTTTGACTAAAGATATCATTCCGGGAGTACTATTTGCGGGAATTAATTTCAGGTATATTGACTATACCTATTATTTATCAGAGTATAAGTTATCCCAAAATACAGCCGAATTCAATGTGACCTGGAAAGTGTATAAAAAACTGTCGATGGGGATCAATTATGAAGGAACATTTGAAGATGTTAATGCCTACAATCGATTGTATGTAAGTTTACGACAGCGGTTTTAGTTAAACTAAGAATGATATCATTTAAATTAAGCTGAGAATTTTTTCCAGCCCAAATTTATCCTCCTCATCAAAGGAATTCAGGTCTTTGCTGTCGATATCAAGAACACCAATAATATCGCTTTGCTTATTCTTCAAAGGAACTACAATCTCTGAATTTGACCTGGAATCGCAGGCAATATGTCCCGGGAACTGGTGTACATCTGGAACCACAAGTGTTTCTTTTTGGTTTATTGCAGCCCAGCATACGCCGGTATTTATTTTGAGTTTAATACATGCAACCGGACCCTGGTATGGGCCAACGATCAGCTCACCATTTTTCAGTATATAAAAACCGACCCAAAAATAATAATCGAATTTATGGTAAAGAACGGCATTAATAGTTGACATGGCCGCTAGCTGATCAGTATTCTCGTTGAGCAATGCTTCAAGTTGAGCATATATCCTTAAATATCGTTGGCGTTTTTTTTCTTTATCCATATTTTCAAATTAATAATTCAAATTCCTTTGATGAATAAAAAGAACAACCCAAATCTAAAAAGGTTATAAAGTTATGGGATATGAATTGTTTATCGTCGTTTAATTGTATCCAAATAGCATGGAATAGATAATCAGAACAACCATGGTTAAACCAATTAAGAGAAACGTATAACCAAATATTTTCACGGTTTTTTCCCATTTAGGCCTGCGTTCTCTTTTAATTAAAACCTTTTTTAGTCGGCCTGATTGTTTTAGAAGTTCATATTCACGGGGCCTGTCGTGTTTGTATTCCTCAAAAGGAACAGTACCCGTAAAAATTACTGTATCCATCGGAAAAGCATCGGGCCTGAGATGGGTATTAAAAAAGTGTACAGTGAAAATAAATCCAACCGCAAGTAGAGCTTCATCGGAATGAATGATCATCGCCACATTAATCAACCAACCCGGGAAAATTTGTGTGAATTGTTCAGGAAACCAAAGGATCAATCCTGAGAATCCAATTACAGCAACACCCCAGAATACCGCCATATAGTCAAACTTTTCCCAATAGGTCCATCGGCCATAGTTAGGACGAGGCCCTAAACCCACAAACCATTTGATGGTTCCCCAAAAATCCCTTAAATCCTGCATTGAAAACATTAATGAGTTGGGGCCAAAAACAAATCTTTTGAAAGGAATATGTCTTTTGATCTTTAAACGGATCAGGGAGCCAAGGTGAAAAATGAAATACCCGAAAGTGATAATCGCAGCAAAGCGATGTATATTGCCAGCTACATTAACTCCACCTAATATTTTGGATAGCCAGTTTGCCCAGGGCATTCCGGCAAATTTCAGCATCATTCCTGTAAGGGCCAACATAAGGAAACTCAGGATGACAAAAATATGGGTTAACCTTTGACTTCTCGTGAATCGTTGAATGTGATATTTGCTGTCTGCTGATTCGCGACGTAATTTCCTTTTTTTCAATCCTTGTATAGATCTTGGTAACCACATTAGCAGGTGGACTCCAAAAAATCCAAATACACCAATTAGAAGGAATGTCATTCCCCAGAAAGCGTAATACAATATTGGGTATTTCGCTTTATTATGATGTGTAGCATGGGTTAAATATCCAGTAAATCTTACATTGGCATCGGGATGACATTTTTTACATGTTTCCACAATGTTTTTACTTCCTACAGAGGACAATGGATTATTGGCATTATAAATTCTGTGTGCACCATGACAATCAGAACACCTTGCTGATTTTTCATAACCCAATTGATATGCTTTTCCATGGTAGGTCTCCATATATGTTTCGGCCAGGTCTTCATGACAATTACCACACTGATGGGTAACTTCATTCATGAATTTATCTTCACTGATATCCGAAATGAAATGCGCAGTATGGCAATCGGTACATGTAGGGTATTTTTTGCGATGATCATCCTTTGTAATAGCATGATCACTTTTAATGTAATCATCGTAGATACCTTTATGGCAGGTGGCACAAGTAGCAGGTATATTTTTAGGGTTGACGGAAGAATTTTCATCAGATTCTTTAAGGACATAATGTGTGGTATGACAATCTGTGCAAACAGCACTAGGGAGTAAGCCCTTTTCTGTCAATCCTTTACCGTGCATGCTTTGGGAATAATCGAAGAAGGCATTAATTTCCTTTAATTCAGTCATTTGTACAGCTTTTCCGTCCGTCCTGTGACATTCGCCGCAAAGCCTGGGAATCTCAGTCCGGTATGTGGGAGAAGTATCGTCATAGCGTGTTTTTACAATATGTGTCCCATGACAATCAGTGCAATAGGGGGCATTTGTTTCTTTTCTGAAATAGGCCTGGCCGTGGCCACTTGAATTATATACATTTGAAACTTCGGCGTGGCAATTGGAACAATCCACTTTTAGGGCTGTTTCACATGGTCTTTTCAAATTGGTAGACACATCTGAATGGCATTTTACACATGTAATATTCCGGTGAACGGAGTTGTTAAGATCCTCAGGGTTTACCAACAATGAAATAATCGTATCATTGACGACTTTATGTACATTCTCTTTTTCATGACATTTTAAGCAGGATTTGTCAGATATGGTGTTGACAATGTTTTGTGCATTTACTTTGTG
This sequence comes from Bacteroidales bacterium, assembly GCA_021740645.1. Lineage (GTDB taxonomy): Bacteria > Bacteroidota > Bacteroidia > Bacteroidales > JAADJA01 > JAADJA01. The sequence continues at coordinate 32,449 of JAIOZL010000048.1, forward strand.
AGGTGGGTGGCAATCAGTACAGGCAGGTATTGCTCCGGGTTCCTTTTCCCAGAGTTCTTTTTTTATAATTTTTGTATGAACTTCTTCAATTTCAGCATGACATTTCATACAAGTTGAAGCAATATTTTTAACTGAAATAGATGAGTTTGGACTTGTATGTGGAAGAACAAGATGATTTCCATGACAATCATTACATGTGGCAGATACAATTAGGCCTTTTTTGAATAAACCCTCACCGTGTATACTTTGGCTGTAATTCTCTAAAATATTATGCTCAGTAATATTATAAGTTCTTGCTACAGGCGCCCCTTCGCGATGACACTTCCCACATAAGACCGGTATGTTCATTTTATAGGTCCTTGATTTGGGTGACTTGCTGGACAATACGTTATGCCCTCCATGGCATTCTTTGCAATCAGGTGCATACAGAGCATTTAACTTCAACGCCTGACCATGTATCCCTTTATCAAACATTATTTGAGCCTCGTCATGGCAATCGCCACAGATAACAGGTGCAAGCACTTCATTATGGGGAAAGTCCTCCACATCAGCTTCCGCATGGCATAAAACGCAATCCACATCCTTATGCACTGAATTCTGAAAGATGCTTAAATTAACATACACAGAAATCGTTCTCCCTTGTCTTTCAGTGGTAAGTTCAGGGTCTTCATGACACATCATACAGTCATCATTCGACTGGCTATAAGCAATACCTGAAATTAAAACCAGAATGCCCAGATAGAGAAAATTAAATATTTTTCGGTAGCTTATTATTTTTGTTTCCATGTATGCAGATGTTAAGTAGAAATGTCGAAGTTACGTAATTGAAATGTTAAAAACATATCTATTAATTAATTTATATAGATTCTAAAATGGGCAAATTATTCATCATGTTCATTACTGAAGCCAGACAAATAAACTCATTTTGACTGAGTTTCACAGTACTTACAAAAATGCAACTTTAATTCAAACATATCTATAAGGGACTTCATGATATTTTGCCGGATAATGATTGATTAATGATAACCTAAACCTGATATTTATCAATTTTTGAGTCTACAGGAATAATTTATTAATTCGTATCATTGTACCACTAATTCATTTGGGATTAATTGTTCTGACATCTTTTTGATTCACATACCCTATAATTCGATAAGTTGAGCAATTCTCTGCAAGTTTTACCTTTTAATAAATTTGGGTTTGGCTTAATTATTGAACAATACAGAAAAATGAAAAACCACTGGTTATCGTTTAATGGATCAAATAAAGCGTACTTTTGTTAAATAATTTTAATTTTATAGTGAAATTTTTTTACCAGATAAAAATGAGTATTAATTTAAATCTAAAATGTTATGATAACTAAAAATCTTGTATTAGCTCTTTGCCTGGTTTTTTTTGCAGGAAGTTCATTAACTGCACAGGACTTTGAATATATTGGAGCAGCTAAATGTAAAATGTGCCATAATAAACCAGCAACAGGTGAGCAATATAAAATCTGGTCAGACGGACCACATGCAAATGCAATGAAATCACTAAGCAATGAAAAATCAATGAAATATGCAAAAGAAAATGGGATTGCTGATCCAACCACTGATGCAAAATGTGTTAAATGCCATTCTACTTTTGGAAGCATTGACGAAAGTGTAAATTTAGGGATTAAAATTACTGAAGGTGTTTCATGTGAATCATGTCACGGACCTGGCAGTGTTTATAAATCAAAAACAATCATGCAAAATCGTGAAAAAGCAATAGCCAGCGGTATGATCGTGCCAGATCAAAAAACTTGTGAAGGATGTCATAATAAGGAAAATCCATTTTACAAGCCTTTTAATTTTGCTGAAGCATCGAAAAAAATTGCTCACCCAAATCCTGCGGCACAATAATATTATAGAGGTCATCATTTAATTTCATATCTTAGCATCCTGAAAATCAACAGAAATATGGAAATATTCAGAGGTCAAAATCTCATACAGTTTGCTGAACGCTTTAAAACGGACGAAGATTGCAAAATATACTTATCCGAA
>JAIOZL010000010.1 GCA_021740645.1 Bacteroidales bacterium
ACATTCAGTTTTACAATGAAAAAAGAAGACATACTGAAATCGGAAAGATGCAACCGGATCAGAAATACCATCAGAGAAAAAAGGCATCATAACAATTAATAATTACTTTTGAGTTGTCCTAACAATTGGGAGTAGTAAACTTCATTGTTTATCGCAATGTTTCTGATATCTTCAATCTCTATTTTAACCTTCAGTCTTCTATTCAATAATCTATTACGGATACTTCTAAAATTTAGAATCTTTTCATTACTGAGATTACTTAATAAAATAGGATCGGTATAATTAAGAATATTTTCAATTGAGATTTTGCTCCTAAACATACCTTCTAGAGTATAAAACATCTTCTCAGAAATATTTTCATTATAAGGTATTCTTAAATTTTTGAATTCATTTGGAGTTAATTCTAGAACACCTCCACCATAAAATCGTCCTTCCAATTCAGCCAATAAAAGTGTTAGTGAGTTATAGAATGAAAAAATCAGTTTCTTAATATCGAATTCATCATTAACTATAATACGATAAAATGAATCAGTTGCCAGTGCATTTGAATTATTCACGAAAATTTTTGGATAAAGATGTGATCTTTTAATAAATAGTCCCTCTGACTTCCATATATTAGGTACTGAATACCAATTAGTCCGTTTCTTCATTTTATACCGACTTTGGTATTCTGGACCACCCTCCTTCTCAAGTATTTCCCCACTATCAATATAAGAATTTGCGATTTTACCTAATTTATTTTTGGATACATTAGGGAAAGAAATAAAATTTACTCTTTCATTTGATAATTTTATTCGTTCAAAATCCATTTCATCGAAATAAATTGTATCTGATATAACAGAACCTTTTGGTAGAATTGGTTTTACAACTTTTTTTAGCCTGTTCAATTTATTAGTGATTACATTCTTCTGATTTAAAATAAAATATTCATTTGCAGCAGTCACAATACCTGCTTCAACCTTTTTACAATGATACTTAATTGAATGGAAATTTTCTTTGGTTGCGTCAATAAAATCTAATTCCTCATCTGTTAAGAGATAATTGGTCCATTTATTCAAAGATTTTCGATGAATATTGCTGTATTTTTCAGTAAATTTTGGTTCTTTCAAATCCTCCAATTTTTCTACTTGATAAAAAGAAACTCCATGTTCTTCTCTCGGAAGACCTTTAACACCTATTAATGCTATTACATCTTGCTGTATTCCTTCAAAAATTAGTTCGTTGAAAGCAAATATTTCAATTCGATCAAATTCAGATAATAGTAAGTTTCTTAAATCTTGAGTATAGTTTACTTGTAATAATTCGGACGGTAGAACAAAACACAGAATACCATTTTTGTTCAATTTATTAATAGTACCTTCAACGAAGGCTGGCCATATGTTTTTAATACTCCTTTTTGGATAAATAATGTTTGAAGATTCATTAGATTTTTGACGAATTACTTCGCAACGTTCAATTTGATCTTTTTTAAGCGATTCCTTCTTAATATATGGCGGATTTCCAATTATTAATGAGTATTTCTGATTATCTTTTTCTCGTAATATAAATTCAAGAAAATCTTCATTATAAATTGATATTTTAGTATTAATTAATTTGTTAGCTATTTGAATAGCTTTATTTAATTCTGCACCATTTAACTCAACAAGTGATAATTTTATATTTGGATTTCTATCATTAGCAAAAGTTAAATATGATTCTAATGAAGAAATAAATTGACCATCGCCACAACTAGGCTCTAGTAGGTCTATTTCATTTATCCTAATATACTTTTCAAAAATATGCTTTATCAAAAAATCTGATAATATGGAAGGAGTATAATATGAACCATTTATTTTTTTTTCTGTCATTACCTTTCTGCCTCTAAATAATCTAGATATTTTAAAAATTCAATTGCTAATTCACTCATTGCATTTTTCAGTTCCTGCTTATCTTTACTATAAGTGGGATGCTCAATTTTGTCTCTGAGCCTGTCCATCCGTGATCTTATTTGGTCTAAAGTCCAAATTATTGAATAACGTTTTAAGTATAATTTTAATTTTCTATGCATATATTCTGCAACAGGAGAATCTGTTTTCGTTATAATTTGACCAAGAGAATCTCGTTTAAAATGATTATTGTAATCTTCTTTACATGGATCAAAATATCCTTTTCCATTATCAATCGCTATATTCTTATCATTTGAAATCCAGTCATCACTTTTAGCTCTATTAACATAGGAGCAAGAATAAACTAAATTTGAGTATTCTTCTTCTAACTCTGGGAATTTTGACTTAGGTGCGAAATGATCAATATGAAATGTGGAAACACCCCCAAACCAAAAATCTGGACAATCGGTGTATCCACATCGTTTATTAAAATCTTTCCTTAATTGTGTTTTATATTTCCTATATGGTGAAAGTTTAGGACCAGAATATGTCCTTTTTGGCTGATCTTGACTTCTAAACTCCATATTCATCTTCAAATTTACTTAATAGTTTGTCAACTTTCGTGAGCAATTCTTCTAATCGTTCACTATTGGAAATTGTTTTAAGATCACTTGGTACTTGACTTTTTTTATTTAATGAACTTTCAATGAAATTATCAAGTCTAATTACTTCTTCTTCCTCAGGTTCAGTTAATTTTCTCGATTTACTAATTTCTAAAAGTTCTAATAGTCGAGTTTCTTTCGCTTCAATTTTCCTTATATGTTTTTCTATTTCTTTTACTACCAACCGCTTAAATTTCAAGCCTTGATCATAAATTTCAGCTTGTTCTTTTGTAGCTGACATGATTTTTTTTTCTTTAACAATTTTAGGATCATCGTTATTATCAATTGCATCTTCGTCATACGATGTTAAAACAAAAACAGGAAAGTCAAGCATAACCTCATTGATTTTATCAATTAATTCATTTCCCTGATAGTTAATAGAATTTGTTTTGTCAAATTCTATTAGGTTATGATCCACTACAATTGCTTGAACATGACTTTCCAAAATCGTATTTACCATCTCATCTAAATCTGGAACAGGTAGAAAAGGTATTATATCAAATGTGTCACTAGCGAACCTTTGAAACTGTCTGATATCTTCTTCAACTTCATCAATGTATGCTACTCTAAATTTGCTCATGTTTTCTAAATGAAGGGATTATTAATTCTATTTTAAAACCAGGACGTTGGTCGAAAATTTTCAGTTCTGCATCATATTGGTCCAATACATGTTTGACGATATACATCCCAAGCCCTGTACCTGTAATTTCTCCATCATCATTTCGTTTTGTTGTGTTAAATGGTTCGATTATCCAATATGGATCAGTTATTTCATCATCTAATCCAGGACCACTATCTGCATAAGTGATAATAACATCATCTTCTAGCCAGAACGTAACAAATATTTTTCTTTCTGTAGCGCCATGTTTCTTTTTTCGTTTAAAAGCATCAATTGAGTTTGTAATCAAATTATTAAATATTGCATCAAAATCTATCGGATTACCTTCAATATACAATTCATTATAGATATTATGTTTAATAATTAACTCTATTCCTCTACTTTCCAGTATTGTATGCCATAATCTTACTAATTCAGCTATGTAACTGATAACCTCAATCTTTTTAAGTTTTCTTTTGTCTCTTCTTACTGCAGATAACGAAAATCCCAGCCAGTTACTAAGTCTAGTATCTTGATTTCTAAAATCATCTAGCATTATAAATGGGTTTTCAAAATCCTGCAGTTGATTAAGTTTAGTCTTATCAATAACTTGATTTAATATATCCCTAAAAGTGTCAGTTCTTGGAACTATTCTATCAGTTAAATTTTTTAATTCATGTGCAAATGAGGTTATAATCAATCCAGTACTAGCTAGTACTCGAAGAAGCATTTGTTCATCTTCAAATGAAGCAATCCTTTCTTTGTAGTATTCAACTGCTTCTGATAAAACTTTTCTCTCTTCCTCACATTCATTTGTAGGTTCAGATAATTTTGCCTTTTTAATAATATTATCTGATTCCTTTTCCAGGAATTCCTCCTTGTCCTTTTTCTCAAAAACTTCCTTTATGGACATCATTACAATATTCCTATCACGTTCGAATTCTGCAATTAGGCTTATTATAAGCTGTTTAAAGAAATTAAACACAGGATTTTCTTGAATACCCTCTCTACTTGAGCGATCACTAAAATTTACGTTTTCAATACGTGAGATATTGATGATTCCATATACCTGATTAGGTCGAACATGATAACCAGATTTTGTAACAGTAGGGCTTTGAGAACTCAGTTGTCCTAAACCAAGCCAATCAAAGGCATTTCCATCAGGTTCACCATATGGTCTAACTCTAAATCCATCTCTATAGATTTTAATACCTCCAAATCGTTTGAACCAGATTTTTCTAAAACTTAAATCAAATCCTTTATACGGAAATTTGCTAGTACCTCTTTCTGCAGGTCCAGAGCCCATTTTTCCAAAATAAAAATCAAATTCAAAAGTTCCTATTTTGGGTATGATGAATTTTTTAAAAGAATCAGATAAACCAGGAACCAGTTCTTCAATTGTTTTAGTATAAGTATAAGAACCATCAATAAAAGTTTTTGGACTAAATTGATCCACATTCATTCTTTTTACTTGAAATACTTCAGGATCAATGTTCTTGTATAGAAGCTCATTGCGAGTTATAGTAATTTCAATTGGATTATTATTTAAATATTTTGCATTTAGATGATAATCGAACTGATCTATTGAGGGGGGGTCAATTTTTCCGTATTTATTTGGAGTCAACGTACTTAAAAGATAAATACTATATGAATCATCCTCTTTAGGTGGAATTAAATACTCAAGACTTGCAAAAATCTTTTCTATTGAATTATCATTCCATTTGTCTCGTAATCCACTTATTTTTAATATAGTTCCAGAATTGTATTGGAATCTCTTTAAGATTTTATCAAAATCAGGAAAAAAGCGTATTAGTTTCTTTACTTCTTTAGTAATATCAACATCTTTGATTAATTCTAAATCAGCATTTACTTGATCAATAGACTTTTGCTTTCCTTCAAATGAGCTCCATTTTACTCTCCACCGATTTGCCTCAACATTTTTTTCTTTTCTACTACTTATAACACAATATTCTCCGTAAACTGTTTTTGTAAGCATTTCGCACTCATCCCCTAACCTATCAAGTGCAAACCTTCCTATTCCTTTAGCCCCAGTTTTTATTCTTCCAAAATCACTTTTATAATTAGTTTCTTTTATATCTGTACCAATAATCATCCAATGGTTTTGTATAACATCCACTGTCATACCATGTCCGCTATCCATTATATAAATGGTACAGAGATTATGAAAAAATGAATCTAAAAATTCACGCTGGGTAGCATCAATATTATCTTGTAAAATATATTTACCTTCTCCCTGATTTAAATAACAACTCGCAAGCAATGCAAAGTCTTCAACTTTTGCAATTGAACGTAACTCTTTGTATTCACTTATTTTTAGTTCATCAGGAGTTTTATAATATTTATTGTCAAATAAGATAATTGATATGTTTGCATCTGCATCATACCCATTTTTCACTAATTCAATGACAGCGCCTTCTGCATTTGCAACATTTTCTCTGCCGATTAATCTAGCAGCTCTTGCTGATACTTTAAAAGGAATCTTTGTCATTTATTTTAATCTTTATTGTTAAGATTCAATTTGTTTGATACTAACAAATCTTTTACATCAACATCCAATAGATTTGCAATTTGATTAAGAACTTCTATTCTTGGTTGACTTCTATTTTGTATATAAGAATTGACCATGTTATAACTCTTCCCTAGCTTTTCAGCGAGCCAAACTTGCTTAATTCCCTTTTCGTCAAGAACTTCTTTAATGCGATTCATAATATAAAAAATTGGAATTCTGTAAAGATATAATTTTATCTTGTTTTTTGAGATATAAAATGGTAGAATTTATTTCCATCCACTCCTCACACATTCTGCTCCATTTCACTTCGCAAAATAAGTGTTCCGTTCACTTGGTAGAGAAAGAAAGAATAAAACTTTTTTTGGCCAGCGCACTAATATAATTGAGGTAAATTCTGCTTTCCCCCTCCCCTCGCAGAAAGCCAAAATTTGAGGGGAACGCAGAATTTATACCAAAACTATATTAACATAATGCAATACATTATGGGACTTTTGTTTTTCTATTTTATTAATTACAATACCTTCAAAGATCACAATTACAATCAGGATTTCTTCTTTTTCTTTTTGCGCCTGGTGGCAGCTTTTTTGTTTTTTGGATGATGGTCTTCGGCTTCGTCCATTAAAGTTCGCCAGTCATTTACTTTTTCTTCTGAAAGGTCGAGTGTAATCTGGTAATCTTTTTTGGTGATTTTCATTTTCTGGATTGGCTTCCCAAGATTATTTTCAATCTGCTCCAGCATCTCTTTTTCCTCCTCACTGCAAAATGAAACAGCCTGGCCTTTCTGATTACCTCTGCCTGTCCGGCCAACACGGTGTACATAATTTTCAGAAGTTTCAGGCAGATCATAGTTGACCACAAACTCTACATTAGGAATATCAATGCCTCTTGCACTTATATCGGTAGCAATTAAAACTTTTAAATCTCCATTTCTGAAGTTATGCATGGTTCGTTCCCGTTCCACCTGCAATTTATCGCTGTGAATGGTGTCAGAGATCAGCTGAACCCGCTCCATTGCCTTTTTCACCCGCTCGGCCCGTACCTTTGTTCTTACAAAAACAAGGATTTTTTTATCCGGACTACTTTTCAATAAAGATTCAAGGAAAAAGCGTTTATCATCCATTTCCACAAAAGCAACGGCATGATCAATATTTTTGGCTACCGGGTCTTTCGGTGAAATTTGTATGCGGATGGGATTGATCACTAGCGAATAAGCCAGATCCTTTATTTTATCATCGATGGTTGCAGAAAAGAAAAGTGTTTGGCGTTTCCTCGGCAAATGTTTCATTAAATCGCGGATATCCTTAATAAAGCCAAGGTCAAGCATGTGGTCAGCTTCGTCAAGTATCAGGATTTCCACCCGTTTAAGGCTGAGTGCTCCCTGGCTCACCAAATCAAACATTCGTCCGGGTGTGGCTATCAATACATCTACTCCACTATTAAGTTGCTTTATCTGAGGCTCCTGGTCAACCCCACCATGAATGCAAAAAGTAGTGATCCTCGTATGCCTTCCCAGGGATTTAAATACATATTCAATTTGTTGTGCCAGTTCATGCGTAGGTGCCATCACCAGGCACTTCACACCATCAGGACGGCCTTTGATTTTATTCTCCTGCAAAATATGCAGAACAGGAATGGCAAAAGCTGCTGTTTTCCCGGTACCAGTTTGCGCTATTGCCAATACGTCTTCCCCTTTTAAAATGGGTGGAATGGACTTAAACTGAATATCCGTCGGCTTTTTAAATCCTAATTTTGAAATGCTTGTTTTAATACCCTCAGCGATACGATACTGATCAAATTTCATAAACAACCTGATTAGCCGGCAAAAATACGTAATATACTTAAAACAAGTAGCTTTTATATAAGGCTTGAGCCTATTGAACTTTAGGGTTGAAATTTTGTTAAGGGAGATATTTTATCCTTGTGGATTTAGAGGTTTTTCAGACCATGAAATATTTTTTAAAAAATTGATTTTTTTATCAATTTTTAATTTAAAATTGCACTTTTAAATAAAGAAATGAATAAGATCAATAAAGTAATTAAGTTCAGCGACCTACCTGCTGAAGCATTTCAAAAGTTGTTGCAAAAATACCCTGACGGATGGCGCGATCATGTGCGAAAGATTACCAAACCCAATGGTGAATACTTCTACGCGATTAATGTAGATACCGATACAGTATCCTACCTTGTAAAAGTGGACATTAAAGTAGATACAAAGAGTGATGTAGAAAAATTGGAGGATAGCCTGATTGAAAAAGATCACCTAAAATCCTCTAAAGAAGATGATGACGATGAAGAAGATGATGTTGCTGATGATAGCAGTGCAAACGATCCCGAATAAGGATCCTGAAAACTGTCATTATTGAAGTCAATTTCATTCCATAAAAAAAGCCCGGAAACCGGGCTTTCATAAATCTTGAAAAAATAATAAAGTATTAAGCTAATTTAACGTCAACTGCGTTTAAGCCTTTTTTTCCCTCTTTGAGGTCATATGTTACTTCATCTTCATCTCTGATTTCATCAATTAAACCTGAAACATGCACAAAATAATCTTTGCCTGTTTCGTCATCAGTAATAAATCCAAAACCTTTGGAATCATTAAAAAATTTCACTTTACCTGTTTTCATTTTTTGTTTTATAATATGTTATTGAATTTAAATTCGCGGCAAAGGTATACAAATAAAACTTTATGTCCACATTAATATTTTATCAAGGGATTTATTCCCAAGAAAATAGGCCATTCAAACAGGTTAAAATAACCTATTCATCCTAGGTACAGGAATTATGATACACAGACAAAATTTTACTCAATTACAGTTAATTTTTTGGTTTCGGAGTAAAGTCCGGCCTGCAAAGTGTAAAAATAGACTCCTGCTTGCAATCCAGTTGCATCAAAAACGGTGTTATGAAATCCTTCATTCTGTGTTTGGTTAACAAGCTGAGCGATTAACCTGCCTGATACATCGTGAACATGTATTTTAACAGGATATTTTTCTGATAAATAATAACGAATATAAGTTTTGCCCATAAAGGGGTTAGGGTAATTTTGCAAACTACTTACACTATTATTGGCTGAAACTTCGTAAGCTCCCGTAAATTCAGGGTAGATCCTGCCGTAATACACGTCTTCTTCTCCGTTAAAGGTATTGGCCCATGCAAGATGCACACCTGTTTCATTGGAAACCATATCAAAATAATCACCCATTTTATCTTGTTGAGGCCAACCTATATGAGGATCAAAAGATTCGCTTAAAGGTAAATTTTCACTCCAGGTGTTCCCGGCATCATGTGAATAGGCATAATAGAGAACAGAATACAGTTGACCGGGGTTTTCTCTTGTGTCCAGCCAAACTACATCAATCCGGCCATCCGGAGCCACCGACATGGTGCCAAACCATTGATAAGTATTGTTGGTAAAGTCATCATTCACCCGCACTGGTGATGACCAGTTCAAACCGCCATCCTCACTCCTGGTGAACATCACATCCAAAGGATCATTAATTGAATATCTTTCCACAGAGCAAAGAATGTATACATTGCCATGAGTGGGTCCTCCCGAAGAATCAACCGCAATTATGGTTTGTCCAAGCAAGCCATTAGGATTGGGACAATTATAACCTCCAAATCCGACTATATCTCCATCCAGTTCTACCACAGAATAGTTAAAATCCCAGGTTATCTCTTCCCCTCCAAATTGTGCATTAGATGATTTCGCCAGCATAAAATCATTCCACCGCTTGCCACATACATAAAGCTCCCCTTCAGGGCCTACAGCTGTTGTTCCCCAATACGGCCCACCTGGTATGCTTATACAATCCTCGAAACTCGCCCCGCTATTGGCCGAGCGGGTGAAAAAGTCAGGATCGCAAATACTTGCCGTTGACCAAAAATGGTAGATATTTCCTGATCCGGGTCCGCCGGTTTTATCAATTGACATCCACTGTTTATCACCGCCCTGGGCGAAGGTGCCATTATCCCATGATTGGCCTCCATTTTCTGATTTATATACATCGCACCAATAGTCATCATTTTGAACAGTCAGGCTATTGTAAAAGAAATTTCCTTCTGCATCTGAGTCAAGTACCGGGTCGGAACGAAAAATCCCGGGATTTATCGACCCGGTAAAGGTCCATGTTTCACCCCCATCAGAAGTATAGCCAAAACCGGCTTGTCTGAAGCTATTGTTCACATTATCAAACTGCCTCCACCCTATTACCATCCTGTCAGGATTGGTTGGATCGAATGCAATGGATGGCTCATTTGCAGCATCCCCTAAAATATTATCCCCATTTTCATCCACATTAACCTGAACAGTTGTAAAATAAGGTGTTTTAAAACTATAAGCCGGAGAAGTTTTTCTTATTTTATTCAGCTCAACTGTATATTCACCTTCAGGATATTCCATTATCGGAACAGATACCCGTTTTACATTATTGTTTTCCTTCTGTCCGTACAAATTGATTAATAACCCAATCAGAAAAACCGTAACAGCAAACTTCCGCACGGTTGCCAGTGTAAAAACTGTTTGATACATAATATTTTTTTTGATAAAGATAAAAGATAAACCAATTAATCCGGAAAGAATTTTTGAGATGTACTATCAATTTATTTTTTTTTCACTAGCATTTCAAGTTCTTTCACTCTGTCACGGAGTTCCTTAATCCGGAATTCTCTCCCGATAAACAATTTATTATAATCTTGGAGTTCCTTATTCTTTTCTTCTAGTTCCTGAACCCTTTCTGCAATCTTAATCTCAAGGTTGTTTTTGTGATTTTCAAGCTCGCTATTTACCTCCTGTATTTTTGACAGCATTTCAGCGAGTTGCTCCTTTTGTTCTGTTATTAAATCATTTTTTTCCGTAAGTAGAAGATTCGCTCTTTTTTTAATCTGGTAGCGGTTAAGTATAATTCCGGCTAAAATAATTACCAATAAGGCAAATGCTATCACATAATTGCGAAGGCTTGTTTCTTTAGTTATGGCAAGTTTATTTATTTTATTGTCCATTCGCAGCAGCTCATTTTCCTTATCTTTTTTAATGGATTCATATTTTGATTGAATCTCTGCTATCTGAATAGTCTTCTCCTTGTTAAATATGCTATCGTTCATTTGTTTATACAACCTAAAATACCTTAAGGCCTCAGCATAATCCGCAAGGCTATCATAGGCGGTAGAAATAGTTTTATAAGCAGATAGCTGAAAAGGAAGAACCCCAATTTCTTTACTGAGAGCAAGTTCTTTAAGCCCTTCATTAATAGCAGCCTCATAGTTTTTTAATTTTAAATGTAATTTAGCGATACTGCTATGAATCGAACATATCCCGTTTTTATTTCCTAAAGATTTGTTTAATTGCAGAGATTTATTCAAATACTCAATGGCTTCGCTGGTTTTTCCCATCCGTTGGTAAGCCCCGCCTAAATTAGAATAATAGATTGCCTGGCCATTTTTATCGCTTTCATCCACTAGTGACAGGCCTTCCATAAGGTTTTCTACCGCTTCTTCGTATGAACCGATTTGAATTAATAACTCCCCAATATTACTCAGACAAGCTGACATCCCATGGCTATCGCCAAGTTTTTTATGCAGTTCAAACGATTTAGTGAAATAATCAATAGCATCATCATATTGCCCCATCACTTTATATACTATTCCTATGTTATTGTAGCGTGCTGATAATCCGGCAGTATCTCCATATTTTTCATCTATTTCTAGAGCTTTTATAAAGTACTCAAGCGTTTTATTGTACACCCCCTGTACACCGTAAACTACCCCAATGTTATTATATGTATCAGTAATGCCAGTATTATCATTCAATTCAAGATAAATTTCTAAAGATTGATTATAATAGAATAAGGCCGAATCAAATTCTCCTTTGTGATGAGCCACATAGCCTATAGTAAGATAAGACTTCGCAATTTTATCCCTGACATTATATTCATATGCTAATTTCAATGCCTTCCTGGCAAAATTCAAGCAAGTATCAGGGGCATTGGATTTATATATGTCGGAAAGCTCGAGGTAGCTTGTAATTTTAACTGCGTAATCTTTGGTGTTTTCAATAACCGACAGCAGGCTATCTATTTTATTCCGATCCTGAGCATAAATGCCTGAAGTAATTAATGCTGCAAGGAAAATATAATACAATTCTTTTTGAATCTTAACCATTTTACTTATATAAATAGTTATTCGAGGGCCTGCTACAAAGATACTCTATTATGTCAGGTTCTATACAGAAAACAGGATTATATTTTACGGATTCAAAGTATTATTTCTTTGCATACCCAATGCAGAAAAAACATCCTATACATACTCATCCAATTCCATCCACCTATCAGTTTTTTGATCAATAAGTTTTAATATTTCTGAGATGCGATGAGAAATCAAAGTGAGTTTCTCATATCCATTGTCCCCCTTTCCTATTTGCTCTTCCAATTCATTTTTTTCCTGTTCCAGGATTTCTATTTCCTTTTCCAGTTTTTCGTATTCACGTTTTTCATTAAAACTTAATTTGGTTTTTAGTGAGGGTTTAGGAGCAGCAGGTTTAGTCGTTGTTTGTTTTTCAGGTGTAACTGCCTTCTTTTCCTTTTCAATAAAATATTTTGAATAGGGGCCATAATAATCTTTTATTTGCCCCTCCCCTTCAAAAATAAACAAGTGATCGGTTAATTTATCAAGAAAATATCTATCGTGCGACACGATTAGCAAACATCCGGAAAAATTCATAAGAAATTCTTCAAGTCGGTTTAAAACAAGCAGATCAAGGTCGTTGGTGGGCTCATCAAGAATAAGGAAGTTCGGGTTATGAATTAAAACGGTTAAGAGGTTTAGGCGTCTTTTCTCCCCACCACTTAATTTTGAAACAGGCTTATACTGCACTTCAGGTGAAAATAAAAAATGTTCCAGGAATTTACTTGCAGAAATCGTTTGCCCATTTCCCATTTTTACTACTTCTGCTATGTCTTTTGCGACTTCAATTACCGTTTTATCTTCGTCAAGTTGCATCCCGGATTGCTGGTAATAGCCCATTACCACAGTTTGTCCAACTTCAATATTTCCTTTATCGGGTTTTTCAATATTCACCAATAGATTTAAAAAACTTGTTTTACCCGAACCATTGGGCCCTATTATTCCTATCCTCTCTCCTTTTTTAAACAGATGACTGAATTTTTCAATGATCTTTATTTTTCCATAACTTTTACTGATATTTTCAATTTCGAGGATCTTCCCTCCCAGCCTTGAAGCGGTTACTTCAAGCTTCAGTTCCTTTTCTGCTGCATTTCCTGCTGCGTTTTGTTTAATAATGTCAAACGCCTGTATCCGGGATTTTGATTTATGTGTTCTTGCTTTCGGCATTCTTCGCAGCCATTCCAACTCTTTTTTCATGAGTTGTCTCGCTTTATCTGTTTCAACCTGCATTCCCTCTTCTCTTTCCTGTCTTTTTTGAAGGAAATATTCGTAATTCCCGTTATGGGCAAATAATCTGCCGTTATTCAATTCAAGGATTTGATCACACACCCTGTCCAGAAAATAGCGGTCGTGTGTTACCATTAACAAAGTAATACCAGACTGAGAAAGGAATTTTTCCAACCATTCAATCATTTCAATGTCCAAATGGTTAGTGGGCTCATCTAAAAACAAAATATGAGGATTATCCAAAATAGTTATGGCCAGTGCCAGGCGTTTTCTTTCACCTCCTGACAATAGTTCAATTTTGACATGCGTATCCGTTATTCTGAATAAATCCAGCAATTGTTTAAGTCGTCGTTCATAATCCCACGCATTATGCTGATCCATCAGTAGGGTGGCTTCTTCCAGTTCTTTTTGTGAATCAAGGCTATTTTTATTGGATTGAGAGGAAAGCACCTTCTCATATTTCAATATTATTTGGGAAACTTCTGTATTGGCACTTTTGATCAATTCATCAATGGTTAAGGATGCATCCAAAACCGGTTCCTGTTTAAGAAATCCTATCCGGATACCTTTTCGGATTACCACCTGGCCTGAATCTGGCTCCTCCTCGCCTGCCAGAATTTTCAGCAGGGTTGACTTACCTGCCCCGTTATTGGCTATTAATGCGGTCTTCACCCCCTTATTTAACCCAAACGACAAGTCCTCAAATAAGGTTTTGTCACCATAAGTTTTTGAAAGGAGTTCAGCTGAAAGATAATTCATTACTACTTTAGATTTGCCTGCAAAAGTAGCCCTTTTAGGCTAAATTTTTTATCACTTTAGTTATTCTTCGCTACAAATAAATATATCAGCATTAAGTTACTTATTTTTACAGCTGACTTTATTACATTTTCAGGTGGAATTAAAAATTATATTTCAGGATGAATATTTAGTTGCAATAAATAAACCTCCTGGTTTGTTGGTGCACAAAAGTTCATTGGCTTTAGATGCGAATGAATATGCACTTCAACTACTTCGAAATCAAATAGGCCAGAAAGTATATCCCTGTCATCGGATCGACCGCAAGACAAGTGGTGTTTTATTGTTTGCGTTATCCAGCAAAATTAATGCTGAGTTACAAAAGAAATTCCAGATAAATAAGGTAAGTAAGACATATTGGGCCATCGTCCGTGGTTATACCAAACCAGAGGATATCATTGATTATCCTTTAAAACGCGGGGATGGGAAAATGCAGGAATCCGTAACTATGTATAACACATTAAGTCAGACTGAAGTGGATATTCCATTTTTAAATCATCAAACCTCGAGGTATTCTTTGGTTGAAGTTAAACCTGAAACGGGAAGGATGCACCAGATAAGAAAGCACTTTGCCCATATTGACCACCCCATAATCGGGGATCGTCCACACGGCTGCAATAAACAAAACAAATTATTTAAGGATAGATGGGATATGACTGAAATGCTATTGCACGCAAAACAATTAAAATTCACCCATCCAATAAATTTAAATGACGTTATAATCACTGCACCGTTGAGTGAAATATTTATAAAAATGATAGATGTTTTAAAATTTAACCTTTAAACGAAAAAAAATTACAATATTTGTAACTCAATAAATTTATTTATGTAAATATTTGTAATAAATATTTTTTAGTTTTGCCCGGTTTTTTGAAATTATGGAAAAAATAAAAAAAGTAATTAAGTTTGAAGATCTGCCAGAAGAAGCACTGGAAGCTCTAGAGGATAAACATCCTGATGGTTGGGAAGATTATATCCGGAAAATTAAAAAGCCTAATGGCGACTATTTTTTTGCTATAGACGTGGATACGGAGCAATACTCCTACCTGGTAAAAATTGATATGGATGTAGATATTGATTCATCCTATTCCTCGCTGGATAAGGAAGACATCGATTTTACTGATCCCAATGCTGAAATAGAGGCAGCCAAACATTCGAAAGATGAAGGCGACGACCTGGATGAGGATGAGGATGATATTGATGAGGATGATGACATTGACGATGACGACGAAGATTAGGTCTTGTGCTTAATATGATTCTCCCTTATTTCTCTATTTTTATCTCATTGATTTTACTATTGTTCATTCCCTGAATAAAACAATTCTGCTAACTTTGAACTGTTTTGTTCAAGTATGGATACCAACCCGTTGTATGAAAGTTATACTCTTTACAGTAATTCAGTTTACCTTACTTGGGATAATACTCAGTACTAATGATTGGTTTGTGGGTCATTATTTCCTTGCCGCAATTCAAATTGGAGGAATTAGTATCGGGATATGGTCAATAATTACAATGAGTGGGAGCAAATTAAATATTGCTCCAAATGTGTTGAAGGGCTCACAATTAATCACAAAGGGGCCATATAAAATCCTGAGACATCCAATGTACCTGTCTTTGTTGTTGTATTTATTGCCTATGCTGTACGTAAATTATTCGCTTTTAAACCTGATGCTGTTCTCAGGATTTGTAGTCAACCTATATTTAAAAGTTAATCTTGAAGAAAATTTACTCAAAGAAGCATTTGAGGAATATCCTCTTTATATGCAAAAAACCTGGCGAATTATTCCTTATATTTATTAATTTACCAATCGACTTTTTTTCTTCTTACAGGCATGGTCATACACCTTGCTCCTCCTCCACCCCTGCTTAACTCAGCTCCCTCAATGGTCACAACACATTTTTTATAATTATACGGATGAACCTTGCCTTCAATTACATCGGATGCAGGTATGATCTCAAACCCATTTTTATTTAATTCCTCTAATGTTCTATGGTTTCGGCTGTATCCAATAACTTTACCCGGAGCAAAAGCGAAAAAATTGGCCCCACTATGCCATTGTTCCCTCTCCTGTTGCCACAAATCATCCGTACCCCCACAAAATACCGGTTTAAGGTCAAAACCAATCCCTGCAAGTGTTTCGAGGATATTCTTTTCTTCCTTAATTTTAACCTTCCCGTTATCCATCGTAATATGAATGGTTTTAAACCTGTTAGGTTGCAAAATGACCGGTTCAAAAACCATACATTCATTTTTGCTTAAAAAAGTAAATACCATGTCGAGATGAATAAATGATTCTCTTCCGGTAGGTAACTCCTGTACAATAATATGTCGTGTGGCTTTTTGATCCCTTAGTTTCTCCACAATCACATCCACTCCCTGAGGGCTGGTTCGTGCGCCAATTCCAATTAAAAGCAAATCATCCCTGCCAATCAGCACATCCCCCCCCTCGATGCTTACTTTGTCAAAATCCGGGTCAGAAGGCCTGGCCGAAAATGTGCTGGTATTAAATGGCTGGTAGAAATCAAAAATCGATTCCATGATCATGGCTTCCCTGTCCCTTACCTGGTTAGCCATTTTAGAAATTAATACCCTTTTGCCTATGCTGACTGAAGCATCACGGGTAAAGAAAAAATTATGCAAGGGACGCAGGGCAAATCTTTGGTCACTTAAAAACCGGCTCAAACTGTCACGTGAAAGGGGAACTCCCTCAATCATTGCTCCTGCAAGTGAAAAATTATCAAGACCTGACAAGTATTCCATTAAGTGAGGATCAGTGCAATTGGTACAGATGTTACTTAATAGCCCGGTTCGGACTTTATCATTTTTCATCACTTCTTCCAGAAGTTCTTTTACTAAAAACACCTTCGTAATCTTATTAAGAACTCCATAAAGCTGGTCAAACTCTTTTTGCGCTACCGATAAATTTAAAATGTCGCTATAGAGAGCCCTTTCCGCATTTTCCGGGGTCATATTTTCTACTTCACTTCCTAATGTATGAAGTATAACAGCTTCAAGTTCACCAATTTCGGAATTGACATTTACTGAATAATTGGGCATAGCAATTTTATTCATAAAAATATTTTTTGAATAGGGCAAAGGTAATCCAATTCTGGATTATCGAATGGGAATAAAATGAATGTTTATTTTACAATTAGCTTCTTCTGCCCATGAACCTGGTTATATTTATCAGTTAAAATACAAATATGTATTCCTTTTTCAAGGCCTTTTTTATCCAAGATAATTCTATCGCCCTTAAGGTTTGTATATTCCTTTGCTTTACTTCCAAGTACGTTATAAATAGTTAAGGTGTAGCCAGCCAATTTTTGTGCAGAAGTTACTTGCAAAATAGCTTCATCCATCATCGGATTGGGATAAATAACAAAAGAAAGTTCTTGTTGCAATATCTCCGATTCATTAATATTTACGGTATATCCATTTATTTCACCAGGAGTTCCATTTCCGTTTGAAGCTACCCAACTTTCAGGCAGCGCATTGTCGTATTCCCAGAATTTCAATTCCAATGAAGGACCGCTTCCGTTCGGTTCGGGTGGCCATGGAGTATCCACTCCATAATTTACAGTATCTATCATTACCCCTGTGGAATCAAAGAGCCGGATCAATTCACCATTACTGCTCAGACCAAAATCCAAATCACCTACAAGGTTTTCAACGTCTGGGTAAAAACTACTAAAAGTCGCTGTATCCCTGCTTAGAACCAAATAGCCGTTAGGTTCAATGGTTGTATTTGGAGGAAACTCAAAAACGTGTGCATCATCTGAATCTTTAAATTCCCAGCCAGAAATATCCATCGTATAACTTTGCGGATTGTAAAACTCTACCCAGTCTTTTGAATCAAAGTTTCCGTCTGAATTATAATTAATTTCATTTATCACTAATGAATCTATAAGATTAACTTGCTGGAAAACGGCCGTAATCAAGTCTCCTGTAACAAACTGAAGTGTAACTTGCTTTAGCGTATCGTATGGAGAAACACTATGGTTATATAGCTCCCAATGATCAAAAACAAAGTCAGGGCTGGATTCAATAGCTTCTAATTTTGTATTAATCCCTCCAAAATAGTATCCTCCCCATGAAGATTCTTCCATGGTTAATGAATTAATTTTCATAATACCAGCTTGAGGAGGACTTATTGCAAAATTTACTTCATAAGGCCCATCGAGATCGTAGCAACTATTTAGCCCCCCCGGGAGGTAAGCATGCCTGGCACTAATAAAGTTTTTAATTTTCTGAACATTAAATTGCCATTGACTAAGTGAGCCCCCCCACCTTGCCACATGATCAGGAATTTCGGGTGTCATTATTTCTTCGATGGAATTTAGATATCCAATCATTCTTTCGGCGTTAAAAGCTGTATTATACAAATCGATATAACGGTTGATATAATAAGTCCGGAACTCTTCGTTATCCAATAAATGATTAAGCATAACAATATGTTCTTCCGGATCACTAGTCAATCCTTCAGGGTAGCATGGAGAAGTATATGGACTGATGCCCGGAACGCCAGTATAATTAATATAATGCGCAAAAGTGGCATCTTCATCCCATAAAACATAACCCCATTTCTGGTGGCCACCTTCAGGATTTGTTCCCCGCCACCAACCTACATTCCAGTTGATCCAGTCGGAACAAACTACATAGGAATTAATTAATATATAATCTACTAAGCTTGTATAATCCAGCCGTGTTTTCACATACTCATAATTCGACTGTACACTCATATCATTATATTTAATGAAATCGTGCAAGTCGTTCCAATCATTCCAGGCAGCCTGGCCGCCATATTCAGCCCAACTCCCCCCCCACAACATCAGGAAATAGATATCATATTTACCCTGGTTATAGTAATAATCCGTAAAATCATGGTCATTCACTTTCTCGCGGAAGCCATAAATTCCCCAATAGATTCCATTTACATATAAAAGGCCTTTTTCTCCCTTCCTTACATCCAGGTTTAACCCTTCTCGTTGTGCTGTATTTTGTACGAAAAAATCCCTGAGGAGGGCACTTGTATCTATACCTGGATAATTGTCATCCCCAGCAGCCCTTAATATTATTCGCTGAAATTCATCCCGGTCAGTAAGTGGAATAAGTGGTTCACGTATCGCATAATTATACCCGCATTCGTCGCGGGATATATAATCGATACTTCTCTGATCATGAACCCACGAATCCTGCCCGTGTTCATTAAATTCACCATAACCAATATTAGTCCTTTCCCCTTCTTTATTAAAATATTCAAATGTACCGAATGGTCTGAGGGATTGATTTCCATTTAAGAGATTATCCAGCTGTCCGGCTGAGGTTGACATGATGGCCATTGTATGTTCATCATTGATAAAATAAGTATTGAATTCTATTAAGCTGTAAGCCACATCAGGGTCTGCGCAAATTGTAACAGCTTTGACAATAGTTGTAGTCGTAACAGAGATTGGGTCGGTATAAAGAGGTGATGTGGATATGGGCAAACTCCCATCGATAGTATAATGAATTTCAGAATTAGGTTGAGTGGTGGTTATTGAAGTAAGGATAGGATCGTCATAAAATCCCGCTGGCAAACTCATTTGAGGTTTATCTGCGTATTTCGTATACGCTGTCGAACTATTATTGGAGGCTCCTGGTGTTGCGTCAATAAATATACTCCAGTTAGCATTACCGTCTGGTGTTCTTCCCCTGGAATGTTCTTTTCTTGTAATAACAAGCTGAACGGAATCAACAATTTCTCCGAGTGAATTTGATAAAGTTAAGTATTCAGGATTTTCTTTTGTTTGAGTCAACCTAAAATTGGTATGATAATTACTGCCTGTTACTTCATCCCGTCCCGTGCACCAAACTTTAATAAATCCCTGACCAGAAATAGTAATTCCATCCGGAAATTGCCACTTCATCAGATTTCCCGGATTGTCACTCAGGTAATACCCTCCTAAATCCACTGTGCCAGGCCCTGAATTATATAATTCAAACCAGTCCTCATAACTCCCGTAATTATCTGTAAATGATTCCAGATTTGAAGCGGAGTATTCATTGATAACCACTTGTGAGGAAAGGATGGATGATATTGCAATAAATAATGCAATGAAGTAAAAGCGGAAATAGTTCATGGTATATTTTATTTTAAATTTAGTATTGATGCTGCACCTTTTAATCCCTGAATTCTATGCTAAAGTAAGAATAATTTTAATGATTTAAAATCGCATAAAAGACAATAATTCATCTCAAATGGTTGGTTTATAAATCTTTGATGTTAATTTACGTTAAAATTTAAATATTTAAATAACTATTTCGCAATAAATCGGGTAATTTAGACATTGATGTTAAAAAACCCTAAACATGAAAGCCTATAAACAATTCAGTTTTCAAAAAGAAAAAAAGTTTTTATTAAGTTATGCGTTTTGCCTTATCATACTGGGATTCACTATAATGTTTTCGCCTGTTTTAGCCCAGGACAAGGAAAGCTTAAATAATGAACCAACGCTAAGAGTTGAAGTTAAAAAGGAATATGATGAAACCGGGAATTTGGTAAACGTGGATTCTACGATGATATGGAGTTGGAACGGAATTGACTTCAATTTTGATCAGCTTGATTCCTCTTATAATGAATGGAATGATTTATACTTTGACTTCTTTCACAAAAATCAAAAGCCGGGTTTAGGTTTTTTTGGAGTTCCACCGGGTCCTCCTCTCCATCGCTTTTGGGACTGGAATGAAGATGATTCTTCGGCCATATCAAAACTTGACGAAATTTTTGAAGAAAAATTTTCTGACTGGTACGATCGCAACTTTTTTATGCCTCCTCAAATTGATCTGAATGACACATTAAACCCTGGAAAACCAGAAGATCCCAACTATACTTTAAGGGAGTTTAATAATAAGTTTGAACAACATTTACAAAGGATGCAGGAATACATGCGGGAAAGAGATGCGTTATTTGATCGGTATTATGGAGAGCCTCAGGTGAACATCCCGAAGAAGGAATTTTAGCCCTTTGCTTTATCAATTATTTCCTCAAGGTTTTTAATCTTATCCTTGAGCTCTTTTATTCTAAACTCACGTCCTACGAACAGATCGTTAAATCTTTGAAGTTGTTTATTTTTAGTTTCAAGTTCGCTATATTTCTGATCAAGTTCTTTCGTTCGCTTTTCTACGAGTTCTTCAAGTTTATCTTTGTGTTTGTAAAGTTCTTTTTCTGATTTATTGAGCCGCTGATTTTTTTCAGTTAATTGAAGATTTGTGAGTTGAAGTTCATTTGTCCTGATTTTAACTTTCTCTTCAAGGATTTCATTTAAATGTTCCACCTTCAATTTTTCTTCATTTAAAAGGTAAATGGTATAAAATTCCCTTCGGGTATAATATTCCACAAAATAAGAAGCCAACATACCAAACAAAATGGAACTTGCCAAAAAGAATGTATTCATATAATTTTCTACAAAAGGGATATTAAACTTAAGGTTGATAAATAAGATATAAATAACAAACATTACCAATCCTGACATGGTAGACCAAATAAACCTTAACTTGCTGAACATAAAATTGTACATCATTACTAAAATTAACCCAATAAAATAATTAAACTGGTAGGGTTCTTTACTATGAGAAATCATATACATAATGCCAATACCAGCTAATTGAATAATTATAAAAATTATACTTTGCCAGTTTTTTCTGAAAATATCGTAATAGGAAAAGATAAAAACCAAAAAAGAAACCGGAAAACTTACAACCAGCCTGGTTAATAAAAATTCTCGTTTGAATTCAGGATAAACTACAATATCAAGTAAATAAAATCCCATATAAAGCGCAATGCTAAATAAAAGGGAAATCCGGACAAAATCAATTGAGTACTCGTAATAATATTTATTATATTCTACTTCTATTTTATTTCGAAAGGCCAGGGTTAAAGGATTAAGATCCATATCCTTATGAATACCTGTTATTTTACTTGTAAAAATATTATCAATAATTTTCATTCCTAACAATGGTATTAGTAGATACAAATACTATAATAATTTGGGTGGTGAGGGTGAATTATAATACGGTGCAAGGTAAATAATTTATTTTAAATATTTTATAATTCCTCTATTTTTATTACCCTCGAAAATATAGATTCAAACTTCCTTTAAGTGGTACCAGAAACTCGTTAAAAAAAAAAAGGCTAATTCAAAATTAGCCTTTTAAAATTTTATAATCCAGTTGAAATATTAATCTTCTAGGATTCTTTTACGTGCATCATATACTTTTCTTCCGGCATAGCCAAAACCAAGCACAAGCATAATCAATATTCCTCCACCTATTGGTGCTCCACCACCAACTGGAGTATTTCCACCAGTTGGCCCACTCCCACCATTAGGGTGAGGTGGATTCTGAGCTAACAAAAAGAGAGGTGCTGTGAGAAGAAATGCTGCTACTATAAATATTTTCAGCGCTTTTTTCATATGTAAAATTTTTATTTGATTATCAGATAAGTTTCACTTGTCGTATAACCAAAGGCCGGAATCAAAAAACCGGCCTGTGGTTATTTAACATTTTACTTAATAAATACTTTTTTGGTTACAATTCCATCATCACTGGTAACCACAACTAAATAATAACCAGTTTCCTGAAGTGTGAGAACTGTTCTAGTGCCGATAATTCCAGAATGTGTAATTTCCTGTCCCATCATATTGAAAATTTCAATATTTCCGTTTGAAACTTCAGTAAGAACAATATGTACATCTTTATCAATAGAATAGATATTTACAAGGCTCTCCAGGTCGTTTTCCATTCCTAATGGAGCGAAGTGGAGAATAAACCTTTCAGATGCATCATTAACACTATAATCAAAACTGTATGATTCAACAGTCAGATTAGTAAAAGTACCAAGGAACGTATCTTCTAACCAAACTGATGGGATATCATTAATTTCTATCGCTTCGATGGTATAAGTACCGTCAATGCCTGCAAAGAATCCCATTGGGATCATCGTGGTTTCCGGGAGCGCATTAGCCGCAAGTGCTTTGTCGGCTATAGTATATATTTGAGGATAAGAAGCATCGTGAGCAAATAACTTACGGGCATCTTCTTGTCCATCAAATAATTCGTTAGCGCCTTCAACAAAATGAACAACTGCAATGTCGTTTCTTCCGTTACCTGTAGCTTCTAATCTAAGATAATTAGAATAGGAATTTTTAAGGAATGCAGTGTTAATATGGGTCCTTACTGAATTATCCATTATTAAAGTTCCCACATCAGGAGCACTACCATCATTCACAAATACGAAGAATCCCTGGCCCGGGGCAACGAATTGACCCTGGTTACCAGAACCAGAAGAACCAGAACCTGTAGTATAAATACCCCAGTTTCCCTGATCTTCTACGTAGATAGATGCCATTGTATTGACTTTTGTCCAACCGGCAGCATCCCAATCAATAGCAGAAGGATAAGGGTTACCCACGAGGTTGTTTCCACCATCATCACCGTTAACCTGGCGCGTAAGATTACTTACAGATCCAAATGTGCCGGAATTTAAATCCCCAACAAATTCAAATGTCCAGTCAGTAACCGAAGGTGTAGCATTTGCTCCATCAACCCATACAGCATAACCTTGCATTGGGTTAAGGGGTGTGGCTACATCTATAATTTCATTATAAGTGTTTGTAGCCTCATCAAATCCTTGTAAATAAACATTAAGGCCAGTACTACCAGGTAAGTGGAACATATTAGCTGTAGCCCCATTTACCGGAGGTGATACAAAGTGCCAGTTATCATTACCTGTAGGAGGTGTATATTGTGCATCAAGATAACGTTGAACTTTAGCTGTACCATTCATTGTTAAGTTACCATTGTCTATCAAAGTAGCTGTTCCTGAAGCATCCGACTCCATTAACATACCGTAACAATATCCTGCTGAAGATAGCGTAGGATAATTTGATAAACCTACCGGAATAGTAACATCCGTATTTCCTGTTGGTACTCCCAGAGTCCAGTTTGCACCATCGTGCCAGTCATTGCTTGTTGCACCTGTCCAAACAGTAGTAGCAGGAATAGTAATTGCATCCACATATACATCGTTACCATAGTCACTAACTCCAAGGATTCCAATCATAACAGTTTGTCCGTCGTATGCACTTAAATCAATTACATGCCTTTCCCAACTGTTAACAGGACCATAACGCTGAATAAATTCTCCAGCACTCCAATTAACACCATCAGTAGAAACCTGTACTCTAATACCTTCATTAACAGCAGAAGAAAAACCAGTTTCATGCAATACCCAAATAGCCATGTCAACATCAGTCATTCCTGTAAAATCCAGGAATGGTGATTCTAATCTTGCTGATGCAAAATCAGGGCATGTCCATGAATTAAATCCCGCCATAAATGATCCTTCAACTGCTGGAGCACCACTGGGGTGAACAGTTGTTCCATATTTACTCCAATCAGGATCAGTTCCCGGATCATTAACAATAACTTCATTCCAGCAAGCTGGGGCCACTGTATTTTCAAAACCTTCTGACCAAGGGAAAGAAGTAATGGAAGCAGGACAAGGATTTACAGTAAGCACACCTGAGACATTTGTTGTACCGTCCCATGCACCACCTTGAAATCCACCATAAGTGAAAGGTCCACCTAAATAACGGTAACGGCTGGCATAATAATAAGTACCTGCTGGCAGGCCCTGAGCTGCACCTAAACCAAGGTAATACTCATCATTATTAAATAGTGGATCATCTGCACCATAATTATAATCAGCAGTTACCCAATCTGTCCACAATGCAGGATCAGTATCCGAAGTGCTGTATCCTATCCAACATTCAATTCCAATACCAGGGCCATCAGGCTCAGTAACTCCACCTTCATAACATTGTGCATAAACATTAACATTTTCACCTTGTTCTACAGTAGCTGTTCCTGGCCACTGAAGGTTGAACCAGGTTAAAGTAGCCGTGGGAGCTTCCTGTATAGTTACATCATCCAACGAAATATCGCTCTGGTAGCTATAGGTAGCTGTATATTCTTCTCCACTAAACCTAATCTGGGTAGCAGAGGATTGATATGCGCTTAAATCTATAGTGTATTGATCCCATTGGCCATTTGCAGTTAAAATTGCTACATCATTATTCCAGGAGGTGCCATCAAAAATGTCAACAAAAATAGTTGATGAGTTTACATAACTACCTATCCAATAATAGAAGCTCAATTGAGGGGCACTCATACCACTTAAGTCAAAAATAGGAGTGTATAAATCAGCCGGATCAGCATATGGGCTTTCGCTATCATCAATTGCAGCAAAATAGCCACTACCTGTAGTATGATCTGCATTTGCTCCAAAACCCATATATGTTACGAATAGCCAGTTATCATTACTAGCGCTGGCAACCCTCGACCAACAATCGGGAATACTCCCAGCATTTTCAAAATCTTCAGTATAGGGGAAAGTAGACACAGATAAACAAGAGGTTGTAAATGTTTCTGGTCCTATCCAATCGCTAACATCTGTATTATTTTGACCACAGTCAGCACGAACATACCAATCGTAATCAGCAGAAGCTGAACCACCTGACCAGGTGTATGGATTACTGACATCATTCGCGGTTGGCGTAGACCCCGGATCTGGGGCAGGACTACCATTAGGAACAACATATACATCGAAAAACGATTCCGGAGAATTCCATCCAAATATTGCACCATCAGCAGTAATTGCTGAAGTCGTTAGCAAAGTTGGATCCGGGCACATAGGTACTGCATCTATACTCACATCATCCAGGTAAACGTAATACAGGTAGTTGCCATAATAATGGAATCCAATATAAACGGTTTGCCCAACATAAGTTGTTAAATCTACCAATGTTTCTTGCCAAGTGGTATTAGATAGGGAAACGGCAGTCCAAGTAAAAGAGCCTGGATCTGTTGAGGTAGAAATACCCCATTCCAATAATTCACCTGTTGTATTGTATTTTCTATGCCAGAAGGAAAGCTGTGTAAAAGCGGCATCTATTGTTACCGGGGGTGAAAATAAATATTGGTTATAATTTGAACTAGAAGAATAGGAACTAAACCTGGCTGAATAGGTACCTCCCCCAGTGTGGTTCTGAGTACTGCTTTGCGTAATATCATTAGGTCCTACAGTAACTATTTTCGACCAGCAATCAGGTAAAAATGTCCCTTCAAAATCCTCTACCCAGGGAAAAGTAATCGGTTCACATTCTGTACTAAAACTCCAAACCGGACCAGCTGTTTCAGCTTTAGATGCATTTCTGCCAATAACCTGCCAGTAGTATGTAGTAGCAAAATTCATTGTACCAGGATCATAACTTGCCGTTATTGCTGCTAGGTTATCCGCTACTTTAGTAGTTGGTGGATTATCTATGCCAAAAAACAGGTCATAGGTTTCGGTATTATCACCAAATGTCCATGAAAGGTCGGCTGTTGAAGAAACAAAAATTTCTCCATTAGCAGGATCTGGTAAAGTCGGAACTCCTGGTGCGCCAGCTGGTGTATAAAAGAAAGAGACCGTTATTCCAGTAGCCTGATGGCCACCATCACCATAATTGTCTTCGATCCATATTTTCCATAAACCATTTATTGCTTGCCCATTAAAGTCAATTAAAGGCACTGTATAAGTTCCTGAGGATTGCCCACCTGCTATCTGCACTAGGGTTCCGATAGGTGATTCTACCCAAAATGATCCTTCAGAGGGATATGAATCAGTTATCCAGGTATATGATATCTCCCATCCTGTTATAATATCAGTCTCTGTTGCAGTAAAATCTGTCCAGCCGAGTTCTGTATATGTATTATAAGAATAATCAAATTGCCCTGGGCTGTCAGAAACAGGATAATCATATTGCTGGCCAATAGAACTAATTGATAGCCCTACAAGCAGCAAAAAAATGCCAGCCAATTTAATCAGCGGCTTTTTAAATTGTGTAAATTTTCTCATCATAAAATAAAAATTTAGGTTAGCTAATATAAAATAATTGATTATTTGTCTGATTTACATCGTTTTATCTCAAAATAGAAAAAGTAAAAATTTGGTGACCTGAAATTATGTTTCAAATATATGCTAATTATTTTTTCAATTAACAAATTTTTAAGAAAAAATAGGCCAAATGTTAATAAGATGATAATATTTGTCAGCTTTTGAATTCATCTTTTCGTTGCGAAAAGAGAGATACTGATCAATAATTCCCGGATGTTATATCTTTTGCTCAGGGATAAAGAAAATTTATTAGCTACCCCTTTAAAGTAACTCTATTATGCTGTTTGATTAAGGTTTTATTTGAAGGTGTAAATCGGATATCCTACACTAAAAATTGAACCGAGAAATTATTTAAGAATGAGGATTAGCAAGGTAAAAACGCAGTTATATTGAAAACTTATCATAATTATAATCCATCCATTGTTGGATTTGTACTAATTTAGTTTTCAAAACTATTATAAATGCAGCGGGAAATATTAACGACGAACAGAAAATCTTTGCGCATCAACCTGGATGAATCGGTTTATGGTTCCCTTGCTGAAATAGGTGGTGGACAAGAAGTAGCAAGAAGTTTTTTCCAGGCTGGTGGTGCCAGCGGAACCGTAGCAAAAACGATTTCGGCATACGATAAACTATTTAGTGATCATATCTACAATAATGATGAACCAGGAAGGTACGTTTCAGAAGGCCGTTTACTTAAAATGCTCAACACGGAGTTTACCGAAATTGTGCAACTTCTTTCCTTGAAAAGACATAATAAGACCCGCTTCTTTGCTTTTGCCAATACCGTATCTACACTAAATTATAAAAAGGATAACGAGGCTCATGGATGGTTAGGTATCCGTTTTCAGTTAAAACCCCACTCTGCTGCTAATGAGGTAATATTGCATGTAAAGTTGCTTGAAACTGATACCTTGCTGCAGCAAAGAACGTTAGGCACACTTGGTATTAACTTAATTTTTGCCTGTTACTACTTTAACCAGTTCCCTAACACCTTTCTTCAATCATTAATGGATAATTTATCTTCAGATAGGCTGGAAATTACACTTATAAGGATGGGAGGACAGGAACTCGACTACGTGGATAACAGACTTTTGGCTGTCCAGCTCGTTAAAAACGATATGGCCAAAGCCATCATTTTTGATCGAAATGGGAATATCCAGGAACCTGCAGATATGCTCTATAAAAAAAATGTGCTGGCATTCAGAGGTTCTTTCAGGCCTATTACTTATGTTGGATTTGACATGCTAAAAACCAGCTATAGCATTTTCAAAAGAGATGAAGATTACGCGAAAGAAAAAACAATGGCCTTATGTGAAATTACTATGAATAACCTTCTTGACAAAGGAGAACTGGATGAAAGGGACTTCCTGGCAAGAGTGGATTTATTGAATGGAATGGGCCAAAATGTAATGGTTTCATCCATCAGTGAATACTATAAATTGGTTTCTTATTTTTCCACCTTTAATATAAAAAACCTTCGCATCGTAATGGGTATTCCCAATTTTCTTGATGTGTTAAACAAGTCATATTACAAGAACATGAAAGGTGGCTTACTTGAAGCACTAGGGAAGTTGTTTACTGACAATATGAAATTGTATGTTTACCCAACAATTTCATCGGTTGATATCGCTGATCCAACCAAAGGGGAACATTTGTTAACTACTGATAATTTGCCACTACCCGAAGATTTACGGGATTTGTATGTTTATTTGAAGAAGAATAGAAAAATCATTGATATCAAAAATGCAAAAAAAGAATGGCTATATATCAATTCCCGGCATGTATTAAACATGATTCAAAATAAGATACCAGGTTGGGAAAAGATGGTTCCCCGATACATTGAAGAACAGATAAAAACAAAAAAATTATTTGGATACGACGAGGTAATAAAATGAACCATTCAAACATTCCATTAGCAGAAGCATTAAGGCCTTCAAGCCTTGAAAATTATATTGGGCAGGAACATCTCGTAGGAAAAAATGCCATTCTAAGATTAGCAATTGAGGGGGGAAATATCCCTTCGATGATATTATGGGGCCCTCCTGGTGTTGGGAAAACCACCCTTGCTTTTATAATTGCTAATCAGCTTAAAAGACCTTTTTTTACTTTATCTGCTATAAGCTCCGGAGTGAAGGATGTAAGGACTGTAATTAATGAAGCTTCAGAAAATAAACAAGGTGTCATCTTATTTATTGATGAAATTCACCGATTCAATAAATCCCAGCAGGATTCTTTATTGGGTGCAGTTGAACGAGGTGTAATTACCCTCATCGGAGCCACCACAGAAAACCCATCTTTTGAGGTGATCTCTCCCCTACTGTCCCGATGTCAGGTTTACATTTTAAAAGACCTGGATAAACCCAATCTATTAGAACTTCTTAAGCTTGGGGTCGCCAATTTGGAAAAAACTGAAAAGTGTAAGATTAGTGTTAAAGAAAATGAAGCATTGCTTAGAATAAGCGGAGGTGATGCCCGGAAACTCTTTAACGCGCTGGAGCTTGTGGTTAAATCAGCAAAAAAAGAGGACATCCTGGAGATAGATAATTCACTGGTTCAACATGTGATTCAGAAAAACCTGGCAATTTATGATAAGTCGGGAGAGATGCATTACGATATTATATCGGCATTTATTAAATCTTTAAGAGGAAGTGATCCCAATGCATCAGTATACTGGTTGGCACGGATGGTTGAAGCCGGGGAAGATCCAAAATTTATCGCCCGGCGCATGCTGATACTGGCTTCGGAGGATATTGGCAATGCTAACCCAACAGCCCTTGTACTTGCTCAAAGCTGTTTCGATGCGGTGAATGTAATTGGTTATCCTGAATGTAGAATTATTCTCTCTCAAACTGCAGTATATCTTGCATCCTCAGCCAAAAGTAATGCAAGTTATATGGCTATTAAAGAGGCCCAGAAAAAGATTTCTCAAACAGGCGACCTTCCGGTTCCGCTCTCTATCCGGAATGCTCCCACTCGTCTTATGAAAAATATTGGATTTGGCGAAGGGTACAAATATGCCCATGATTACGAGCAAAACTTCATTGAGCAGGAGTTTTTACCTGATAAAATTCAAGGGTCAAAATTTTATGATCCTGGAAATAATTCACGTGAAAACGAAATTAGGAAAAGGTTAAAAAATTTATGGAAAAGCAAATATGGATACTAAAAAACACATGTTATTGATCAGCCTCGTAACAGTTATCATTTCTGGATTTCAATGCACCAATCAAACAAAATTGCTTGAAAATATTCCTGAAAGTGAGTTCATTGATAACTGTCCGGATGTACTTTATGATTTTGGAGAAATTATTACACTCGGAGATCCCAGCAATCGTTTTATGATTAGCCTTCCTTACCAATGGGATATCAGGGAATCGTACAATGATAGTATTTATGGTATCTACGCCTCTAATTATCTTAGCATACCCATAGAGGTTAAAGAAAGATTAGCCCTATCAGTTACCGGATATCAATCTGAAAAAGACATCAACGAATATTACAATGATGAATTATTAGTGCTTATAAGAGAAGAGAATATTAACCTTATTGAAAGGGGCCAAACAACGCTCATAGGACAAAGTATTCCATGGGTAATGTTTGAAATGCCAAAATCTGTTTTTAACTTGGTATATTATATCAAAGGAAATGTAAATAGTGATTATTACCTTATTCAGACTGCAAGCTACGACTCTGTAAATTACAGAGATAAGATGTGTCAACTGAAGCAACTGGTTAAATCCTTTGAATTAGAGAAATAATTAAAATTCAAGTTATTTTTTAAATATTATTTTTGTCAAAACAAATACTATGAATTTTGAGTTTCCAAAGTCTGGCCCTGTTGATTCCAAAATGTTTTTCCTGATTGCCGGTCCATGTGTAATTGAAAATGAAGAAATGCCCTACTCAATTGCTGAAAGGTTGATTGATTTATGTAAGCAATATGATATCCCACTTGTTTTCAAAGCATCCTATAAAAAAGCTAACCGATCACGAATTGATTCATTTACAGGCATAGGCGATATTGTGGGACTCCGGATTTTAAAGGATATAGGGCAAAAATTTAACCTTCCTGTATTAACTGATATTCATACTGCTGAAGAAGCTGCGGTGGCCTCTGAATACGTTGACATACTTCAAATTCCTGCATTTTTGTCGCGACAAACCGAATTGCTGGTAGCGGCTGCAAAAACAGGTAAAATTATCAATGTTAAAAAAGGACAGTTTTTATCTGCTGCTTCAATGAAACATGCTGTAGATAAAATCCATGATACAGGAAATAACAAAGTAATGTTGACCGAACGGGGAACAACCTTTGGATACCAGGACCTGGTGGTTGATTATCGCTCAATTCCGGAGATGCAAGCGATGGGTGTCCCTGTAATTCTTGACTGTACGCATTCACTGCAACAACCCAACCAGGAGAAAGGTGTTACCGGAGGTAAACCTGAAATGATTGAAACAATTGCGAAAGCAGGTATCGCTGTTGGTGTGGATGGAATTTTTATCGAAACCCATCATGATCCTGCCAATGCTAAATCAGATGGGGCAAATATGTTAAAACTCGATTTATTGGACAGCCTTTTAGGAAAATTGGTAAAAATCAAAAATGCAATTTAATTTTTTAAATAATTAGTATACATGGACAATTCAAAAACAATCGCTATTATTAGCTATATTACCCTCATAGGGTGGATTGTAGCTATAATAATGCATAGCAATAACAGAAGTGAACTTGGGGCATTTCACTTAAGGCAATCCCTTGGCCTTTTTATTTCAGCAATAATCTTTTCATTTATCCCTATTATAGGGTGGTTTCTGAATATTGTGATTTTCGCATTTATTATTGTAGGACTGATCTATGCAGCACAGGAAGAAAAGAAAACAGTTCCCTTTGTAGGTGATTTTTATCAATCTATTTTTAGCAGCATCAATTAGTGGGGTAAACTACCTTTGAATTCTATTAAAAAGTCTGATTATTTATATTTAATAGATTTTAAAGCACCTGTATTTTCATTAAATTGAACCTCGGTAACATTTGGAGGTAAATAGGTGGTGATACCGTATTGACTAATGGGATAAATAGCGGAGATTTGCAGATCTTTAGTTATTGCAAGGTCAAATTTGACCAACGATGGAATCCTGTAATAAAAGCCTTTGTCAGTATTAGAGGAATTTCTGTTATCAAATGTAGATTGGACACTTGCCTGATTATCCAGGACATCGAGTTTGAGATAAATTCTTTCACCTCCTGCCGCATTTAATTCCCTGATCCCTCCCGTTTCAGAAAAAATGCAAACCGCAAGTTGATTAGATTCATTAGTTTTACCCGGATCAACAACAATGGTATAAACTAATTTCTTCTGAATAGATATCCCCATAAATAGGGATAAATATTCCTTTTCCATGCGCATTAACTGCTCATCCATATACCTGATGGTGCCTGACTCATAAGATATTTCCTGGTAACCGGTTAGTAAATTATAGCGGGCTTCTCTTATCTTGCTGATTTTATTTGCGGCCTCAACCGCCTTTTGTTCATCTGATTTTTCTACCCACTTCCGGTCGAGAAAAATACTTTCGACACTGACCGTATCTACAACCACTTTTTTAATGATAGTATCAAATGATTCATAAAGATTTGTTTCCGCGAAATAATTGAACAATTCTTTCTTATTAATTTCTTTCTGGTTATCAATTTTATGGGTCAAATCCGGATTTGTTCCTAAATCTCTGTTAAAGTTACTTATAAGTCCGGTTTTGCCGAGTTGAACAAATAAGGTTTTCTCTTCTTTAGAAAGCTTGTCAGTAAATTCAACGAAAAATATGTTATCAGGATCGGAAGAAGTAATCTGGTCTAGTTGAGCACTACTAATTCTGTATTCATTGTAATCCGATTCAACCACATTTTGCAGATCAAGATATTTTGAAGCATATTCGGCATAAGGGCCAGCAATAAATTCAGTCTTTGTCACCTCCATCTTTACCTTTATATAGTTATATGGCAAAGAATAAATAAAACCATTTTTATCGCTAAAATTACCGGATGAAGTTAAGGGTTTAACGTTAATCTGACTTAAACCAAATTGGGAAACCAGGCCAATAATTAAAAACAGTATGAAATATTTCTTTCGAATCACTGAGGATAAAATTTAATAAATCAAAATTACATATAATATTTCAGTTTCGAATTTTCCTTTCCACAAAAAAGCCTGTGCGGTTAGCACAGGCTTTTTTTTAGTTTTTATTTATTTTATTGGCCAATACAACTCTGTTATCCATTTTGAAGGATCAGGTTCAGTTTGTGGGTCAGTGATATAGGTCTCCCATGGATTTCCATTTACCTCTAATCCATTTTCTTTTACATAATTCTCAACAGCTTCCCAGGAGTAATACGTAGAAGAATAATCCCCCTTATGAGTTACAGTAACTACTTTTCCCGCATATGTATCTAAAGATTTAATTACATCCTTACCAGGAATTTTTTTATCCGTAGGAATACAATTATCAAATTCAAACAGTTCTCCATCCCAAACATACCAAATCGCAAAAGGATATCCTGCAATCTGCATTCCTTTAGTTTCAATATATCCCATTAATTGTCCAAAAGCACTTCCCATCGCCTCTTCCATACCATCCATCTCGACAACAGAACGAATAGCCAGAGCATGCACAGATTCTACTTCTTTTATAGTTATTTCACCTGTAGAATATGGAATAGCTTTCATATCTTTAGTTAATTCTTCCAGGTTTGCAAGGCCACTTTCATAGGCAGTTTCGACTCCTGGTTTAACCAGAAATGTATTAATCCATCTCATTAAAGGATAAGGCGAATCTGACTTGATATTCCAGGAAACTTTCGTTCCTTCTTCCGTTTTCTCCAGCATTAACTCTGCCTCTGCTGTTCCCATATCCTGAAATTCGAGGAAAGTTTTAATGTAGCTGTATTCTTTGCTCTCAATTATAGTTTGAGCTCCTCCCCCTTCCATATTAGTATATGTCCAGCTGTTTTTTGCATCTACGCCACATTCTGGTCCTGAATATGTACTTACCATGTTAGTATCCTGATGCCATACATCCCATTTTTCCCAGTTTTCAAGACAATTTACCTGGTCCCAGATAACTTCTGGAGGAGCTGTTAATGTTGCGTTTCTTTCAACAAACATTTCACCAGGCATAAATAAGGGTGAAACTAAAAAAATGGCAAGCAACGCCAGTAAAATGAATACGACAATTTTAAGTGCTTTCATATTTTATCTATTTGATTGGTTATTACTTACAAATATACAAAATTTTGATATATTTGTTTTCATTTCAAATAAATTAAATAAAGGATATATAAAGAAAATGGGGAACTAATGAGAGTAATTTGCCTTGAGTCAAAAGTATTCAAAAAACGAATTTATTTAAAGCTTTTATCATCTATTTCTATTCCAGTTTATTTCGTAAAGGAATAAATTGAAAGCCCAAAGATTTATAAAAATGTCTTTTTATCGAGTTAAAAAACTTAAAAACTTTTTGATTGGAGGACTTGTCAAATATTTTAGGTATAGTTCTTTGCTTCCGGCTGACAAAGTCGGTTATATGAAGAAATCCCGCATTTGACAGAAGTTTAGATTTCATTTGGTCGATTCGGGAATGAAACATATCATGATAGTTCTTTGTTTTTCTTAAGTCCTCTATTGAATATTGTGTACCATATATCAATTCCACAATCTGAGATTCATTCAAGCCAAACAATACCAGCATAAACCTAAAAACAGACTCCTTGTATGCATCACGTTTTTCGTTATAATTTGAATAAATTCTGTTACAACCTGATTGAAAAGGTTTAGTCAGGTTGTAAATTTTTGTTCGTGAAAAGGAAATATTGATGTAATTTTTTATGTTTTCTATCCACGATATTAGTCTAATAGTTGGTTTTAGAGTTGCCTCATTTTGTGGTACTGCAACTTTTTTTTCTTCAGGCTTACTTTCATAGGATAAAGTTGTTGGTATTGACAATGGTTTTTGTCCTTTTAATTCCTGGTAAAAACGCTCCCTACTTTTTTTTACCCTTAAATATATTTCATCTCTCATCTTAAATATATGTTTAAATAGTTGTCTTTTCTTATGCTCTTTGAGCAAAGGTAAGTCAGTAATAATGCCGAATAAAAGATAATTAAGTTAATACTGATAATTTAAATTAAGGCTTAAGTATGATTAAATATAATTTTTAAGCCTTAATTATTTTCTTTATTTTAATTGACTTAAGCTTAATAATAGACTATTTTTGCTTAAATTTATTTCTTAATGGAGCAATATTCTTTCATAAAACACCCAATTGATGCCATTCATGATTATATTCCCGAATTGCTCCCGGGTATTAATAAAATTATCACTATCCACAGAAATGAATCAAAAACAATAATGGCTTTTTACTCAGAAAAAATGGATAGTGCCGAAAATTATAAAACCAAAAAACTAGATATACAGGAGATTCAGCCTGCATTAATAAATTTAATGGGGCAAAAATCACCCTATGATTGGCTAAATAAACAAAACTTGCCATTCATATTTGAAAAAAAATCAGCAATTAAAGTCCTTGATATTTTCACTGAATATGAAAATGTGATTTTATTGATCCGGATTCCCGAAGAAAATATGGATTCAAATTCCCTGATCTTTGTCTTTTTAAATCAAAACCCAAGCAATTTTGGAGTAACAAATTCCATTAATCCGCTTACTACAGATAATAAAAGTATTATAGCCTATTTGATGAGAGGCGCTATTTACAGCTTTGTAAAACAACAAAGAGGAAATAAACTAATTCATCTTAAACTTGCCGAAAAGACCAATATGCTTATCTCCCGAACAGAAGGATTAACCAATGAATTAAAAATAACCAGGGAAAATTATGGCATAAGCCTGGTAAAACTTTGTCAGCAAATCCTTTTTAAAATTGGAGAAAACAAATCCGTTAAATATTCATTGTCGAGTACAGCTATTGCAGCCATTAAAAATTATAAAGGGGAATTAAACCATCTTGAAAGCATCCTTCTTGATGCTGTAGCCTATCTTGACAATATGAATAATGGAAAAGCAAAAGAAGTTGAAATACCGGAAAGTTTATTATTTTTGAACGAAAACCACCCTTTGAGCCCTATACAAACAGATAACCAGCAAAAGGAGGATAAATATTTTAAAACCAGAAACCTTTTAAATAAAATTGAAACGGCTGTCCTTAAAGTTAAGCAGCAAGATTTGAAAATGACAGGTACAAATGTTGGAAAAGCCTTTCCTGTGCCTATAACTGCACCGGCTATTACGGATGCTTTATATAATCACAAGTCGAAAATAAATAGCCTTATTAAAATGTATCCGGGCCAATGGACAACTGCCCGCTCAGAGTTTAAACCTTTGAAAAATATTATCAAATCAGATACAGAGGATTCTGAATGATTCTAATGAACTGGCCCAACCTTTTCAAGGTTTTCAGATATTGCTTCAAAAACAGGTTTAGCCTCTTCCCAATTAAACCCTTTTAAAATAATAAAGAAGCGTCCAG
This sequence comes from Bacteroidales bacterium, assembly GCA_021740645.1. Classification (GTDB taxonomy): domain Bacteria; phylum Bacteroidota; class Bacteroidia; order Bacteroidales; family JAADJA01; genus JAADJA01. Next base: position 36,382 of record JAIOZL010000010.1, read on the forward strand.
ATGGTTTAAAAGAAAAAAATAATCCGTTTTTATCCTTCACTGTAAAACCATCTTCTACAAGCGAAAACTCTGTGAATTTCTTATTCATCTGCATCTTCCCTTTTGCACTTGCAAACCATTCTCTCCGTTTTTTATCATTGTCATAAGAAAAAACAAAAATTGCTTTTTCAGCCCATTTTGTGACCACTCCATCATTAAAATTAGCAATTGCCCCGTGACCAAAATTGAACACATTACTTAAACCAATCTGGCCTTTAATGTATTTTACTTCCCTGAATTCCAACTCCTCAATGTCTACTGAAAGCATAAGTGCCGGAAGCTTTCCTTTTGTTTTTATTCCAGTATCTGTAAAAGATGCAAATTTTTCCATCGTATTTATCATATCGGGGTCCTTTTTTGAAACGGAACACCTTATATAATAATTGGCTTTATAAAAGTGTAAATAATAATCATATAAAATTCCTTGTTCACCCATATTAATAGGTACTCCCTTCCCACTGCTATTTAAAGTATAAATACCATAGGCAGCATCATTTTGAGTCATCTCATAGATTTCTAGGTGTATTTTAACAGCCAGAGAATCCATATACGTACAATGGGCGACCTGCTTAAATCCATATTCAAGGTAAATATCTGCTCCTCCATTTATAAACTCAAAAAGATCATCACCGGTAAAGAATTCCACTGAATCCCTCACAAGGCAACCATCAAACTGGCCAGATTTAGGAAATAGATCCCCTAATTGGTTTTGATTTTGTGAAATTACAATAAAGGGTAAAATAAAAAACAGTAATAAAAGAAATCTATTCGTTTTCATAGTATTATATGGTTTGTTCAATAATATTTAATTTCTCAAAGTGCATATCCCCTATCCCAATTTCATGCGCCTTCACAACTGTTAAAATTTCATCATGTGAATACCCAAGATAAGTACAGGTAAGTGCATCAAGTGCTACAATATCAGTACCTGCCACAATTTTTTGAAGTTTTTCTAAAGTACCTGGCCCAGAGGGTCCGTTATCAAGAATGAACTCGGTAGAATCAATTATACATAAATCTGTTTTCCTTAATGCATTCTGATCGGCAATACATTGTGCGATATATTCTGGATCATTTCTTTCTCCCGAGCCAAGATGGAAAGTTACGTTCGCCTTGCGCGTAGAAACACCCATAATGTTTTTCAGGGCACCGGTTAATAAAGTAGTCATGTGATGTTTAGAAATGGCAAGATTCACAAAGACATCGCATTCCAGCCATTTTTTGACTACTTCTGTTTCCTTAAGTGACTTTCCGCGATCAATATTATCTATTATAACGAAATCCTTGTCATTAAATTCTGCAGGAAAAGTATTGGTTTCAACTTGCCTGAGGCTGTTAATTTGATCTTTGAATTTTTCATAATGTCGGCTACGTTTCCAATACTCATCTTTAACCACCTGTAAGCAAGTAATTTCGGAAGCACCGGCTTTAACTAATTCTTTCACTACTGCAATGGCAATATCAGGATTTACATAAGTACCAAAGTTTTCAAAATCTGAATTAATTAAGAGTCCGACATTTGATCCTTTAGGCACAAACTTTTCTATTCCACCAAGCATCTCAAGGGCTTCAAGGGTATTGCCAAAATAGTCTTCACCCTGCACCACGACTATGTCGGCCGGAGATTTGAATACAGAACACGATGAAAGTCCGGGTATTGAGGATACACCAGCAATTGCAATACCCGCTTTACTGCTATCCTTAATAAAATTTCTTCTTGTGATACCTTTTGTCATTATAATGTAGATGTAATTTTTTTCAAAAGTAACATTTCAACCTTATAAATCAAACACTTTGTTATCTTACTAACAATATAGTTATTCAAAGTGTTTATAACCTTGTAAAAGCTCTTCAGACTTTGTATTGTATCCATAAAAGAGGCATGTTAATAAGTATCGTAAGTAAAATAAAAAGGGAGCCTTCAAATTGCTCTATTTTTGCAACCTACTACACTGCAGTAACGAAGAGATATTTTATTATGAGAGAGAGTTTACTAGGATTGCTACTAATAGCTTGGTTTTCAATTTTTGGGCAATACAACACAACAGTCTATATTGATCCTGACTATACAGGGACTGAAACCGGAACAATCACACAACCCTTTAATTCGTGGAGTGATTTCAATTTTTCAAGTAACACGGCCTACCTTCAAAAAAGAGGTACAATTGCACAGGGAGGTATGGTGGTTACCAGTAAGAATTATTTACTAATCGGTGCCTATGGATCTGGCAACGATCCTGTTATTACAGGAATACCAGGACAAGAAACCAGCATTATTTCTTTTTTTAAGAGCAATCATTGTGTAGTGGAAAACTTAACGATTACAGGGCACCATCCTTCAGCTCCAACTGCCGGTGTTTACATTACCGGAAATTGGATTGGGAATATTACTTCTAGTGATATTACGGTAAAAAACTGCGACATCTCTTATTGCTATAATGGAGTCAGGGTATTACCCGGGACGAGTGATGTTGATAAAGTTACCGTGGAAAATTGCGAAATACATCATATAAACGAAGATGGTATTTTCGCCATTGATCTCAATAATTTTACCTGCCGTAATTCACATATTTACTTCGTTAATCTCGATTGGCACTATCATGGCCATACAGTAGCAGATGCCCCCGGTGACGGAATTCAACTCGGTAATGATTGTGATAATTTTTTGATCGAAGGCTGTATCATTGATCGTAGATATACAGGTTTAAAATTCTGTTTTATTCATAATGGTAATAACATGGGATTTGAAAACGATGGGATAATAAGAGATTGTGCGTTTTATCCTCCAAAAGATACAATTGGTGGGCCAAGCGCAGGTGGTGCTATTTATTTGTATGATGGCGACTCCATTTTAATTGAACGTACCAAAATTATAGGGACTGACCGTATTTATTCGAATGATGCAGGGGTTGGCGGCCAACTTTCGTTTGACCATATTATCATGAATTATGTTCTCGGTGATTCTGTGCATAATTTTAAAGTGGGTTTGTTCAATGAATTTTGCGAGTTAAATAATGTGACTTTTACATCCAATCGTCCCAATGTTACCATGCTAGATTTGTCGGGTGGCTTAACAAACATAACTAATAGTGCATTTGCATGCGGTCCAAATACTGCCCCAACTTACGGCATCATTACACAGTCGAATAATTTAGTTTATATAGGAGATGATTCTAATTGGGGTTCAACCTTTGGTTGGGCAGATTGGGCAAACGGGGATTACCATCTTCTTGAAACGTCTCCCCTGATAGATGCAGGAAGTGATGTAGGTCAGGCTTTGGACCTAGATAATCTGCCGGTACCTTTTGGTATAGCTCCGGATATTGGTTGTTATGAATATTCTTCATCATCCGGCCTGGCGCCCATTCCTGATTTTAATGTATTGGATACTGTAATAAATATGGGTGAGAGTGTACATTTTTTTGATGCATCTCTAAATAACCCTACCAGTTGGTTATGGGTATTTGATGAAGGAAATCCTGCGTTTTCTTATGACCAAAACCCAACAATTAATTACAATTCCTCAGGAATGCATGATGTAACACTGGTTGCAATAAATTCATCAGGTTATAATGTCAAGTCAAAAAAAAATTATATTCATGTACTACAACCAGCCCTTGCACCAATCACTGATTTTAGTACAATGGATACATTGGTTCATCCCGGTGATCTGGTGTCTTTTATCGACAATAGTTTGAATAATCCCACAATGTGGATATGGTTATTTGAAGGGGGTAACCCTCAAATGTCAAACCTTCAAAACCCAATAATAAGCTACGATTCATCCGGAGTGTATAATGTAATGCTTATTGCAAAAAATGCTATTGGACAGGATATTGAAATAAAAACGAGTTACATTGAAGTTTATGAATCCTTTAGCCCCCCACATGCTAATTTTGCTCCTTCAGATTCTGTATTAGCCATAGGTGAAACTATTTTATTTACTGATAAAAGTGGCAACACCCCTACTTCATGGAATTGGTTTTTTGAGGCCGGTTCACCATCTGTTTCCAATCTTGAAAATCCCCAGGTAACCTATAATAGTATGGGGGAATTTAATGTTATTCTTGTCGTAAAAAATGCCTTTGGAAATGATATAGAAATTAAATCCAAGTATATTCGTGTCTATAATCCAAACCTGGCCCCAGTTGCCAATTTTTCTGCAAATAAAACATATATTAACCCGGGAGATTCAGTAAGTTTTACGGATGAAAGCTTAAATGTTCCTACCACATGGACCTGGGTTTTCGAAGGCGTAACTCCAAATATTGTTAATACACAAAATCCAACCGTTAAATATACCAATCCGGGCAATTATAACGTAATGCTTATCGCTGCAAACCCAGGAGGGACTTCCTCAAAAATAAAAACGGATGTAATACATGTTTCAAATAGTGAAGAAAATACATTTTTCCCTTTTTATAATCAAATAACAGTTCATGAGCTTGATACTGTTATGTTTACTGACCCTGATAAATCCAGTTCATATTTTGGAATGTGGATACTGGAAGGGGGTTTTCCCGTATCCTCTGTTTTAAAAGTTCCCCGTGTTATTTATAAAAATGAAGGGAATTATAAACTTAAATTGTTATTGTCAGACGGGGATAACCTGGGGATTTTAACAAAAGAGACCAGTGTTATCGTATTACCAAAAAAATAATATTTTAGTGAGAAGGATAATCTAAATATCCTTTTTCTCCCCCATAATAAAAAGTATTTTCGTCCCAGGTATTGAGCGAAGTGCTTTTTTTAAAGCGTTCGACCAAATCAGGATTAGATATAAATAATTTTCCGTATGCTATAGCATCTGCCACACCGGAAGAAATGGCCATATTTCCACTTTCAAAATTAAAATTCACATTGGTAATTAACTTACCAGAATAAACCTTTCTGAAATGTGGTGTCACTTTTTTTAGATAATTTGAATATTTACCAGGAGGATCTAGTGCAACATAAGGTTCCATTAAATGCAAATAGGCAAGATTAAAATCATTCAAATAATTAATCAAATATTCATACAAGGCTACTGGATTCGAATCCATCATGTCTTTATAAATCCCACTTGGAGAAAGCCTTATCCCTACCCTATCAGACCCGATTACTGTGCAACATGCTTCAACAACTTCCAAAACAAACCTGCATCGGTTCGCTATACTTCCACCATAAATATCTTTTCTGTGATTGGAACCATCATGCAGGAACTGATCAGGAAGGTATCCATTGGCAGCATGTATTTCTATTCCATCAAAACCCGCCTCTATCGAATTGATTGCCGCTTGTTTGTAATCCTCAATTATCCGGGAAATTTCCTTTATTTCAAGGGTTCTGGGAACCTCCATTTCCATTTGTCCCTGAGGTGTGTTAATCTGGCCATTAGCTTTTATTGAGGATGCAGATACAGGGATGTTGTTATTGGGTTGTAACAGAGAATGTGAAATCCGGCCTGTATGCCATAGTTGTAAAAATATAAGTCCTCCGCTTTTATGAACTCCTTTTGTTACCTTTTTCCAGGCTTCTATTTGAATATCATTATAAATCCCGGGACTATTCATATACCCAACTGCTTGTGCTGATATATTTGTAGCTTCTGCAATGATCAATCCGGCAGATGCCCTTTGTTGATAATACGTGGCCATTATTTCTGTGGGAATATGGTCAGTAGTGGCTCTTCGTCGGGTAAGCGGTGCCATTATTACCCTATTCCTTAGTTCATACCTGCCTATTTTAAGAGGTTTAAATAAATGAGCGGATTTGTTCATTTCACGATTGGCTAAATATCCTAATTTACAAATTGTCAAAACTATCACTTTCTGCCACAAAGAAATGAAAATTATTCTATCTTTGTTCATCATTTAGAATTGATCTAAATTGATTCCAAAATTCATTTATTTGTTTTGTTTTTTGAACAAAACCTTTTCAAATGAATTATAAGTAGCAATATCATAGTAAGAGAGCATTTTAAATTAAATCTGATATGCCACATTATCATAAACTAGGTAAGATACCTGCAAAGCGACACATTCAATTCAGAAAACCTGATGGGAGTCTTTATGCTGAACAATTGGTTTCTACTGAGGGATTTTCCGATACTTATTCACTCACGTATCATTGTTATCCCCCTACACTGGTTAGTTCCATTGAAAAGGAATATTCTGTTGCTCCTGAAATTGCGATTACAAAAAATTTACAACACCGTTCTTTCCAGGGTTTCCAAATTAATCCTGTAGAGGATTATATAAAAAGCAGGATTCCCGTTTTAGTCAATAATGATGTATATATTAGTCTGGCCTCTCCCATTGATTCGATGAAGGATTATTTTTATAAAAATTCAGGTGCAGATGAAATGATATTTGTACACAAAGGAGAAGGCACACTAAAGACAATGTATGGTAACCTTGATTTCAAATATGGAGATCATTTGGTAATTCCAAGGGGTATTATTTATCAAATGATATTTAATACATCCGAAAACCGGCTGTTTATTGTTGAATCTTTCAGTCCTCTGCGTTTCCCAAAAAGATATATGAATAAAGCAGGACAATTACTTGAGCATTCTCCTTTTTATGAGAGGGACATAAGGAAACCTGCTAATCTTGAAACTTACGATGAAAAGGGAGATTTCAAAGTTCTGGTTAAAAGAGAGGATTTGATTTATCCTTATCATTATGCTACACATCCTTTTGATGTTGTTGGCTGGGACGGATATCACTATCCTTATGCACTATCCATTCATGATTTTGAGCCCATTACCGGGAGAATCCACCAGCCCCCTCCTGTCCACCAAACGTTCGAAACCCCCACTTTTGTAATGTGTGCCTTCGTACCCCGCTTATACGATTATCATCCTGATGCTATACCAGCTCCATATAATCATAGCAATGTAGATTCGGACGAGGTGTTATACTATGTAGATGGAGAATTTATGAGTCGCAAACATGTGGAACAGGGAATGATCACTTTACATCCTATTGGAATACCACATGGCCCCCATCCTGGTGCGGTCGAAAAAAGCATTGGACAAAAAGAAACCCGCGAATTAGCAGTAATGGTTGACACTTTTAAACCTCTTCATATTACTAAACAAGCCCTTGAAATAGAGGATAAAGACTATTTTAAGTCATGGATTGATTAAATACTATTAAAATAATAAATCTCATTAAAATGGCAGAAAACTTTTTACCCATCAATGGAACCGACTTCGTCGAATTTTATGTGGGCAACGCAAAACAAGCAGCATTCTATTATCAAACTGCGTTTGGATTTCAACCTCTTGCTTACAGCGGGCTTGAGACAGGTGACAAAAACAAAACCTCCTACGTGTTACGACAAGGAAAAGTAGTATTTGTATTAACCACAGCTTTAACCCCTGATTCTGAAATTGGGGAACATTGCAAACAGCATGGGGATGGGGTTAAATACGTTGCTCTTTGGGTTGATGATGCCACCCATTCATTTAATGAAACTGTTAAGCGTGGAGCCAAACCTTACCGCAAACCCACAAAATACTCAGATGAAAATGGAGAAGTGGTTATTTCCGGAATACACACCTATGGTGAAACCGTCCATTTGTTTGTTGAAAGAAAAAATTACAAAGGAATATTTTTACCAGGCTTCAGGGAATGGAAACCGGATTATAAAACTACCGATGTGGGATTAAAATTTATCGATCACATGGTAGGTAATGTAGACTGGGGACAAATGGATGTATGGGCAAAATTTTATCATGATGTAATGGGATTTGAACAATTGGTTTCTTTTGATGATAAGGATATTTCCACAGAATATTCAGCCCTGATGAGCAAGGTTATGGCAAATGATAACATGCGGATTAAATTTCCGATTAATGAACCGGCAAAAGGCAAAAAGAAATCGCAAATTGAAGAGTATATTGATTTTTATAAAGGTGCAGGAGTGCAACATGTTGCCCTGGCAACCAGTGATATCATACACACTGTTTCCGAACTTAGAAAAAGAGGTGTTGAATTTTTGTATGTTCCGGATACCTATTATAAAACAGTATCGGATCGTGTAGGATCAATAAAGGAAGATTTAAAAGTACTTCAGAGCCTTAATATATTAATAGACAGGGATGACGAAGGATATTTACTACAGATTTTTACAAAACCCATCGAAGACAGGCCAACAGTGTTTTACGAGATTATTCAGAGAGAGGGTGCTTTATCCTTTGGAAAAGGTAATTTTAAAGCCCTGTTCGAATCTATTGAACGTGAACAAGAAAGCAGGGGAACTTTATAATTCCCTATTTATATAAATAACTTATAAGATTTTAGTTAATGATGATTAAAGCAAATAATCCTGACCTTGAATCATGGATAGAGGTACAAAATGGCAATGACTTTCCTATACAGAATATACCCTTTGGTGTGGTAGAATTAAAAAACGGAAAAACTCGCTGTGCTAGCCGTATTGGGAACTACGTAATTGACCTTTATGCCATTTCTTCTTATGGATATTTCGATAATCTTGGTATTGATGACCTAAGGGTATTTAAAGAGCCTACATTAAATAATTTTATAGCACAAGGACAACCTGCATGGCGGGCAATCAGGGAAAGGATCTCCTATTTATTCAGTAAAGAAAACCCGCTTATAAGAGACAATATTGAGGAAAAATCAAAAATATTGCATCATATTCTTGATGTGAAAATGATGATGCCTGTTGCTGTTGGTGACTATACTGACTTTTATTCCAGCATTGAACATGCAACCAATGTGGGTAAAATGTTCCGTGATCCTGAAAATGCCCTTTTGCCAAATTGGAAACATATACCTGTAGGTTACCACGGGCGTAGTTCTTCCATTGTCGTATCTGGTACCAGCATTCACAGGCCTAAAGGTCAAACAAAAGCTGATGATGAACTTTCTCCTGCTTTTGGCCCCTCAAAATTGTTTGATTTTGAACTTGAAATGGCATTTATTGCCGGGAAACAAAGTAAGTTGGGGGATTCAATTTCTGTAAGTGATGCAGAAAACCATATTTTCGGCCTTGTATTATTTAATGATCTGAGTGCACGAGATATTCAAAAATGGGAATATGTGCCACTTGGACCATTTCTGAGTAAAAACTTTGGCTCCGTTATATCTCCTTGGATAGTCACTTTGGACGCCCTTGAACCTTTCAGGGTAAATGGCCCCATCCAGGATCCCAAAGTTCTTCCCTACCTGGAATTTGAAGGAAAGAAAAATTTTGATATAAACCTTGAAGTATTTATTCAGCCGGAAAATGGTGAAAAGAATAGTGTTTGTAGGTCGAATTTTAAATACATGTACTGGAATATGGCCCAACAACTTGCCCACCATACCATAAATGGTTGCAACATTAATGTGGGCGACATGTATGGCTCTGGGACGATAAGTGGCCCAACCCCTGATTCTTTTGGTTCTATGATGGAACTTAGCTGGAAGGGTACAAGGCCAGTTAAACTGAAAGACGGAACTGAACGGAAATTTATTCAGGATAATGATACAATTATTATGACAGGTTTTTGTAGAAATAATAATTTACGAATTGGATTTGGTGAAACGATAACTAAAATCTTACCAGCGAAATAATGATAACGATTGATCCCAAAAATACCTCAGTACCCGAAGTACATCACACCATGCTTGGCTCAATTGGGCCAAGGCCCATAGCTTTTGCCAGCACAATCGACAAAGAAGGAAAGATCAATTTATCCCCCTTTAGTTTTTTTAATGCCTTTGGGGCCAATCCTGCCACGTTGGTGTTTTCTCCCTCAAGACGTGGACGCGACAACACAACTAAAAACACTTTTGACAATATAAAAGAGATACCTGAAGTAGTAATTAATGTAGTTACCTACAGCATGGTTGAACAAGCCAGCCTTGCAAGTACGGAATATCCAAAAGGTGTGAATGAATTTATTAAAGCAGGTTTTACGGCTATCCCTTCAGAAGTAATTAGACCACCCAGAGTGAAAGAGTCACCAGTTCAAATGGAATGTAAAGTGATGAATATCATTGAAACAGGAAATATGGGTGGCGCAGGTAACCTTGTGATTTGTGAAATTTTAAAAATTCACCTGAATGAAGACATTTTTGATAGTAACGGATCTATTGACCCTCATAAAATTGACCTGGTAGGACGACTTGGTGGAGATTTTTATTGCAGGGCTTCTGGTGAAGCTGTTTTTACTGTTGAAAAACCCCTCCAGAAATTAGGTATTGGTATTGACCAACTTCCGGATAAAATCAAAAATTCAAAGTTACTCACAGGAAATGATCTTGGAAAACTTGGAAATCTTGAAAACTTACCTTCCGCCGATGATATAAAAACTTTCAAGAAGGAGTTTAGTGAAAATTTATCCGCTGAAATAAAAAAGGAAAATATAGTATTAACATCAAAGGAGTTTCTTGCGAAAAATGAAGTTGAAAGAGCACTACTATTATTAATGTCCTATTTATAGTTATCCTGTAGATGCAGCATTTCCAATCCGTTATTGATCAAATCTTTCAATCCATTAAAATTATCCTTTATTTTGAGTAAATTCGATATTACCTCTTTTTGAATGCCATTTTCCGAGTATTTAATTATCTCCTCAAGTACCTCAAGTTGTAATAACCATTCATTCGGATATTCTGATTTTAAAATCTCAAAAATCTGGGCTAATCTTTCGGTATCTTTTACATTGTTTTCGCGTATTTCCCTTACTTCATTATAAAAACCATGCAACTTTTTTGCCGAATCTGTATGGATGATTTTATGTGTTTTTTCTTTGGGTGGTTCAAAAATAAACTCAAATGCATCAGGATCAGCGGCCCCTGAATATGCTGAATTTATTTTCTCTCCAATAGCCATATCATATACACCCCATGACGATTCAAATAATAAGCGTCCTTTATACCTTACACTGCAATCAGAAAAACTAATTATTATTAAACGCCCATCTAACCATGTCATATCAATAACTTTACCTTTTACTTCAACTCCAGATACAAAATCGATTTGGGCATGGGTATCTTTTTGAATCCCAATTGCTTTTAGCTCGGACGCAGTATATAAATACAAAGGTTTTTCATTTTTTTTCAAATGGCCTACCGGGGATCCGAAGCCATGCTGATGAAAATCTTTTCCATGTCCCCTCAACTGTTTGTTTTTATAACTTAGCGCAGTTGGGCCTAAGGTGCGGATATATAAAGGTGCACCCCCATCTTCTAAAACTTCCGTAAAAGTCCCTGTGACCTGCAGACCTGAACTATACTCTATGGTAGCTGTATTTTCCGATTCGATGGCTTTTTTCACTCCATACAGCCCCCCCCTTCTTATGGCCAATCCACAAGCAAACAAATCAAGGACATCGATCAGGTAATCGAAATCAGGAGTAACAAATAACTGAGGTTGCCGGGTAGTAATATCAAATCCCTGGTTAGCAGCCTCCACAGAATAAGGAATTTTTTTTACATCGGGTTGAAGAGAAGAAAAACTTTCTCCTATAGAAGACAACAATCCTGCACCATATAATTTGGCATGATCCAAATCTCCAACTAAACCATATTCTACCGTCCACCAATGAAGGTTTCTGATACGAGCCATTTCGGAATTCAAATCAGCATCTTTTTCTAATTCTGCTAATTCGAACTCCGCCAATTTAATATCATCTAATGAACTATATGGGTTTGCCTTTAAAATAGAAAGGTGCCGAACAGCCTCATATATCTTATAATTATGAGCAGAAGAAAATGCCCTTGCTCCTATTTCGCCAAAAAGTTTTAAATACTCAGCATACTCAGGGTCAGCAATGATAGGCGCATGGCCAGCAGCTTCGTGAATAATATCTGGGGCCGGGGTGTACTCAATTTGGTCAATTGGCCTGATATCTGCCGCAATAACCAGGACATTATATGCTTGAAACTCCATGAAAGCTGCGGGAGGAATAAAACCGTCAACAGCCACTGCAGCCCAGCCAATCTTTTTTAAAATCCGGTTCATTCCATACATTTGAGGAATTCTGTCGATGCTGATCCCGGTTTGTTTTAATCCGTCCAGATATGAGTGATGCGCGACTTTGGGCAGATATCGAACATTCTGTCTCATTACATACCTCCATACAGCGTGGTCCTGTGCCGTATAGGAATTATAGGGCTGGTCAATGACCAACTTAAGCAAATGCCGTGGTAGCTTATCAAGGACATCATTCATTTCCATGGAGTAGTGTTTTTTCAGCCCAACAAATATACTAAAATCCTTTATAATTTAGATTGGATATAAATTAAATATTTCAAATAAAACAATTGTATACACATGCATTTCGTACATTTGTCGTACTTAACCCTACGATAATGCCCAACAAAAAATTAAAGCTAATTAAAGATGACCCATGGCTTGAGCCCAGCGAGGCAGAACTGATCAACCGCTTCCAACGCTATGAACGCAAACTTACTGAAATTGAAGAGAATTTTGATAGTCTAAAAAAATTTGCCAATGGCTATAAATATTTTGGATTCAATTACAGCAAGAATGATAGAGGCCTTTTTTACCGTGAATGGGCACCTCAAGCTTATAGCTTATACCTTACCGGCGATTTTAACAACTGGAGTAAGGATACCCATCCTTTAGTAAAAGATAATTTTGGGATTTGGGAAATATTCCTGTCGGAAAATGATTATCCCCATGCGGAACTCCATCAGAGCAAAATAAAAGTAATCGTTAACTCGAAAATGGGGAGCCATTTTCGTATTCCTGCTTATATCCAACGTGCCGTGCAGGATGAGGACACCAAAAACTTCACTGGCCAGGTTTGGTTGCCTGATCAATTTGATTGGAGCGGAGATAAATTCAGTCAAAAGAAAGATACTGATTTATTTATCTATGAATGTCATGTAGGGATGGCGCAAGAAAAGGAAGGCGTTGGCTCCTATGCTGAATTCAGGAAGAACATTTTACCCAGGATTAAAAACGCGGGTTATAATGCCATTCAACTAATGGCTATCCAGGAACATCCGTATTATGGTTCCTTTGGGTATCACGTGTCTAGTTTTTTTGCCCCCTCCTCACGTTTTGGAACACCGGAAGAATTAAAGGAACTTATTAAAGAAGCACATAAACTGGGCATTGCAGTAATTCTGGATATCGTGCATTCACATACTGTAAAAAACACAGTGGAAGGCATAAACCAGTTTGATGGCTCTGACTCCCAATATTTCCATGCGGGAGCCCGGGGTGATCACCCCCAGTGGGACTCAAAGCTTTTTGATTATGGTAAAACTGAAGTCCTGAGGTTCTTGCTTTCTAATTTGAAATATTGGTTACAAGAGTTTAAATTCGATGGATTCAGGTTTGATGGAGTAGGCTCTATGATGTATTTTCATCACGGTATTGAATCCATTGATAGTCGGGAAAAATACTTTAACCAGGGGGTGGAGTGGGATGCCATTACTTATTTGCAATTAGCCAATAAATTGGTTCACAGCCTAAACCCAAATGCCATCACCATTGCGGAAGACGTTACCGGAATGCCAGGCCTCACAGCTCCAATAAAGGATGGAGGTTTAGGATTTGATTACCGACTTGGCATGGGCATCCCCGATTTTTGGATAAAGCTTTTAAAAGAATATAAAGACGAAGACTGGAATATTCATGAAATATGGAATGTGTTGAATGATCGTCTGCCCCATGTAAAAACAATTGCTTATGCCGAGTCGCATGATCAGGCTCTGGTTGGGGACAAAACCCTTGCGTTTTGGCTAATGGATAAGGAAATGTACTGGCATATGCAAAAAGATGACCCTCACCTGTTGATTGAAAGAGGTATAGCTTTGCACAAAATGCTACGTTTGTTTACAATTACAGTTGGTGGCCATGCTTATATGAATTTTATGGGGAATGAATTTGGCCATCCTGAATGGATTGACTTTCCGAGAGAAGGGAATAACTGGAGTTATAAACATTGTCGCCGTCAGTGGTCATTAGTAGATAATACAGATTTAAAATATCAGTTCTTGGATGCTTTTGATAAAAAAATGGTGAAGATGGTGAAGGAGAATAAAATCATGTCCTCCATGTTTGCACAGCAATTAAATATGGACGAATGGAACAAAACCATTATTTTCGAGCGCAACAACCTGCTATTTCTATTTAATTTTCATACCAGCCATTCTATTCCTGATTATGAGTTCAGAGTTCCACTTTCTGGCGAATATGAAATCATTTTAACCTCTGATAGTAAAGAATTTGGAGGTCATGGACGCATTGACCTTTCGGTTACCTTTCCTGCCTATCAAAAAGAAAATGATCCTTCGTTTTATCTTAAGATTTATAATACTAATCGGACAGCATTAGTTTTAAAAAGGAAATCTTAGATAGTTTAGCATATGACGAGCGGTGAGAAAATAAAATTCTTTCTAAAAAACCTTGGCAAGGGCTTTCTTTGGCTAGCCATTATAATTATAGGATTTGTTCTTATTAAAAAAAACATCAACATTAATTTTGTTAATATACTTAAGCCCTTTTTTGAAAACACACCTTTAATCTTGAGTATTTATTCGGTATCTGAATTATTTATGGGTATCATTCCTCCAGAATTATTTATCATTTGGGCCTTAAAATTTGGCAGTCTGTATGATTATATATTTTATGTATTTATTTTTACACTTATATCTTACATTGCGGGATTGATTGGTTTTTTATTTGGCCGTTATTTAAACACCACCATACTCTTCAGGTATATTCGTCGTCGGTTTTTAGGAAAATATCACAGCCTCCTTCAAAAATATGGGTACTTTCTTATTCTTGTAGCTGCGCTTACACCCCTGCCCTATTCCGCCATTAGTATGCTTGTTGGATCATTTCGTTATCCCATGAAAAACTATTTATTATGGGCACTTTCCCGATTTATACGTTTTGCTGTATATGCTGTAATCATCTATAAAACGGGTATAATTTAAGGATCAACTATTTTTATTTCCAAATTATTTATAATTCCCTGGATCAAGTGCCTCCGGTGTCCAATTTTTCAAAAAATCAAATATTTTCTTCTCATCATATGACTTTTCCTTCTCCAGATAAACACTATTCTGGGTGTGAATTAACTTTCCTTTTTGGTCAAGGATTAGGAAAACAGGAAAACCAAATCGTTGAGGATAGCTATATGCCGCAAGGATATCTTCGTTTTTGTTCTCTCTGCTGGTATTAAGCAGAGTAAATACATATGAAGCATTTAACAGGGAATCGATCTTTTCGCTTTCATTTACAAACTTATGAAACCGAATACACCAGGCTCACCAATTGCCACCAACCTGGATAAACACATGTTTATTTTCAGCTTTTGCAACTTTAACAGCGTCAGCAATTTCACTTTTTGCATTTGCAAGTGGGTTATACAATTTAGGTGGCTCAGTTTGGCCACTTACTGTAAGTATAAAAGCACTCAGACTCACCCACAATAGTGATAATTTCAGTTTCTTCATTTTAATCTTTTACTTGTTGTTAATCTCATCTTTGCTTCAAACTGGTGAAAATTTAATCGTCTTCCCTTCCTGCAAATGGGGCAAACCATCCAATACTCAACTTTGAAAGGGAAAACCGGGATAAAAAATAAGGTAAACCAATGAGCCTCCCTTCCAAGTTTCCATTGCGCAGTATTATTACAATGTTGGCAGTATAAATTCTCCTGTAGCTTAAACTCTTTCTTAGTACGATGGCCGAAGCCAAAAATTACAAGCATGGATAGATTTTTGGCTAAAATATTTAAAAATCAATTATGGCCTTTCTCTATTTTACAACAAATTTTGTAAAAGATGTGCTGCCCTCTGCATAATCCAATTGCAATAGGTATAAGCCACTTTGCAAGAACCCCTCATTAAGAATTAGGACATTATTTTGGAGAGTACCGGAAAAAACCAGATTACCGGATAAATTATAAATATTGACTATAACATTATCCGATACTTTAAATGAATGTTTAATAGTAATCTTTCCATTTTCAACCGGATTTGGTATTACTACAAGTCCTCCTTGGGCAGAGGAGGTATTTTCAATTGAAGTAATTACATCAGGCAAAGCCATGCAGCCAGGGCCACCATAAGCCCCCATATCATTTAATAAAGATCCTTTTGCCGGAAATTGCGCAAAACCAGGGTTTTGTCCATCTTCAGGATCATTATACACCATATCAGGATTACCGGAGTCAATGCATGGTGAATCATCCGACAACAATAAGTTGTCCGGCTCAAATAACGGGTTATCATAGATATTTCCATTGCCTGAATATACACTCTCTATGGCACTGTATGTCAGGTTCACACCGCCCTGTATTTGGGGTGCTACAGCGGCAGTATTGCCCCATATAATGCAGTTCGAAATATCAGCAGAAGTTGACCAGGCGCGAATTCCTCCCCCTCCGGTTGCAGACGAATTGTAAACAATAGTATTGTTTTCAAATATCCTGGGGCCGGGCCCATTTCCATAAAACCAAATTCCTCCTCCTCCATAATCCTGTCCGCCAAAATTGTAAGCAATGATATTATTTTTAATAACAGCCCCGGAAAAATTCAAAACTATACCGGCACCGTACCTTCCCTGGTTATTCAAAATCAGGTTATTTAATATATATGGGTTACTATCACCTGACCGGATGGCCCCGCCCCCTGCACTAGTTGCCCCTGAAGGTACATTGGTAGCCAGATTCTCACGGATAATATTATTTTTTATGGTGGGTGATGAATACTGAATTAAAATCCCTCCACCCTCAGTATACCAATGGTTTAGATTATGCTCGTCTTCCCACAAGGTTCCTGTTCCACCCGTTAGCGTAAAACCAGTCAACACCGCTGTAGAATCTTCGCCAGAGACAATTAACACACAACTTGCAGTATCGGGCTGTAAAGGTTGGCTCCCATCAATTATCGTAGAATGGATAAATGAAAGATCATTGTTAAATATATAATTACTTGCTACGAATACATTTTTGCCATGGTAATTTATATTCTCAAAATAGGTACCGGGAGATACCAGAATAGTATCGCCATTTTGGGCAAAATCAATGGCTTGCTGAATCGTTGGCTGGTCATCAGGGACATGAATAATAGTAGCTTGGGAAACCACAATACCAAGAAAAAAACAGGAAATTAAAAAAGTAAATGCTTTCATGATTTTCGATTTAATATAACTACAAAAGTATATGCTAATATATGAATTTTCTTCAAGCTATTTATCAATTTAACAATGTAGGCCTGTTTTATAAAACGCATGACATGAATTCAATATAAAATAATGGACATCAATAATTTGAACATAATATTATAAATAATGTTTTTATATTGAATTTCATTTCTTAAAAACAGTTCCATGAGACTATTCAACTTGATATTTGTGGTTTTATTTTTAATCTCTTTTTCATTTGGTCAACAATTTCAGTGGGCTAATTCCTACAATGTGAATAACTGTAATGAAGTAGCAGCAATAGCTACCGATGTCAATGGCAATATAATCATTACTGGTGTTCATGATGCATCTGTTTCTCTTCCTTATACCGGTAATGCTTATATTCAGAAATGTAACCCTGAAGGTAGCCCTGTTTGGACTGAATACCTTACTGGTACCATCCAGATTGGAGATATGGCAACAATTGACAGTAGTATGCTGATCATTGGACATTCTGTGGGACAATTTACTTTTCTTGAACAGCAGTACGGAACAGATGAAGTTTTTATGTTTACTATGAAAGTCGATGCTAATGGCCTTCCCGAATGGTTTATTATTGATGAGACAAAATACGGAGCGAATACGAATATATCAGTTGGTGAAAACGGAAATATTGCGCTTCATATTAGAGGTCAGTATAACCTTGGAGATTGGATTATAATAATAGATGCTGATGGAAATACTTTAAATTCTAAATTATTATCTGCTACAACAACCCTGGTAAAAGATTTAGCCTTTTATAATAACAAAGTCTACATCAATGGCGGATTTAATGGTATAGGAAGTATAGTTATCGATACTGTGGTTATCCCTTCTTTTAGTATTGAACATACTGCATTCGTGCTAGCCCTGAATGAAGATCTGATCGCAGAGTGGGCTGTTGGGGATACTACAATAAATAACCGTGATGGAATAATAGAAGCCAACGAAAAAGGGATTTTTACCTACCAGGAAGTACTTGAGCCTCCATTTACTGTTGTTAATTCAATGAAAAAATACAATTTCACCGGCCAATTAATTAAAGAGGTTGTTGTTCCTGTATTTTCGAGCGCAATATCTCTTTATCCTGATATGGTGGTAACCCCAACAAGGCTGGCATTTTTCGTTCAAAATGCGTTTAATTTTGATAGCCACGAGGTTATTCTATTCGATTCTGATTTAAACCTCATTTCGGAAAAGTTTATTAATGGCCCGTCAGACTTATACTCAGGACAAATTACTGCTTATGGTGAAGATATTATTTTAGCACATGTTCATTCAGGCGGTTTAAATTTCAATGATGAAATAGATCTAGCATACACTGGCAGCGGTAAAAAGCCTTACATTTCGAAACTTAGTGAACCTCAATTTACCAGCATCAAAGATCATAATAATAAGTCCCCGAAACTTATAATTTATCCTAACCCGGCAAACGAGCTGATATCTATTCGCTTTAATGATTTGTATTATAATAAGGCTGATTTCAATATCTTTAATCCAACAGGCAATGTTGTTTTATCAGGTATAATTCAAAATAGTAAACCTGTAATTGATGTTAGCCAATTAATTCCGGGATTTTATTTTGTAAAACTGGAGGTTGATAATTATCAGGTATTCGTATGTAAAATTTTCAAGGATTAAAGCATTTATTGGGAAAATCAATAATCCATGGAATTAGAAATATTAGTATTTTCAAAGACTATTTTATCCCTGCTAACTTCCTTTCAATCTTTTTAACAATTTCTTCCTGCATTCTGATTTCGTTTTCTTTTGCTTTTTTGGCTTCTTGCAAATTCGTTATATTCCTTTCAGCTTCCTGGATATCGGCTTCATAACCCACTATATTTTTATTTTCTTTTTCCAACTTATTTTCAATGCTTCTTTTTTCTTTTTCTAAAGTTTTAAGCTGGTCTTTAGCTTGCTTAGCCAATTCCTCATCGCCCGATAAAGACGATATAGATTCTTTCTTATTATTAATCTCTGACAATTTACGCTCGTTTTCCCCGGTATAGGAACTAATTAAATCCTGCGAGTTTTTAATATTTTGTTCACTCTCCTGAATATCTTTCTGGTTATTTTCAATATCTTTCGTTATATCCTTGTGTTCCTTATTCTTGGTTTTTAAATCTTTCTCTGCATTTTTCAAATCCTCTGAAACCTTATTTTTATATTGCTCAACTGCAAAATCCCTCATAAAATGCTGGATATTATGATGGGTTTTCTCCGCTTGAAGATCTTTGTTTTCTTCATTATATACATAAGGCATACTATCTATTTCAAATGCTGCAATCAACTTAGAGGAAGAGTCGGCCTTGATTATCGCACTATAAATATTGATCGGTTGATTAATGATACTTTCAATTTCAGTACCCAATATTACATACTCAATTCCTTCTTCTTCAACTTTTGATTTTGTATTCTGACGAATCAGTTTCGTCCATTCTTTAAGCACATCATCATAATTTGCCTCCGGTACTTGCACAATATAGGCGGGTTGTTCACCTTTTGACATGCTTACAGTTTCAGTAGTAACTTCAATTTTTTTTTGAGAAAACCCAGGAATCGGCAGTATTGCAATTATAACGACCCAAATTGTTTTTGTAAAGAATTTCATGATGGTTTGTTGTTTAAAGTCTTTTTATATAATTCTCTTAGAGTAGATTAGCGAATTCACTTATAACATAAAGTTAATCATTTTGTTCATACAAAAAACCTAACAGGTTTTACAAGCCTGTTAGGTTTAGAACTTGATTAAGCTTTCGCTTATCTCATGTATTTAAAATTCTTTCCAATATAACGAGCCTGGCTACCCAGTTGTTCTTCGATACGCAACAATTGATTATATTTTGCGATACGATCAGAACGGCTGGCAGAGCCGGTCTTAATAAGGCCAGTATTTAAAGCTACGGCCAAATCGGCAATAGTTGTATCTTCTGTCTCCCCTGAACGATGACTTATTACAGAAGTATAGGCATTTTGTGTAGCCATATTCACAGCATTTATAGTCTCGGTTAATGTCCCAATCTGGTTTACTTTAACCAGTATAGAATTCGCTACACCCATATCTATTCCTCTTTTTAAGCGTTCCGTATTCGTTACAAAAAGGTCATCCCCAACTAGCTGAATTTTGTCACCCATCTTTTCTGTTTGAAGTTTCCAACCATCCCAGTCATCTTCGGCCATACCATCCTCTATAGAAACGATGGGATATTTTTTTACCCAGTCATTCCAAAAATCAACCATTTGGGCAGGCGTTAACTTATCTCCTGTAGACCATTTAAGATGATAAACATTTTCTTCAGGAATATAATACTCTGATGAGGCCGGGTCAAGTGCAATACAAATATCTTCTCCAGCTTTATAGCGGGCGTTTTCAATTGCCTGCAAAACTACTTTTATAGCTTCCTCATTGGATGCAAGGTTAGGGGCAAATCCTCCTTCATCGCCGACATTTGTCGAATGTCCGAGTTTTTTCAATACAGATTTGAGGTGATGAAAAACTTCTGCTCCCATGCGCAAAGCTTCACCAAATGACTTCGCACCCACTGGCATGATCATAAATTCCTGAAAGTCGATACTGTTATCAGCATGTGATCCTCCATTTAGTATATTCATCATAGGGATTGGAAGTGTATTGGCATTTACCCCCCCTATATACCTGAACAAGGCCTGATCGGTTTCAAGGGCAGCTACTTTTGCCACAGCCAATGAAACACCCAGTATAGCATTAGCCCCAAGTTTAGCCTTATTTGGAGTGCCATCAATTTCAAGCATTTTAGCATCTATCTCATTTTGGTCGGTGACATAAAATCCGTTTAATTCTTCATTCAGGATATTATTAACATTGTGAACTGCTTTGAGTACACTCTTTCCAAGATACATGCTATTATCTCCGTCTCTTAATTCAACAGCTTCATGCACTCCGGTAGAGGCGCCTGAAGGAACAGCTGCACGGGCAACAATGCCATTGTTAGTCATAACATCTACCTCAATAGTAGGGTTTCCTCTTGAATCAAGGATTTGACGGGCGTGAATATTTAATATTGTGCTCATAATTATAATCAGATTATTTTAGTGTGTTAAATTTATTAATGGCAAAAATAAAAAAAAGGATAAAGCCAAAAACTTCATCCTTTCTTTAATCCTTAAGGAAATATTAAATTATTCCTTTTTCTCTGAATCTTCTTCGTCAGCTTTTTCTTCCTTAGCAGCCTCAGTATCATCCGCTTTTGCTTCTGCTTTAGGTTCCTCCACTACTTCTTTCACTTTTTCTTCAACCTCAGCTACAACATCTTCAGTAATTACTTCAGCAGTATCTTCCACTACAACCGGCTCTTCTACTTTAGTTTCAGTTACGGCCTCAGCTTCTGAAGTTACTTCTTCCACAACGGTTTCATCCTTTACTACCGTTTTTTCTTCAACCTCTGCTTCCTTTTCAGAAACTCCTGCACCAGCAACCGCTGCAGCAGCTTTTGCTCCTTTAGCAGTTTCTTCTTTCTTAGCTCCACCTCTTCTTCTACGACGAGATGATTTAGCTGCGCTATCTTTACCAGCCAATAAGTTTTCATTAAAATCAACCAGTTCCATCATACACATTTCAGCATTATCTCCAAGCCTGGTTCCGGTTTTAATAATACGTGTATATCCGCCCGGGCGATCAGCAACTTTCACTGAAATATCTCTGAATAGCTCAGTAACCGCCTGTTTACTTTGTAAGTAACCAAACACAACCCTTCTGGAGTGTGTAGTATCCTCTTTTGATTTTGTAATTATCGGCTCAACATATGACCTGAGGGCTTTTGCCTTTGCCAATGTTGTATGAATTCGTTTATGAAGGATCAATGAAGTAGCCATATTTGCTAGCATTGCCTTCCTATGAGCACTTTTCCGTGACAAATGATTTATTTTTCTCCTGTGTCTCATCTCAATTATTCCTTATCTAATTTATACTTAGAGATATTCATTCCAAATTCGAGGCCTTTGGTTTTAACTAGCTCTTCCAATTCAGTTAATGACTTTTTACCAAAATTTCTGAATTTAAGTAAGTCATTTTTGTTGAATTGAACGAGGTCACCCAATGTATCAACATCAGCTGCTTTCAAACAATTAAGCGCCCTGACGGAAAGGTCAAGATCAACCAATTTTGTTTTAAGTAACTGGCGTGTATGCAATGAGCTCTCATCAAATTCTTCAGTCACTGTTTTTTCCTCTGAATCAAGGGTAATTCGCTCGTCAGAAAATAACATGAAGTGATGAATTAAAATCCTTGCAGCCTCTTTCAATGCCTCTTTCGGATGTATAGAACCATCTGTTAAAAGCTCTATAACCAGCTTTTCGTAGTCAGTCTTTTGTTCTACCCTGAAATTTTCAATCTTATACTTCACATTTTTAATAGGAGTATGGATTGAATCTAAAAAGATAGTTCCAATAGGTGCATTAAGGGTTTTGTTCTCCTCTGCAGGAACATAGCCTCTTCCTTTTTCTATACTTAATTCGATTGAAAGTTTTACGTTGGTTTCCATGTGGCAAATTTCCACATCAGGATTTAACACCTGGAAAACGGATAAAAATTTGTTAATATCACCCGCTTTAAAAACGTCTTGATCACCGATTACGATGTGTACTTTTTCGCTGTTTTCACTTTCAATTTGTCTTCTGAACCTCACTTTTTTAAAGTTCAGGATGATTTCTGTTACATCTTCAACTACACCCTTTATGGTTGAAAACTCCTGGTCAACACCTTCAATCTTTACGGAAGTAATTGCAAATCCTTCCAGTGAGGACAAGAGGATACGACGCAGTGCGTTTCCAATAGTTATTCCAAAGCCGGGTTCAAGAGGACGAAATTCAAAACTGCCATTGAATTCATCGGCTTCGTTCATTATAACTTTGTCAGGTTTTTGAAATGCTAAAATTGCCATTCTCAGCTTTTTATATGGTGAATGATTTTATTATCTGTTTAATGATTATTTAGAGTACAATTCAACGATAAGCTGTTCCTTGATATTCTCAGGAATCTCTTCCCTTTCAGGATAGTTTAAAAATTTACCACTCATTGAGTTTTCATCCCATTCTAACCAGGAAAAACTATGAGCAGAACCATTTAATGAATTGTTAATTGCTTCAAGGGATTTTGATTTTTCTCTTACACCTACAACATCACCTGGTTTTACAGAAAATGAAGGGATATTCACTATTTCTCCATTTACTGTAATGTGCCTGTGTGTGCACAATTGTCTTGCACCTGCCCTTGAGGGAGATATTCCAAGGCGGAAAACGACATTATCAAGTCTAGCTTCAATCAATTGCAATAAAATAGTTCCGGTAATCCCTTTTTTGCGGGATGCTCTTACAAAGACATTTCTAAACTGTCTTTCAAGAATACCATAGGTATATTTTGCTTTTTGCTTTTCCATTAACTGAACAGCATATTCTGACTGTTTTCTGCGCCTTTTAGAAGCACCATGTTGTCCCGGAGGATAATTTTTACGTTCGTAACTTTTATCCGGGCCATAAATCGGCTCTTTAAACTTTCTGGCGATTTTTGTTTTGGGGCCTATATATCTTGCCATTGTATATTATTTTCTTTATCTAAATCTTATTAATTAAACTCTTCTCCGTTTTGGAGGACGACAACCGTTATGTGGTAAGGGAGTGATATCCATAATCTCCATTACTTCAATTCCTGATGAATGAAGGGTACGGATTGCAGACTCACGGCCTGATCCAGGTCCTTTTACAAAGACTTTAACTTTTCGTAGTCCGAGGTCGTACGCTACTTTAGCGCAATCTTCAGCGGCCATTTGTGCAGCATATGGGGTATTCTTCTTTGATCCTCTGAATCCCATTTTTCCTGCGGATGCCCACGATATTACCTGTCCGGAATTATTGGTTAAGGTAATAATGATATTGTTAAAGGATGCACTGACATAAGCTCTGCCAATTGCTTCCACTTTAACAACCCTCTTCTTTGATGATTTTGTTTTCTTAGCCATAAAAAATTAATTTTCCGCTTTTTTGGTAAATAATAAATACTATTAACCTGTAGGAGCTTTCTTTTTGTTTGCAACTGTTTTCTTCCTTCCCTTACGTGTACGGGCATTGTTTTTTGTACTCTGTCCGCGTAATGGAAGTCCAATCCTGTGGCGAATACCGCGATAAGTTCCAATATCCTGTAAACGTTTGATATTCATCTGAACCTGCGACCTTAATTCACCTTCAACTTTGTAGGTGTTTCCAATAACAGTACGAATGTTACCTTGCTCATCGTCTGTCCAGTCCTGAACACGCTTGTCCCAGTCAACTCCTGCTTCAGTTAATATTTTTTGGGCAGTTGATCTGCCTATCCCGAAAATATAAGTGAGTGCTATTACTCCTCTTTTATTTTTTGGTATATCAATTCCAGCTATACGAGCCATATATATTAATTTTTATTAATTAATTTCAATCTTATTAACCTTGTCTTTGTTTGAATTTCGGATTCTTTTTATTAATCACATACAAGCGTCCTTTGCGTCGAACTATCTTGCAATCCGGTGTCCTTTTCTTTATTGATGCCCTAACTTTCATCGCTTCTATTTTTATTGTTATTTGTATCTAAACGTGATCCTGCCTTTTGTCAAATCATAAGGTGACATTTCAAGTTTCACCTTGTCACCGGGCAATATCTTAATGTAATGCATACGCATTTTCCCGGATATGTGAGCCGTTATTACGTGACCGTTTTCAAGTTCAACGCGAAACATTGCATTTCCCAATGATTCAATCACGGTACCATCTTGTTCTATTGAGGCTTGTTTTGCCATAAATAAGGATCAATTATTTTACTTTAACTAATTTAAAACTTCTTCAATATATTCAAATGTCGATAAAATCTCTGCCTGGCCTTTTCTTATAACCACATCATGTTCGAAATGTGCGGAAGGCAATCTGTCAGCTGTTCTGAACGTCCACCCATCGCTTTCCTGAACCACTTTCTTAACACCAAGGTTGATCATGGGTTCAATTGCCAAAACCATCCCTTCAATAAGTTTTGGGCCATTTCCCTGTCGCCCAAAATTGGGTACTTCAGGTTTTTCATGCAGGTTTTTACCTAATCCATGTCCCACTAAATCCCTGACTACTGAGTATCCAAATCCTTCCACGTAATTTTGAATAGCAAATCCAATATCACCCACACGGTTACCAGCTATTGCTTTTTCAATTCCTCTATACAAGGATTCCTTCGTCCTTTGAAGCAATTCCTTAACTTCTGTACTCACTTCTCCTACTTCAAAGGTATAGGCTGAATCACCATAATAACCATTCATTAAAGTTCCGCAATCCACTGATACAATATCTCCATCAGCCAATTCACGTTCGGAAGGGAACCCATGTACTACCTGTTCATTAATAGAAATGCACAAGGTAAACGGAAATCCGTTATATCCTTTAAATCCCGGTTCTGCACCATGATCGCGAATGAATGTTTCAGCCATTTGATCAAGGGCGAGGGTATTAATACCTGGTTTGATTAATTTAGCTACTTCAGCCAGGGTTTTTCCAACAAGCAAAGAACTTTTTCTTATTAACTCTATTTCTTCTTCAGTTTTAACCAATATCATATTTAATATTTTAAAACTGCTTAGGTTTAGCCAGTCATACTAAATGATGACCTGCCTTTTATTCTACCTGATTTCGTGAGGCCATCGTAATGCCTCATGAGTAAGTGACTTTCAATCTGCTGCAAGGTATCCAGCACAACGCCCACAAGAATTAAAAGGGATGTTCCCCCATAAAACTGTGAGAAGGTAGTACTGACACCAAATTGTGCAACTATAGCAGGCATAATAGCCACAAGTCCTAAAAATATTGATCCCGGTAATGTTATCCGGGACATTATATTATCTATGAATTCTGCTGTTTTTCTACCTGGTTTCACTCCTGGAATAAATCCACCATTCTTTTTCATATCATCCGCCATTTGATTAGGATTAACCGTAATAGCGGTATAGAAATAGGTAAATAAAATGATCATGATAAAGAACGTAAAGTTGTACCAAAAGCCGTTGATGTTGGCAAATGCAGAAGCAAATCCAGTCATGGCTTCAGATGATGCAAAACCAGCCAAAGTGATGGGAAGAAACATTATTGCCTGGGCAAAGATGATAGGCATAACACCTGCAGCATTCACTTTTAAAGGAATGTATTGTCTTACCCCACCATATTGTTTGTTTCCTACAATCCGCTTAGCATATTGAACCGGGATTCGTCTTGTACCCTGAACCAGAAGAATAGACAATAGGATTACTAAAACCAGAATGGCTATCTCAACAACAAAATATACCAATCCTCCGCCTTTTTCTTCCATTCTTGAAATAAATTCTCCAAACAAGGCAAATGGTAAACGCGCAATGATACCGATCATAATGATCAGTGAAATTCCATTCCCAATACCTTTGTCTGTTATTTTTTCACCAAGCCACATGACGAACATCGAACCAGCGGTAAGGGTGATTATAGAAGATATTCCAAAAAATGATAAAATCGAAATACCTGTAGTATTTGGATCAAATGGATAAATACCTTCTGGAGGTAGCTGACGTACAAGGTTTCCAATGTATGCCGGCGATTGGAAGATCAGAATAACCACTGTTAAATAACGGGTAATCTGATTAATTTTTCTTCTTCCGCTTTCACCTTCTTTTTGCAATTTCTGGAAATATGGAATGGCCATACCTAATAACTGCACAACAATTGATGCCGAAATATAAGGCATGATTCCAAGAGCGAAAACACTCGCATTTGAAAATGCGCCTCCCGAAAACATATTCAACAGTCCCAGTAACCCTGAACTTGCCTGGTTTTGTAATGCACTTAATTGATGTGGGTCAACGCCAGGAAGCACAATAAAGGAACCTAAACGATAGATCAGGATAATACCTAAGGTATAAAGGATCCTGTTTCTGAGGTCTTCAATCTTTGATATATTCCGTAAGGTTTCTATAAGTTTTTTCATTCGGTTTTAAATTTTTGTTGCAACTCCACCCTGAGCTTCAATGGCTGCAATTGCTGATTTTGAAAATGCATGAGCTTTTACTTCGAGTTTAGCTTTTAATTCGCCTCTTCCTAAAATCTTAACCAGATCTTTTTTAGAAGCAAGTCCATTTTCAACAAGCAAGTCAACATCAATAGCAGATAGCTTTTTCTCTTCAGCCAGTTTTTGCAACGTATCAATATTTATCCCCCGGTATTCCACACGGTTAATATTTTTAAATCCAAATTTGGGAACCCTTCTGAATAAAGGCATTTGCCCACCTTCAAATCCTACTTTACGGCTGTAACCTGATCTTGATTTCTGGCCTTTATGTCCTCTGGTAGCAGTTCCGCCTGCTCCGGAACCTTGTCCCCTTGCGATCCGTTTCCTGCCTTTAACTGAACCTTTTGCTGGTTTTAGATTACTTAAATCCATCCTTAAATAATTATAAAATTATTAAACTTCTTCAATAGTTATTAAATGCCTCACCTTCTCAATCATTCCTAACACCTGAGGCGAGCCTTCCACTTCACGGGTTTGGTTCATCTTTCTCAGGCCAAGGGCATACAAGGTATCCTTTTGTTTCTGTGTACGGCCAATCCCGCTTTTAACTTGTTTTATTTTATACTTTTTCATCGTTTTTTAATTGAAATATTATCCATTAAAAACTTTGCTGAGTTCAATACCTCTTAATTGCGCAATTGTATGAGGGTCTCTTAACTGGATAAGTGCATTGATGGTAGCCTTAACCACACTGTGTGGGTTTGAAGAGCCTTTTGACTTAGCCAATACATCAGTTACCCCAACACTTTCTAAAACAGCACGCATAGCTCCACCGGCGATTACCCCGGTTCCAGGAGCTGCTGGTTTAATAAAAACCATTGCACCACTATATTTACCAATTTGTTCATGTGGCAAAGTTCCTTTTAAGATAGGCACCTTGATGAGGTTTTTCTTGGCATCATCAATCCCTTTGGCTATAGCTGAGGTTACTTCCTTGGCTTTACCAAGTCCATATCCTACAACTCCTTTTTCATTACCAACCACTACAATAGCAGAAAAACTGAAAGTCCGTCCACCTTTAGTAACCTTAGTTACACGCTGGATGCTGACTAACCTGTCTTTAAATTCTATATCGCTTGATTTAACTCTTTTAATGTTCGCGTTTGTCATAGTGTATTAAAATTTAAGTCCTGCTTCCCTGGCGGCTTCAGCTAATGCCTTAACTCTACCATGATATAAATAACCATTACGATCGAAAACAACGTTTTCAATACCTGCTTCTTTTGCTTTTTCTGCAATCAATGTTCCTACACCCTTTGCCTGCTCAACCTTGTTGGTTTTTGCTTCCAGTGCTGTTGAAGCAGCAGAGGCGATGGTATTACCGGCAAGGTCATCAATGAGTTGAACATAAATACCTTTATTGCTCCTGAAAACCGACATGCGAGGCCTTTCAGCAGTACCTTTGATGGTTTTTCTGAGCCTCATTTTTATACGGTTCCTTCTGAACTGCTTTCTATTCTTTGTTGCCATTCTAACTTTTATTTTATAGAATATTTTACTTTTCTGCAGCTGCTTTACCAGCTTTCTTTCTAACCACTTCACCTTTAAACAAGATACCTTTGCCCTTATATGGCTCAGGTTTTCTTAATGACCTGATTTTAGCAGCTACCTGCCCTATCAATTGCTTGTCAATCGATGTCATGGTTATGGTTGGATTTTTACCCCTTTCTGAAACAGCCTGAATATTAATTTCAGGAGGCAATTCAAAAACGATATTATGAGAGTAACCCAAAGAAAGCTCAAGAAGCTGACCTTTTACCTCTGCTTTGTAACCCACTCCGACCAATTCCTGGATGATGGTATAACCTTCAGAAACACCATGGACCATATTCGATATCAAAGACCTGTATAGGCCATGTTTTGATTTTGTATCTTTTTCCTCGTTAGGTCTTTCAATCACCAGGCTATTATCTTCAATTTTAATCTTCAACTTGGGATCAACCTGTTGTTGAAGTTCACCTAATTTTCCCTTTACTGTAACCATATTTTCGTCAGTAACACTTATCTGAACGCCTTCTGGTATACTTACAGGTAATTTTCCTATTCGTGACATTTTATTATCTTCTTTTTAACTTACGTAACAAATAATTTCTCCTCCAATATTAAGCTTTCTGGCCTCTTTATCGGTCATTACTCCTTGTGAAGTAGAAATAATGGCTACACCCAAACCATTTAAAACGCGGGGCAATTTATCTGCTCCGGCATAATTTCTCAATCCGGGTGAACTAATCCTTTCAAGCGTGTTAATAGCAGGAAGTTTTGTTACAGGATGATATTTTAATGCGATCTTAATTTTACCAGGTTTACCCTCATCATCAAATTTATAATTGAGGATATACCCTTTTTCAAAAAGGATTTTAGTAATATCCTTTTTTAAATTGGAAGCAGGAATTTCAACCAATCTGTGCTTCGCCATTACGGCATTCCTGATCCTGGTAAGATAATCTGCAATTGGATCTGTATTCATTTCTTAATCATTAAATTATTACCAACTAGCTTTTTTAACACCCGGAATAAGTCCGTTAAGTGCCATTTCTCTGAAATTGATCCGCGAAAGACCAAACTGACGCATATATCCCTTGGGTCGTCCTGACAGGTTACACCTGTTGTGCAAACGAACAGGGGATGAATTTTTGGGGAGCTTTTGCAAAGCAATGTAGTCTCCTGCTTCTTTTAAAGCGGCCCTTTTTGCAGCATATTGCTCAACCATTTTGCGCCTTTTTACTTCACGCGCTTTCATTGATTCTTTAGCCATATAGAATTACTTTTTTTGATTTTTAAATGGTAACCCAAATTCTTTAAGGAGTGCCAGGCATTCTTTATCCGTTTTGGCAGTAGTTACAAAAGTAACGTCCATGCCATTAATATGAGTTACCTGGTCAATATCGATTTCCGGGAAAATGATTTGTTCAGGAACCCCAAACGTATAGTTTCCTCTTCCATCGAAACCTTTTTCATTAATTCCCCTGAAATCTCTCACACGAGGGATAGCAACAGAAATTAAGCGGTCAAGGAATTCGTACATTTTTTCGCCACGAAGTGTAACACGCACACCCACGGGCATTCCTTTTCTTAAC
Source organism: Bacteroidales bacterium (assembly GCA_021740645.1). Lineage (GTDB taxonomy): Bacteria > Bacteroidota > Bacteroidia > Bacteroidales > JAADJA01 > JAADJA01. The sequence goes on from JAIOZL010000010.1 coordinate 66,733, forward strand.
TTAAAGTTTGATATGTCCTTTTTAGATTTTGTGGCAACTGCCATTTGACCTGTAATTGCAGACATCTCTTCAATTCCTTTATCGATCATTTTTTTATCGGTGATCGCTGCACCTAATCCCTGGTTAACACTTATCTTTTTAAGTTCAGGGATCTCCATAACAGAAGAATAGTTAAACTGCTCTTTTAAGGCAGGCATTATTTCTTCTTTATACTTGGTTTTAAGCCTTGGTATGTATTCCATTATTTGATTACCTCCCCAGTCTTTTTAGAATATCTAACTGATTTATTTGTCTTATCATCTAACCTTTTACCAATTCTGGTTGGTTTTCCTGATCCATCGACCAATTTAAGATTAGAGGCATGAATAGTACCTTCCTTTTGAACGATACCACCTTTAGGGTTTTCAGCATTGGGTTTAGTATGTTTTGATACCATATTAATTCCCTCTACAATGGCCCTTGACTTTTCAACATCAACAAAAAGTACTTTTCCTTGCTGGCCTTTATAGTTGCCAGAAATGACCATTACGTTGTCTCCCTTTTTAATGTGCAGTTTTTTGCGCATAATTCCTGTTGTTTTAAAGCACCTCGGGTGCCAATGAAACAATCTTCATATATTGTTTTTCTCTCAATTCCCTGGCCACCGGTCCGAATATACGGGTTCCGATCATCTCACCTGCATTGTTTAATAAAACAACTGCATTGTCATCAAAACTAATATAAGATCCGTCAGGCCTTCTGTTTTCTTTCTTTGTTCTTACTACAACTGCCTTAGCAACGGTTCCTTTTTTAATATTGCCTGAGGGAATGGTATTTTTTACTGTTACCACGATTTTATCCCCAATGGTCGCATATCTTTTTTTCGTACCTCCCAGTACCCTGATGCAAAGTACTTCTTTTGCACCACTATTATCAGCTACTGCTAATCTTGATTCTTGCTGTACCATTATTTTGCCCTTTCAATAATTTCAACTAATCTCCAACATTTATTTTTACTCATTGGCCTGGTTTCCATGATTTTCACCGTATCACCTTCATTACTATCATTCTTTTCATCATGGGCCATGAATTTGGTTGTTTTTTTGACAAACTTTCCGTAAATCGGATGCTTGACTTTACGTTCAACCATTACGACAATGGATTTGTCCATCTTGCTACTAACCACAAGACCGACTCTTTCTTTCCGTATTTTTCTGGTTTCCATTATTTATCACTTGTTTTATTAAGTTCTTCAAGCTCTCTTTTTCGCAATTCAGTTTTAATTCTTGCGATTATTTTTCTGTAAGCTTTTATCTTGTTTGGATTTTCCAAAGGAGATACCGCATGGTTTAGCTTGAGCTTAACCAATTGCTTGGATTCATCCTCCAGTCTTTCTTTCAGATCAATCGTTGATAATTCTTTTATTACTTCTTGTTCCATTGCTTACGATATTTTAATCTTCAACATAGTCGCGTCTAACAATAAATTTTGTAGTCACCGGCAGTTTTTGCGCAGCAAGCCTCATCGCTTCCTTGGCAACCTCTAAAGGCACTCCACCAGATTCAAATAATATTCTACCCGGATTAACCCTGGCAACGAACATTTCAGGTGCACCTTTACCTTTTCCCATCCGCACTTCTGCAGGCTTTTTTGTGATCGGTTTGTCAGGAAAAATCCTGATCCAAAGCTGACCTTCACGTTTCATGTGCCTGGTAACAGCCTGACGGGCAGCTTCAATCTGACGACCGGTAAGCCATGCAAACTCTAGCGATTTTATTCCAAAAGATCCAAATGCAAGCTGATTGCCACGATGGGCATTGCCTTTCATCCGGCCCTTTTGCATTTTCCTGTATTTCGTTTTCTTTGGCTGTAACATTACTTATCGTGTTATTATATTAAACTTATTACCTTCTTCTTCTTTGCTTGGGTCTTCCACCTCCAGGTAATGGCTTTTTCTTTTCCTGGGCAAAATGCGCAGTTAAATCAGGTTTTCCAAATACCTCACCATTACAAATCCAAACCTTTACACCTATTTTGCCATAAGTAGTCTGCGCTTCCACAAGTGCATAGTCAATATCGGCACGTAAAGTATGTAAAGGAATCCGACCTTCTTTATAAATTTCGCCCCGGGCCATTTCAGCACCACCTAATCTTCCTGAAATAAATACTTTTATTCCTTCAGCTCCAATACGCATTGTAGAAGCAATGGCAGTTTTAATAGCTCTGCGGTACGAAACCCTACCTTCAATTTGTTTGGCAATAGTAGTTCCAACGATAACTGCATCAAGCTCAGGCCTTTTAATTTCAGATATATTGATCTGTATCTCTTTGCCTGTAAGCTTTTTTAACTCTTCCTTTAACTTATCTACTTCCTGGCCACCTTTCCCGATAATGATTCCCGGGCGGGCAGTAAAAATTGTTACGGTAACAAGTTTAAGGGTTCTTTCAATCAAAATCTTTGAAATACCTGCTTTTGATAGCCTGGCATTTAAATACTTTCTGATTTTATCATCCTCAACAATTTTCTGGTCGTATTTATTTCCACCGTACCAACTTGAGTCCCATCCCTTGATGATTCCAAGCCTAAAGCCTATCGGATTTGTTTTTTGTCCCATTACAAATTATTAATTATGCTTTGTTTTCTAAATTTTCGATTTTATTATCCACAATAATTGTGACATGATTCGACCGTTTACGAACCCTGTAAGCTCTACCTTGAGGAGCTGTTTGAATTCTTTTCAGCATGCGCCCACTATCTACTGATACTTCCTTTACATATAAGTTAGCATCTTCGATTCGAGAGCCTTCATTTTTAGCCTGCCAGTTGGAAACTGCGGATAAAAGAAGTTTATGCAATCTCCCTGAAGCCTGCATCGGTGAATGTTTCAGTATATGAAGTGCTTTTTCAACCTCAACACCTCTCACCAGGCCAGCAGCCAATCTCATTTTGCGCGGCGAGGTGGGGCAATTATTCAATTTAGCAAAGGCAATTTTTTTAAGTGCCCTTTTTTCTGCTTCAGCTGATATACGTTTTCTTGATCCCATTTTTGTTAAGTTCAAAAAGTTTAAACAATTTATTTCCTGCCTTTATCCTTCGATCCGGCATGACCTCTAAACATCCTGGTGGGTGCAAATTCTCCCAGTTTATGGCCTACCATATTTTCTGTGACATAAACAGGGATGAATTTATTGCCATTGTGAACGGCAATAGTTTGCCCTACAAAATCAGGAGAAATCATTGATGCTCTCGACCAGGTTTTTATCACGGTCTTTTTATTTGCCTCCACATTAGCAAGAACACGTTTCTCTAACTTATAATGTATATATGGCCCTTTTTTTAATGAACGACTCATAATCTATTATTTTTTCTTTCTGTCAATAATATATTTGTTTGAAGCTTTATTTTTCGTCCGGGTTTTATACCCTTTTGCAGGTAATCCTTTTCTCGACCTGGGGTGTCCTCCTGAAGATCTTCCTTCTCCTCCACCCATTGGGTGATCCACCGGATTCATTACAACACCTCTCACTCTGGGCCTGCGTCCTAACCAACGGCTTCTTCCTGCTTTACCTGATGTTTCAAGGCTATGGTCGGGATTTGATACTATTCCTACGGTTGCTTTACATGTTTGCAGGATCATACGGGTTTCACCTGAAGGCAACTTAAGAATTGCAAATTTTCCTTCACGGGAAACAAGTTGTGCATATGAACCGGCACTTCTTGCCATTTTAGCTCCCTGTCCCGGACGTAGTTCAATGTTGTGAATCACTGTACCAAAAGGAATTTCGCTTAAATACATTGCGTTACCTACCTCCGGAGTTACTCCTTTGCCTGAATTTACTTCCTGTCCAACCTTTAAACCATGAGGAGCAATAATGTATCTTTTCTCACCATCATTATAATAGAGTAAAGCAATACGGGCTGTCCTGTTTGGATCATACTCAATGGTCTGAACCTTTGCAGGCATCCCTTCTTTATCTCTCTTAAAATCGATGATCCTGTATTTTTGCTTATGACCACCTCCGATATAACGCATGGTCATTTTTCCTTCATTATTCCTTCCGCCAGATCTCTTTTTAGGAGCGATTAAACTCTTCTCTGGTTTTGATGCTGTAATTTCATCAAAAGCGCTAATTACTTTAAAGCGTTGACTGGATGTCGTCGGTTTGAATTTTTTTAAAGCCATTTATCTTAGATATTGCTGTAAAAATCAATAGTTTCACCTTCGGCTACTGTGATGATAGCCTTTTTATATGAATTTGTTCTTCCGGATATTACACCAGATTTTGTAAATCGAGATTTTTCCTTTCCGGAATAAACCATAGTATTGACGGCCACAACATCAACTCCATAAAAATCTTCAATGGCCTGCTTAATCTGGATTTTATTTGCTCTTCGATCTACAATAAAACCATACCGGTTAAGCGATTCGCCCATTTCCGTCATTTTCTCAGTAATTACCGGTTTAATAATTATATTCATCGTAAGGTTTTTTTAATTTACTGAATGAATCTTTTCAATTTCTTTTGCAGAACTCTCTAATAACAATACGTTTTGCGCATTCAGGATATCGTAGGTATTGATTGCATCGGCACTTACTACTTTTGCCTTTTGTAAATTCCTTGAAGAAAGAAAAACATTCTTATCAACCTGGTGGAGTATCAATAATACTTTTTTATCCTGGAGTTCAAAATTTCCAAGCATCTCAATAAAACTCTTTGTTTTGGGACTTTCGAAAGAAAAATCTTCCACAACAATAATATTGTTTTCTTTTGCTTTGTAAGAAAGAGCAGAAAGCCTTGCGAGTTTTTTAAGTTTCTTGTTCAATTTGAAATGGTAATCTCTGGGCTTGGGTCCGAAAATTCGTCCACCACCTCTGAAAATCGGGTTTTTAATATCCCCGAAACGAGCAGTACCAGTACCTTTTTGGCGTTTCACCTTACGGGTACTCCCTTTCACTTCATTTCTTTCTTTTGCTTTATGCGTTCCCTGACGCTTGTTAGCCAGATGTTGTTTCACATCAAGGTATATGGCATGGTCGTTAGGCTCAATACCAAATACAGTGTCATCCAATTTTAACTTCTTATTGGTTTTCTGGCCGCTGATGTTATATATTTCTAGCTCCATCTTTCTAATTTTACATATGAACCATTAGGACCCGGAACAGCTCCTTTAACCACTACCACATTTTTTTCTGGGTGAATTTTCAAAACCTGAAGGTTAATGATTTTCACGTTATCACCTCCCATACGGCCCGCCATACGCATGCCCTTAAAAACTCTTGAAGGCCATGATGACGCTCCAATTGATCCAGGTGCCCTGCCACGGTTGTGCTGGCCGTGAGTAGCATCATTTACCCCTTTAAAATTATGGCGTTTTACCACCCCCTGAAAGCCTTTTCCCTTTGAAATTCCAACTACATCAATGTATTCTCCTTCAATGAAAATATCTGCTCCCAAAATATCACCGAATTTTTTTGTATGTCCGGCTTCAAACCTTGTAAATTCAGCTACAACTTTCTTAGGAGACACGCCTGCCTTTGCAAAATGACCTTTAAGTGCATTGGTAGTATGTTTGTCTTTTTTATCATCAAATGCAAGCTGAATAGCATCATACCCATCGTTTGATTTGGTTTTCACCTGGGTAACGACACAAGGTCCGGCTTCTATGACAGTACAAGGTATATTTTTCCCATCCCCATCAAAGAGGCTGGTCATACCTATTTTTTTTCCGATAATTCCTGACATGTGTTTATCTTTTTACCTTTAATTATTCCAAAATACAAATCAAACCTTAATTTCTACTTCTACACCACTAGGAAGTTCAAGCTTCATTAACGCATCAATCGTTTTGGTGGTAGAACTATAAATATCAAGCAGGCGTTTGTAAGAACATAACTGAAATTGTTCACGCGATTTCTTGTTTACAAAAGTTGATTTGTTAACCGTATAAATCCTTTTATTTGTTGGCAAAGGAATTGGACCGCTAACAACGGCACCTGATGCTTTAATTGTCTTCACGATCTTTTCAGCTGATTTATCAACCAGGTTATGATCGTATGATTTGAGTTTTATTCGTATTCTCTGACTCACTTTAAATAAGTTTATTTAAACAGTAACCAAATATCCTTTTATCTTATATATAACATTATCCATAAATTCCTTAGGAGTTACGGAATAATGAGAAAATTCCAGACTATAATTTGCACGGCCTGATGACATGGTGCGCAAAGAAGTAACATAACCAAACATTTCGGCCAGGGGCACAATTGCTCTTACATGCTGCCTGCCTGCTTTTGATTCTACATTTTCAACCTGTCCGCGACGTTTATTCAAATCTGCTGTAATATCTCCCAAATATTCATCCGGGCTTACTACTTCAAGTTTCATGATGGGTTCCATAATCACTGGACTGGCATTTTTACATGCTTCCCTGAATGCTTTTGCAGCAGCAGCTTCAAAGGCAATTGCATCGCTGTCAACACTGTGGCTTGAGCCATCAAGCAATCGCACTTTTAAATTATTTAATGGGAAACCAAGAAGGACTCCATTTGACATGGCGGATTTAAAACCTTTTTCTACAGCGGGAATAAATTCTTTAGGTATATTTCCTCCACGGACCTCAGAAATAAATTCTAAACCGGTTACATCATCATTTGCCGGCCCTATTTCAACAACAATCTCTGCAAATTTTCCTCTACCACCTGATTGTTTTTTATATACTTCAGTATGTTTAACTGTTGTTTGAATAGCTTCTTTATATGCTACAGTAGGAGTTCCTCTGTTACAAGAAATTTTAAATTCTCTGAATAACCTGTCAAGAATTACATCTAAATGCAATTCACCCATACCACTAATAATAGTTTGTCCGGTTTCCTGGTCAATATTTACCGTGAAAGTTGGGTCCTCTTCGGCCATCTTTTCCAGAGACAGCTGTAATTTATCCACATCATCCTGTGTTTTAGGCTCAACGGCCATCTTTATCACGGGTTCAGGGAATTTCATTGTTTCGAGTATAATGGGGTTTTGGGGTGTACATAAAGTATCCCCCGTTCGGATCTGCTTAAATCCTATAGCAGCTCCAATATCCCCTGCTCCAATAACTTTAAGCGGTTTTTGCTTATTTGCATGGATTTGCATAAGACGCATGATCCGCTCTTTTTTATTGGTATTGGCATTCAAAATCTGCTGACCAGCCTCCATTTGGCCTGAATAAACCCTGAAGAAAGCAATGCGGCCAACAAATGGATCAGTAGCAATTTTAAAAGCTAATGCTGCAAAAGGCTCGTTTTCGTCAGCACGACGTTCTTCCTCTTTATCAGTAAACGGGTTAATTCCTTTAATGGCCGGAACCTCCATTGGATTCGGCAGATAGTTTACAATGGCATCAAGCAGCAGTTGAACCCCTTTATTTTTAAAGGAAGAACCACACAAAACTGGTGTAGCCCGTAATTCAAGGGTCGCTTTTCTTAATGATTTAATAATATCTTCTTCTGAAATGGCTTCTGCATTATTAAGGTACTTTTCAAACAACTCTTCATTCTCTTCGGCAGCACCTTCAATAAGTTTATTGCGATACTCTTTAACCTCTTCCTTAATTTCATCTGGAATTGGAATTTCATAATAATTCATTCCAAGTGAAGAGTTATCCCAATTATATGCTTTGTTTGAAATCAGGTCAACGATTCCTTCAAAATCATCCTCAGCCCCAATTGGTATTTGAATGGGTATAGGGTTTGCATGAAGTTTTTCCCTGATTTCAGTAATAACCTTAAAAAAGTCAGCACCAGCGCGATCCATTTTGTTTACATAACAAATGCGTGGTACTTTATATCGGTCGGCCTGTGTCCACACAGTTTCTGACTGAGGTTCAACACCGCCAACTGCGCAAAATATAGCGATGGATCCATCCAGTACTCTCAACGACCTTTCTACTTCAACTGTAAAATCAACATGGCCAGGAGTATCAATAATATTAATACGGTAGTCCTGTTCAGATTTTTTCCAAAAAACGGTAGTAGCTGCAGAAGTAATGGTAATTCCTCTTTCCTGTTCCTGCGCCATCCAATCCATTGTAGCGGCCCCGTCGTGAACTTCACCTATACGGTGGTTGATGCCTGTATAATACAAAATACGCTCTGTTGTCGTGGTTTTACCCGCGTCAATGTGCGCCATGATGCCAATATTCCTTGTATATTCTAAGTGGGCTGACATTATTGTATTATACTATCTGTTCTTTATTTTAATTTAAAATCTAAAATGTGAAAAAGCTTTATTGGCTTCTGCCATTCTGTGTGTATCCTCTTTTTTCTTGAAGGCTGAACCTTCTTCTTTATAACCAGCCATAATTTCACCAGCAAGTTTTTGTGCCATTGATTTTTCATGACGCTTGCGGGCAAAACCAATCAGGTTTTTCATACCAATCGACATTTTCCGTCCAGGTCTGATCTCAGAAGGAATCTGGAAGGTTGCACCTCCAATACGACGACTCCTCACTTCGACAGCAGGGGTAACATTAGCCAGTGCTTTTTTCCATACTTCCAGGGGATCTTCACCTAACTTATCAGACACGATATCCATGGCTTCGTAGAAAATTTCATAAGCGATACTTTTTTTACCCTGTAACATAATATTGTTAACAAATTTAGTGACCAGTGTGTCATTAAATCTTGGATCAGGGAGAATTATCCGTTTTTTTGGCTTCGCTTTCCTCATTGTATAACGTAATTATTTCTTTATATCAATTTTATTTCTTTGGCCTTTTTGTACCATACTTCGACCTTCTTTGTGTCCTTCCGTCTACCCCCGAAGTATCGAGTGCACCTCTGATAATATGATATCTTACACCCGGAAGATCTTTCACCCTGCCACCTCTTATCAAAACAATAGAGTGTTCCTGCAGATTATGGCCTTCACCAGGAATATAAGCATTAACTTCTTTCTGGTTAGTTAACCTTACCCTTGCCACTTTACGCATGGCTGAGTTAGGTTTTTTCGGAGTAGTAGTGTAAACCCTTACACAAACTCCCCTGCGTTGTGGACATGAGTCCAGTGCCGGAGATTTACTTTTATCCGTTAATTTTTTTCTACCTTTTCGTACTAATTGCTGAATTGTAGGCATATTAAAACTTTTATGTCAATCGAACCTCCCTGGAGGTTATCATTATTAATTAATAATTAACGTAATGTTTATATGGATTTCGGGAAGTGAATAAGGCGGGTTATTCAAGACGCACCATGTATCTTATTTCAAACGAACGTGTTTTCGTGATACAGGTCGGTGCCTTTGACCGTCTTATTTTGTCAGGCTACCGAAATTCCATTAAAAATCAATAATTTATATTCTGAACGTCGCTTAAAGCGGGTGCAAAAGTAAGAATAATTTATTAAAAACAAATATTTTATTGCTTTTTTCTAAATTATTTTACATAAACTCTCTAAGCGTTAAAATATTAAATGGAATGTGAATCTTTTGGGTCTACTTTTTTATAAATTTTTTATGAAATGATTTTTGCCCTTCTGTATATCCCTCAATAAAATAAACACCCGGGCTTAACGAGGAAACATCTATAGTTGATGAATTACTGCCAACTATCTTTTCATGGATTTCTACATTTCCTAAAGTAGTATAAATAACATAGGTATTCAAATTATTCGATGAATTCAATTTTAAAAAATCGTTTACCGGGTTTGGATATATTATAACTTCATTATTATACCACTCAGGAATTTGACTTCCTAAATAAAGAGGTATTATAAAGTCAATGCAATCTCCGCTATTTTGGTCATAATCTTTCCCTTCTCCTAAAGTCCAGTCGCCGCCATTAAAAACACAATTAATAGCTTCTAAAATAAGCCCGGGAGTAATACCATAATATTCCACCGGGATAAAAACCAGCGACCATGTTGAATCACCATTATAAATTAATGAAGGTGACTGACCGTTGACCCCTAACCCATCGAAAGGAACCACATTATTCCAGGTAGTGCCCCCAATGGTGACACCAGAATGAAACTTTACTGAATCGGCGCTTAGAAGCGCTCCATCAGGACAAGAAAGCCGGGTATCAAGAGTCAGGGTAATTTCATCATATGCAGATGGTTCAGGTGGATCAATAGTGATTGCAAAGGGAAAATAAGAAACAGTATCATTTACAGTAAATCCATTCACTAATACTATTGTATCATCTATTAAATTTTCCACATATAGATTCCAATTCCCTATAATTGCATCTCCCGGAACAGAAATTTGAGCAGACAATAAGGTATCATTTGGAGCAAATAATGAAGTAAAAGAAATTGTATTCCCATCCTTAGCAATCCATGCATTATTCGTAGCATCCTGAAAATGGGTATTTAGGCCAAATATCTGGACGTTAACGGATTCTCCAATATCGCAATTATCCGGTACAATTGAATGAAGAAATGGATCTGCCGGTGGACTGCCGGGATCAATGGGAATAAAAAAATCAATACAATTGGTCGTACCAGGTTCAAAATCCCTACCATCCTGATTCCATCCCGTTCCATTATTAAAAACGGCACATATTTGAGTCACTACTACTCCCGGTGCGAATCCGTAAAAATCATAAGGCACAAAAGTTATGGAATATGTTCCATCCGGATTAAAACTTAAAATGGGGGATTGCCCATTGGCCCCGGTACCATTAAATTCGATTACATTTTGCCATGGATTACCATTGACTGTAATACCTGAATGCATTGCCACATATGCATTCCCGGTGAGGGATCCGGACTGAAAACAAGCTTCTAGCGGATCGAAAGTTAATGTAATCTCATCATAAACAGTAGCATTTTCAGGCTCTATTGTTATGGCTGCAGGCATCTGAGCCAAGGCAGCCCCGGTCAATAACAGTCCAATGATCAGCAAATTGACAATAAGTAGTGATTTTTTCATGACCCATTTATTTTTCTAGTTTCTAATAAAAATATTGTATCCCCATGCGGGTAGCTCTAAACCAATTTTCCCGGTAAATGTAATTTCTTTATTTGAAAAATAATCTTCGTATTTACCAAGGTAATCCTCTCCCTCAATATTCATAAATACTTTCTTTCCGGTTAAATTTACCACAGTTAATACCTGTCCGCTTCCCTCTCCTCTGATAAAGGCAAAAACTTTGTCTTCAGCTGATGTTGCCAATACCTTAATATCAGCCCCATATAAACCATTCCATAAGTTTGGGTTGGTGGTTTTAAGATTAGTCAGGTTGGTATAGAACTTAATTAAAGGGGAGTCGTAATCCCAAACGATCTGATCTTTTTCAAAAAACTCAAGCCGCTTATCGAGGCCTACCTCCTGTCCACTATAAATAAGGGGCATCCCCGGCAAGGTATATGTCAATACAGCAAAAGCGTTACTTGCTGCACCCATCCTTTCCCTAACTGTACCATTCCATGAGTTTTCGTCGTGGTTGGTAATAAATGTCATTCGGTATGCTTTATGCGGAAAAACAGTATCTGTCTTTTCGAAATATTCAGGTAAACTACTCGCATCTTCTTTGCCTTTAGCAATTTCATTAAAAATATGATGCAACTCCCAGGCATATGACATATCAAATGAATTGTCATGATGTTTAACTTCTTCGGCTTCGGCAAGCATGAACACCGGTTTTATCTGATCCAGCTCATATCTGGCTTTCTCCCAGAATTCGACAGGAACCATGCTGGCTACATCACATCGATAACCATCAATATCTGTTTCTGTAACCCAGAATTTTAATGCATCTATCATTTCATCCCATAAGGCCTTATCATCATAGTTGAGGTCAGCCACATCGGTCCAGTCAAATGGGGCGATCATTTTTCCTGTAGAATCTTTCGAATACCATTCAGGGTGATCAATAATCCAATGATTATCCCAAGCTGTGTGGTTGGCCACCCAGTCAAGGATAACCTTAAAACCCATTTCATGAGCAATAGTTACCAATGCCTTAAAATCTTCCATAGTTCCAAACTCCGGGTTGACCGCTTTATAATCTTTCACTGCATAATAGCTGCCAAGTGTCCCTTTCCTGTTTTTTTCACCTACCGGAAAGATGGGCATCAACCACAGGATCTTCACACCCATATTATTTAACCTGGGCAGGTGAGCTTCAAAGGCTTTAAAAGTACCCTCAGGAGTGTATTGCCTGATGTTTACTTCGTAAATATTCGCATTTTTACTCCATTCTGGCGGGTTTGCAATATAAGAGGGTTCTTCACCTAATGATTCTTTACTTTCCTGAATAGCCTGGTTGCAGGAGTTCAATAAAAATAAAAATGTGACGGGTAAGCCGATGATCAGCATTAGATAATAAGGATTCAAAACGGTGGATTTTAATGTTTTCTTCATATTTAACTAATTTGAATTCAAAATTACTAGATTTTTAAGTTCATAAATACCCAGGTTCTTAAAATCAGAAATTACCATATCTACTTTAAGTAATTCTTCCCTCCTATGGGTAGTAGTAATTGCGATTGTTTTCATGCCAGCATTTTGCGCTGCAGCTATACCACTTAAAGAGTCTTCAATAACGATACATCGCTGATATTCAAAACCTAACTTATCAGCAGCTTTGAAAAAAATTTCAGGATTGGGTTTACCATTTATTATATCAGATGCATTTAAAATGTGCTGGAAGAATTTTTTAGTTCCAGTATAACTTAATACAAAATTAACATTAACAGGTGGCGAGGAAGTGGCAAGAGCAATGGGAATTTTATTTTTTGAAAGTAATTTTAATAATTCTACAACACCCTCTACAGGTCTGATAAATGGCCGGTATAAAGTCCGATAGATTTTTTCTTTTTGCTGTTCAAATTTTGAAATTTCATTTGACGTAAGTTTGCGTCCAAAAAATACTTCAAGATGATCCTTGTTTGTCCCTCCGAAAATACCTGATCTGAATACTTTATCAAAGGGAATTTCGTGTATTTTACAAAACTGTTTCCAGGCTTCATTGTGAAAATTATAATTATCCACTATTACTCCATCCATATCGAAAATTACAGCAAATTGATTCATCATTGTAAACTTTATCTTACAAATTTAAATATTCTATACATTTGCCATAAGGATTTTTTTGGATGAAGCGCTATATTTTAGAAACAGTTGTTTTTTTTTGCGGGGGGGTGGTTATGGCCTATGAAATTATTGGTGCCAGAATGTTAGGTCCCTTTGTGGGTACATCCATTACCGTATGGACAAGCATAATCGGAGTGATACTGCTAAGCTTAAGTGCTGGCTATTATTTGGGGGGGAAGCTTGCTGACAAATATCCCGATCATTCAACTTTATCCCTGATCATTTTTTCATCTGGGATAATAATAGTACTGGCTACTTTAACAAGAAAACTAATTATTCAGGGAATATTAAATACCACTTCAAATTTGGAAATGGCTTCCCTCCTTTCATCTTTAATACTCTTTTCAATTCCCGCCATATTACTGGGAATGGTATCTCCTTATGCCGCAAAGTTAAAGATTGAAGATATAAATAAATCAGGGGCAACTGCAGGATACCTTTACGCACTATCGACTATCGGAAGCATTACGGGTACATTTATGGCCGGGTTTGTATTAATTCCTACTTTTGCCATATCAACTAATTTATATTTGATCGCGCTTATATTGTTTTTATGTTCAGGTTTACTTTTGCTTACCCGACGTTTTACTACAAAAAAGATTTAGAAATATTTAATATGAAAAAATTACCCATCAGTTTGCTGATTTTTGTTATCCTGTTCCTTACCGTTTTTTATTCTTGTCAGAATCCCGTCAGGGAAATAAAACCGGTTCGAATTGCTATCTCAAAAGCCACTCCGGTGGATAAATATCAGCATTATATAAATTGGCTGAAAAGTGCAGATTCATTGGTTGAAACTGTGGATATGTATAGTCTGGGAATTGATTCTGCATTAATTGTATTAAAAAGCTGTCAGGGACTGCTACTTACAGGTGGTGAGGATGTTAATCCTGCACTCTACAACCAGGTATTAGACACCTTAAAGTGCGACCTCCCTAATGATTACCGTGACAGCCTTGAAATGGCGTTAATTAATGCAGCTGTGGAAGGTCAACTGCCAATTATGGCCATCTGCCGCGGCTTACAAATACTCAATGTTTGCTTTGGTGGAAGTTTAATTTTCGATATCCCCACAGATTATGATACTGCCGTTGCACACAGATATCCGGGTTATGTGGCTTCTGAACATACGGTAACAGTTTTACCAGGTACTCTACTGGCAGATATTTCTTTGGTAAATGAAGGGACTGTTAAAAGTAACCATCACCAGGGTATAGATGATATGGCTGAAACATTAAGTGGTATCGCGTTTTCTGATGATGGATTAATTGAATCTGTACAACGGGTTAATTATAGAAACAACCCCTTCCTACTTGGGGTTCAGTGGCACCCGGAGAGAATGGACTATGAGAATCCTCTTTCCGGGAAATTAGCTAAACGTTTTCTTAGTGAAGCAAAAAAGATTAAAATTGAGTAATGATTTGAATAAAATAGCATTTGATTTTATTTCTTTATTATTTTTGTTTGATTCCAAATGAAAATGAAAGAACAACAAATGAGAGGATAAAATAATAATGGAAGTTAATAAAGAACTATATGGAAACATTGATGAAGAGGATATCTTTCTCTTTACATTGAAGAATTCATCCGGATTTACAGTGCAAATAACAAATTATGGAGGGATAATTACTTCTATAAAAACACCAGATAAAAATGGCTATATTGATGAAGTTGTTCTTGGCTATGATAATTTAAAAAGTTACTTGATTGAATCCCCGTATTTTGGCGCCATTGTTGGCCGATTTGTTAACAGGATTGCGAACGGCAGGTTTACCCTTGATGGCAAAGAATACAGACTTACTACAAATGAATTAAAACATCACCTTCATGGCGGTAAATCAGGTTTTGATAAAAAGGTATGGAAACCTTTAGAATTTACAAATGATCAGACCGTTGGAATAAAACTTTACTATTTTTCCCCTGACGGGGAAGAAGGGTATCCGGGAAACCTGGATGTAGAGGTTGTTTATTCCATAACACCAGATAGTGAATTAATCATTGATTTTAAAGCAACTACCGATAAACCTACTCCCATCAACCTTAGTCAACATAGTTATTTTAACTTATCGGGCACCAGTGGACGCAATATCCTGGGACATCATCTTATGCTTGATGCAGATAAATATTTGGAGGTCGACGAACTGCATATACCAACTGGTGAAATTAAAAAAGTAAACAACACTCAGATGGACTTCAGAAAGTCAATGGAGATCGGTGCAAGAATAGGAATGGTAGGTGGTGGATATGATCATAATTATATTTTGAATAACAAAGGAAAAATGGCAAAAGTTGCAGAACTTTTTGACCCTTACTCAGGAAGGGTGATGGAAGTGCGCACAACGCAGCCTGGAATTCAGTTTTACTCAGGGAACTTCCTGGATGGAAGTATTGTTGGTGAGTACGGACTGGTATACCAGCGTCATCATGGCCTTTGCCTTGAGACACAACATTTTCCCGACTCACCCAATCATCCAAATTTCCCCGATACTATCCTTCGGCCTGGTGAAAAATACCATCATCAAACCTCGTTCAAATTTGGGATCAAATAGCTAAACCTATCGTTCATTGTTCCTGTAAAAAAAGGACCACCATCAGCAGTCCTTTCTCTTGTTAATATGTCTTCAATTGAAAGTCCCCCCTATTTTATAATCACCTTTTCTATAAAATTAAATTTTTCCGAATAAACATAAAGGTAATAAAGTCCCCTTGAAAATTCACCCAGGTCAATATTTTCAGAATAATCCTTATGCAGGGAAATAAGATCTGATTTATATACTTCTTTCCCATAATTATCAAGCACTTTTAAATTTACCGTGACACTCTCCACTGAATTTATTTTTAGTTCAAATACCCCGTTGCTTGGGTTTGGAAGGATTGATACAATTAAGTTTTCAGAATATTCATGCATGCCTATTCCCTGATCAACCAGGATGGTTTCCTCTGCAAAGTTCTCACAAAAATTAGGATCGGTATAGGTATAGGTTATGGTATGTAGCCCTAAACCTGCTACCCCCGGATCAAACCAGCCGTTGCTTACCCCAGTTCCGGAATATTCACCACCCAATGGCATTCCCCCGGTTAGCTCAAAGGCCGGCCAACTAATATCTACCGGATAAAAAGGCTCGAGAGTAACATTAGGAAGATAACGAATGATGAGCAAAGGATTGGATTCAGGCCCTTCGCAGCCACTGTTCACACCAATCACTCTTAGATTGCAATTTCCAATATATCCCAGGGTCCAGTTTACAGTGATAGATGTTCCGGTTCCTGATACCGTTCCTGCAGAAGAGGGATCTAATATCCAATTATATGAATTTGCTCCTGAAGCCCCACTTGTGCTATATGTGGAGGAGGGGAAATTCGCGCATAAAAACGAGATTCCAATGGGTGTGCCAGGCATTCCGGGCAATTGATGAACAACTACAGTAACGCTGTCGTACATCGACACAAAACCATCATTGATTTCAAGCATATAATTTGTCGTTTCATCAGGATAAACAATCGGGTTCGGTTCAGATGATGTAAAACCCGGAGGATCTGAAGTCCATAGATAGGAGTAATTCCCGGAACCGCCTGAAGCTGTACCATTCAGCTGTGAACTATCGCCTTCACAAATCTCATCAGGTGTAGCGCTGGCAATAACTACAAGGCTATTATCCCATTCCACAAAAATATCATCAATATAAATATCCCATTGACCTGGTATACTGAATCCATGCCAGCCAAGGTAATAAATTCCACTTGTAGCAGGACTAAATGACGTGCTCGCCTCCTGGTAAACATAGTTGTATGCGAACATTGAATCCACAAAAATGGGGTTGCTTGTCATAGCACTTGAATTTGGGGCATCCCCATACTTTACTTCCAGGTTTTCATAATAGTTGATAGAATTAGTGGTGTATTGAAAAACAACATTATAAGTTTGGCCGCCCAAAAGGTCAAGTGGAGGAGAGAAAAACCAATCATTCATAGGATTATTATAGGTATAACTAATAGCCAGGTGGTTAAATCCGGAGTTGGCACTAGTGTTGGAAGTCTTCCATTCAAGGTTATCACCATTGGTATTTTCTACAGTTATACAAGGAGGAACCAGCGGTACAAAAACATCTTCAAATCCTTCTTCATAGGGTAAGGAAGCAGCAAAACATAATGTTTTAAAAGAATATGGGCCAACCCAGTAACTAAGGTCACCTCCCCCACAATCTGCCTGAACATAAAAATCATAATAGGTCCCATCCATCAGACCATCGAGTAAAAAAGGATTGGATCCGGCAGTTACAGAAGGCACCCCAATAGGTGTAAACCCTGATTCACCATATTCAATATTCCACTGCGAGGCTGAACCATTTTCTGTCCATCCCAGCATTGCCGAGGTTTGCGTAAAACCAGAAGCTGTGAGGTCAGAAGGTTTTGGACAGGTAGGTGGATGATCAATAGTTATATCATCTATATAAATATCCTGATAAAAGTCGTTGTAAATACCCTTCAGAGCTATAAACTCATCAGTACCAGTATAGTTTGTAAAAAACACCTCATACTCCTGGTAAGAATTTGTAAGGCTAATCGTTGTAATTTCGTTATAAGTTGAAATATTAAATGGGTCGGAAATGGTTCCTATAGAAAGCATTGGGGCATAACCAAAAGCAAAAAAGTTAAGGTATTTGCCGCTCGCACCATCGGCATCAGAAATAGGAGGTGAAATCAAAATCAAATCTGCATTTGCATCATAACTATTTGATAAGGCAACACATACAGGATTACTATAAAAATTATATCCTATGGTATATACGTCTGCATTGACATTGCCTGATTCAGCTATTTTCATCCAGCAGTTTGGAAGCTGGGGGACAACGGCATTGTCGAAATCTTCGTATATAGGAACATCGGCTGCTTCGCATAAAGTGGTAAACGACTCTGAAACTGACCACCAGCTAACATCTCCACCCCCACAATCAGCCTGAACATAAAAATCATAAGCCGTTCCGGGTTCAAGTCCGGTAAGTTCAAATGGATTTGAATATGCCACAGCATTTGGTGCACCGCTGGGAGTAAACCCTGTATATCCATATTCAATGTTCCATTGAGCCGCATCTCC
The DNA here is from genome assembly GCA_021740645.1 of Bacteroidales bacterium. Taxonomy (GTDB): domain Bacteria; phylum Bacteroidota; class Bacteroidia; order Bacteroidales; family JAADJA01; genus JAADJA01. The sequence continues at coordinate 84,888 of JAIOZL010000010.1, forward strand.
GTTTTCAACCCAGGTCAAAAAGGCACTTGAGCTGTTTGACGTGAGAAAATCAGGTGATGATGGCATGAGACAACTGGGAGCCACATCAATAGTAATTTCATCTACATATAAATCATATTGGTTAGCTTCACTGTATCCATGCCAGCCCACATAATATATTCCATCATCCGGTGGGGTAAAATAACAGATTCCCTGGTGATAGGTAAAAGCATAGTTTATGGCTTCATCGGTAAAGATAGGGCCATTGGTCATATCCACCGAAGAAGGTGAATCACCCCATTTAACTTCCAGTTTTTCGATATAGGAAGAACTATTGCTTGTATAGTAAAACTGAACGATATATGCTTCACCACCCACAAGAGTTAATGGTGCAGAGTAAAACCAATCATCCATTGCCAGGACACCATTCCAATCAACCCGTATCGCGTTATTGCCTGCATAAGGCTGATTATTGGTGGCATACCAATATTTTATATCCTCATTCACGTTTTCTACAATTATACAAGGGGGTACATCCGGAATAACTGCACTCTCAAATCCTTCAGTATAGGGCACGCTTGTCGCATCGCAAGCTGTTTTAAAACTTACTGGCCCCACCCAGTAACTCAGATCACCGCTTCCGCAATCTGCCTGTACATAATAATCGTAATAAGTAGCCGTTTCGAGACCCAATAAAGTGAACGGATTAGAATTGGCATAAACATTTGGAGTTCCGGTGGGCACGAATCCTTTATATCCATATTCTATATTCCAGAGCGAGGCACTCCCGTTTTCTGTCCACGCTATGTCAGCAGATGTGTTGGTAATATTTGACACAAAGGGATCAGTGGGTTTGGGACATGTTGGGGGATGATCAATAATAATATTATCAATAAATACACCCTGGTAACCATATTGGTAAACTCCTTTAAAGGCAATATATTGATCAGTACCTGTATATCCATTAAAGTCTACTTCAAATTCTTCATAAACATTTGTTAAATCAAGGGTTGCGAATTCAGTAAATGTGGCAATATCCAAAGGATTAGTTATTGTGCCTACAATGACCTGCGGTGAATATCCAAAGGCAAAAAAGTTTATCCAGAGTGTACTCACGGGCTCGTTGAGCAACGGAGAAATAAAAAGAACATTTGCATAAGCATCATCCGAATTGGTCAGGATCACACAGTTTGGTTCCGTGAAAAAATTATAATCTACGGTTAGCGCATCTGCCCAGGGTGAATAAGAATCAACCAGGCTCGTCCAACACAAAGGCAGTTCTGGGATATTCACAAGGTCAAACTTTTCCATTACGGGTACATCAGCAGGGATACATTCTGTAATAAATTCGTAAGGCCCTGTCCAATAACTCAGGTCACCCCCGCCGCAATCGGCCTGAACATAAAATTCATACACCGAAGAGCCGGTCAATCCGGTTATTTCATGTGGATTTTGGTTCGTGGTAAGGGATGGAGTACCGGTTGGAATAAATCCTTTTAATCCATATTCAATGTTCCATTGACTTGCTGAGCCATTTTCAGTCCATCCAACGAAAGCGCTGGTAGCTGCATATACTCCTGCATAAAGGCCGGTAGGTTTAGGACAGGTAGGGGCGTAATCAATTAATATGTTATCGATATAAACCGTTTCATAAATGTTTCCGCCAACATGCTTAAAAGCAATGTAATTATCATTGCCGGTATAATTGGTAAAATACACTTCAAATTCGTTGTAATCCAGATATATATTTGATAAATCAACCAATTCAATTTCATTGTAGGTTGCAGGATCGTTTGGGTCAGTAATTGTCCCAATTGATAATTGAGTGGCATAACCCCAGGCATAAAAATCAATATACTTTCCACTTATTCCTCCATCGATAGGCGGGGAGATAAATAATAGCGTGGCACCGGGATCATCCGCATTTTCCATAGAAAGGCAATACGACTCGTTTACTCCTGAATAAGTCAAAGTCTGGACAAAAGCCCATTGCGAAGTAGTGTTTTCAATTATATACCAACATTCAGGAATTTGAGGAGGAACAATTCCTTCAAAATCTTCATTTACAGCCACAACAAAAGCGTCACACATTGTTGTAAACGACCATATCGGCCCTGGAGTTTCCAGTTCACTTGCGCTGTTCTTTGAAACTACCTGCCAATAATAAGTAGTGCTATAATTGAGTAACCCTGGTTCAAATATTCCATAGGTTCCTGCTGTTGCATTATCCACCACTTTTGTGACAGGAGGGAAATCTATTCCAAAATACACATCATACATTTCTGTATTGGCTCCAAAAGTCCATTCAAGGTCAACCCCAACATCTATGGCAACAGACTCATTCATTGGAATAGGGTCAAAAGCCGGCAAAGGGGCTCCTGCAACAAGATAGGAAACAACAATAAAGGGCTGGTTGGTTTCATTCCAACCATCGCAGGTAATGGCATAACTTCCAAACTCTTCCCATTCCAACATACTAATGGCAAACCAGCCATCGGCCACCTGTGACTGAGCTGTGGTTACTGCTTCGGGACCCAGATCAGCAATAAACCAATCCGGTTCAGGGAAATTAGACCCCTGCCATTCAGCATACATGGTACCGTCGGTACAATCGGAAAAAACATCAGCTGCCGAACCTATCAATGGGTCATTTTCCATGGACATGACTCTCCAGTATGCATAATTATCCAGGGCGACATAAATATGTAATTCAACGGACTGAATGGTAGCCCCAGCAGGAATTGTAGAGATATCAAACCGGGCCCATCCAGCTTCAATACCAGCAGATTCTGTTTTTATCTGGCTGGTTTGTGAAAAGGTAGTTCCATTAGTTGATCCGGTATTGTAATTAGCGGATAAGGGGAAACAATTGATTGTTCCCTGCCCGGTAATTACCACGGATAGTAGTAAAAATGACAATAGAAAATAGAGCTTTCTCATAAGGATAGAAATTAAGTTGTTTGACTCAAAAATTAATTGAGAAGTAGCGTAGTCAAAATCAAAAGGTAAACTATCTGTTGAATTTGAAATCTTCTGCTTCAAAATTTTTACCAGGCAAATTATTTATGGCAATGCAGGGGCTGCATTTCATTCATCAAATGTAATAAAATTAATATATCTCTGGAACAAAAGTTTGTTCGGATAAAGGAGGCCTGACGTAACCTTTTTTTAATTCTCTTTCTGGTAAAGCAATTTCTTCCGGAGTAATATAATCATAGGGGATCAATGACAGAAGGTGAGAGATGCAATTTAACCTTGCTCTTTTTTTATCATCAGCTTCCACCACATACCATGGGGATTGTTTTGTATCCGTATAGGAGAACATTTCATCCTTTGCCCTTGAATAATCTTCCCACTTGGTAAACGATTTCAAGTCTACATCACTAAATTTCCAACGCTTGGTAGGATCAGTTATTCTTGATTTAAAGCGTTTTTCCTGTTCCCTGTCACTTACCGAAAACCAATATTTTATGAGGATGATCCCGGAGCGGATTAACATCCGCTCAAAATTAGGGCAGGAACGTAAAAATTCCCAATATTCTTCATCTGTGCAAAAGTCCATTACCCTTTCCACAACAGGCCTGTTATACCAGCTACGATCAAGTAAAACCATTTCCCCGGCTGCTGGAAGATGAGATACATAACGCTGAAAATACCACTGTGTTTTTTCTCTTTCGGTAGGCTTGGCCAAAGCTACGATACGGCAAATTCGCGGGTTAAGCTTTTCGGTGATCCGTTTAATGGTACCTCCTTTTCCAGCAGCATCACGACCTTCAAAAATAACAACCACTTTAAGCCCCTGATCCCTGATCCATTCCTGAAGTTTTACTAATTCCACCTGCAGCTTCACAAGCTCATGCATATAGAGCTTATCATTGATCTTCTTATGCTTTTTACCGTTGTTTTCGCTATCCATATTTCAAAGTATATTACCTGCAAAAATATTAAAAATCTATACTCCCTGCTCCTTTTCCGGATTTCCCAATATAGAAATCGGCCACCAAACCTGTTCTGGCCAAATACCTGTTACCTAATAATTCTATAAATGTTTCAACAGAAGAATCAGCCACCAGGCTGATGGTACACCCTCCAAATCCGGCACCAGTCATTCTTGATCCAAGGACACCTTCAATATGTAAAGCTTCCTCTACCAGGACGTCGAGTTCATTGCACGACACTTCATACAAATCACGAAGTGAATGATGGGAGGCAGTCATTAAAAGGCCCAAATTTTTTAGGTCTCCATTTTTTAAGCATACAATTGCATCAAGTACCCGCTGATTTTCTGAGACGATATGTTGGGCCCTTTTCCTGGAAACACTGTCATGTATTAAGCTTTTATGAAGTTCAAAATCCTCCGGACTAAGCACACTTAAGTTGGGTATAGCAAAATTTGTACTTATATCCTTTACAGCTTGTACGCATTGCGCTCTTCGTTCATTATATTTTGATCCTGACAGGGTTCTTTTTTTATTAGTATTAGCAATGATAATAGTGTATCCGGATAAATTGAAAGGAATATGCTTGTATTCCAGGGTGTTGCAATTTAAAAATACAGCAGTGTCCTCCCTTCCCATTCCAACTGCAAACTGATCCATAATACCACAGTTCATTCCCACAAAAGTATTTTCTGCCTTTTGGGACATTTTTATTAAATCGAGGGTAGGAAGGCTGTAATTGTAAAGGTCATTTATAGCATATGCGGTAACCATTTCAATGGAAGCACTGGAAGACAAACCTGCCTCATTAGGAATATCTCCATAATACAATAGCTCTAATCCATCGCTTAAGGGTTTAATGGCATCAAATTCCCGGATTACACCCAGTGGGTAATTCACCCAGCTATTTCCTATCCGTTTAACTCTTTGCTGTAAACAAACCTGGGCAAGCATCGGAAAATTTTTGGATTTAAATTTAACCAGAGGATCAGTTGCTTTTCTTGCGACAAGATAAGTGCCATACTGGAGTGAAAAGGGAAGTACATACCCACCGTTGTAATCGGTATGTTCACCAATAAGGTTAACCCTTCCCGGGGCAAAATAGAGTTTTATTTTTTCTTCACTATCCCCGTTTAATTCGAGAAATTCTTTCAAAAGCTCGTTGATTTCCATCTTAATATTTAAATTAATAATTATCCCATGATACCTCTCACGGCCCCTCCATCCACACTTATTGTCTGACCGGTAATATATCCGGAATGGGGAGAAAGCAACCATGCCCCGAGCATACCAAATTCGCGCGTATCACCCATACGGCCAACTTTAATGTTTTGCTTATATTTTTCTTTGGCTTCTTCGAGGCTGATATTTTCCACTTCACTCCTTTTCACAAATAGACGCTGAGCCGCAGGCGTGTCATGAAAACCAGGAGCCATAACGTTTAAGTTTATGCCTTCAGAAGCTATTTCCCGGGATAAAGTTTTGACAAATCCAACCACACCTAAACGGAATGAATTACTCAGGACAAGATTCTCGATAGGTTGTTTTACCGATTCACTTTCGATGTAAACCAACCTTCCGTATTTCTGTTTTCTGAATAAAGGGAGTATCTTTTTAGTGAGATCAACTTTCCATCGCATTACATTGGCATAGGCTGTATCCCAGTCTTCCATTTCTGTTTCCAGAAAAGACTTTGCTGGTGGGCCTCCTGCATTAAATAATATTCCGTTAAGATACCTGCCGCTTATTTGATTTTGAATTTTTGTAAAAATGTCACTTTTCGTAACATCAGCAGTAATCATTTCTACCTGACCCGGAAATGAATTATTTAAGTCTTCAAGTTTTTCTTTGGTACGTGCAATAACAATGACTTTTGCACCCTCGTTCAATAATGCGGTTGCAATCCCTTTTCCAAGGCCACTTCCGGCACCTGTTACGATGAACAGCTTTTCTTTAATATTTAAGTCCATTTATTTAAAACTTTTAAAAATTAATTAACCATTTGACAATTGGCGCTATAAGCCCCGCCTCCATTCATCCCTCAAACCAGCTTTTCCCGGATCTTTAATCGCAAAATCCAATTTCTTTAGAAAGTCATTTTTATCCCGGCCAAGGATTCCTTTTAGTATCAAATAATTCGACGCGTGGTCACTTCTAAAAATGCTGGAATTCAATTCTGTGTAAGATATAAAGGTACGCAATTCTTTCAAGATGTCTATTTGTTCCATTTCAATAAACTCACCTTTGAACCTTTTCTTATAATGATCCGGGCCATAAGGGAAGCTTAACACCAGGGTGGATAAAAAATCAGGTTGAATCCTGTTGATTAAATTTGCAGATTGTATTGCATGCTGATCGGTAAAGTGCTTGCCGCCCAGTCCTGTGAGGATCATCACAGAAAGTTTAATGCCTGCATCTTTGGCTTTTTTCAAATTCCTACAAACCGATTCATTGGTTTCTCCTTTATTTACCATTCGCAGCACTTCCTCATCCCCGGATTCAATTCCAACATAGACCATTTTCAATCCCAGAAGGTTAAGCTTCTGAAGCTCATTAAGGGATTTTTCTTCCATATCACGGCTCCCTGCATAGGCGGTAACCCTGGTTAATTTAGGAAAATGGTCTTTTAACGAATTTAATATTTCCTTCAGAAACGTAAATTGCAAAGCCATAGCATTACCATCCGCAATGAATATTTTCCTTGTTTCGGGAAAATATTCAGCAGATAACTTTATTTCTTCCTTCAATTCGGCCAGTGGCTTTACCCTGAATTTTTTAGAGGAATACATCTCGCAAAATGCACACTTATTCCACGAGCACCCAATAGTGGCCTGCAAGATTAAGGAATAAGCCTCACTGGGTGGCCTGAACAAGGGTTCTTCGTATTTTAATGGAGTAAAAAACATTCAGATTTTTCCGCTACAAATTCTTACTTTAGCCAAATTGAAATGCAAAATTAACAAAGTGTAAATACAAACTTAGTGAAATGAGAATAACAGCAAGGATTACGAACTATTTTTTTACAATGATCATGTATTTTTTAGCAGTATCGTCGATACAGGCTCAAAACAACCCGGCAAAAAACGCTGAAATAGAACTTTCCTTTAACGGAACATTCCTCAATACTCACCAGGGTCCGGACTGCAAAAAAGTTTCAGAGAATGGAATTTATAAAGCCATGTACGATATTGGTTTGGTAACCGATGAAAGCAGGCAACTGATCAATTTCGAATTGTATAAAAACGAGACAAAACTTTATAGTATACCTGAACTGCCTGGAGCAGATATTTACATTTCCAATGCCGGATACCTTGCTGTGGTTAACATGGACCTGCATTTTAATCAACAGGTAAGCCTTCATTTTTATGATCCCTCAGGGAATCCTGTTTTTAAAAAGACTTTTAACTATGCCTCCTTGTTTAATTTTTCTCCATCCGGTAAAAAATTTGGAGTGGGAACAGATAAAAATTTCACAGTCTTCTCAATGGTTGATAATAAAAGCTATAATTTGCCTCCATGCAGTAAGTTTTGTTTTTCTGAAGATGAATCCCTGGTTGCCATTGCAAAGGAGTCAGGCCTGCAAATCTATAAGTACGATAAAAGAATATCCACTATTCATACCGGTTTGTTTTACCCCCGAAGCCTGGCCATTAGTCAGGATAACAATACCGTATGGATTGCAGGAAAAAGCAAACTCAAGGTGTATGATATAATTTCCCAAAACCTGCTGAATGAAGATATTCTGCAAGAAGACTTTTCTTTCCGTGAACTTAAAACCACCAATGGGCAGGTTTATGCAGGTGTTCATTATAAAAAGGATGGTATATCAAAAGGAATACTCCGTACTTATGATGTGACAGGCAATATTCAATCTGAAAAAGTCAGCGCTGAAAAATCTTATAAAACCTTTGAAGCTGCAAATAAATACAAACCCAAACATAAAAGTAAAGCCTATGATCCCATCCCCTGGCCTTTCGAGCCATTCAACCAGGTTCACAAAGTCTGGAATCACTATGAACAGCATATGGGTGACGGAACAGGCAGTTGGTCATACCTTCACCAGGGTCTTGACCTGGAAGTACCCATAAATGAACCCGTTTATGCCGTGGAGGACGGTTGGGTAAAATTGGTACTTACCCTTGGTGGCGACTCATACTGGCGCGTAGCAGTCTGCCCTGAACAGGTTCCTGGCTATTCGGATGGCTGGTTGTATGCCCATCTTGTCCAAAGCAGTATTATGGTGGATGTAGGCGATTATGTAGAAGTGCACGATTATATTGGGGATATTATTTACTGGTCGGCTGACTGGGGACATATCCATTTTGTGAACATTCACGATCAGGGTAACATTTGGTATTACGACGATGATGAATGGGGAATTAACTTTAACCCCCTACTTGCACTCGATCCCATTACTGATGCAGTGGCGCCTGTGATTGAGAACTTCGCCATGAATTCAAAGTTTGGTTTTTGTGTAAACCAAACTTCCAATTACTTAAGCCCCGAAAACCTCTCAGGTGATGTGGATATCATTGCCAAGATCAGTGATTTTCATGGAAGCTCCAATTGGGAGCAACCTGCATTCAAAACGTATTACTGGTTTACAAAACTACCGGCTAACGATACAGTATTCCCCAAAACGCTGGGGCAAATATTAAATCACACCTACCCGCAGTACAATGGTGGCTTTTATGAAAGTTATGCCCCTTTGATGTATAAAAAAGATAACATGCACCCATCCCCTCCCTGGATGAATACCGACAGGGACTATTACCAGGTTTTGACCAATAACAATGGGGATTCCATTGCAGAGCTTTCAGAAATGTCACTGGCTTTTGAGACCACCAACTACACAGACGGGGACTATAAACTATTTGTGGAAGCCTGGGATGAGTTCGGCAATATGGCCATTGATAGCCAGGTGGTAACTTTTAATAATGGGATTTATACTTCTTTAGAAAAAATTGAAAATGAAAGCCCCTTTACAATTTTTCCGAATCCGGTAGCAGAATATATAAACATTGCACTTAAGCCTGATTATAAAACTTCTTCTACCCTATCCATCAAAATAACAAATAGCCAGATGGAAACTGTTTTTCAGAAAACCGAATTAAACAGCGATCAGGTAAATAGTGGAATTAATATCTATAATCTCAGCACCGGTTTATATTTTATAACTTTTGAAATGAATGGAAATGTTTGGGTAGAGAAAGTAGTGAAGAGGTAATTTTCTTTTAATGTAGCATTATTTATTAGCAGTAAGTTAAATTATGAAGAAATAGAGCTATACTACCTGTAAACCAATGAATTAATGAGTCTTAGGTGGAGGTAAACAAAAAAGCATGACATAACTGTTGATGTTCTATTTATCTTTCTCTCAATTGTACCAGTTCATTTCATTGGTTATTTAACTGCTAGGAGAGTAACACAAATAATCAAACCCCTTAACTACCCTGTTCAAAAATAAATTTTGACTTAAGCGCAAACACTTCTAATTTTGGCCACTAAAAAAAATCTGCATGCAAGAAACCATCCTTATCCTCGACTTCGGCTCGCAATACACCCAATTGATTGCCCGCAGGGTCAGGGAACTTAATGTTTACTGCGAGATCCATCCATTTAACGAATTTCCTAAAATTACTGGTGATATAAAGGGGGTGATCCTTTCGGGCAGTCCTTTTTCCGTTCTTGATAAAAATGCACCCCACCCTGTTTTAAAAGATATCCGTAAAAAGATACCCTTGTTGGGGGTGTGCTACGGAGCCCAGTTTCTTGCTAAAGATGATGGTGGCAAAGTGGCTCCTTCATCTATTCGGGAATATGGGCGTGCCAACCTATCTTATATTAAAGAGGATAATGAATTAATGCAGGGAATGACACAAGGCTGCCAGGTGTGGATGTCGCATGGAGATACCATTTTGAAGGTTCCTGAAAGCTTCGAGTTAATTACGAGCACCAGCGATGTAGAAGTGGCCGGGTATAAAATTTTGGATGAACAAACCTGGGGCATTCAGTTTCATCCGGAAGTATATCATACCACAGAAGGGAAACAACTCCTGCAAAACTTTGTGGTCAACATTTGCCAGTGTTCACAATCCTGGACTCCCGAATCTTTCATTGAAACTACCGTTCAATTCCTGAAAGGCAAATTAGGAAATGATAAAGTAGTCCTGGGTTTATCGGGGGGTGTAGATTCTTCCGTATCAGCAGTTCTTCTGGACAAAGCTATTGGTAAAAACCTTCATTGCATTTTTGTAGATAATGGCCTGTTGCGTAAACATGAATTTGAGTCTGTACTCGACTCTTATAAACATATGGGTTTAAATGTAATTGGTGTAGATGCACGGCAACGTTTTTATAAAAGCCTTGCCGGGATCAGTGAACCTGAAGCCAAGAGAAAAGCCATTGGGAATACCTTTATTGAGGTATTTGATGAAGAGGCACACCGGATAACGGACGTAAAATGGCTTGCCCAGGGAACGATCTATCCTGATGTAATAGAGTCCAAATCGGTAAAAGGGCCCTCTGCCACTATCAAGTCGCATCACAATGTGGGTGGACTACCCGATTTTATGAAATTAAAAATTGTTGAACCGTTAAACTCATTATTTAAAGATGAAGTCCGGCGGATTGGCCTCAAACTCGAAATGGATAAAAGTCTGATTGGAAGGCATCCTTTTCCGGGCCCGGGTTTAGGCATAAGGATATTGGGCGATGTTACCGAAGAAAAGGTGAAGGTTCTGCAGGATGCCGATTACATCTATATCGAAGGATTGAAAAAACATGGCCTCTATGATAAAGTGTGGCAGGCAGGAGCTATTTTACTACCCATTCACTCGGTTGGAGTGATGGGAGATGAAAGAACCTATGAAAACGTGGTAGCCTTGCGGGCAGTAGTCTCTACGGATGGGATGACTGCCGACTGGTCACAACTTCCCTATGATTTTCTTGCCAAAATATCCAATGAAATAATAAATCAGGTAAGAGGAGTGAACAGGGTAGTTTACGATATAAGCTCAAAACCTCCCGCAACTATTGAATGGGAGTAAATAATAAAACCTGCTGTTTGTTGTTATCCTAATGGAATCAAAAAAAACATGAAGATATTTAAAAACATCCTTTTTCTATTCTTGCTATTATTTGTATTGTTAAATAATACAAAATCACAACAGGCCATACCTATAAACAAATCGTCTATAATCGAAAATATAAATGGCTCGGATTACTATATTCATTTTGTAAAAAAGGGGGAAACATTATTTGCTATTGCCCGTGCATATGGCATAACCGTTGATGATATCTTCAAGTCAAACCCAATGGCACACAAGGGGATTAATGAAAATGTCACCCTAAAAATCCCACTGCGCCAGAAAGTTGTTGAAACTACCGAGAAACCTAACGAAATATCCGGAGAAGAATATTTTTACTACATCGTAAAGAAAAAAGAAACCAAATATGGCATTTCTAAAAAATTCGGGGTGAGCATTGATCGCATTCATGAATTAAATCCTGAACTGGGAGAATACCCGCGGGAGGGAGAAACACTAAAAATCCCGCTGATAAAAGAAAAGGAGAAAGTAACGGCCCCTGACTGGAAGGATAAAATGGAAACCCACCAGGTGGTTGAAGGAGAAACACTGTATCAAATAGCCCGTCAGTATGAAGTAAGTATTGGGGAAATTAAAAATGCCAACCCCGGCCTTTCTGAAAAACTGGCTATTGGTGAAAGAATTTATATTCCAAATCAGGATGTTAAAAGTATAGCAGATGAAGGTAAAGCCCTTATTGAAGGATCAGAGGCCAACCAAAAAGCGCCTTTGAAAACCCATACCGTTAGCAGTGGTGAAACACTTTACAGTATTGGCCGAATGTATGCTACCAGCGTGGACAGCTTAAAAAAGTTTAACCCCTATCTTTTGGATAATTTGTATATAGGCCAGGAAATAAAGATTCCTCCGGTTAAAAATAGTGATTTCATCCTTCATAAATCTGATAAAAAAAGTTCCTTAAAAGAAATAGCTGATCTCTACCAGGTGGACTATAATAAGCTTGCCGAACTAAATCCTGGTGTTTTCAAAAAAACCAGGAAGGGACAGGACGTAAAAATACCTGTTGAAAACAAAATTGAAGAGACAGAACCAATAGAGATAGTAACTACTCCCGATGAACTCTTAGTTTCAACAGAATGCGGAAGGGCTGGAATATATGGGGGTAAAACTTTTAATATTGCCTTAATGCTGCCTTTTTTCCTGCAGGAATATGATAGTCTGCTCTCCATGAAAAAAGTTGATTTCGGTACCTTATCCAACCTTGTATCCTTCCGGTTCCTGGATTTTTACGGTGGATTTAAAATGGCTGTTGATTCAATGGCTGCCCAGGGAATGAAAACCAATCTTTTTATTTATGATGTAGATAACGACCAGGAAAAGATCGAGCAGGTATTACTCAATTCGGAATTAGGCAGTATGGACCTTATTGTAGGGCCTTTGTACCGACAAAGTTTTCAAAAAGCTGCTTCTTTTGCAAAGTCCTATAAAATCCCTATCATTAACCCTCTTTCAACCAGGAGTGAGATTTTACTTAATAATCCATATGTATTTAAAATTAAACCGGATGAATCATTTCAGTTGGATATTCTGACAGATTATATTCTTAATCGTTATCCGGACTACAATATTGTATTGCTTAGAAACAACAAATACAAATACCAAAAAGAAATCTCATTTATTAGAAATACAATTAATAGTGAGCGTAAAACGCATGTTTACTTATCAAATCAACAGTTGCTTGAAAGGATTTCAAGAGAAGATATTTTAGGAGATAACTTAATAACAGAAAGTAAAGTAATTGACTATGAGCAGCTGAAAAGAAACCCCCTTGACAGCACCTATTTCAGTAACCTGGTAAAGGAAGTTATTTATGTAAACGACAGTGCAGCGGGCATAGAAGCTAATCTTTCGCTGGTAAGAGATAATATTGTAATTGCGGTAAGTGATGATATTGTATTTTCAAAAGAGGTGCTTTCTCAGTTAAATAAGTTGAACTTAAATCATAAGATTACTTTGTTTGGTTTGCCCAACTGGAATGAGTACACTGATTTAGAGACTTCCCATCTTCTTAACCTGAATTTACATTGCTTAACTGTTTCATTGGTAGATTATAAGAATAAAAATACACGTGACTGGATCTCAAAATTCAGGAATAAATACCATACCGAACCTTCAGTAAGCAATTTTGCATTTGATGGATTTGATATCGGATGGTACTTTCTTAACGCTTTATACCACTATGGCCCGTCATTTTCAAATTGCCTCGAATATAATGATGTAAATCTGATACAAGGACCTATAATGTTTAAAAATCTTCCGGAAAGTGGTTATACGAATACTTTTTGGAACATCGGTGCTTACAAATCCTTTGAATTTCAGAGGGTAGATCAGAATTACAGGAGCTCAAAGCCCCGATACAATCCATAAAATCATTCAAAATATTGACGGTGGATTTGGACAAAAACGATTTTAGCCTATCTTTGCCAAAATTCTTTGAAATATATGCTTAGTAGAAGGCACTTGAGAATAAAAGTATTGCAGGCGTTGTATGCTTTTTTTCAATCTGAAAATGATCGGATCGACGTAGGCGAAAAAGAGTTATTGAAAAGCCTCAATAAAATCTACGAAATTTATATTTACCAGCTTTCCCTGCTGGTTGAAATTGTTGAATTTGCGCAAAAGCGTGCGGAAGAAAATAAAAAGAAGTTTTTTCCTACCCCTGATGACCTCAATCCCAATACCCGTTTTACCAAAAACAGGATAATCCTGCAAATTGAATCAAATAAGGATTTTAGAAGGTATTTTGATGTTTATAAAATAAATTGGGCCGACCAGGAAGACATGATCCGCAAAATATTTAATAAACTTAAACTTAGCGAAGATTACAAAACCTACATGGATAATAAAATATCCACCTACAATCACGAAAAAGATATCCTGGTCAGGATCATTAAAAAGTATTTTTCTGGCTCTGATACATTGCAATCTTATTACGAAGAGAAAAACATCCACTGGACAGATGACTTTCATACAGCCAATCTTTTGGCTATAAAAACAGTCAAAGGTTTGACTGACAAATTTGATGAAAATTCAAAGCTTCCCACCCTATTGAAGAACAGCACCATTGATGACCCCGATGAGGATATACAATTCGTCAAAATTCTTTTCCGTAAAACGATCATCCGAAGTGAGGAATATATCAAACTCATTGATGAAAAAGTAAAAAACTGGGAAATGGACCGCATTGCAGTGATGGACATCATCATCTTAAAAATGGCCATTACAGAGTTGTTGGAGTTTCCTTCCATACCGATTAAGGTGACGATGAATGAATACATTGAACTGGCTAAAATGTACAGTACCCCTAAAAGCAAAATTTTCGTTAATGGAATCCTTGATAAATTAATCGTTGATCTTAAAACTGATAATTTAATTAAAAAAACCGGACGGGGATTACTTGAAAATTAACCAGCAAATGTTAACAATTTACAAAAATTCGAATTTGCTTTTTAATCCAATAAAACTTCAATAATTTTACATCCGGTTTAATTGTTATAATTTTAGTGAGCATATGAAAACACATAATTTACTTTATATTATTTTCCTGCTTTTTGCAAGTAATCTGTTGCTGCAATGCAAAAATGGAACGAAAGAAGAAAACACCCAAAATGATAATTTAGAACAGGAAAATGAAGTGCGTGAGAAACCGAAATTGGTATACGACGATCGGGGAAATATCATAGAGAGGCAGGCCATTTCCTACAGGAAGTCCGATAACAGCATACGCTCGAAAGACAGTTATTATTATGATTTTGATGATAGTAACAATATGATAAAAGAGGTTAAAGAATCCTATGACCTGAATGGAACATTAAAATACAAAAATATTAGCTACCATTCATATGATGAAAGGAACCTGAAGATTACCACCGATTTTGAGTCGTATGATACAGAAGGGAATTTAGCCCGTAATGCGCATCATGAGTTCAAATACAATGAAAACGGACATAAAGTGGAAGACCTTACTTTTTTCCCTAACGGGCAACTTAGGGAAAAGATCATTCTTGACCCTGACGAAACCGGTGCATTACGTTCTGAAGAATATTTAACCTACAAAGAAGATGGCACACTCACTGATCATAAAAAATATTATTATACACCCTACGGATTAGATAAAACAGTAGATTTATTAAAAGAGGAAGAAAACTAACCGGAGATTTAAAAAATCAATTTTTACTTTGGATACAGAGAATATCTTCATCCCTGCTTCACCACATGCACATCTTGCCTATGAGAGTATCCGTAGCTATTTGCTCAAGGGCAATACAAATAATTTAAATATTACAAACCTTCCTCCCGAGTTTTATGATCTTCGAAGGGCTTGTTTCGTTTCGCTGCACTTAAAGGATGGTTCCCTCCGGGGCTGCATTGGTACCCTGGAACCAGTAGAAAAAAACCTTTACGACGAAATTGTTCGTAATGCTATTTCAGCGGCCTGTAATGATAGGAGATTTTCACCTCTTAAGAAATCTGAATTAAGTAAAATAGAAATATCCGTTGATGTCCTTTCCCTACCCGAAAAAATATCGGATATAAACGATCTGGATCCATCCATATACGGAATTATCATTTCGGATAACAATTATCGAAGGGGGGTATTACTTCCAGCCATTGATGAAATAGATACCATTGAAAAACAAATTTCAATTGTTATGCGAAAAGCTGGCCTTTCAAATGCAAAATGGGAAGACCTTTCTGTATTCCGCTTTACAACTACCCGCTATCATTAATTCGTAAGCCAACTGGTTTAATATACTGGTTATTCAATTACAATTTTCTACAATCAATTTGCTTTGGCATTCAACAATTCATTAAAATGGATTGTTAAACCTACCAATTAATATTCTTGTACTGATCCTTTTGTACATATTAACTTATTCATTTTGAAAAATTATGACAAGTACAGAAATTTTAAAAGAACTTGAAGGTTATGGAAATGAGAGTACAAAAAAAGTATTTCGTAACCATGGAGCACGTGAACCCTTTTATGGTGTTAAAGTCCAGGACCTGAAAAAAATTCTTAAGAAAACAAAGAAAAACCATGAACTTTCACTGGAACTATATGCAACGGGAAATTCTGATGCCATGTACCTTGCAGGGCTTATGGCAGATGAAACAAAAATCTCAAAAGAAGACTTAAATCGATGGGCAAAGGAGGCCTATTGGTACTATTTAAGCGAATATACAGTTCCCTGGGTTGCTGCAGAAAGCCAATTTGGATTTGAACTTGCTTTGGAATGGATTGAATCGAATGAAGAAAATATTGCCGCTGCAGGATGGTCGACACTTGCCAACCTGGCTTTATTAAAACCCGATGAGGAAATAGAATTAAAGGTATTCTCTACCCTTCTTGAGAGAGTAGCAAATTCGATTCACCAATCAGAAAACAGGGTAAGGTATACCATGAATGGTTTTGTTATAGCGGTTGGCAGTGGAATTATTTCACTCTCAAAAAAAGCGAAAGAAATCGCGGCTAAAATTGGCAAGGTCAATGTTGATGTGGGAGGTACCGCCTGCAAGGTTCCCCTGGCAACTGACTATATTCAAAAAGTGCATCTAAAAGGGAACTTGGGTAAAAAGCGCAAATCTGCTCGTTGTTAACACAATTGGACTTGCCATTACGACCTAAGAATCGACCCACAATAAAAGTTTCTAAATTCTATAAGTTGGATATACTATTCATCAGGATTAAAGATTAATTATGAAACCAGCGTATTTATTAATCATGTGCCAACCTATATTTTATACCTTTGCTGAAAACTATTAAAAACGATAAAAAAATGGCACAACAAGAAATTAATCCCCGAAAATTTATTCCAATTGCAATTTTAATTGGTGCAATTATTTTTTTACTCATATCATGGAACAGTATTACCGTGACCATCGAAGCCGGACATGCCGGCGTATTATTTAAGCGTTTTGGTGGGGGTATTGAATTGGATAGAACATACGGCGAAGGTTTTCATTTTTTAGCTCCCTGGAATACAATGTATATATATGAAGTGAGGCAACAGGAAATTGCTGAAGAAATGAATGTATTATCCAGCAATGGCCTTGAAATACAAGTTGATGTTTCTGCTTGGTATCAGCCGAGTTACAGCAGCATTGGTAAACTTCATGCAAATATTGGAATAAACTATTTGCAAAGGGTTGTTATCCCAAGCCTGCGGTCTTCAGCCAGAAGTGTGGTTGGAAGGTATACCCCTGAAGAAATTTATTCAACAAAAAGAGATGCGATACAAACCGAAATTTTTGACGAAACTAAATTGCTTCTTGACCAGAAAAATGTGCAGTTAAACCAGGTTCTGATCCGATCTATTAAACTACCCCCAACACTTAAAGAAGCAATTGAAGGAAAATTAAAACAAGAACAATTAAGCCTTGAATATGAGTTTAAACTGGAAAAAGCCCTTAAAGAAGCGGAAAGACAAAAAATAGAAGCTGAAGGAAAAGCCATGGCTAACAATATTATTAATGCCAGTTTAACGGATAAAATATTACGTGAAAAAGGGATCATTGCTACCCTGGAATTAGCTGAATCAAATAATACAAAAATTGTCATCATTGGCAATTCAAAAGATGGATTACCGCTTATTCTCGGCGATAGTAAATAGTGAATGACAACATAAGTATAGTTCAGAATTGATTGGGTATTTCATTTGCAATACGACATGCAAAAATTCTTCATCGTATTCGTACTTTTCAATTTATTCTTAAGTGTATTTTATATTGACACATGGCAGAATGCGAATACGACTTCGCGAAGCCTTCCCATTGTAACATACGCTGAAAGTGGTTCGTTCAGAATTGACAAATATCATGAACTTACCTGCGACAAAGCTTTTGTTAATAATCATTATTATACTGATAAGGCTCCCCTGCCCACTTATGTCACCCTCCCTTTCTTTTTGATTCTTAAAGATGCGGGAATAATAAAGGAAAAAGATAATGGAAGTTTATTTGGGCCTGAAGTTTACATCCTGGGAGGAATATTAATTGGAAGTATTCCTTTTGTTATTTTTATCGGACTGTTATTTCTTCAACTCAGAAAAAGGAATAGCACTTATAACCCGGTTTTGTTGTCAATGCTACCTCTATACTTTTCCTTTTTCTTCATATATGCAGGGACTTTTTTTGCTCATTTATTTTCAGGCATACTTTTACTGGAAAGCTATCTTTTATTAAAAAAGGAGAAATACCTTCTTGCAGGAGTCTTGTCAGGCCTCGCTTTCCTGAGTGAATATAACCTGGCAGTAATCATTTTTATTTGGGGAATTTTAATATTGATCAGAACGAAACAATTTAAGCCATTTCTCTATTTTTCCCTGGGAATATTACCTTCCCTGCTTTTTATTATTTATTACAATCAATTATTTTCTTCTTCCCCTTTTACATTTTTATACAGGCACCATAATTTTACAGAAATAAGTGAGAATTATGGTTTCCTATGGCCTGGAATCTCATCATTGTGGGGACTGAGTTTTTCATTCTACCGGGGCTTGTTCTGGTATGTACCTATTCTTTTATTTGGTGGAATAATTGTATTGGTTAAAATAAAAACAATGTGGACGAGAGAAACATGGAAGAATTATTTACTTTTTCCGGCTTTGGCTTACTTTCTTTTTATTTCCTCCTATTTTGCCTGGTGGGGTGGCTGGACATACGGCCCCCGATTACTTTTCGGAATCCTGTTTATGTTAACCTATGAGGCGATTATTTACGTTTCAAAGAGTCATGTAAAGTCCATTTTTTTCTGGATTACGATGGGGATCGGAGCGCTGCTCATTTTCCCTGCAAAAGCTACCATAGTTTATTCTGCACCCACGGGGGTTTTAAATCCATTTTTACGACTTATAGTTCCTGCAGTTCAAAAAGGTACTTTTAATGCAAGTAATTTATTCTCTCTTGCCTTTAATACACAGCCCTCAAACGCATTTTATCTGTTTCTTGTAATATTTACAATCGGGACTTTTATTTTAACATTATGGTACAAAAAAATCAGCAGTCGGTAAAGATACTCGAATCCTTTCGTGATGGTATCCAGGGCCTACCTGGGTTTGTCCCAACTCCTGTAAAGATTGAACTGATAAATGCCCTCTTAAAAGTAGGTTTTGATATTGTAGACATCGGCAGTTTTGTTTCAGGCAGGCACATACCTCAATTTGATGATATGCAGGAAGTGCTTGAACAAGTTAAAGTCTGGAATTCTGATTCCAAAGTATTTGTATTAGTAGCTAATGTCAAAGGTGCTGATAAGGCCGTTCAATTTGAAAAAATCGATATTCTTGGATATCCTTTTTCAATCTCTCCTGTTTTCCTTCATAAAAATATAAACCGTACTTTGGATGAATCTTTTGAGGATATAAAAAAAATCCAGGATCTTTGTTTTCAAAAGGGTAAACAGTTTATGGTTTATAATGCGATGGCTTTTGGCAATCCTTACGGTGACCCACAGAACCTTGATATCATCATGGATTGGACAATAAAAATGGATCGCATAAATATTAAGCAGATATCGTTTTCAGATATTATCGGAGTAGCCACCCCAGAGCAGATTGCCCATACTTATCAGTACCTGACAATCGATTTTCCGGAAATTGAATTTGGAATACATCTTCATACACAATCAGATGATTGGTATGAAAAAACAGAAGCTGCATATAATAATGGTTGCAAAATATTTGATGGCGTTCTTTCCGGATTAGGCGGATGCCCCATGACCGGCTATGAGTTATTGGGCAATTTGAACACCTCCCACTTAATTGAATTTTTTAACAAAAATAAAGTCTCCTTAAACCTAAAAATGGAACTTTTTGAATATGTGAAACAATTAACAGCTCAAAGAATTTAAGTGGCCATATTGGTAATTAAATCAAATAATAATATCCCTAATATCTGCTTAAATTTATGGGAAATATTTGATTTCAAAAACATATACTTCTACTTCATCAATGTTTAAAGGCTTTTCAATTTTATAATTTATAATCCTTCTAAATTTTCCAGTCCATTTGCTAATCAAAAAAATAAGTATAATTTTGGGCTGTTAATTAATTAACAACTAAAGTAATAACTTATAAAACATTATTATATGAGTTCACAAGTCCAAAGTATTGTTGAGAAATACGGTAAGGATGCGACCCGGCTCATGGATATATTTATCGATATATTCAGTGAATACGGATGTGTTAACGACATGCAGCTCGACGAAATCGGCGAGCTTTTAAATATCTCGAAGGTAGATGTCGAACAAACCTTATCCTTTTATCATTTCTTCAATAAAAAATCATGTGGCAAGTATGCCATTTATTTAAATGACAGCCTTGTTGCGAATATGATGGGCAGGCATGAAATAGCCCAGGCTTTTGAAAAAGCAACAAAAACTAAATTTGGTTCTGTTTCAGCAGATGGACTATTTGGGTTATACAATACTTCGTGTATTGGTATGAATGATCAGGAGCCGGCTGCAATTATTAATGGTATCGTTTTTCCAAAGATCACTACCTACAGGGTAAGGGAACTGATCAGGGAATTCCGCACTGGTAAATCCGCTGAAGATATGGTGAATAGTTTTGGGGGGGGCCAGAACCAGTCAGAGCTGATCCGTTCAATGGTTACAAACAACCTTAACCGGAGAGGAAGTGTAATTTTTGCCGATTACAATCCCGGGGATGTGTTGAATAAATTACCGGAATTAAAACCTGCCGGAATTATTGAAGAAGTTAAAAACTCCAACCTACGTGGACGTGGTGGTGCTGGTTTCCCCACAGGTTTAAAATGGGATTTCTGCACAAAATCACCAGGTGATGAAAGATATTTAATTTGTAATGCTGATGAAGGTGAACCCGGAACATTTAAAGACAGGGTAATACTTACCGAAACCCCGCACCTGTTATTCGAAGGGATGATTGTGGCAGGATATGCGATTGGAGCCAAAGAAGGTATAATTTATTTAAGGTACGAATACGATTATCTTAAGCACTACCTGGAAGCTAAATTGGATGAATTCAGGTCAAAAGGTTGGCTAGGCAAAGATGCCTCGGGAATAAAAGGCTTCAATTACGATATTAGAATTCAGTTTGGTGCCGGCGCTTATGTTTGTGGTGAAGAATCTGCTTTGATAGAATCATGTGAAGGCAAAAGAGGTGAACCGCGAAACCGCCCACCCTTCCCGGTACAGGTAGGTTATTTAAATAAACCAACAGTGGTCAATAATGTGGAAACATTATGCTCTGTTGTTAAAATCATCATGAATGGAGCCAATTGGTATAAATCAATGGGCACCAAAGAAACCTCCGGCACAAAACTTCTTAGCATTTCCGGCGACGTAAGGTTTCCCGGAGTATTCGAAATCGAATGGGGAATGACAGTGAACGAAATGCTGGAAATGGCAGGAGCCAGCGGAACAAAAGCAGTGCAGATTGGAGGGCCCTCAGGCAGATTAATTGCTGAAAACGAGTTTGAACGTACAATCTGTTATGAAGACCTGCCAACCGGTGGAGCAATGATCGTTATTGGAAAAGAAAGAAATATCCTTGATGTAGTATTGAATTTTACAGAGTTTTTTATTGAAGAATCCTGTGGTTCATGTGCACCTTGCAGGTATCTGACAGTGATCTTAAGAAATAAACTTCAAAAGATAATTAGTGGAAAAGGTGTTGCCAAAGATATTGATGATCTTGTAAAATGGGGCAAACAAATGAAGAATGCCAATCGCTGTGGTTTAGGGCAATCAGCTGCTAATCCAATTCTTACAAGTATCGAAAACTTCAGGGCTGAATATGAAGCCAAAATTGAAAAAGGAAAAGATTTTGATACAAACTTCAATCTTGATGCGGCAATTCAGGAATCATCCCGGGCTGTTGGCAGATTTCCATTAGCATAAATAATTAAATAAAAAATTGAGAACATTATTTTCATGGGGATACTAAAGCGAATAATAAAAAAGAAAACAACAGAAAATATTTCTGCTGATGTCATTTCCATTGAAGAAACAAATATGTCAACTATTATGAGTGATAAAATAAAATTTTCTATCGACGGTAAAAGTTGTACAGCCGAAAAAGGCACCAACCTGGTTGAGGCCGCAAAGGAAAATGGTATTTATATACCTACTTTGTGTCATCTTAAAGGTGTTAAAGCGGCAGGCTCATGCAGAATTTGTAACGTTAAAATTAACGGCAGATACATGACAGCATGTACTACTGAGGTGGCCGATGGTATGGTCATCGAAAACAACCAAGCGGAAATTCAGGAATTACGCAAAATCATTGTGGAAACACTCTTTGTTTCAGGAAACCACTATTGTCCGGCATGCGAGAAAAGTGGAAACTGTGAACTTCAGGCTTTGGGATATAAGTTCCAGATGCTTGTGCCCCGCTTCCCTTATGAATTTGAAGAAAAAGCAGTAGATGCTTATTCCGATAAAATCTACATCGACCGAAACAGATGCATCCTATGTAAAAGATGTGTCAGGAATGTAAAAACCCAGGATGGCAAAAGTATTTTCGCTATAAAAGGAAGAGGCCATCATGCAATAATTAATATTGATCATGACCTAGCCAATAAGATGACGGACGAAGAAGCCCAACATGCAATGGATAATTGTCCAGTAGGAAGTATATTAAGAAAGGAAAGAGGATACATTGATCCGATCGGGAGCAGAAAATACGACCATCAGGCCATTGGAAGTGAAATAGATCAATTTGAAACTAAATAATCAGGAGGAAAAATTATGAGTAAACCAATTGTTGCTACAACATCACTGGCTGGTTGTTTTGGATGCCATATGTCATTACTGGATATTGACGAAAGAATCCTTGAACTTATCGAACTGGTCGACTTCAACAAATCCCCTATTGATGACATTAAGGAATTTACCCAAATGTGTGATATTGGTATTATTGAAGGCGGCTGCTGTAACAGCGAAAACGTCCATGTATTAAAAGATTTCAGAAAAAATTGTAAAATCCTGATTTCACTTGGTGAATGTGCTATTATGGGTGGTCTACCTGCTATGCGTAATGGTATTCCTATAAAGGAATGTCTTGATGAAGCTTACTTAAACGGTCCATCGACTAAAAATGCCAACCCTGACGGAATTCTTCCGAATAACGAAGAATTGCCAATTATTCTCGACAAGGTTTATCCTTGCCACGAAATTGTAAAAATAGACTATTATCTACCTGGTTGCCCTCCACGAGCTGATTTAATTTGGAATGCTCTTGTAGCTCTTGTTACTGGTGATGAGATGAAATTGCCTTATGAAGTTATTAAATTTGATTAATCTCAAAACTAAAGAAAAATGGAAAAAAAGATAACGATAGAACCCGTAACCAGAGTTGAAGGACACGGAAAGGTTACAATTCACATTGATAAAGAAGGCAATGTTTCACAAAGCCGCCTCCATATTGTTGAATTCAGAGGATTTGAACGTTTTGTACAAGGGCGTCCGTACTGGGAAGCTCCGGTACTGGTTCAGCGACTTTGCGGAATTTGTCCTGTGAGCCATCACCTGGCTGCGGCCAAAGCACTCGACGTAATTGTTGGAGCCGGCACTGGTGATGGTTTAACACCCACTGGTGAAAAAATGAGAAGATTAATGCATTACGGACAGATGTTCCAGTCGCATGCTCTTCACTTCTTCCACCTTGTATCTCCCGACCTACTTTTCGGAGTGGATGGAGATCCAGCCATAAGGAATGTAATTGGTGTGGCAAAAAAATTCCCCGATCTTGCTGTTCAGGGTGTAATGATGCGTAAGTATGGACAGGAAATTATAAAAGCTACTGCCGGTAAAAAAATTCATGGGACCGGAGCTATTCCTGGCGGTATAAACAAGCATCTTACCCAGGACGAAAAAGACAGCTTTATTAATGGGGCAGATCCAATGAATATTGAAAAAATGGTATCCTGGGCACAGGATGCTGTTAATTTCCTGAAAGCATACCACAAAGACAATAAAGAATTCATTGATGGATTTGCAGCATTTCCATCGAACCACCTGAGTTTGGTACGCAAGGACGGAGCCCTCGACCTTTACCACGGCGTTTTACGGGCGGTGGATGCTAACGGTAAGAAAATCCTCCATGATGTAGACTATCAGGATTACCTTGAGTACATCAACGAAGAGGTAAGGGATTGGAGCTATATGAAATTCCCATTCTTAACCGAGTATGGCAAAAGTGAAGGTTGGTACAGGGTTGGGCCACTTGCCAGGTTAAATACCTGTGAGTTTATTCCCACACCACTCGCACAAAAAGAATTCGAAATATATAAAGCCTATACTAATGGGAAGCCTAATAACATGTCGATGCATATGCACTGGGCAAGATTAATTGAGCTTTTACATTCGGCTGAAATGATTAAAGATTTACTGAATGATCCTGATTTAATGAAGGGTGAGCTGGTGACCAAAGGAACCAAGCAAAAAGAAGGTGTTGGCCTGATTGAAGCTCCAAGAGGAACGCTTTTCCATCATTACAGGATCAATGAACACGACCAGATTGAAATGGCAAATCTTATTGTTTCAACAACAAATAATAATGAGCCCATGAACGTGGCGGTAAATTATGCTGCCAAACAATTCATGAACGGACAGGAGAAAATTACAGAGGGTATGATGAATGCTGTGGAGGTAGCCATCAGAGCCTATGATCCTTGCTTAAGCTGTGCCACCCATGCCATTGGACAAATGCCGTTAGAGGTAGTTCTGATAGGTGCAAATAACCAAATTATTGATCGAAAAAGAAGGTAGTATTCGTGTCAAAGTATAAAATTCTAGTTTATGGATATGGCAACCCGGGCCGTCAGGATGATGGCCTGGGAAATGCCTTTGTGGATAAATTAGAACGTTGGGTTGAATCTGAAAAACTTGATGGATTTGAATTTGATAGTAATTATCAGCTTAATATTGAAGATGCTGAAGCTATCGCATCACAAGATTTGGTAATTTTTGTTGATGCTTCCACCGAAGAATTAAAGGATTATATATTGACACCTGTAAACGCCAGCACAAATGTAGCTTTCACTACGCATGCTGCATCGCCTGGATACATCGTGCACTTGTGCAAAAATCTTTACAACAAAATACCCCCCACTTACCTCCTTCACATTAAAGGATACGAATGGGCATTTAAGGAAGGACTAAGCAATAAAGCGGTCAAAAACCTGGAATTATCCTTCGATTATATGAAAAGGGTTCTCTCTGACCCGAAAAAGATGATTGAAGAATTTCAGGAATTTTAAATTAAATTTGAATTAATTAATTAAATCACATAAACTTCTTATTATGGACTTTTCAACTGAATACATGGGGTTAAAACTAAAAAATCCCATCATCGTTAGTAGTTCAAAACTTACAGGTGATCTTAACAACATTAAAAAATGTGCAGATGTCGGGGCAGGTGCCATTGTCCTGAAATCACTATTCGAGGAGCAATTGATTGCTGATTCGAATTCCCTTATGGATCAGGATATAAAATATTTCTGGTTTCCTGAGGCTATTGAGCACATCAACAAACATTCAAAAGAATATGGATTAAAACAAACTCTTGACCTGATTAAAGGGGCAAAAGCATATACTGACATTCCGATTTTAGCAAGTATAAACTGTATTTCTGCTCATGAGTGGCCACAATTTGCAAAAACGCTGGAGGA
>JAIOZL010000049.1 GCA_021740645.1 Bacteroidales bacterium
AAGCCCAAGCGTATCGTCGTCGGATTTACCCACAGCCACAACAAATTCATCACAAAGAGGTAAAATGGAGCGGATAGCCTCCACAATAGGATAATCGTAAATGATGGCGTTTTTAATAAAAGAAAAACCTGTGACTTTCATGTTTTGATTTTAACATTAAGGGCAAATCTAAATAAATTTTTGTTTGTAGCCTGGCACTTTTATGAATGGATTCCTTTGGCAACCTTATAGTTTTTTGCAGTCGATAAGTACAAAAGGCACACTTAATTTACACACGCCCTCCCTGTCAGCCATTTCATTCATATTTCGTTCAATCATATTAAAAACCTCAGTTTGCCTGTCTTCAGGAATACTACTTTTCCATCCGTCGAGAAAGGCCAATCGGATAAAATAATGATTAAACATGGCAGTGGCATCAGTAAATTTATACTCAAACCGGTCATGCAATATATTCTCTACGGAGAATCCTTTTTTTTCGATCAGGGCGATGCAGGCATCAAGTGGTTTTCTTTTTTCAGCAATGTGTTCATGCATCAATTTCACGGATTGATCCAGCTTTAATTCAAACAGGACTTTTTCCATCACCTCATAAAGTTCCATCATGGTGGTATTCAAATTCAGGGTTTGGATAAACTGCCCCCCTTTTTTGATTACCCTGGCACATTCCTGAAGTGATTTATCCAGGTCAGCCACATTATTCAGGCCGTTATTGCTGGTAATCAAATCAATGGATTGGTCGCCCAGCGGAATTTCTTCGGCCACCCCCCTGATGATCTCCACATTGCTGATCCCATAGTATTCAATTTTCTTTTCAGCCCTATCCACAGCAGCATCCCAGGGATCAACACCCAATATTTTGGACGTTTTTCCCAGGCGCATAGCTAATTCAATTAATGGAAATCCTGTCCCGAAGCCAATATCCAGCACATGCAGGTTTTGGCTGTAACGGATATGATCGAGCAGTTTTAAACCAAAAGGTGCTGACCAAATCGGGACATCATCCATTAGCTCTACAAGATCTTTGGAATTAAAATCGAAATCTGTTTTTAAATATTTTGCCATGATTAAAATGAACTGAAATGAATCAGCAAAGTTAGTAAGACTTCTCATCCAATAAGCTATTCCAGCTTTAGAATTGGAGAAGTTAAATAAACTGGGATAGTCATAGCTTCTCAGGCACAAGTGATGCTTGCGCAGGAGGCCTGGCTTGGACACTTGCGCCATTTGGGGATGTTAAGAAATGTACTTTTGTAAAGGTCCGTAGCCGGGACGCTACGGACAACGAAGGGGGATTAAAAGAAGTAGGAGCCACAAGGTATTATTGCAAGGCACGAGCTTCAAGCTCGCGCCAACAAGGGGGCCCACTTGCCTTTTCTTCAGACTCGACAGTTAGTTGAATCAGTTGGTGAAGTCTTTTGTGTTAATTTTTTAAAGAAAAATAGAAAGTAGCACCCTTGTCAATAGCACTTTCCGCCCATGTTTTTCCACCATGCCGGGTTATGATCCGTTGAACATTTGCCAGCCCGATACCAGTACCTTCAAATTCATCAACCAGGTGCAGGCGTTGAAAAACGCCAAAAAGTTTATCGGCATAATTAGGATCAAAACCAACACCATTATCCCGAATAAAGAGGATATACTCTTTATCCTGTTGACGGTAGCCAATTTCAATAATTGCCTTTTTGCGGGGCCTGGTAAATTTTATTGCATTGGAAATCAGGTTTGACCAAACTACATGAAGCAATGAACGGTCACCTTTGACTTCTGGCAAATCAGCTATTTTCCATTCAATATCCCTCTTTATAAAATCAGGTGCCAGGTTTTGAATTACTTCCAGTATCAATGTATTTAAATCAATTTGAGTAGCAGATAATTTATGGCGGCCCATCCGCGAAAAGGAAAGCAGGTCATCGATCAATTTTCCCATACGCTCTACTGCGCCCAAAATATTTCCTATATACTTAGAGCTTTTTTCATCCAGTGATCCTTTAGTATGTTTAACCAGTATTTCCATAAAACCATCGATATGCCTTAAAGGGGCACGCAAGTCATGTGAAACTGAGTAGGCAAAAGCTTCGAGCTCTTCATTGGCAGCTTCTAATTGTGCGGTACGTTCAATAACACGTCGTTCGAGTTCCTGGTTAAGTTTAAGAATTTCTTTTTCGGTGCGTTTTCGATCGGTAGCATCCCTTGCCAGGGAGACTGCGAAACGGCGTTCACCCAGCCTGAGTAATCGGGTACGGACCTCAACAGGGAACTCGCTTCCATTTTTTCGGCGGTGTTTTGTGTCCAGCACAACTACTTCTCCTTCTTCCAATTTCTGTGGCATCTCGTCGATGTAAGCGTGGTCGGTACCCGTATCGAATTCATAGGGTGTCATCCCGATCAGTTCCTCGCGTTTGTAGCCGAGGCTCTCGCATGCTCTTTGGTTGACGTCCAGAACAGTTCCGTTTTCATCGTGCAGGAAGAAAGCATCAGCAGCATGGTTCACAAAAGTCCGGAAACGGGTTTCACTATCTTGCAGGTTACGAAGCTACATCAAACCAGTGAGGGCGTCAGTTAACCGTATACCGATTTCGTGGAATAGCTGCTCTTCTTCCGGTGTCCAAATGCGGGCATAAGAACATTGCTGCATGGCAAATAGCCAGGGACTACCTATCTTAGGCAGAAGAGCTAATGCTATTAAAGATTTGAATCCGAACTTTTCAGACATGACCTTTGGTAAAGGTTTATCAGCTCCCGGGCCATATTTCACAACACCTTCCGAAGAAAGCTGAGACTTAAATACTCTGGCGATCCCTTCATCCATTGGAATCTCCAGTTCCAGTCCATCGAAACCCGAATATTCCGGCCTTGTGCGTTCCATTTGTACCTTCACGGCGGGAGCATTAGGATCACATGGAGATATAAGCCCTGCACGATCACAATCAAATATCGAAAGCATAACATCAAGGACATCGCCCATCATTTTTTCAAGATCATTTGTTCCTTGCAAGGCCCTGTTAATTTGGTCCATGCTTTCAAAAAACTTGAGATTGGTTATACGATCATGCTCCGCATTTTTTCGATCCGTAATATCCTGAACCGTCCCTATGGAACGAATGGGTTTGTCTTCATCATAAAAGGTTTCACACTGTTCATGTACAAATTTTACCCGACCATCGGGGAGAAGAAGCCGATGGTCAATGACATATGGACTTTTGGTCATAAGTGAGTTGGTATAAGCTGAATTTACAGTTTCCCGGTCATCAGGATGAATTGCGTCAAGAAAAGCTTCATACGTAGCACCAAATTTATTAGAGTCAATTTCGAATATTTTAAATATTTCATCAGACCAGATAAGCTTGTTAGTAATTAAATCCAATTCCCAACTTCCTATGTGTGCTAATCGTTGTGCTTCACTGAGAAGATGGGCTGTATCATTTAAAGCATCTTCAGCCTGTTTCCGTTGTGTTACATCGAAAAATGTCAGGAGATAATAATCTCCAATAGCGCTTCCATAAACTACCATATCGCGAATTGATCCGTTTTTACAGGTAACACTGTATTCAATTGGTTCGAGGTCTTGCTGGTTTGCTACAGCTTTTTGCATAACTGCATCACATCTTGCAATAGTATTTTTTCGGTACTCAGGATCAGGATATGCTAATTCCCACCATTCCTTTAGTGTTGGTATTTCCTGGGGTGAATATCCGAAAGTTTCCTCATAAATTAAATTAATGATTAAATCTCCATCCTTTTTATTTATAAGACAGAGGGGTACGGCTGCTCTATTAAAAAGATCTTTAAAACGGGCTTCACTTTTTTTCAAGCCTTTTTCTGCCATCACCCGCTCGGTGATGTCGGTAACAATTCCTTCAATTGCTACTGGATTACCTGCATCGTCGCGAATTAAAATATTTCGTTGGTTTACCCAACCAACTTTCCCTGATTTATGTATGAATTGATATTCGTATGTTGGAGGCATTTCGCCATTTAAAAGATTTTTCCATTGCTCTTGAAAGTAGTTTTGCCAATCGGGATGAATAATCTGTTTTATAAGAGAATCGTTTTTGTAAAATTCCTCTGGCGAATAACCAAATATTGATAACGCAATTGCGCTTACAAATTCATATTTTCCATCAGGAATTGACATCCTGAAAATCATGTCGGGTGCGTTTTCAGTTAATCGTCTGTAACTTTCCTCACTCTTCAACAAAGCTTCTTCCGACAACTTTCGATCAGTGATGTCTTCGTAAACACCAAGTATTCCGAAAACCTCCCCATCTGCCATTAGTAATGGAACTTTGCTGGTTTTTAGCCAGATATTCTTCCCTTGCGGGGTAGTCTGGGGTTCCTCAATATTCATCTTGGGGCACTTGGTTTCAATAACCTGACGGTCATCAGCTCTATAAATCTCGGCCTGCTCTTTCCACCCCATCCCGAAGTCATCCTTTCCTATAAGTTGTTCAGGGTTTTCAAAACCAGCATCTCGAGCAAATAAGGAATTGCACCCAACGAAACGAGACTCTGTATCCTTCCAAAAAACTCTGACAGGAATTGATTCGATAATCAACTGGAGCATATTCTGAGATCGCTCAAGTTGAACAACAGCCTCTTTTAACTCCTGGGTTTTTTCAATTATTGTTTTCTCAGCCTTCTTGCGCTCTGTAATGTCACGGGCAATAAAAAGAACACTTACAACTTTTTCTGCCGCATCTTTTTCAGGAATAAGACGAAATTCAAGTAATTGTACGCCAAAGGGTGTATCACATAGTAATTCGAAATCGCAGGTTTCCCCATTTTTGAAAACCTGACGAACATGAGATATTACCGCCTTGTTTTGATTAGACTTCAGAAAGAGTGGCGATTCTGCTATGGTTTTATTTAAAAAGCTTTTGCTTGGTTTTCCAAATGCTTTTTCAACAGCAGGATTAGTATAAATGTATCGAAAGTTAGAATTGAACCGAATTACAAAGTCAGGGAAATTTTCAGCAAGCATCCTGAAATGGCGCTCGTTTTCCTTAATCTCATGAATGTCTCTTCCAATCGTCAACACAGATGATACTTTTCTGTCCTGGTCAAATTCAGGCACAAACCGTATTTGTCCCCAATGCATTTCATTATTGGTTGTAAGAAAGGGGATTTCTTCAGTGGTTTCTGAAGAAGTCTCTATAACCTTTTGTAAGTTGCTGATATAAATCTGAGGAGCATAAATCGGTGAATTTTCAGCTGGGGTTTGCCCTATAATCTTTTTGTCAGAATTCTTAAAAAGCTTCTGAATGGCCGGATTAACATAGATACGACGATAGTCTAAATCGTAGCGAGCAATAAAATCAGGTGAATTTTCAACAAGAGCACGAAAAAGATGTTCGCTTTCTAGTATGCTTATTTCCGCAAGTTTACGTTCTGTAATATCCTGATGTACTCCAACTCGTTTTATCTCTTTTCCATCAGTATCAAACATCCCTATCCACTGGTTATGTATCCAACGTATTTCTCCGTTGGGCCTTATAATTCGAAATTCCTGTTCATGCTTACTATCAACATTATCCGTGTCCTCCATATCTTTCAATAGTATCGCCCTATCATCAGGATGTATTAATGAAAAACCCAGTTCAAGGGTTGGTTTTTGTGGCTTTATTCCAAGAATTCTAAAAAACCCATCGGACCAAAATATTTCACCTGTTGTTAAATCATGCCACCAATTTCCGATATGGGCAATTTTCTGGGCTTCAAGTAATAAATTTTGTTTTTCCTTTAATAGTAATTCAGCGTTTTTGCGCTCAGTGATATCCTGTGTGAAAGTGGCAAACCTTTTACCATTGGGTGGTGTGGTGATTACGTGAAACCAACGTTCAATGACTGGATGATAATATTCTGCATGAACAGCTTCTTTCATTTTAGCGTGTTTCTTCCACCAATCACTGATATACTGAGAACTCATTTGATATAAGGTTGTAGCGCGATTACCCACCACCTGTTCTCGTGGAAAATTTAAAATTTTTGAAAACGCAGGATTAATATCTATAATCACATAATCAACAATGTCATCCTTATCATTATAAACGATTTCGTTGATTGCAACACCCTCGTCCATGACGTTGTATAGTGTCCGATAGCGTTCTTCGGTCTCCTCTAAATTACGATATGATAACATGCTGGCCAAAGCATCCTCCAACCGTCTTCCAATTTCCTGTAAAAGTCTTTCTTCTTCCGGGGTCCATATGCGTGGGTAAGAACACTGGTGTATCGCGAATTGCCAGGGGCTTCCAATTTTTGGATAAATTGCCATCGACATGAAACATTTAAAATCGAATTGATTAGCAACATTTTCAGATAATGGATTTGGCGTACCCGGACCATATTGTACAGGACCATCTGAAGCAAGTTGCATTTTTTGTACCTCCCTGATACCATCATCCATTGGTATCTCTGCACCAGGAACATTAGCTCCCGGATACTCAGGCTTGGTACGTTCCATCGATACCTTCCAGAAAGGAGCATTAGGATCACAAGGATACAGAAGCCCTGCACGGTCACAATCAAAAATTGAAAGCACCTCATCAAGCACGTTGCTCATCATTTGTTCAATATCATTCGACCCATGCAGTGTATGGTTGATTTGATCTATACATTTTAAAAAGTGGAGATGAGCTTGACGATCTTTTTCCGCCTGTTCAAGTTCTGTTATCTTTTTATCAGATTCTGCTTTTAATGAATCATATCGATTCTTTAACTCTAGAATTTCTTTGTTAAGAGCTGCTATTATTTTATCATGATCTTCCATAATCACGAATTCTTGCAGGGTTTAATGAATACTTAAATAATCATCTATATCGTGGGTTCAAAATTCTAATGCAATGCTAACCGAAAACACAAAAAATAAAGAAAGAAAATACTAAATAAGAAGAAGAATATTTTATAAAATTCGGCCGTCTTCACTCAAATAGTATTTAAATTAGTACTATACAACTAACCTAGAGATTTCAAATATACAAAATCTTTTATATATTAACCTGTATCAAAATAAAATCTGAATTATTAAATAAATTGTGATGGCTTTTGATATAAGGTTTGTGCATTGAAGAGTTGGTTAGAGCCTATATTTTACAGATTCTGCCATATGCCCAATAATTGTTGTTGGTAAAGTTTTCTAATTTTTATTTTCTTGAATTATATAACTGGAAAATTGATGGGGGCATCAGCTGGATGCTCAGGCACCAGTGATGCTTGTTCAAGAGGCCTGGCTTGGACACTTGCGCCATTTGGGGATGGATATGAAATGTACTTTTGTAAAGGTCCGTAGCCGGGACGCTACGGACAACGAAGGGGGATTAAAAGAAGTAGGAGCCACAAGGTATTATTGCAAGGCACGAGCTTCAAGCTCGCGCCAACAAGGGGAGATAACGCTCGAAAACCTTTGAAATCCTTATGAATTATACACATTGTTATGCTGCGTTTATTTTAATTTTCAATTCGGAATAATATTCAGCACAAGAAAAGATGTAGAAAGTAAAACAATTAGAGATTGTCTTTGTCAATTCAGCAACAGTCCAATCGTTTGCACCATGAGTATCATTATTGCGATAATAATAAACAGCCTGAATTTGTTTGCCAAATTTAAAAGCTCTGGCTGTTCTCTCATCTTTAAATCTTTCCTTAGTAGGGTCTAGTTTGTTTAGCTTTTCAATAATATCACCTAAACCTTTTTTATGAGTTTTAATCCAGTTGTAATCAGTCTGATTCACAAACCATAAAATCTTCTTAAGCAGGGGATCTGTACTAGTAAGAAATTGCTTTAAAAAATTTAACTTATCTATGTTATCTGTGGAATCAAAATAATACTTGTTCATGTTTCCTAAAATTCTCTCAGGAAGACCTTGAAATTCTTTTTCTGAAGTCTCTTTTAATAAGAATTCATAAAACAATTGGATTGAATCAGCAAGAGATTGAGAATAATTTGGTGAAGTAGAATGGTTAAATGCTCCTGAAATATCTCTTTCTAATTTTTTACTTACCTCACTCCAATGATATTGATCTATGGATATCTTTACGTTAGAGTCTTGACTCCTAAGAGTTATCGAGAGTATAGAAGAATCATCTTTGATAAAATACTCCTCTTGTTCAAATAATTTATAGAAAGAAACCCTTGAAAATCTCTTATCAAGTGGTCCAAGCTCTTTAATTATTTTGGAAGCCAGTTCCCTTTTATCCTTCTTTTTATCAAGATATTTAATTATCAAGGTTCTTTGTTCTATTCTATGTTCTGGTTCGGTTGTATTTAAACGTTTTTTACGACTTAAAAAGGCGAGACTAGAATATTTTTGTTTCCACTCTGGAAGAATCCATTTATTTCCAACAACTTTAAGACAATCTCTACCAGTGATTGCTCTCACTGATTTCTCCTTAATATTTGGCCTTTCTATTGAAATTATTTGATAGATTTCTTCATATGTTGAAGGTTTATTTAGCTTGTAAAGTGCATTTTTTACTAAAACCTCCAACTTTTCAATGTTTTTATTCCATTCTTTTAAAGTCCAAAAGCCTGATTTGGCCATGGACACAAACCGTTTATCAGCAGCAATTGCTAAACTATGCCTATCATAGATTTTTGATGTGCCAGTGTGTGCGAGTCGATGGTTGATTTCGGATACTATATTATCAATATACATCTCATCACCTTTTTCTAATAAAACTCTGTACGCCCGATCAGCAGCGCTAGAAAGATATTCAAATTTTACCTGAAAAAAAGTTTGGTCATTTGAATCAAGTATTTCAATTTCAGGAAGAAGATAAAGTGCATCTATAATTTGAGTGTTTTGTAGTGTTTTGTATGCTTTTTTTATTTCTATAACAGCCTGCATTTCATTTAGAGGAACAATCTTTCTCTTTAAAAGCCGCAAAGTTTTTTCTGCTGTATTGAGGAAGGTTTTTTTGTTATTTCCATCCACCACTATTATGTCAGCTATAGTAAAGTTTGACTCAACTTTCCCACATTTTGAAAATCCAAATACATCTATTAATAAATCAATAATTTCTTTGTAGTCGGAGGCATTCCTACAAGAATATTTATCCCTAAAAGTTTCGATTAGTTCGTCAAAGGAGAATACTCTTCTTGTAGATAAAAATTTTTGAATTTCTGTGAATTCAGCAGATACACTCTTTCTAATTTGACATCTCAATTCAGTGTTAAATTCACCTTTGAAAATTCTTTGAATCTCTTCCAACAAGATTGATTTTAGTTGTCTAATACGTTCTCTTGTAAGTGAGTAATAGTGAGCTAAATCACTCATAATATATTTATCAGCATTGTTTAGCCCATATAGATGATTGATTATACCCCGATGAACAGGTGTCAATAAAAGATTTAGATAATCAGTTATAACTTCTGATGCCACATCTAAAAAATTTGAGGATGAAATTATTGTATCATTTACAGGCAAAAAATGAGTCTTCGTGTTTTTTATTTGGATGTTGGCAAACCTTTCTATGTCATTTCTAATTTGTTTTTGAAATTCACATAGTTTATCAATGACTGTTTTCCCGATTCCACGTCTCTGGCTAAACTCGTCGATGTCTATTGAAAGAACTTCTTCCAAGTTTTTAATGTCAAATGTTTCTAACTTGGCGGTTAATAAGGATGGAATTTCTTCCTTAATGTTTTCTATCAATATTTCAGTGGCGTTCATTTTTGATTTATGTTAATGCAGCATAACGTTTCGTATAAGAATAGTAGCCGAATGCGTGACACTTCCTTGTCAAGTTACAAGGAAGTTGAAGCGGGCTACAACCCTTGAATCTACTACTGTCTCGGCTATTATTTTTATACATTGTTGTAGTGCGTTTTTATTCTATTCTCAATTATTCCTTGTCCATTATTATCAATCAGTCTTTTCGGTATCCTTAATCTTTGAGATTTTGATATAACAAATGAGTAATAACTTTTTCTATCAAAGATTTTCTTGAAAGTTTCAAATCCAATTTTTGACTCATTTTTATCATCAGTAAGCAACAAAGAATCTTCATTTATCTGTATTGCAACATTCTCAGTCCTATAGTTATCAAGTCTAAACAAAACCCATAGATAAGGCTTAAAAATCATATAAATACCATATAAAAGACAAAATCCAGAATATGCTACTGAAAACTTATCAAATCCCTTTCTATATAAATCAAGTCCAATGAGTAT
Organism: Bacteroidales bacterium; assembly: GCA_021740645.1. Taxonomy (GTDB): domain Bacteria; phylum Bacteroidota; class Bacteroidia; order Bacteroidales; family JAADJA01; genus JAADJA01. Next base: position 10,172 of record JAIOZL010000049.1, read on the forward strand.
AAGTCCAGGCCCACCGATTAGTCTTAACAAGGTAATCCATTTGCCATAACCAAAATAGTAGTCCTGAAGGAACATTTTAATTTTCTCTTTTCTATAAATCGTTTTCATTCTCAACATGTGTATTATTCAAAAGCAGGGAATCTAAGAGTGCCATTTATTGAACCATATATAATTGGAGTAAGGAACACAAATATAATTGGTAATATAAAAATCAACCATACATATTTAATTCGTCCATCAACTAAATAATCATCATAAAGTTTAGGGATATGCAATTCTTTCAATTTTGACTTTATTAATCTATTATTTAAAAAGGTAAGAATTAAATACAGAGGAATACCAATATAATATTTCATCTTGCTATTAGGTTCTGCAGGAGTTTTATAAATCGAAGAAATTCCATTAATAATCGCAAAAAGAGGAACTATCAAAGAAGCCTCCAATAAAGTTATAAATCCAAGTGTTCTTGTTATTGCAAGTGATTTATCCTTTTTATGAAAGTATAAGTAAGTTTTAAATATTATATCATTTATCAATTTCATATATTACGGGTCTTTCTTTAAATGCACTACAACTTATATATATCGCTAAATTAATCCAATTTTTCATCGTTTTTTCTAGTTATAATAAGTTGCTTGTTGCGGCGTATAGGTATGGGTTTAGTTTTGTTTTAGTAAATATAAAGTTACAAATATAATAAAAAAGGATGTCAGAGAAGTCTGATTGCTTACCATTTGGTCAACCTGGGGATGCTAAGAAATGCACTTTTGTAAAGGTCCGTAGCCGGGACGCTACGGACAACGAAGGGGTTGGAGGCTGGATGCTGGAGGCTGGTGTTACAAAATTTATAGTCTGCTATTCAATTGATCCGTAACTTTGCAAAAAACACACCCATGAGCCTTACTTTATATACGGATGAATACTTTATGAAAGAAGCCCTGAAAGAGGCGCAAAAAGCTTTTGACAGGGATGAAGTGCCGGTAGGTGCTGTTGTGGTTTGTAACGACAGGATCATTGCCAGGGCCCATAACCTGAGCGAGCAGTTGAACGACGCTACGGCCCATGCGGAGATGCAGGCTTTTACCTCGGCGGCCAATTACCTGGGGGCAAAATTTTTAGAGGAATGCATATTGTACGTTACCATCGAACCTTGTGTTATGTGTGCCGGGGCCTCCTACTGGACCAGGATAGGGAAAATCGTGTATGGGGCCAGAGATGAAAAAAAGGGCTATTCAACGATTGCAGAAAATTGCCTTCATCCCAAAAGTGCTGTGGTTTCAGGTGTAATGGAAAAGGAATGTGCTCACTTAATGAAAACTTACTTCAAACGGAAAAGATAAGCGCTGCTTAATAGTTGCCACCCAAATCCCGCCACTTTTCAAGTTCGATATAAAGCGTATCAGAAAACCCATAATTCAATACCCTGTTCGGAATGGGGTTGCCATTTTCGTCGGTCTCCACCCTGCCCCAGCCCCCACGGGTTATTTTATATTCTGTGGCATTGCCGTGCCGGGGAATGGTAATAAAATATTTACCCTTATCCATTTTCTGAAACACCAGGTTTTCATCAGTAGGATCCCAGTCGTTAAAATCAGGGACTAAGTAAATTTTATCATTAACGGGCGTGTTTAAAGGCATTTTGTTAATGACGATGGTAATGTATGGCGTTTCTTTAACGGGCAGGTCTTTCCAGTTAGCCACCTTAATAAAGGCGGTATCTGATTCCATAAAATTAAGCCTGCGGTTGGGGATATCGGACCCATAGGCATCCACTTCCATATTCTCCCAAGCCCCCCTGGTAACCTTGCATTCGAGTTGCCGGTTTCTCCGGTCTATATCCAGAAAATAATAGCCTTTTTCTGCCCGGCTGAACTGATATTTTCTCCTGTTGGGGTCCCAATTGTTGAGATTTCCAGCCAGGTATATTTCCGGGTTTTCGGGTGTGGTTGCCGGAAGGCTTTCTAGAACAATAGTCAGGTTGTTGTTTGAATAGGCCGGAATATCTTTCCAGGCGAATATCTTTATTTTAACGGTGTCGGCATCTTTCAGGTTGACCTGCCGGTTGGGGGTGTCGTAACCAAAACGATCCACTTCCGCGTTGTACCAGCTTCCGCGGGTCACCTTAAATTCGAGCCTTTCCTTTTTCCTGGGAAAGAGGTAAACCAGGTCGCCATTAGTATTTTTTGTAAAGGTATAGTTGCGGTCGCCGGGTTTCCAGCTATTAAAATTGCTGGCAATATACAGATCATCCTTTGGGGGGGTATTTTCCGGTAAGCCTATTATAATAAACACCACTTTGTCGTTCCCTTTTTGTTTGGGCATATCCACCCAGCCTTCTACTTTCACCTGCACGGTATCCTTTTGTCCGAAAGGAACCACTCTGTTGGGCACATCGTTTCCAAATTCATCGGCTTCAGCAGACGACAAACTGCCCCGCGAAAGTTTAAATTCGAGCATATCAGCACCCGATGGCCTGTCGATGGTTACATACAGGTTTTTCCCTTTGCGCTTTATCCGGCTCAGGGTATCGGTATTCCATGAATTAAAATTGCCCATGATGGAAATGGCTTCGTCTTCGGGTGTATTTTCCGGGAGACCGGTTACAAGGATGGTCATCCTTGGACAGTTCAGAGGGTCCAGGTCGTTCCAGCTTGCAATCTGGTTATAGGCAGTATCAGTGTCGTCGATGTAGATCATCCGGTTGTCCGTTTCATTTCCACACAGGTCTTTTTCCACGGTGGTCCAGTCGCCCCGGGTAAACTTATATTCAATGGTTCCAAAGCCGGGAGGTAAATTGATCGACCAGGTGCTGTCGTCATTAAAGGTAAGTCGGAAACGTTCATCACCCGGGTCCCAATTGTTAAAGTTCCCTGTAATATACAAGGGATCGCCCGAAGGGGTGTTTCCGGGAACCTCATCCACCACTACATATACCTTTTTACATCCAGCAAAAAGCATGAGTGCAAAAGCAAAAAGGAGTATTTGAGTGCGTGTTGTTTTCATTACTATTTGTCGATCCATTCTAAAAATTCTGAAACTTTAACCCTGCTTACCAGTACCTGCTCATCTGTAGGTGGATTTAATTCCAAATGTAACCTGCTGTTGAAATACTTACTGATTTTTTTAATGGCGCCCAAAGATACGAGTAAACTTCGGGTAGCCCGGTAAAACAAGTGGGGATCGAGCATGCCCTCCAATTGACTTACCGTATAATCCACCACATAACGTTTATTCTTGTTACTTACGAGTAGCACCTCATTGTCCTCTGCAATAAAATATGCCACTTCCTTTGCTTCCACATAATTGATCTGGTCGCCGCTTTTTACCAGGAACCTTGATTTAAACGTGGGTTTATAAATGTTTAATAATTCCTCAATCTGAATTTTACTCAGGCTTTTGTTTGCCTGGGGCTTGTCTGCCACCACGGATTGATATTTCACAATTGCCGCCTCAAGTTCTTCTTGTTTAATCGGCTTTAAAAGGTAATCGATACTATTCACTTTAAACGCCTGCAAAGCATATTCATCGAAGGCAGTGGTAAAGATCACAGGGGTATTAATTGTTACCTGATTAAAAATTTCAAAACTCAAACCATCTGATAATTGTATGTCCAAAAAAATCAGGTCGGGTAATGGTTTTGAATTAAACCAATGTACCACGCTCTCTACGCTGTCGAGGCAATCCATCACTTCAAAATCGTGGTCTATTTCCGTCAAAAGGCGTTTAAGCTCCAATTGGGCATAGGTTTCGTCTTCTACAATTAATACTCTCATTTTTGCCGGATTAATGGGATTTTAACTAAAAACTCTTTTTCACTTTCATGTATCTCCACTTTTTTGTCGGTTAAATAAGTATAACGGCTTACGATATTTTTCAGGCCTAATTCACTACTGTATTCCTTGGAATCTTTTTTTTGCAGATTGTTTTTCACGGTCAGAAAACCTGCCTTTACCTCAATCACAATGGCCAGGGGTTTAGCGGCTGACACAATGTTATGTTTCACTGCATTTTCTATCAATAATTGCAAGGTTAAAGGGGCTATGTTCCAGTTTTCCGTGTTTTCTTCAACCCGAATTTCCACCTTAAGGTTTCTATCGAATCTTAAACTTAAAAGGTAGAGGTAGGATTTTGCTATAGCAATTTCCCTATCCAGTGATACCATTTCTTTTCCCCTGTGCTCAAGGATGTATCGGTACACATCGGATAACTCCCTGATAAACTTAGAAGCTTTATCCTTATCAATATAAATCAGGGAAGATAAGGTATTCAGGCTGTTGAACAGAAAATGAGGATTCACCTGCGAACGTAAAGTCTCAAACTGGAATTCTGCATTTTCTTTTTTAAAACGTTCGAGTTCTGCCAGGGAAAAACGCCATTTGTTTAACAAAAAGAGGGACAACTCCACCGTGACAATTATACTCACCCCAAGCAGCAACAAAACCAGCAGGATAATCTCATCCATTAAACTCACGTAGTAAAACGAACTGAGGCTCAGTTTGTATAACCACCTTAGCACAAAAGCTACCCACACACTTATGCCAACTGAAATGCCCCATTGGTAGAAATACCTTTTGTAAGGATTTTTATTCCATTCCCAATGCCGGTTGAGATAGCGGTTGGCCAGATACATCATTTCAAGGATAAGCACCCCGATTAAAATGGCAAACAAATAGTCGGACAAAGGCTGAATCAATGGGTAATTCCGGTAGATCAGGCTGTAGATTACATCCAGCACAAACTTAAACAATAAACCTGCGAATACATTTGTAGCAATTCTTGCCACGGGTTTATTTATTATTGAATTTGCCATTCACAGGATTTTAATAATGCCTTAATACCTTTTCAAAAGTACGAATTATGCGTATCAAAACAAGCAGGATTTCAAAGAACGCAATTTCAATCTCAGAATAATGTGATGAAGCCGGGGCTATTTTTTGAGGGTAGCTATAGGGGCAGCACCTTTTTCGATCTGCTTCGAATATACCACCTCTTTATCCTGTGTTACTTCCACAGTATATTCTCCGCCCGGGAACTGGCTGATGTCGTATTTGATTTTGGCACTGGCCTCTTTTTTGATCCTGCGTGTGTATAACACTTTATCATCTTCTTTGATTTTTATTTTAACCACCTCGCCAGGTTCTTTTTCAAGATACAGGGATAACAGATCATCGCTTTCCTGGATCACGACAGCTTCTACATGTTTTTTTGTTTCTACGGGCTGTTTTGTTTCTTGTGCAAAACCGGTGGCGATAAAGGCCAGCATTACGGATGTTAAGATTAGTGTTTTCATGATTTAAATTGTTTTAAAGTTTTACATAATTTCTGAAGCAAAACTAAGCCGACCGGCAAGCAATTTAAACCGAAAAAAGGTGAACTTAAGAATTTAGCAGGTGAACTTTAAAATTGAGTGGGTGGAATTAATAGGATGAACCAGAATCAGAAACCGATTTCCTTTAATCGTTGGGATAAAAAAGCCCCGGCTGTTATGTTTTTAAATCGTTTGGGATGATTTTCATCCACACAATTATCTAAACTATCAAGTGGCATTTCCGATTGTGGATGCATAAAAAACGGGATGGAATACCTTGATGTATGCATCTTTTCTTCCACCGGATTCACTACCCGGTGCACGGTAGATTTTAATTTATTATTGGTAAGGCGTGATAACATATCTCCTACATTAACCACAATTTGCTCAGGAAGTGCTGTAATGGGTATCCATACGCCATCTCTCCGGAGGACTTCCAGCCCTTCGGCACTTGCACCCATCAAAAGGGTGATGAGGTTGATGTCAGTATGTTCGGCAGCTCTCACTGCATCCTTTGGCAACATATCCGAAGCTGTTAACGGGAAATAATGAATGGGGCGCAAAATGCTGTTTCCATTTTTCACCTTATCATCAAAATAGAATTCATCGAGATTCAGAAAAAGTGCGATCGCCCTTAATATTTCAACACCGGCCTTTTCGAGCAAACGGAAGGTTCGTAAACCAAATTCTTTTAAATCGGGAACTTCGTCCGGGAAGATATTTTCAGGATATTCAAGCGTGGTCGGATCATCGGGTTGAATGAGCTGCCCGATATGATAAAACTCCTTTAAATCGGGGGAGGTTCGTCCTTTGGCATGTTCTTTCATTTTTCCAATATATCCTCTCTGCCCCTGAAGTTTTGGGTCTTCATACTTTTGTTTGATCACATCAGGCAATTGAAAGAAACGGTTTACAGCTTCATAAAGTTTATTTTGTGTAAGGCTGTCGAGGCCATGGTTCTTAATGGCTACAAAACCAAAATCAGTATAGGCTTTTCCAAGGGTTTCCACAAAATAGTTTTTCTCCTTAGCCGATCCATTGGTAAAATGAGAAAGGTCGAGCGAGGGAATTTTAGTAACTAAGCTTGTTATTGTATCCATGATTTATTGTTTTATCCTTTCTATTATAACAAACGAAAATAAAAAAGGGCAAAAAAAATCCTGACGATGAAGGCCAGGATTTTTTAAATTGTTTGATACGTTATTTGACTATCGCCTGAAAAGCTTCTTCGTTAAAGTATTTCAGGAATTCACGATCATCTTTTGCTTTCGCTTTCAGTGCCGGATTTTTTTCAATGGCTTTGGCTAAATACTCATATACCATTTCACCATTTTTAGTGCGGGCACCATAAATGGCAAGGGCATAAAATGTTTTGCAACTTTCAGGGGCACATTTAAGGTTATTAAGCGACTCATTCATCTCACCTGAAAGGAGCTGGGCAAGGCCGATATTGTGTTTGCAATCCATTCCTTTAAAATAGGTAAGTGCTTTGGAATACTCCCCCTTTTGGATATTGATCACTCCCAGGTTATAGTTTACATCTTCACCTAAACCCTGAGCAGTCATAAAATGTTGTTCTGCTTTCGCATAATCTTCGTTTTGAGCAGCAACCACACCCATGTTGTTTTCGATCAATCCATTGCTAGAAGCCAAACCGGCAGCCTGGCCAAGAAGGTTTTCAGCCTCATCAATTTTTCTTAGATTTATGGCTTCTACTGCGGCATTGTTGTATGTTTTCCAATCGCGGTTCTGATGAGTGAAGCCAGCCCGGTAAATATTGTATTTAGCTTCATGATCATCGGTTAAAGTAGCGGCATATAACAATTCTTTATATGATAAAGAGGTAGGGTCAGTACTTGCCAATTCAGCAATTTCTTCATCAGTACGCTTGGGTTCATAACAACTAATTACAATTTCAGCACGACGTAATGATGGAAGAATCTCGTTAGCCACTTCTTCATAGATAACAGTCATATTCCTGATTTCCTGCTCTCTTTTTGCTGCATCACTTTGAGAATTAACTACATTCAGAATGGTGTTTTTGTCTTTAAGGCCAGAATCCCTGACTGCTTTCAAAAAGCCATCCCAGTCTTCGCCGTGTCCTTTATCGAGATATTTCACTTGTTGCGTAAGCTCAGATACGTCCACACCCATTTCTTTGGCGCGCATCTTAGTAATTTTATCAATTTTCTTCTCCATAAATTTGGTCACAGCCTTTGCCCTGTCAACGGCCAGATTGTTATTAAAATCTATTTCGCCTTCGGGTGAAGCCCATGCGTCAATGGCCACATCTTTAATTTCCCATCCTTTTTTCAGGAAGCTGTCTACTTTTTCCATTTTTTGTGCAGCCTCTCCTGATTTATTTAATGCAAGGTTCCAATTAAGATTATATAAATTTTGAGCAAAATAAACAGAAGCATTCTCAGTAACAATGGTCACTTTTTCGTATCCTGAAGGAGCAGTGATTGTTTTCTCATCGTGGGCAATGTTTTTATAGGTAGAGATAATACCATCAGCAAGTTTGATGTTATTGTATTCTGTTACCTTTTTCCCTTTGGTAACTTTTGCGTTGACCATCAACTCTCCGGTACGCATCTCATCGGTATATTCAAAACTTTCAGTATAGTTGAAACTTCCACCTGTTGCGGAATTTATAACTGTACCTTCACCCTCGGTTTTAACACCTCTGAGGGTAAACTTTTTCAATTCTTTTGTTTTGCCGTCGTAACTGATGTAAGGAGAAAACTCAACGACCGCCTTTTTATGGAAGGATTTTTCGGGTATGGTACCATTTACAGTAAATTCAACCATCCCCCCTTTCGCTTCGAGTACTTCAGGATTAACCTGGTATGATTCAGGAAGTTTGGTCGACATACATCCTGTTAAATATACAATAGCTATAAATAATGCAGCTATCATAAAACCTCTTTGTAACATTTTCATGATCATAAATATTTTATATTGTAACATAATTTGCGTAGTGCAAAAATAATTATTAATTATCTCCTGCAACCTGCATGATTAAAAAGTTTTCATTTTTTTTTAAAAAATTAATTGATCTAAAAAAATTACTAAAATTTGAGTAGCTTTACCTTTTTTTAAAGCAAATATCCTATGAAGAAACTGTTATTTTTATTCATCATTCTTTTTCCCGGCATTAGCTTGTTTGCCGATCCACAAATTAAATCTCTTTTAAAAAACTCAGGCTGTTCAAAAGATTATCCAGGCAGTTCGGAATTGATTGTTTTTGATAGCACCGTCGTGGATGTCAGGGAGTCAGGATTAAGTTATGTTCACATGCACAAGCTGATCAAAGTTTTAACTTCAGAAGGCGGTAAAAGCAATTCAGTGATAAAGTTTGGATACGATCCGCTTTCGGCCTATGTAGAAATAAAAAAGGTTAAAATATTTCGCAAAGATGGGGCAACAGACGAACCTTCCCTTGAATCCGTTTTGGATTATCCTGCCCCCGCCAGGGCAATTTATTGGGGAGCCCGCGAAAAAATGATAGAGGTAGGCAGGCTTGAACCCGGGGATGCGGTGGAAATTGTTTTATTCAGAAAAGGTTTTACGTATGCATTGCTTGGGGAAGAACCGGACGACGAAAGATACATCCCGCCCATGCGCGGCCACTATTATGATATCGTGGAGTTCTGGAGTAAAGAGCCGGTGGTTGAAAAAGTATACCAGGTAAACCTACCAAAGGACAAAGAATTGCAATATGAGTTTTATAAAGGGGAGATCAGGTCGTCAGTGAAACCTGCCGGCGATAAGCTTGTTTATACCTTCACCAAAAAAGATTTTTCACAGCCCAATCGTGAATCCAATATGGTGGCAAGCTCTGATGAGTTTCCCAAACTTTTACTTTCTACAAGCCCTGACTGGGAAGCTAAATCCACATGGTTTTATGGGGTGAATGAAGATTTTGGCAGTTTTGAAACCACCAAAGAAATTGACCGGAAAGTAGCGGAAATATTACAAGACGCAAAAACTGAAATGGACTCTGTGTCCCTCTTAACCCACTGGTGTGCCGATAATATACGGTATTCAGGGATTTCGATGGGGGAAGGCGAAGGGTTTACTTTACACACCGGTGACATGACATTTAACGACCGCTGTGGTGTGTGTAAAGACAAAGCCGGCATGCTGATTACCATGCTCCGTGCCGCAGGTTTTGAATCGTATGCCGCAATGACAATGGCTGGATCGAGAATTGACCGAATTCCGGCTGACCAGTTTAATCATAGTGTAACCATTGTAAAACTTTCAGATGGTAAATACCACATACTTGACCCGACATGGGTTCCCTTTGTAAGGGAATTATGGTCCAGCCTTGAACAGCAACAAAATTACCTGATGGGTCTACCCGAAGGTGCTGACCTCATGGTTACACCAGTTTCGGATCCGCAAAACCATTATATCAACATAAAAGGAACTTCTGAAATAATGGGAAACGGAACATACAAAGGAAGTTTTACATTTGAGGCCGAAGGCCAATCAGATGCAGCGATTCGAAGAATTTTTACCTCAGGATATATCAGCACATGGAGAAGGACACTCGAAAGTGAGTTTTTAGCTGTGCATCCCCGGGCGAAAATCACGAAGATGGATTTTGGATCGCCTTATAATTACCTGGATGGCCCAATTAAAATTACCATTGATTATGAGATTCCGGGTTATGCTGTTGTTACAGAAAATGAGATTTTGTTTGTGCCTGTAGTGGTATCCAATCTTTTTAAACGGACCATGTCGCACCTTTATGTGAAAACGGACGTTGAGGAAAGAAAATACAATTTCCGAGACAGATGTTCGAGGGTTGTTAACCTTTACGAAAAAGTAAAGCTTCCTTCGAAGGTCGAAGTAGAATACCTGCCGTCCACCGAAATAATGAGTGGCACCGGTGCATCATTCAAGGGGGGATTTTATGTTGAAGGCAACCAACTGGAAGTAACGGAAAACATTAAGTTGAATAAACGAATTTATGTACCGGAAGATTGGGGCTCTTTTAAAAGCGCTGTAGATTCACAGCAAAAGATAGCCAGCGAAGCTGTGATTTTGAAAATAAATAAATTTTAAACCTTACTGAAAACAAGATAAAATGAGACTATTCTATATCATCCTCACCGTTTTATTTAGCGTTAACCTTTGCGCTCAGGATACCGATGCCGTGTATGAGAAAATCCTGAAAGAATATACTTTAAAGGACGATGGAAGCATCGAATTCCATTATTATAAGAAGTTAAAACTCAATACCCATTATTCGTTTAACCGATTGTACGGCGAGACTTTTATAATTTATAATCCCAAATTCCAGGATTTAAAAATAAACCTTAGTCAAACTACCCAGGAATCTGGCAAAGTGGTGAAAGCCCCTGAAAATTCATTTAATGAAGTTTTACCCAGTGAGGCCCGCGATGCAGCTTTTTATAACGGACTTCGCGAGATGGTGGTGACCCATGTTGGATTGGAAGTAGGTGCTGTAATTGAACTGGATTATACCATTACCAGCAAGGCAGGATTTCTTCCGGGATTAATGGAAGATGAAATCATTACAGAATCTTCCCCTATTGTTAACAAAGAAATTATTGTGAATATTCCTCTTGAATCGGAGTTGAATTATAAAGTTTTAAATATAAGAACCGGCCCGAATATCACTGAAAGTAAAAAGTATAAAACCTACTCTTTTACATTTACCGGAATTGCTGAAAATACCCATGAAAGCCACCAGCCTTCAAACAATTTGCATCTGCCCCGCTTGTATTTCAGTACGCTTTCTTTTGCTGAAGCTTTGAATTTTATTACAAAGCAAGATGCTTTTTTTTATAAAACAGATAAAGGGATAAAAGCTGCAATTGAAAACCTGAAAAAAGATAAAACGAACAAATTTGGCACAATCCGGAATGATGTTGAATTTATCCTGGAAATTCAAAAAATGGTGTCTGAAGATTTTAATCTTTATGGTATCCAGCCCGCTTACACCGGTTACCATATCCGAAATGCTCTGGATGTGTGGAAAAGTAACGGAGGTACCGCCTGTGAAAAATCATTATTGATGGTTAGTTTGTTACGTGAAGTCGGGATACACTCAAAGGCAGTTGTTGTAATACCTTCAAAACTCTATGACGAAAAGATAGGATGCCTGCCTTTGATTGAAAATATTCTTGTTCGGATAAGTCCGCTGGAGAGCGAAATGATGTATTTATCGGCAATTAAAACATCTGATCAGAATGAGATTTTTGATTTAAACAACAAAACCCTGGTAGTTTTTGATCCCGGGAAAAATGCCGTTGAAAATATCAGTGAAAAATTTGAGAATAAATTGATTGCGAGCGGATCATTAGTGCTCGATAATGAATTTAAGACTACAGGGTCACTGGAGGTTTTGATGACCGAGAAATTAAACCCCTATTACAAAATAAGAAAGGATTCAAGTGCCGTAAACGCCTACCTTGAGGGAATCTCAAAAAAGGAAATAATCAGGTCAGAGATCATAAATTCAGCGCAATTCAGGACCCTGGCAAAACTGGAGATTAAAACAGATGAAGCATTAAAAAACCAGGCTAATTATTATTTTTACGAAATACCCGGCCTGAAAGGGGGCTCAGAAAGCTGGCACATGCCATATCTTAACAGCGAAAGAATAACTTCTTTTGAAGTTCCCAATACAATCAATGAACAATATAGTTTCAGTATTACACTTCCTGAAGGCGTTCAATTTATTAATCCTGTTGATTTGACTGAAGTAAAGGCTGACTTTGGAGAAATGCTGATATCAACCTCAATCAAGGAAAACATCATAACAGTAAAAAGGATGCTAAAAATACAGCGTACGGTTATATCCCCGGAGGAATACCCCAAATTTAAAGAAATGATGGATTTATGGAATGAGAAAAATTTCAGGCAGTTGATCTTGAAAAATAAGACCTAAATAATTTTGGCGGATTCCTTGAAATACTTTTTCTGAAAATAAAGCGCCAGGTGTACCAGGGCGAGCAAAACCGGAACCTCCACGAGGGGACCGATCACTGCTGCAAAAGCTTCACCTGAATTAATCCCGAATACAGCAACAGCCACCGCAATAGCAAGTTCAAAATTATTGCTGGCCGCAGTAAATGCAATTGTAGCTGTTTTGGGATAGTCGGCCCCGATCTGTTTTCCCATAAAAAAACTGACCGTAAACATGACCACAAAATAGATCAGTAATGGAATAGCAATGCGAATTACATCAAAAGGCAATTGAATAATGTATTCGCCTTTTAGTGAAAACATGATTAAAATTGTAAAAAGCAATGCGATAAGTGTAATGGGGCTGATTTTTGGAACAAAAACCGAATGGTACCAATCCTTGCTTTTAATGCGGATTAAAATATAACGGGTAAGAAAACCTGCAATAAATGGTATACCCAAATAAATAAATACACTCTCTGCAATCTGACCCATGGTAATCCCCATTACAGCATCCGTTGTTTCCAGTCCAAACCAACCAGGCAGGATGGCAATAAAAACCCATGCATAAACCGCAAAAAACAAAACCTGGAATATGGAATTAAAAGCCACCAGGCCGGCTGCATATTCAGAACTGCCTTTGGCCAGGTCGTTCCATACAATGACCATAGCAATGCAACGGGCAAGTCCAATCAGGATAAGGCCATACATATAAGCTGGATAATCATGCAGGAATAAAATGGCCAAAATGAACATCAATACAGGCCCAATGATCCAGTTTTGGACAAGGCTTAAAAGCAGTACTTTGACATTACGAAAGACCTTGGGTAATTCCTCGTACCTGACTTTTGCCAGTGGAGGATACATCATCAATATCAGCCCGATGGCCAGGGGAACATTGGTTGTCCCTACACTTTGCTGCTCAATAAACAGGGCAATTTTCGGAAATAAATAACCGGCTAAAACTCCGATGGCCATAGCAGATAAAATCCAAATCGTTAGGTAGCGATCAAGAAAGGATAAACGTTTGGTAATTGAGCTCATAGATTAAAATATTTTGCCACGAATTCATGAATATATTATTCAACAAATCAAAAATAGTTCATTTATTTAAAACCTTGAATTCGTGGCAAAAATACAAATAGCTTTACTTTACTCCGAATACCGTAATACTATATATACCAACATTACTGCTGCGATACTCGTTAAGCCCTTTTGTGGATAAATAATTTAACAGGATTTCATCAGGCAAATGAATTTCTTTTTCTTTCCTGACTTCCAAAGATGTAAACCCGGCCTCTTTTATGATATTCAGGTATTCCTCCTTTTTTATTGCTCCCGATACACAGCCAGCATACATTTCAGCATCTTTCAGTAGGGCATCCGGTAAATCACCTGAGACCACAATATCCGATACACAAAAATGCCCTCCGGGTTTTATTACCCTGAACATCTCCGCAAAAGCTTTCTTTTTATCGGGAACTAAATTCAAAACACAATTGCTGACGATGACATCTGCCAGGTTATTTTTAAACGGCATATCTTCAATATCACCCTTTAAAAATTCAACATTGGTAAAACCAAGTTTTGCCACATTTTCTCTTGCTTTTAATAGCATGGCATCGGCAAAATCAAGTCCGTAAACTTTACCTTCTTCACCCACAACAGACCGGGCAACAAAAGCATCATTTCCAGCCCCCGATCCCAAATCGATTACCGTGTCGCCCAGGCTGATTTCAGCATATTCAGTTGGCAATCCGCAGCCCAAACCCAGGTCAGCATCCTTGTTGTATCCCTTTAATTTTGTGTAATCATCACTCATAATAGTGTAATCCATGGTATCGCAACAAGCGGTACTTCCACAGCAGGAAGTTTCGTTTTGTTCTTTGCTTTGTAAGGCGATTTCATTGTATTTTGAACGCACGATTTCTTTTAGTCTTTCATTCATGTCGATGTTTATTTTAAATGTTTATATAAGTCAGAAAATTCAATTTTGATCTGATCGCGAACCTTACGGTAAACCGGCAACACCTCTTCTTCAGTACCTTTTGCATTGGCCGGATCTTCAAAGCCAAGATGTATCCTATGTTTAACATTCCCTGTAAATACCGGGCAAACTTCTTTCGCTCCGTCGCATACCGTAATCACATAATCAAAGTCTTTATCCAGGTAATTTTTTACACTTTCCGGAATTTGCCGGCTGATGTCAATGCCTGCTTCCTGCATAACCTTTACTGCATAAGGATTGACTTTTCCTTCGGCTATGGTTCCGGCGGAATAAACTTCCAGATGAGGGTCAAATGATCTTAAAAATCCTTCGGCCATCTGGCTGCGGCAGGTATTCCCGGTACAAATGATTAGTATTTTCATCTTGTAATTTTATAATTTAACAACATTTCATATTGGTTATCAATTTCTCCATCCTCTGTTTCAATTTTAAGATCACTTCCTGGTCAAGACAATAGTTGGTTTTAATGCCTGAAATATGTCCCTGAATTAGTCCTGCCTTTTTAAGCTCGGCTAAATGCTGGTTGATGGTGGTCCGGCCCAAAGGCAATTCATTGGAAATATCACCTGTAAAACAAGTATTTGTTTCTGCCAAAAAATTGAGGATGGCAAGGCGTGCAGGGTGCCCAAGCGCTTTGAAAAGTAAGGCACTGCTTTGTAAATCTTTATCGAATAATTCAAGTTTTGCTGTGGGCATTTTTTAAAATTTTGATTGATGAATGTTAAATGTTTAAATAATTTAAAAATTCATCACATTAATGATGACGTAAAAGTACGTCATTAATTTTAAACTGACGTATTTTTACGTTAATAAATTCTTAATTTTTTTAAAGGAAATAAAACGGGGGTAGATGAACTGTGATTTTAGTCGATAATAAACCGAATGCCGGCATTGATTGACCGCCCGATTACCGGTCCCCAGATCATAGAACTATCAAAATAATCACCAAAAGGATCATCCGAAGAAAGGATGGGATTTGTTTGTTTATAATTGGTGAGGTTCTCCGCACCAAAGTAAACTTCCCATTGCCTGAATTTCCGGAGTATTTGTGCGTGAATAATGATGTAAGCCGGTGACGTTTCATCTAATTGATAGGCTACAGGATTACCTTTTGTATCAGGCAAATTGCTTTCGCCATTAAATTGTGTAGTAAAAGTGAAATTCCATTTTTCATACTTCGATGAATAATGCAGCGATACCAATCCTTTATGAGGGCTGGATAATGGTTTCCGGATCAAGGCCTCATCCATGGTAACTTTTACATCACTATACCTGTACGCCAGGGTCATTTCAAAACCTTTAAATAAGTCAAGGATAAGGTCGGTTTGAAAACTATTGGACCAGGATTTACCTTTTAGGTTATAGAAATATACATTGGTTGGTTCCTTATTTACATCAATTACAATTTGATTCTGGAAAATGGTGCGGTAAAAATCAACGTTAAGGGTAAAGTTGCGTTGCTCATCCAGTTTAAATTTCTGGATAAAGTTTCCGCCAAAATTCCATGCCCTTTCCAATTTAAAATCTTCTTTAAAAATAAACCTGCGCGAACTCGCCATCAATCCAATATTCTCCGGAAGAACAAAAGCTGACCGGATTCCTCTTCCCGCTGAAAAACGAACAGAACTAGTTTCACTTAACTGGTATTTAATGTGCACACGGGGCACAAAAAAGAAACCGTGATCATTATGATGATCACCCCTTATGCCTGTAATTACGGTGAACTTATCACTGCTGTAGGTATACTCAGAATAAGCCCCAACAACCAGTTCATTTCTGTTAAGGGTTGTATCCGTAAGTTTCTCTTCCAAATTATCTAAGACCAAACTAAGGCCACTTACCAGTTTGTGATGGTTATTTGAAAGATTCGTTTGGTATAAGGTTCTTAGATTAAAACTATTTTGAGTTGCATCATATTTGCGAAGCCCAAACATGGCATCCATCGAATGGTAAACAAAGTTTGCATTGATCCCCAGGCTGCCATTGTTTTCACTATCCAATAAAATACCTGTATTTTCAAATAGTGTAAACCTTGAGGATAAAATATCTATCCCATAGTATGGATTAATATCAGAATTTTTTTCAGGATCATAAGCCGTCTGCCCACCAACCCTATCTTCATTTAATAGTTCGAATCCGAACCTGCTTTTAATTTTATTGTCGTGGTTGAAAAAATACCTGTTTGAAAGCATCAAAAGCTTACCGGTTGGTAAATCCAGGAAACCATCCCCATTATTGTCCACTTTATTTTCCAGGCCCGATGCATGAAGCAGAACCACAGATTTTAATTTCTCATTGACATTGAATGAGCTATTCGCATTAAATTCAACCCGCTGATGTTCGTTTGCAAAAAGATCAAGATAGAGTTTTTCATCCCCTTCCGGTTTTTTCAGGTCAATGTTGATTTGGCCCGTTATGCTTTCATATCCCGCCATAACCGAGGATGTTCCCTTCGAAATACTAATGGAATGAAGCCAAGGGCCCGGAACATAATTTAAACCATAGGTTGAGGCGAGCAAGCGGAGGGTCGGTTGGTTTTCAGTGAGTATCTGACTATAAATACCAGCCAGTCCGAGCATTTGGATTTGTTTTGCCCCGGATACTGCATCGGTATAGCCGACATCCACCGTTGCACTGGTTTCAAAACTCTCTGCCAGGCTACAACAGGCAAGCCGTTGTAATCCATCGCTGCTTATCATCTCTGTATTCAAAGGGCTGATAGCAGACAGTGCATGGGCATCCCGTTTACCTTTAACCACAAAATCATCCAACTGCGACCCTGCCTCCAAATAAATTTCAAGTAAACCGCTACTTTCAACAACCACAATCGTGTCGGAAATATATCCCACATAACTTACCACGAGGCGATTTTGATTTTGCAGGTTTCCTTTAATTTCAAAATAACCTGAAGCGTCCGATACAGTGCCCATAGTAGATTCCTGCCAATACACATTGGCCGAAGGCAAGGGTACCTTGTTGCCCTGTTCGTTGATTGTTTTTACAAATCCCTTAACAAGGATATCCTGACCAGCCAGATGGATCGTAAAAAACCCAAATAAGATGAAGAAAAAATATTTTTTAACCATTATCCTTATTGCAAATAAACAGCTATCTCAAAAACTCATTTATTTTCGACTCCAGGCCTTCCCTGAATTTTTCACCCTGGTGTAACGAATTTTCAAAGGCAAAATCAGTTAGGTCCTTGACGGTTTCTTTTTCCTTTTTCGTTTTGACCAATAAAAGCGTTGGGCCATCAATGTTATATTTCGTCACAAATTCATTTTCGGCCTCTCCCTGGTAATCAAGGCTGTGTAAAACAATTTTCCCACCGGCAACTTCATCAGCAAATTGAGTGTTCAGTGTTTTGTTAATGTTTTCCTCGATGGAGAGACAGGTTTGGCACCTTTGTGTCCGGTGGAAATAATAAATATCCATTTGTTTTTTCCTGGTTTCTTCGGTTTCATTTTGGCCAAAAGCAAAAACCGTTAGGAACATAACGAAAATCAATACACTTGTTTTTCTCATTTTAATAAAATTTTCAAAACTTTATAAATAAATAATCGCCTGTAAAACTACAAAACTAAAATGAGTATTCATGAATCCCATTGATCGAAATTTGAATTTTGGGTTTAATCTTCGTATTTTTGTTTTTCCGGTTATCCGTGAATTATACCAAAATGGATTTTAACATGCCCTATCGAAAAAAACGATAAATAAAAGTGTTAATTTAGCGATATATATAAGGTCATAGCCAATTGGCAGGGCAGTGGTATTTTGATAGGGAGGTTAGTAAATTGAAATGAAGTCCAAATTTATAAACATACGTGGGGTAAAATGCCAACTGGCCATACCACGATAACGTTGTACTTTATTCATAAAAACTATTAATACTCTAAAGTGGAAAGATGAAAGTAATGCTCCTACAACCAACGGCGGGAATATCTACAAATGATATTTATGTCCCAAAGTATACAAATCCACCAATGGGATTGGCTTATATTGCAGGATATTTAGAGTCTAATAATATTGAAACTTATATTTTAGATTGTTATGTAAATAAATACTCAATTGATCAAATTAATAATTTCATCTTAGACTTCAGACCAGAAATCATTGGAATTACCTCGACAACAACCTTAATATATGACGCATATTACATTGCAGAAATAATTAAAAGAAAATATCCCGAAATCTTAATAGTTTTTGGAGGATCTCATGCAACAGCTTTGCCAAAAGAAGTTGCATCAAAACATTTTGTAAATATTGTTTGTATTGGCGAAGGTGAAAAGACAATGCTAGATATTGTTAAAGTATTTAATAATAACAAAGACTTTGAAAAAATCGAAGGTATTGCGATTTGGAAAAACAACTCAGTTGTAATTAGAAAGAGAAACAACTTTTTCCAAGATATTGATTCTTTACCTTATCCGGCATATCATCTTTTAGATTTTAACAAGTATAATCCAAAGCACCAATGGGGAAAGAATAGACAATGGACTCCTATTGTAACTGGCAGAGGCTGCCCATATCATTGTGTATTTTGTCAAGAGCATTCAATTTTTGGAAAAACAACAAGATACAGAAGCGCTGAAAGTATTCTTGATGAAATAGTAATGCTGAAAAAGAATTATAATAAAACTCACTTTACCTTTATTGATTCAACCTTTACAGAAAATCACAGTAGAATTGTAGAAGTGACAGAACTTATTATCGAGAGAAAAATAAGAATAAGTTGGAATTGTAATTCAAGAGTTGATACATTACCAAACACAAGAGTATTAATTAAAATGAGGGAATCTGGATGTAATTCCATTTTCCTAGGTATTGAATCAGGAAATTCTGAATTTCTGCAGAGATACAAAACAACAACAATTAAACAATGTGTAAAAGCTGTGGTGGCTTTGAAAAATAACCATATAAATTCTCATTGTTCTTTTATGTTTGGATTACCAGGAGAGAATAAATCAACTATTGATAAAACAATTCATTTTAGCAAAATATTAAATCCAACAACTGCTTCTTTTCATATTGTAGTTCCATTTCCCGGCACACCCCTTTTTAATCTTTATAATAGAGAAGGCAAAATTATCTCAAAGGACTGGTCAAAATATTATCGTGAACCTGTGATAAAACTTGAAGATTGTTCCACTGATGAATTAAGAGGATTAAGAATTGCAGCATTTAAACGCTTTTATTTTCGTCCATCCTATATTATAAAATCAATTAGGAATGTCAATAATTTTAAACAACTAATTGATTTTGCATTATTAGGAATTAGGTTAATCTTTAACAAGATAGGAGTCGGTCTTGGAAAATAAAAATCTAAATATCGCTTTTTATATTACACACCCATCTCATGTGTATTTATGGATGAGTATTGCGAAACGAATTAAATCACATCATATATATTTCATATCGAAGCCAAAAGATAATTTGTTGGATATATTAAATTCTTTTAATGTTGATTACAAAATCATAGGTAGACATCATAATAGTTTAGCAATGAAAGTTTTTTACATTCTAAAACAGTTGTTTTATCTTGGTAGTTTTTTAAAAAAGCAAAAAATAGATTTGTGCATAGGCATGTATTCATTTGATCTGGCAATATCATCTAAGTTTACAAAATCGAAATGTTTAATTGTCTATTCTGATAATAAACATAGGTGGAAAGGAAACAAAGTTGAAGAACTATTTTGTAATTTTTTTGCGGATTTTATTTCTTGCCCAAAAGGGGATCAAAAACTTAATAAAAGAGCTGACTTTTGCTTTAATGGTGTTGTTCCATTAATATATTTGCACCCTGAATATTTTAAACCTAAATTTCAAGCTCTTAAGAAATACAATATTACCATTCCATATGTAATTATTAAGGAAAAATTGGGATCATCATTACATGATAAACTAAGTTCGAAAAAACTAAATATTGAAAAAATAATAAATGAAATATCCAAGTATGTTAATTCAATTATTCTAATTGCACCTAAACAATACTATCATCCTATTGTAAGATCGATATCTGGTTCTGCTGACATTCATGATCTTTTATATTTCTCAGATTTATTTATTGGAGACAGTGGTATAATGGCCTTCGAATCATCCATTTTAGGAGTACCAACTATAAGATATTCAGACATGATCATTAATATTGAAAATGACCTTGCAGAATATGGGATTATAGAAAATTACACTGATATTGACCAATTGCTTTTAAGAACAAAGCAAATATTGACGGATAATAAATATAAGCAAATAAGTAAGAATAAGTCTATTAAATATATTAAATCTACAGGTGATACACAAAATTGCATATTAAAGGGAATATTCATGATAATTAGTTTCTTAGAAAAGGATTATTCATGAAATAGAACTTAACTAATATGAATAATTATGAGTGAATATATTGAACGATGCACGAAATGTATTATGCCATTTAATTACCCCAAAATTGAATTTGATAATAATGGCGTTTGTAACTATTGTCGGATTCATAAAGAAAGAAAATACTTAGGATCAGAATTATTAAAAAGAGATATTCTATTTCATGCCCGGGCAAATAATTCAAAATATGATTGTGCAGTTAGCTTCAGTGGAGGAAGAGATAGCTCATACTTACTTTATTATTTAAGTCAAGTTCTAAAATTAAATGTAGTTGCATTTACAGTTAACAATGGCTACCTTCCACCTGAAACTATTGAAAACATTCGAGCTATTCCTCGACTTCTAAATGTAGATATTGCTATTAATAAGCATTCTTATTTAGATAAGTGCTTTAATTATCATCTCAAAACGTGGTATAAGAAACCAACAGCTGCTATGGTTCCTGCATTATGTGTTGGATGCAAACTTGGAATGGAAAAAGGTATTTATCAGCTATTTCAAAAAAATGATGTTTCTGTTTACATCTGGGGAGGAACCCCATTTGAAGGAAATCAATATAAAACAAATCTTCTTCGGTCAAATCCATATCGCAACGATAAATTTTCACTAGTTTTAGGGTATTTATTACAAGTTTTTAAGAATTACAATTGGTCTTCAAATCCGTATTGTTTATGGATTCAGATTAATGAGTTTTTCGCTTTTTATGGTAAAAGATACAGAAAGAAACTAAAAAATGAAGGAGTTCTTAGAATATCGCCTTTCCGTAATTATATAAGATGGGAAGAAGATAAAATTACTTCTACCCTAAATACCAAATTAGATTGGAAGGAAAATAAAAAAACCGGATCATCATGGAGGGGTGATTGTCATATTGCTATTTTAAAACAATACCTATACTTAAAAATACTCGGATTTAACGACAAAGATGATGCCCTTAGTGATTTGATACGTGATGGTCAAATATCACGTAAATCAGCAATTGATAGATTACAAAGGGAACATTATATTGACGAAGAAGAAATTATAAAAATTATAAAAAAACAAGGTCTTAAATATAGTGATATACAAATTATTCATGAAAATATTAAAAAGGATTATTTTGATAATTAACTATTCCTGGAATAATTATGAAAAGATATACTATATTTCTATTTCTTGCTATCATTATTGCAATATTAGGGACAATCTGTTCCAACGATTTCATTCAGATGATAGCAAGTATATTTGGTATGAATGTTTTTTGGATAAAGAAAATTGGACATGTTATTATTTTCTTCACAATTAGTTTTCTTTCGAGTTTAAAGCTTTACACATATATTGACAACATTAAAACAAAAAAAAGAAAACCAAGAATGTTCATTTTCCTTTTTACCAGTTTATCAATATTAAGTTATTTATTAGAATTAACTCAACATTTTATTTCTAATAGAAAAGCAACTTTTACAGATTGGTTTTTCAGTGAAATTGGAATTATTTTGGGTATTATTGTAATTCATTATTGCTATAAAAGTAAGAAATTGAAAATATCTTAAAGAAATGAACGAAAGCCCCCCGTTGGCGCGAACTTGAAGCTCATGCCGTACATCAAACACCAATACCTCCTTCTAATACTTTCTTATATAATTTTTACTTTTCCAGCATTTACTCAAATATCTTAACTTTGGTTCAATGAGTCGTAAGTATAAAATGCACAATAAAGAAGGGATGTATTTTATTTCTTTTGCCGTAATTAAATGGATTGATGTTTTTGTCCGACATGAGTATTTCGAGATCATCACCGATAGTTTGAATTTCTGCATTGAAAACAAAGGATTAGTTGTTTTTGCCTATTGTATTATGCCCAGTCATATCCACTTAATTTTCCTAGATACCAATCA
>JAIOZL010000011.1 GCA_021740645.1 Bacteroidales bacterium
CAATTATTGATTTTAACTATGACACGCTAAGGTTTGCTGCAGGTGCTGATTCACTCAAATTTTACGGGCAATACTTTCAGGAATGTGTCATTATTAAAGATGGGGCCAAAACACCCGGATTTTTGAATTGTACAATGGGCGGTAACGGCTATTTTCATGATATGAAAGTTGTGGGCGACAATATTGACCTTAGCGGAGTCTTTCAATTTTCAAACCCCATGGCTTTTTACGGGCATGTCACCGTAAATGACACGCTGCAAACCCTTGCAACCAGCAGTTATACAGCCTATATATACGGAAACTTGACCAACAATGGGGCTATAAAAGATAATGTCTATTCTACCTATTTGTACATCACAGGTGACATTACCCATAACGGTGTTTGGAATAATTACCATACCTATCTTGATGGCGATACCGACCAAAATCTATTTTTTACACAAAGCTTTGATGGCGGATATTTAACAAATTCAAATACTGATGGAAAAGTGATTAGTAATTCAACACTTGCTTTTAACAATACATATATTGATTTTAACAATGACACCCTGGTGTTCTCTTCTGGAGCAGATTCATTAATCCTTACAGGGCGATATTTTCAAGAAGCCGTAATTATGAAAGAAGGAAGCAAAACATCCGGATTCTTAAATTGCACCATGGGCGGTAATGGCTATTTTCACGATATGATTATTGTTGGTGATAACATTGACCTTGGTGGAACTTTCCAGTTTACTGCACCCATGGCGTTTTATGGGCATGTAACTGTAACCGGCTTTATACAGGTATATGCAAGCAGCAGTTATACTGCTTATGTGAACGGAGATTTAACCAACAATGGTGCAATAAAAAATAATGTCTATAGTACATCGCTGTATATAAGTGGCGATATTTCCCAAAATGGCGTTTGGGAAAATTATTACACTTATTTAAATGGAAGTTCACTTCAAAATTTATCCCAGACATCACCCTTTGCTTGTTTCAGAATTGTGGATACAGATCCAAGTAGCGCTATCCAGGCTAATACTGATATTGAATTCCAAAATACGGATGTGGATTTAGGTGGTTCTACTTTATTTATGGTTGATAACGGGGTGATAACCATTCAGGATTCGTGGTTTATTGATGCAGATATAATCAGCAATAACTTTGACCTTTCAATGAGTGGGATTAGTTACCTTTCCGATGTGAGTGCAGATAATGTTACTATTTACGATTGGGTGCAAGTAAGAAATGGGTGCACATTTTCAGGATTAACCAAGGTGGAAGGAATTCTAAGCTGTAATAATACAGGGAGCTATACATTAGATATTGATGGTGATATCATAAATAGCGGATCTATTCAGAACTATTCATACAGTTTAAGTTTGAATATAGCAGGTAATTTGTTTAATAATGGAACATGGTCAAACTACCGGACTTACCTGAATGGCAGCAACGACCAAATTATTTACCTTCTTAACAACCAGGAAATATCAGGCACGGTTATTTTTGATGCGTTAAGTGCCGGAGCGCCTTATCAGTGGTATTTCGAAGGCGGGATATTAAATTCAACCAGCTTTACAGGTGAAACTTCTAATAATCTGGTTTGGAGTGATCCGGTAAGCCCAGCATGGTATGGTGATTTTTATTGCCAGACTGGTGCGGGACCGTCAAGGACAATCACCGTAGAAGGAGGGCTGATAGTGGATATATCTGTCTTCCTTGAAGGCTCATTTAATGGAATAAATATGAATACAACATTAAACGATAATGGACATATTCCCTTTACACAACCTTATAATATTACACCCTGGAATTATGTCGGCACAGAAAGTGTTGCTTCAATACCTCCCGATATCACTGATTGGGTTCTACTAGAGTTCAGAGAAACAACCGGTGGGTCTGAAACAGCTACACCCGGCACTATGATTGCACAACGTGCTTTGTTCCTAAATAATGATGGGTATATAGTAAACCTTGATGGAACAAGGGATATAAAGATTGAGGTTCCAACTGTGAATAGCAACCTGTATGTTGTAGTTTGGCATAGAAATCACCTGGGAGTTATGACATCAAATCCTGTATCTTTTGACTCTGCTCCTTATTCTTACGATTTCACCTCCGGAGAGAGCCAGGCTTATGGTGGAGCATTGGGACAAAATGAACTTGGTGGCGGAATGTATGGAATGATGGGAGGTGATGCCAATAGTGATAGCGATGTTGATGGGGCTGATTTTAACATTTGGCAAAGCAATGCAGGAGGTGCTGCCAATTATGAAAAGGCTGATTTAAATATGAACAATCAGGTCAACAATACGGATAAAAATGATATTTTGGTCGGGAATACAGGACAATCATCCCAGGTTCCTGAATAAATTTACAGTTAATCCTGCGAGAGTTTAAAAACCTCACAGGATTAACCATATAAAAAATTGCAAATGTAGCATATCGCGAAAGCGAGCTACTAACCTTTTTCCTGTGGCTGGAAGAAGGGTAAGAGCTTGTCCAAATTGGGCAAGCTTTTTTATTTCATAAAATCATCCTTGAATCATGAAAGCTTAAAATCATTTTTATATAAATTAGGTTCACCATCAAAATAAAATATTTTGTATTCAAACATTTATATATATAGTAAAATAAATCCCTATTTTAGCCCTTGCTAATTTTAGATTTTATGCAAAAGAATATCATCCTGTTAATTTCTATCCTTTTGCTAATTGGCTCAGGGAATCTCTTATTAGGCCAGGCATCCTCCATTGATAGCCTTCAAATTATGCTGTCCGAAACAAAAGGTGATAGTGTTAAATCCGAAATTATTAAAGAGATTCTAAAGCATTACGTAAAATCCAAAGATTTTGATAAAGCGGAAGAATATGCTGTTGAGTTACAGCAACTGGCAACCAGGGTGGGCTCAAATGATTTACTGGGAAAAGCGTGGTATAATTTAGGCATTGTTAAATGGCTTAAAAAAGAAGAAGTCGAATCAAACATATACTTTGAGAAATCAGTCCCCTATATAATTGACACACCCGATTCGGTGCTTCTCGGCAAATGTTATACTAAAATAGGCACAAATTACCTCAGGCTGTCCGATTTCAAAAATGCAATACTCTATTATCATCTTTCCTTTGATGTAAGACAGGGTTTACATGATTCAACCGGTATGGCAAACAACCTGATAAACATTGCCGGCTGTTATTACCAGATGGCCGAATACGACGATGCCATCAGATTTTATCATGATGCATTAAAAATCGCAGAAAATACAGGGAACTTAAAGTTGATGGCTTACAATTTCAACAATATCGGTAATGTTTATATGAAAACCGAAGATTTCACAGATGCTGTAGAATATATCCATAAAGCCCTGGAAGCAAACCGAAAGTTGAATGACGAACGAGAAGCATCAAAAAATTTACTGAACCTTGCTAAAGCCTGGCAAACCTTAGGGGATACATCAAAAGCTGAACAATATTTCCTGGAATCCGCCGGAATAATGGAAAAATTAAATGACCATGAAGGCTTATCAACCACATATAATAGTCTTGGATCTATCTATAAAAACCTCAGAGAGCCTGATAAAGCACTTATATACTTTCTGAAAGCTTATGACCTGGTCAAGCTTTCAAATGATAAATTTGAAGAAGCCACAATTTTGGCCAATATCGGGTCTGTTTATCTTAATAACCATCATAAAAAAGCTCTGGAATATTATTTAAAAAGTATTGAAATTGCAAATGAGATTAATGCCAGGCATCTGGTAATGTCAGGGTATGAGGGTCTGATAGAATACCACAGATTTTTCGGTGAATATGAAAAGTCCTTGTATTATTACGAACTAAAAACACAATTGAACGACTCAATATATAATGAAAAAACGGTAAATGCTATTGCTGAAATGCAAACAAAATACGAGACCGAGAAGAAGGAAAAAGAAAACGAAGTGTTAATAAGAGATATTAGGATTGAAAGATATTCAAAGCGGTTTTTAATTGTTTTAATTGGATGTCTTTTTCTGTTGCTGTTGGCCATTATCTACACCTTTAGATTGAACAGAAAATCATTGAAACAAAGCAAAGTTTTACATTCTAAAGAGATTGAATTAAATCAGCTTGAGTTAGCAAAAAAGGAATTGGAAAAAGAGCATCTGGGAGATAAAATATTTGCTGAACAACAGCTAAATATAATGCAAAGGCAAAAATTTGAAGCAGAAATTGAGCATAAAAACCACGAACTGGCCAATTCGGCTTTGTACATTGTCAATAAAAATGAGGTGTTGTCAGACTTAAAAGAAAAAATAGTCTCTGGAACAAAGGCTGCAGATAATAAGAACTATTTACAAGAGGTAATCAGGATGATTGACAATAATATTGACCTCGACCAAAACTGGCAAAAATTTAAATTACAATTTGAAGAAGTAAATCCCGGGTTTTTTGACCGGATAAAACAAAAACATCCTGATCTGAGTGATATTTACATTAAGCTTTCCGCATATATCCGCATCAATATTACAACAAATGAAACTGCACAATTATTGAATGTAACCCTTGCCGCAGTAAAGAAAAGCAGGCAACGATTACGAAAAAAATTCGGCCTGGCTGCTGATGATTCTCTTTTTGATTATATCTCGAAAATTTAGTACTGATTTTTAGTAATTAAAATCGAATTGGCAAATCAAATAACTTATTGCCAATAGCGCATGAATTAATCTTTTCCATCATGTCCCCCCATTTGTCCTACCCTGTAATTTGTTAAGTTGGCGGTGATGATTGTTCTTTGTGTTTCCATAATTACGGAAATAACAAAGCATTACAAATTATGAATTTTGAAAACCGAAAGAGAAAATATTGCCATTAAAATATACGGGGATCTAAAAGAACAAGGTATCCGTTTTTCATCCATGCACGAGGCTTATAAAACAGGTGTAAAAGGAATTGCAAAATACACCCCTGATGGTGCGGTTTACATTGAAGCAGAGGGCCCACCTGAACAGGTTAAACTTTTTAAAGCATGGTGCTTGAAAACAGCTGAAAAATATGACCATGAGAAAACTGAAATACATAGTGGCAAAATAAAAGATTATACAGATTTCAACATCATTGATTAATAACAAAAAACTGAGGAATGAAAAAATCTACCCGCTTATCCATTTTACTTGTAATTCTATTTCTATTACCAACACTGGCCTCATTTGGCGTAACAAACTACTGGACAGGAAGTTTTAATACCTACTGGCATAATAATAATAACTGGTCGTTGGGCCATATACCCTTATCCACAGAAGATGTCATTATAACTACTTCAGGATATACTCCCCACGTAGATATTTATGATGAAACATGCAACAGCCTGAATATTTATTTCGGTGCGACGCTTATAATTGACGACCAAACCCTAACTGTAACCAATACTGTTACGGTAAATGGAAATCTTACTCTTGCAAATACGTTGTCAAAATTATATTCTTCATTCATAACATGGAATAATGCTTCCACAGGAAGTATGACCGGGTCTTCAGTTATTTCTATTGCAAGAAACTGGGAATTTGCAGCTGGAGCAAATGTGCAATTAAATAGTGGTTATGTTGATTTTACCGGAACTATTGGCAGTAATATTATTTCGAAAGATATTGACTGCAACTTTAACCATATCCGGAACTTTAAGTCAGGTACATATCTTGCTCATTCATCATCATCCACTACAGATGTTAAAATAAACGGCAATTTATACTTGTACTCAGGAAGTATTTTATCAAGCTTTACAAGCCTTAGAATTAAACTTAATGGCTTTCTTAATAATACCGCTGGTACTGGTGCCATTCAATTAAACAATGGTATATTCGAATTTACCGGGGGAAGTACCACAAACTTTTTAAATCCCGGTGACTATTTTTATAACCTTATCATAAATTCGACAGGAATTACCACCATTGCTGATGACGTTATCATAAAAGGATATTTGTCAATTGTTCAGGGTACCTTCAACACCAATAGTAACTTAATTACCATAGCGGGAAACTGGAACAACTATGCAGGCCCGGCAGGGTTTACAGAAGGTACGGGCCGTGTTATTTTTAACGGTTCAGGCCAGCAATATGTCAATTATAATGAGAATTTTAATATCCTTGAAGTAAATAAAACATCCGGGGCCCTGCGTGTTAATAATGCAACTGCCACGATTAATTGCACCAGTTATGATTGGACTGCTGGCGCTGTTGATATACTCCAGGGCACATTTAATGCGGCCTCTCTTGCCGATAATGGCATTGCAGGCTCGTGGTATCTAAATGCCGGCGGTGAAATCAACCTAACAAACAATACCGGCTACGTTGATTTACTGGGCAACCTATATATTTTTAGTGGAACAATGAATATTTATGGCGGCATTGATGACAGCTACTGGCCTTATGGGGCAGCCGGGTCTTCCATAACTATGTCGGGTGGTGTATTGGATTTCAAAGAAACAGGAATTTATGTGCAGGCTTCCGGAACATTTACGGATAATATTACGGGTGGGTTTGTTAAAACCACTGGTAACATTCGGATCGCCAGAGCCGACTTCACACCAGCCATTGGGGTGTTTACCATGTATGGTACTGAAAATGCAACGATCAGGATTGATGCTGGTTCTCTTAATCAGTTGGATATATCTAAAACCAGTGCAAAATTATCCTCCCCAAATATAATTATTTCCGAGAATTTAACTTTAGCCGAAGAAGAAGAAACTGGCAAAGAGGGTGATTTGCCTTCACCGGTCGTAGACGAGGAATATTTTTCTAATAACTCTGCTTTTCCATCCTATGCGAAGTCTCAAATTATAAAAAAGCCCAGGATTGGTTCATCCAAAGCAATTGCAGTTACAGGTGATGAAGTGTCGGCCATTTCCAATCTCGATCTAACGCATTTAATAGTATATTCCGGAACTTTCAATCCAATTGATCATAATGTCGATTTACTTGGTGATATGTGGATTTATGATAATCTTACAATAACTGATACCCTGGGTAGAATTTACGTTGGCCAAAACATGATATGGAAGTCCGGATCAAATGATAACGTCACAAATGGTCATATCGTAGTAAGCGGGAACTGGACATTCTCCGATGGAACAAACGTGCACCTGGGTCCCTTATGTACTGCATTTTTTGCAGGAACAGCCAACCAGTCGATTTATTGTTATGATGCAGATGCAAGTTTTGGTAGTGTGAAAATTTCTAAGCCCTCCACACAATGCTTTTTAAACAATAGTAGCACCGATACAATGAGGGTAGATGGCGATTTCGAAATTTATACAAATAATGTTTTTCAGGTTCAAAACAGACATTTGCTGGTAAATGGAGAAATAGATATTCAAAGTTCGGCCGTTGCTTATATATTATCAGGAGGCAGTATAACTGCAAACTCCAATTTAGGAGTAAGTGGCTCTTTAAACAATAATGGCGGAGATATCTATGCAAATGATAATACATGGTTGGTGGGAGATTTAACAATTGATGCAGGAACTTTAACAATACCTAACGAAATCACAACAGGTGTAGGAGGAAACTTAAATATACTTAATGATGGTATTGTACAAACACAAACTATTTTTATAGCAGGGTTGGGTGCGATCAACATGACGAGTGGGCTGATTCAGCTATCAGGCGGGTTTAATGCCGGATCTGCAAATACCTTTCAGCCTACCGGAGGCACCGTGGAATTTTTAACTGAGTCGATATTCGGTACAGTGAATATGAATTCAACTAACTTTTTCCATGACGTTAAGATAAATTCCCAGTACTCTTACTATAATGTAAAACTTAATAGTAATATTACTATTAGAAGTAGTCTTGATATATTGAATGGGACTCTTGAAAGCAATAACTACAACATATTAATTGGCGGCAGTTGGACAAACAATGTGGGTGATGCTGGATTTCTTGAAGAACTGGGAACAGTTACTTTCAATGGGAGTGCCACTTCCGTAATTCAAACGGATGAAATATTCTATAAACTTTATTGCGAAAAAACCGGGGGTGCAGTCCTGGCGATTAAGTTCGATCAGGAAGTTACTGTATTAAATAATCTCGATGTGGCGAGTGGGTTGATGATGGCTGGCAGTGGATCAACCATGAATGTGGCGGGAAACCAAACCATCCATAACAATGCAGGTTTAGGGTTTTCAAGTCCCGGAACTATTCTGAATATTGGTGGAAACTGGACAAACAATAATACGTCAAATACAGCGACAACCGGATTCAGTTGTGGAAACACCAGCACTGTTACTTTTAATGGAACTTCCGATCAAACGCTTACGACAAGTGCCCCATTCGAGGGATTTTATAATTTAGAAATAAACAAACCTTCTGGTGACCTGATTACAAACGACAATACTGAAGTTGCCGGCAATTTTCTATTGCAAAATGGAAAATTTAGAGGAAATACTGTAGGACTAATGCACACATTTTATGGGGATTTCACTGTTGAATTAGACGGATGGTGGGATGCATCAACTAATTTTAACACAGTAATTTTTGCCGGTACAGCTGATCAAAACTATTCATATTATTGGTTGGCCCTTGGGCAGTTGTCAAATGTAATTATTGATAAATCAGCAAAATCCAATAAATCAGCGATAGGAAGCACCGGGGACGAGAATATTAGCTCTGGCAATAATATCAAATCAAAAGGTGGAACATTAAACCTTATAAGTAGCATGCACCTTAGCGGGATTGAGAGTGGGTTGACGATAAATTCAGGGACACTTAATGTAATTGATCAAACATTGGAATCAGGCGGAAATATCACTGTTAATACAGGTGGCATTCTCAATGTTACCGGAGGTTCAGTCGTTTATGTGGGTAACACAAAAAATTTAAATGTAAGTGGTGGGTTGTTAAATTCATATGGCACGAGCACATCCAGGAATTACTTTTATTATGCTCAAATCGGTGGTTATTACAGTATTCATGTGTACAATGGTGGAACCATTGGGGCTGAGTATACAGATTTCCGATACATGGGAGCAAACGGACTTGTTATTGATAGTGATGGATTAATTGATCCTTTATATCCGCTTAATAATTGTTCGTTCCTTCAGGGCAATCAAAGCAATCTTGTATCATACCTTACTATTAACAACAATCAAAACTTAACTATTGATAGTGTAAAGTTTGATGATGGCACAATTACCGCAAAAAATGTGACAAAAGGTGTTAACCAGGGTGATCTGTTGTTCACAAATGCAAATGGATATTTTGCCGGCCCAAATTTTGAAAACGATAGCTATAACAGGATTGACTGGACAGGCTTCACACCGGGATTATGGACCGGAAGCTACTCAAACGACTGGGGTGATTACCGCAACTGGGACAACCTTGTTGTACCGGATAATCCGGTGGATGTTATCATTCCGGCTGGAACCATTGATCCACTTATTTCTAACACACCTAAGGTTTGCAAAAGCATTGTCATCAATGCTGGGGCAAGCCTGACTTTACATAATAATTCGTTAACAGTCACAAACAATGTGGATATATATGGCAAACTTTTTATGTATGATGGTTTGGGAGTTCTCAATATTGGGCAAAACATTATATGGAGACCGGGTTCTGAAACAAACGTCTCTGCGGGAAACATTATCATTGGCGGAAACTGGAATTTTATGAATGGCACAAATGCACAGCTTGGCTTCGGAAACACCACAACTTTTAACGGAGGTGGTGATCAATACATAACCTGTGATGATGCCGATGCGGAAATCGGGACACTGGTTTGTAACAAATCTTCGGGTACCCTGAGGACAACAACTATACTTACTGACACCGTAAGGGTAAGTGGCAACATGACTATAAATGCTGCAAATTACTTCAATGTTGAAACCGGAAACCTTATTTTGGACGGAACAATGACTATTGAAAATACGGCCCAAATGGTTGTGGTTAGCGGTGCCAGCTTTACCAATAACTCCGAATTCGATTTAACCGGAAATTTAACTGTAAATGGCCAGGCTTTTCTTCATAAAGATTTTGATGTTGATCTTGCTTTAGGAGAATTAACTATAGCCGGAAGTTTATTTTTTAATAATCCCAATCCACTTTCATCGGTTACAATTTATGGCCCCCTAAACCTTCTTAGTGGCGGTTTATTGGAAATTGACTCAGGTCTTCATTTGCTGAATCCCATCATTATTGCTGAAAATAGCAGGATAAGGGTTACACAGATTTTTTCAACGGGTGGCGTTCATCCATTGGGCGGAACAATTGAGTTTTTTGGTTCACATTCAAGTAATATTTATAATTATTCTGATAGCTATTTCTATAATGTTGAAATAAATAAAACCGGTGCAGCTGGCTGGGTTGGTTTAGAGGATAACATTGTGATCAAAAATGATTTGACTATTAACTCAGGTTTTTTAAGGGCTTCTGATGTTTACGGCTACACTTCTTACAATATTGACATAGGCGGCAACTGGACAAACAATGTTGGCATAGAGGGATTTCAAGAAGCTCATGGGACTGTGACTTTCAATGGCAGCGGAAATCCTCAATATGTTTCAGCCGAAACTTTTTATAATGTTCTGCAGGACTTTGTTTCAACGGGCAGTAACTTACTGTTTTTGGGTTCAACCACAGTATTGAATAATATGACATTGAGCTATTACGCCTGGATAAATGATGTGTTCGATATACAGGGATTTTTAGATCTCAGCAATCCAACTTCAATATTTACTGCAAACAACAATGGAGTCGCTACCATTGCAAATCTGGCACAAGGAGGAACAATGAATATGAACGGGGGTACTGTAACCGTAAACGACCTGGCTGAAAATGGTATCTATGGGTCAATAAATGTTGTATCAGGTGAATTAAACTACTACCAGGATGCAAGCTCCTTTGTCGACCTCAATTGTAACTTGTCGATGTCAGGAGGATCGTTTAACATCAATTCCTCTAACGATAACAGCCTCTGGACCTATGATGGAGATGCCTCCGTTACCATGAGTGGTGGAATTTTAAACTTTAATAACTGTGGTATCATTATCCAGGATAATGCGAATACATTTACTGCAAACATTACTGGAGGTACTATTCGAACTGATGGTATGTTCAAGGCTAATTGTCCTCAATTTACACCAATCGGTGGAACTATTGAAATGATTGGTGGTGTTGATGTGGAAATTGCAACAGCACCGGGTGCAAATTTGTACAATGTGCTTATTAATAAATCAGGAGGGAAACAAACGGCTACGACATATAAAGACAGGGATGGAAATATGGTAAAAGCCGTTATGGGCAACATGGTAAACGTAATCAGCGACATTTCAATTAACGGAAATTTAACAGTTGATGCAGGTCAGTTTTACAATTATTCCCATTCAATTGCTTGCCTCAGCAATGTGACCATAAACAATAGCGGGCTCTTGTCGATTGATGCCAATGGATCCCTGGCCCTTGACAACCTGAAAACATTATCCGTTAACTCCGGCGGAACGCTTTCCCTAACCGGAAACGCAGGTAACGAAGCTAAAATAACCCACATGTCAGGATATTACAATCTCAATATTGAAAATGGCGGAACCATTGCCGCTGAGCATGGAATTTTTGAATATATGCACACCGATGGGATATATTTAAAACCCGGGTCAATAGTTAATCCTGCTAATCCATTTAATAATTGTTTTTTTCGGGAAGGTATCAGCGGCGGACGATTAATGACAATTAATACCGAAAATGTATTCACTGTAACCGATGCAAAATTCCCAACCAATACCTGGGGAAGTACACATAATGTTTACAAAAGCGCCATACTTGGAAGTGCATACTTTGTAGGTGCCACAGGTGGATTTGCAGGCGAAGCCTACGAATACGATCCTTACAATCTTATTCACTGGTCGGATCACGTATTAACCCTTGATCTGACAATAAATCTTGAAGGCCCTTTTAACGGAACAGATATGAATAGTGATTTAAACAATTTAAATCTATTGCCATTGTCGCAACCCTACAATGCTGCACCATGGAATTATACCGGATCTGAATCAGTTCCAACAATTCCTAACAATTCTATTGTTGATTGGGTAATTGTTGATGGGAGAGATGCCCCCGATGCTGCCGCGGCAACCGTCACCTCGACGTTTGACCGCCAGGCAGCATTCCTTTTAACTGATGGCTCAATCGTTGGAATAGATGGTTCTTCACCTATACAATTTACTCATAACCTAACGGATAAGCTATATGTAGCAATTTTTCAC
Source organism: Bacteroidales bacterium (assembly GCA_021740645.1). Lineage (GTDB taxonomy): Bacteria > Bacteroidota > Bacteroidia > Bacteroidales > JAADJA01 > JAADJA01. The sequence continues at coordinate 12,211 of JAIOZL010000011.1, forward strand.
CGAAATCATCTGGGTATTTTATCAGCAATTTCTTTAACAGAAATCGCGGGTGTATACACTTATGATTACACAACAGCAGAAGTACAGGTTTATGGAGGAGCACTCGGATACAAGGAACTTGCACCGGGTATATGGGGCATGGTCGCAGGTGATGTGAATGCAGATGGAATTGTTGATTCTTCAGACAAAACGATTTGGCATTCTCAATCGGGAAATAAAGGATATTATAAAACAGACATGAACATGGAAGGCGAAGTAAATAATCAGGATAAAAATGACAAATGGTATCCTAACATTGGGATTGAAAGCCAGTTACCCCAATAGCAATTAAAGATTTTACATAGTTAATTTATTTTATATTTGCTTAAAATTATAGGACTGAATATATTTTTAAATAAAACAAAAGTATAAGTTTAAGTGGCATCTTTAGCCTGAAATACTTCTTATTAGTATATAAATTCAGAATATAATATACAAAGTATGTATTGTTATTATATTCAAAGATTAAAGACCAAATCAGCATTATTACTATATTAAATGTAAAATCTAAAAAAATGAAAAAACTATTTACCTCCGCCTTGTTTGTGCTTTTTCTTTTAATAACGAGCAGCGTTTTTTGTCAAAGTCTGCAATCTTTTAAATATCAGTCAGTGGTTCGGGATAATGCAGGTGATATAATACAAAATCAGCTTATTGGGATCCGAATAAGTATTCATGATGTTTCAGCTCTCGGAACCACAATTTACAGGGAAACCTTTACTGAAACTACAAACTCGTATGGACTGATAAGCCTTGAAATTGGAAAAGGAACCCCTGATGTAGGGACTTTTGTTTCCATTGATTGGGGTAGCAATCCAAAGTTTCTTGAAACAGAAATAGATGTAACAGGTGGGACATCTTTTGTTTCTATGGGTACATCCGAATTAGTATCCGTCCCATATGCATTATATTCAGGTGCAACAGGCGATACTTCAACGTGGCGTAAAAACGGTAATAAGATTTATTACTCTTCTGGTAATGTGGGGATAGGTACCCAGGATCCTCTTTTAAATCTTCATGTTTTTGGTTCAGGTTTGTTCAAGGCTGGAGATGCAGGTTTAAGTATTTCTCCCGGTAGTAATTTTGGGGTATTAGCATACAACGGAACCAGTGGGATATCTGTTAATACACGTTTCTATTGGGGAAAAACAGAATTTCTGGGTAATGTTGGTATTGGCACTTCCAACCCAACAAATTTATTAGAACTTTCTTCAGTAAGTCCTAAATTATATTTCAATCATGGGAGTTCAACGTCAAATCTTTCAGGTCTTTACTGGCGATCTGACGCGGATAGTTTTGAAGGAGCTTTTGTAAGGGACAATGGCACAGGTGCTTTTGAATTATATTCCAATATTAGTGGAGGAGTCCCAAGAATGAAGATCACTGACGAAGGTGAGGTTGGAATTGGAACCGAATATCCCAATTCAACATTGAGTGTTGGAGGATCAGGAGAAAGTTACGCTACAATATCCAGTTTGGCTTCAACGGCGTCATATTCCACCGGAATCTATAGTAATTCCACGGGTTATCATGGAACAGGTGTCATTGGTAATGCTAGTGGAAATGAAGGAGTCGGAGTGAAAGGATATTGTTACAGTAGTGCCGGGTCTGGTGTCGAAGGGTTTGGATGGACAGCTGGAACTACCTATGATTTTAATGCAACAGGAGCCGGCGTCAATTATGGTTCAACATCTTCCAAACGATGGAAAAGTAACATTATAGAAATTGAAAATCCTTTAGAAAAATTGTTTAAATTACGTGGAGTATATTTCGATTGGGATGAAGAACATGGTGGTGGCCATGATGTAGGTTGTATTGCAGAAGAAGTTGGGAAAGTATTACCTGAAATAGTAGTATATGAAGAAAACGGAATAGATGCTGACGGAATGGACTACAGTAAATTAACCCCTTTATTAATTGAGGCAGTTAAAGAGCAACAGCAAATCATAAAAGAATTAGAAGATCGGATCAAGAATCTGGAAATTGCGAATAAAAACCACTAGAATGGGTTCATTGATAATCCGAATTCATTCAATTTCTTCAGAAGACATACATTTGGTGAGGTTAATGAAAATTGGATAATAGTTGAGATCGGTTAACTCGTCTGACCGCTGAATACAGTTTCAACTTTAACTTTTAAAAAATAGGTTTTATTTCAAACTCAGGAGTAGTAGATAAAGAAGACAACAATAGGGATATATTAATTATGGAAAGTATAAGGCCATTCAAAAATCTACTCAGCTGTCACGAAAACATTACAGATGTAGCAAGTCGCCTCAGCGAGTTTGCTACTCACCTTTTTCCTGTGGCTGGAAGAAGGGTAAGAGCTTGTCCAAATTGGGCAAGCTTTTTGTTTTTTCTCTTTCATTAATAGTAATTTTACATCTTGATGATCACTAAAGGGTAATATCGGCATAAAATATTTTTTGTTTTAATTGATTTCATCATCATATTATATTATTTTTACACCACAATTACCAAAAAATCAAAACAATGAGACGTATCATACCACTGTTATTAGCAGCAATATTCCCAATTTGCTTGTTTTCTCAATCTGTTTCCCCAGAAGTTATTTCTTCCGCTGGCGATTATTACCAGGGTGCAACTGTATCCCTTAGCTGGACATTGGGTGAAATTGCTACAGAGACCTATTCTAATGGAAATTATATCTTAACCCAGGGTTTCCAACAACCATTCGGAATCACAATTCATGGCATCGACCTGGATGTACTGGTTTACCTTGAAGGGCCTTTTGAAGGAGGCAGTATGAATACCACATTAAAGGATGAAGGGCAAATACCGCTTAACCAACCCTTCAATACTTCACCATGGTTTTATACAGGAAGCGAAAGTGTGGCCTCTATTCCTGCAAATGTGGTTGACTGGGTTTTGATTGACCTGAGAGATGCCACTTCTGCAGCCAATGCTACACAATCAACTTCCGTTGAAACACAAGCTGCTTTTATTTTAAATGATGGTTCAGTTGTGGGTTTGGATGGGTCATCTGTACTACAATTTACAGCTACTATAAATAATGATCCTTACATTGGCGTCTGGCATCGTAATCATCTTGGTGTTTTATCCGCTAATCCTCCTGTTGAATCTGGGGGGATCTATGTTTATGATTTTTCCACTTCTTTATCTAATGCACATGGGGGTGGACTTGGATATAAGCTAATTGATACCGGAGTTTATGGCATGGCTGGTGGCGATGCTAACGGAGATGGTTTTGTGAATAACACAGATAAATTGTTATGGGAGGCGCAAGCAGGCACACAAGGTTACGAATCTGCTGATTTTAACCTGGATGCCCAGGTCAATAACCCGGATAAAAATGATGTACAAATAGAAAATACCACACTTTCAAGCCAGGTACCAAACTAAAAGAATAAGAAATTCGATCTTGCTTTGATTTTTAAACAATGAACCCGGAGGAAATTAAAATCTGCCGGGTTTTTTTATAGCCTTTCTATCTGCTTTAAGCGATTCTTTTATCCCTATTTATAACGAAAATAAATTTTTAATTGAATTTTCATTTTCTCATGTTAAAGTGGAAAGAATGAATACTTTTAAGCCTGTAAAATCAAGGGGTCCATGAAGAAAGTATTTTTTCAAGTAGTTTTTATAATACTATTATTTAGTTGCGGTTTTGGGTTGATCGCTCAAAATAAAAAAGACAGTTTACTTAAGGCTCTGCTATATGCAGAAGTACGTTCAGAAATTTATAATCAACTTGCAGAATTGGTCCTCGAAGATTCCACGGCATTAAGTGAATATTACGCCCGTAAGGCACTCAAAGCTTCTATTGAGGAAGAAAAAACCTCCCAAAAAGCGATCGCTATTTTTAATCTTGCAGAAGTACAATGTTTAAATTATCACTTCGACTCTGCAATTTATTATTACCAGAAATGCTTGATTCTCTTTAAAACGCTGGGTGATGACTACAATACCAGTTATACTTTAAATAATTTGGGTTGGATATTAAATGAGTACGGTGAATATGCTCAAGCCATTAACTACTATATTGAATCTCTTAATTATATAGATCAGGAGCAGTTTTCTGATGACTATGCCCATCTATTAATCAATATCGGAAATGCTCATCAAAAACTTGGGAACTACTTTACAGCCATTAATTATTTCAGAAAGTCAGCCTTAATAAGCATAAACAACAAGGATAATTTTGCCTTACCCATAGCATACAATGGCATTGCATTAGCATATAAATATTTAGGGAATTTTGATTCTGCCATTAGCTATTACAAGCAAAACCTGGAAATCGATAAAAAATACGGCACGCCTTATAACCAGGCGATTGACTATGGTAATATCGGCTCGCTTTATTATGATTGGAAAATGTTTAAAGAGTCATTCAATTTCCATAGGGATGCCTTAATTTTGTACAAACAGCATGGATCCATCAACGACCTGTCAATAGCTTATAATAACCTGGGGAACGTATATTTAGGCTTTAACAACTCCGATTCAGCTATCTATTATTTTAGAAAAGCACTTATAATAGATTTAGAAACAGGTAAAGAACACAATATAGCCATACGTTATAATAATCTGGGAGATGCTTGTTCAGCAATGGGTGAAAATGATTCAGCAATGTTTTATTATATGAAGTCATTAGATATCAATTTAAAAAATAATGCCAGGTATAGCATTGCCATGAATTATAAGAACATGGGTATGTTATCTCAGGAGCTAAATGATACAAAAAATGCTGAACAATATTTATTGAAAAGTTTACAAATTGCTGATTCCATTCAATCAAGGAATCTAATGATCCAAATACACCAATCGCTTTCCGAAATTTACAGCTTCAGAGGTAGTTTTCAAAAAGCATTGGATCATCATATTATGTTTTCATCACTCAAAGACAGCCTTTTCAGGCAGCAAAGCCAAAATTCATTGGCTGATCTGGAAACCCGGTATCAATTGGAAAAAAAGGAACAAAAAATTGCTTTACTTAACAATGATAATAAATATCAGAAATTAAAAGTTAAGGACTATAAGACAAGAATGTATTTTCTGGTATTTGGTTTAATAATCATTTCAATTTTATCCATGTTTCTTTTTCATCAGTATAATGAAAAAAATAAAGCATATAAAAAACTGGTAGAGAAGAACCAGGATTTTATACAACATGAAAAAATGCTCCGTGAACAATTGTCCAGAAAAAAAGCCGACACAAAAAATAAATCAAAACCGGAAAATCATCCAAAACTCATACGGGAAATATTGAATCTTTTTGAAAAGGAAAAGCCGTATTTAAATCAGGACATCAATTTGAAAGAAATTGCTGACAAGCTTGAAACTAATCCAAAGTATATTTCCCAGGCCATAAATGAAAATTTTAATAAAAACTTTAACTCCTTTATCAACGAGTATAGGATTAGGTTAGCCATGAAATATTTAGTCAATGGGGTAAAAGACAAATATTCCATCGAAGGCATTTCTGAAAAAGTTGGCTTCCATTCTAAATCTGCGTTTAATATTGCCTTCAGAAAAATGACAGGGGTAACACCTTCCTTTTACATCAAATCAATAAAAAAGGATGAAAAAAAAGAGTCCGATAAATAAGAATTGAATAAATCAGAAAACATACTCCAGGTCGAATTCATGTCATGATGAACCGAAAAAATGATAAATTATACCGAATTTAGATCCGTCATTTTTTTCTAATTATTTTCATCTAAATTCCACCCAAAATTAAATTTTGTTAGATCTCTGAAAATTCTAAAAATACTCCGTACTTTAAATTTGTAGTGATTCATGAATCCATACAAAATTGATTTTTTAGTTTGAAGGAATATAATAATATTTGCCTTAAGAATTTTGTACCATAAATCTAGGCTTTCTTGTCGCACTATTTTAGCTTATCCGGATATTTCTATCCAGCTCCTTCCTTAGGTACCTCAATAATTGTAATATTTTTAGTTAAAAAAATGGAAACAGGGATTATCAGTCAATTAGGTTTATGGTACACCTCACTCCTGTATTTTTCCCTGTTTTCTTATGATATATTTATCAAAAACAAGGAAAATTAAAATTTAATGACACATGAAAAAACTCAAACTTTTACTTATCGGATTAGCATTGATCCTTTCTTCAGTTTCAAAAGCCTATGTTACTAAAAGTGGCAATGTATCCGGCGAATACTGGCATACCGACACCTATTATATTACTGGAGATTTAACAGTAGATGACGGAACAACCTTTGAGATACAGGCAGGTGCGCGCGTGAAATTCGCACCGTATACACGATTGACAGTTTATGGCACATTGATTGCCAATGGCAATTCTTCATCTAATATATTTTTTACTTCACGCGATGATAACAATGTTGGTGAGATCATCACCGGATCAGATGGCAATCCTAATCCGGGCGATTGGGAATTTATCGGCATTTACGGTAATGGTGATTATGATGGAATGGCTACCTTTAATTATTGCCATGTAAGGTATGGTGGGTCAGGCGGGAATGGGAATGTCTATTTTTATTATACTGATGCCCCATATTTCACCAACAGCTCTGCTGCATATAGCAGCAATCATGGGGTCCGAACAAATTCAGGTTACGTTCATTTTGAAAGTAGTGATTTTGCAATTAATAATAGTGATGGTATCTATGCGTCTTCAGGAGAGGTACACATTAGCAATTGCTTTTTTCTTGATAATGGTGGTTATGCAGCTAATTTAAATAACGTCTCTGTTATACCATACACCGGAAATACAGAAAGTGGTAATCAAATCAGTGCCTTTGGCATTAGCGGTACTATTGATCAAAACCTTGCCCTCTCCGAATCAGGATGTGGTTTGCCATACGTTCTTAGTGGAACCCTAACTGTAAATAATGGATACACCCTGACAATTCCAGCAGGGGAAATAATAAAAGCCAATAATGGCAGGATTTTATCCTATGGAACGATTAATGCCATTGGCACAGCAGCTGATCCTATTGTGTTTACTTCCCTTTTGGATGATACTTATGGAGGTGATTGGAATGGTGATGGAAATGCTTCAGCACCAACTCCTGGTAATTGGGGAGGAATAAAAGTAGATGGGAATGGAACAAATGACGGGATAGCCTGGTTTGATCATTGCCTGATCAGATATTCCGGGAGTGCTCTGAATGATTATACTTCTGTTTACTTAAACTACTGTAAAGAAGGTTACTTTAATAACAACGAAATAGAATACAGTCAATTTAGTGGAGTTTATACCCGCTACTCCAGTTTCGATGCAAGCAATAACCAACTCCTGAACAATCAAAGCCATGGTTGGCAATCCCAGAATTCAAACCTGATTTTGGACAACAGTATTTTTAATAATAACGGGGCTCACGGAATTCATGCCAACAACGATACCTTGCAGATCAACAATTGCCAGTTCAACGGCAATGGAACTTATGCCGCTTTCCTGAACAATGTGTATGTTAAAACCTACACCAGCAATACCGGCTCGGGCAATACCATCAACGCATTTGGGATCAGTGGGCTTATTGAGCAAAACCTTACTCTTTCCGAATCAGTTTGTGGTTTCCCTTATGTGCTCAATGGTACCCTCACACTTAGAGAGGGTTATACCCTCACCATCCCGGCCGGTGAAGTGGTTAAAGCTTATGGCTCTGCTGCTTTAATATATGCATATGGGACAATAAATGCATTCGGTACCACAGCTGATCCCATTGTGTTTACTTCCCTTTATGACGATACCTATGGCGGTGACCTTAACGGCGATGGCAATGCCACTTCACCTGCTCCCGGTGACTGGGGCGGATTGACGTTGTATGGTGTGAATGATAATGAGGGTATCGGTTGGTTCGACCATTGCAGGCTTAGATATGCAAGCAGCGCCAGTAATAATTATACAGCTGTTTATTTTAATCATCCCGATGATGGGTTCTTCAAAAACTCCATTGTTGAATACAGTCAGTTTACTGGTGTTTATACCAACACTGCAAGTATAGATGCGAGTAACAACCAACTCCTGAACAATGGATATCATGGCTGGAGGACACAGAACTCTAATTTAAATTTGGATAATAGCATTTTCAACAACAACGGCGACCATGGCATATTGGCCACCAGCGATACCCTGCAGATCAACAATTGCCAGTTCAACGGCAATGGAACTTATGCTGCTTTCCTGAACAATGTGTATGTTAAAACCTACACCAGCAATACCGGCTCGGGCAATACCATCAACGCATTTGGGATCAGTGGGCTTATTGAGCAAAACCTTACCCTTTCCGAATCAGTTTGTGGTTTCCCTTATGTGCTCAATGGTACCCTCACACTTAGAGAGGGTTATACCCTCACCATCCCGGCCGGTGAAGTGGTTAAAGCTTATGGCTCCGCTGCTTTAATATATGCATATGGGACAATAAATGCACTCGGTACCACAGCTGATCCCATTGTGTTTACTTCCCTTTATGACGATACCTATGGTGGTGACCTTAACGGCGATGGCAATGCCACTTCACCTGCTCCCGGTGACTGGGGCGGATTGACCTTGTATGGAGTAAATGATAACGAGGGTATCGGTTGGTTCGACCATTGTAAAGTAAGATTTGCCGGGACCTCAAGTAATAACTATGCATCCATTTACTTCAGCCAGTCAGATACTTCCGGGATGAACCATTGTACCGTTGATTCAAGTAGTAACCATGGAATCCGTATTAATAACAGTGGTCTAATAATCCGGAACAGCACAATTCAAAATAACCCAAGTTACGGCATTTATAACACGGGTAGCAAAATTCTGGATCTTGGAAAAAATACGTTGAATGATGCCGGCCTGAACATTTTCAGAAATAATAATGGAGGAAGTGTACAATTTTACAATGCCTCTTCTTTAGAAATTGATGCTTTTTACAACGACTGGGGCTATTACACCGAAGCTGAAATTGATGCCCATATTTATGATGATAATGAAAACGCTTATTATGGCGAAGTTCATTTCAACCCCTGGTACGATCCTTCGAATCCGCCCTTTGTCGTTCACTTTGGTGCGGATACCCTTTCAGGTGAAGCGCCTCTGGCTGTTCAGTTTACCGATTCAACACTGTTTGCAGCCAACTACTGGGAGTGGGATTTTGAAAATGATGGAACGGTTGATTCCTATGATCAAAACCCAGAACATTGGTATTTCGATGGCGGTTTGTATTCGGTTAAGTTAACAGCTGGTAATGGAATTACAAATGATACATTTGTCAGAACAGATTACATTGATATTTCGCCGAATCAGCATTTGCGTTCTTATGCCCTTGATTTTGATGGTGTGGATGATTTTGTGGAAGTACCTAATTTTACTTATCCTAACGATATAACCCTTGAAGCCTGGATTAACCCAGCAGACCTCTCTTACACCCAGGAGATTGTGTATTTTATTGGTGATCACAGTGTTCAATTCAGAATGGATCCGGAAGGGATCATTGTATACGGAGAGTATGATAACCTCAACTGGAACTATGTAAATTCAGGACCCGGATTGATTTATGCTAACCAATGGAACCATTTGGCTGTAACGAAATCCGGCGACCAGGTACTCCTCTATATCAATGGTATTAACCGGGGTTATGCTCAATTTGATAACAATCCGAACATTTCAAGCCTTTACTTCGGGACCCGCAGCAATGCAATGGATCGCTATTTCACAGGAGCAATTGATGAGGTGAGAATTTGGTCAGCGGCTCTAACACAATCCGAAATTCAGGCTAACATGACCAATTACCTTGCAGGAACGGAAACGGATCTTTTGGCCTATTATCGCTTGAATGATGTGGCCGGACAATTTGGATATGATTTTACAGGTAATGGATATGATGCTACACTCGGTTCAACTGATGGGCCTGATAATAATGATCCTCTTTGGATACAGACAAACTGGTCGTACGACACTTATTTGTTAGCCGACTTTGCAATAGATCAAGCCTATGGTGTTGCACCCTTAAGTGTACAATTCTATGATCTATCTATGAACCAACCTGATGGATGGCAATGGGACTTTGACAATGATGGTGTTACAGATGCAACTGATCAATATCCTTTATGGATATACCAATTTCCCGGAACATACACACCCAAACTGATCATTTCGAAAGATGCGGAAACGGATACCATCATCAAGTATGATCTTATTACCGTGCTTGATCCTGTTCCCATTTCTATTGCAGATGCCCGATCACAACCATTGGGATCAATAGTAACAATCATGGGGATTGTTACAAGTGGCAATGAATATGGAAATCTTCACTTTATCCAGGATGAAACAGCCGGGGCAGGGATTTATGAACCCAACATTACGGATCTGAAAATGGGGGATTCATTATTGATAATGGGGGAAACCACTGAATATAATGGTTTGTTTGAATTGATCAACATCAGTTATTATAACAGGATTTCTGCGAATAACCCCATGCCCCAGCCACAGTTGGTAAGTATCTCTGACCTGGGCGAAGATTACGAAGGGGAGGTTGTCAGAATCAATGAGGTGAATTTTCCTTACGGCGGAAATAGCTTCTTTGGCGGAACCGATTATGAAATTATTGACATAACAGGAACCACTCATTTCAGGTTGCATAATAATTCTAATCTAGTTTTCCAAAGAGCACCTGAAAACACGGTTTCCATTACCGGAATTTGTGTTAACCGTGCGGATGATATTGGGTTTGAATATAGCATTTACCCCAGGGACTATGGCGATTTGATTTACACTGATATTATTGATTTTGAAAAGCAGGCCAATGGTTTCACAAAGCGGTATTCTTTTGTAACCAGCATGTCTGCCATTGATGAAAATATTGCCTGGGCCATTGCCAATGATGGGAAAAACCAATTTATTGTCAATGAATTTACCCGGACAGTAGATGGAGGAATGACATGGCAAAGTGGTAGCCTTCCAAACCATGATGGGCTTCAACCCGGCAGCATTTGTGCAGTGGATGCAAACAATGCCTGGGTATGTTCATATCGCTATTGGGGCGAAAATCCGCAGGGTATATACCATACGTTTGATGGAGGGATAACCTGGAACCACCAACCCACTGCTGTATTTGAACAGGGCCTGGGTGGCTTCCCTAATACGGTATATTTCTGGGATGTGAACAACGGCGTTTGCTTTGGTGATCCCAGTGAAGGTTATTTTGAGGTGTATACAACTACTGATGGTGGAAACAATTGGAACCGGGTTGCCCAAAGTAACATCCCTGATCCCATTTCAAATGAATATGGTCAATCCGATTTATACAGCACTGTTGGCAATACCATTTGGTTTCCAACAAACAAAGGACGCATATACAAATCTGATGACATGGGCCTGAACTGGACGGCTGTTCAAACCCCGTTGAATGGTATTTGTATGGTTGAGTTTAAGAATCAAAATGAGGGTCTGTTGCTTTCCAAATCTAATGGGGAATTGTATCAAACCATGGATGGCGGTGCTTCTTGGAACCAGGTATTTTATACTGGAGATGTTAAAACTTATGATCTCAAATACATCCCCGGATCATTGGGAACCTATGTTACTACAGGCAGATCAGGTTCAGATGCAGGAGGAAGTTATTCCTTTGATAACGGCCAAAATTGGTTCTACTTCCCGGAAACCCATGGAGTACATATGGGAGCAACGGATTGGATTAGTCCAACGGCTGGTTTTATTGGGGCTAATAATGTGGACACAAACGAAGGTGGTATGTGGAAATATACCGGTGATGCCATTGGATTGTATTCAGTTAGCTGGATGCCCGAAAGCCCGCTGGACAATGAATACATCACCATTACAGTGATGGGAGTAACCCAGGGTGCCTGGTTGCATTGGGGCGTGAACGGATGGCAAACTCCGGATATGGCATACTGGCCAGCACAAACCGAACCCTTCCCGGGGGGAGGAACTGCAGTTCAAACTGTTATGATGGGCCCCGATCAAAATCCCCAACTTACCCTTGTATTGGGTCCTTTCAACAACCCTAACCAACAGGTGAGTGAAATCAATTTTGTGATCCATTACTTTGATGAAACATGGGATAATAACAATGGAAATGATTACCACATTTTCTTAACCCCCACATCCATTGAAGTGGACTTGAAAGTATTCCTGGAAGGCCCCTATAATGGAATTGATATGAACACCGATCTGAATAACATTATTCCGCTACAACAAACCTTAACGGTTATTGGATATGATGGGCCTGAAGAAGTTCCGGCAATTCCCAATGCAGATGTTGTTGACTGGATTGGTGTGGAATTGCGGGATGCAGTAGATGTAAATTCAGCTACCGAAGAAACAGCCATAGGTGGCGGGGCATTCTTCCTACTTAAGGATGGAAGTATTGTTGGACTGGATGGTAGCTCCTTGCCAGAATTTGACATCCAGATAAACAATCAATTGTTTGTTGTGATCTGGCATCGAAACCATTTACCTGTTATGTCCCAATTTCCCTTAACTGAATCTGGTGGGGTTTACACGTACGACTTTTCAAATTCTGCAGCTCAAGCTTTTGGTGACAACCAGGCTGACCTGGGAAGTTCCTGGGGTATGATTGGTGGTGATGCCAATGTTGATGGAAATATTGACGAGTTGGATGGCACTGAAGTATGGATCAATGAAGTTGGTCGAGCAGGCTATCTGCAAAGCGATGTAAATATGGATTCGCAAGCAGATAACCAGGATAAGAATGATATCTGGTATCCCAATTATGGGAAAGCGGAAATGTTGCCTTCCGGGAGTCAGGCATGCGGGGGAGCTATTATTGATGACCGCGACGGCCAATCCTATAGTACGGTTCAAATTGGGGATCAGTGCTGGATGGCGGAAAACCTTAAAATTGGATCCATGGTTTTAAATACTACCACTATGACTGATAATGGTACAATTGAGAAGTATTGCTACGGCAATGTTGAATCGAGTTGTGAAGAGTGGGGAGGATTGTATCAATGGCAAGAAGCAATGGCATACACAAATATTGAAGGAGCACAGGGAATTTGCCCCAATGGATGGCATTTACCTACTGATAATGAATGGTGTACATTAGAGAATTACCTTGATCCAACAATTTCGTGCGTCCAAACAGGTGCAAGAGGTGTTGATGGTGGTGGAAAACTAAAGGAAGCAGGAACCTCCCATTGGAATGAGCCCAATAGTGGTGCTACCAACTCCAGCGGATTTAGTGCAATCCCAGGTGGTTATAAAAGATTTACAAGTGGTAATTTCAATTTTGAATTCCTGGGAGACTATGGTTTTTGGTGGACCTCAACTTTAAGAATAGCTTATCCTCAATCCTATATGCGTCACCTTTTTTTCGATTCACCTCAAATACGCAGGGACTACATTGCATGGGGGTGGGGATTTAGTGTACGTTGTGTAAAAGATTAAAATTATTGTATAAAATTTTAAGAAAATATTACCCCTAAAATAAAGCACACTTTCAGACTGAAAGTGTGCTTTTCTTTTCGTTTGATCGATTCATAAATTTTGAATACCTTAGTCAAACTAATTTTACAAAAGAAATGAAGAGGTTAATTCGAAATACAATCTTATTTTTGATTGCAATATTCATTTTCCCTCTTTTATGCTCTTCTCAGGATTTAATAAAAATTGACTCACTTACAAGTTTGCTTAAGGAATCACCTGATGACTCATTAAAAGTTCAAACACTTCAGCATCTTTATTGGGAATACAGAAGAACTGACCCGGATAAAGCTCTGGCCTATGCATACCAGTCACTCAAGTTATCACAATCTGTTCATTATACAAAAGGGATCGCTAATTCATTGCACTACATTGGCATCATACAGAAAGTGTTGGGGAAATATGATACGACTTACCTTTTGCTGCAAGAAGCAAAAAAATACTACCATGAAATAAACGATACAGTTGGTATAGTTGCCTGTCTCACCGATATTGGGGATATCTATTATATGCAAAACAATTACCAGTTGGCACTGGAATATTTGGAAGAAGCAAGAAACCTGATTACTAAAACTGGCAATAAAGAAAAATTGTCGAGGATCTACAGTAAACTCGGAGGTATTTATAATCTGCAAAAACAATTCGAAAAAGCACTGGAATACCACCGCAAGTCCCTTGAAATTAATGAAGGGATGGATTTCAAGCTGGGTATGTCAGTAAACTATAACAATATCGGGAATGTTTATCTTGACTTAAAACAATATCAAAGTGCAGAAGAAAACTATCTTAAATCACTTGAAATTAAAAAAGAGATTACTGACAACGCAGGAATTGGATCCATTTTAAATAACCTTGGATTAATTTCTTCTGGCCGAAAAGATTTTAACAAAGCACTTGATTATCACACACAGGCTTTAGAAATTTTCGAGAAAATGGGTGATAAACCAGGTATTGCTACCTGCCAAACGAATATTGCAAACGATTTCCTGGTAGCTGGAAATTACCACAAATCAATTGAATATGCGAAGCTTGGATTGACCCTTTCTGAAGAAATCAGTTTAAAAAGAACACAAACGGAGATATACCGTATTCTTTCTGAGGCCCATGCCGCATTATCCCAGTTTGAAGAAGCTTATCAATACCAAAAACTTTATAAGATATATCACGACAGCACTGTAAATGTAGAAGCAGTAAGGCAGATCACCGAAATGGAATCCAAGTTCGAAGTGGAGAAAAAAGAAAAAGAAATTGCCCTTCTCAACTCGGAAAGTGAGAAGAGTGAATTAAAAATGAAACAGCAAAGATCACAGCGAAACCTGATGATAGGCCTCACTGTGCTGGTATTAATTATTCTGGGGATATTGATCCGAAACTTTAGAAACAAACAAAAACTTAATACCAGGCTAAAAGAATTGAATTTAATAAAATCACGCTTTTTCGCCAATATTTCTCATGAATTCCGGACACCACTTACATTACTTCTTGGCCCTATTGAAAAGCTCATGGATAATGCAAAACAAGAGGATAAAGAGATGATTGGAATGATGCATCGTAATGCCACCCGTCTTTTATTCCTCGACAATCAGTTGCTTGACCTATCCAAATTGGAAGCCGGTAAACTAAGCCTGCAGGTGGTACAATCAGAGATGATACAAGCTTTAAAGGGCATGGTAACTTCTTTCCATTCTTTTGCTGAAAAAAAGAAGATCAACTTTACGTACGTATTCCCTAATCAGAAAATCCTGGCTTTTTTTGATCAGGATAAGCTCGAAAAAATTGTTTACAACTTACTTTCCAATGCACTAAAATTTACCCCCGAAAACGGTCGGGTTATTTTTGAATTAACAATAATTTCAAATAATAAAAGAAAAGAATTACCACAGAAGATCAGGAAAATACCCGGTCGATTGGTTTGCATAAGCATAAAGGATACAGGTCCCGGAATAGCCACCGATCATTTACCTTACATCTTCGACCGATTCTATCAGGTTGATTCAAGACAGAACAGGAGTTTTGAGGGTACCGGATTGGGCTTGTCGCTGTCAAAAGAACTCGTTGAGTTGCATCATGGCAGAATTTTGGTCGAGAGTGAATTGGGGAAAGGAAGTAATTTTAATGTTTTCCTGCCGATTGATAAAATAGTTTTTGCCCCAGCTGAGATTACAATCAACCCAAATTCGACTAAAGAAGTATCAGCATCTACAGCCAATATTCAAATCGATGATCGAAATACAATTACTGAATTAGAAACAGCTTCTGAAGATATTGAATCGGAAGAATTGCTAAAGGTTCTTTTGGTCGAAGATAATCCGGATATGCGGTTATATATACGTGATTGTTTTCCAAAACAGTTTCACATTGTAGAGGCGGGTAATGGAATTGAAGGCTTTGAAGCAGCCATTGCAGAAACACCCGATGTCATAATCACTGACCTAATGATGCCAAAGATGGATGGTATTGAATTGTGCCAAAAACTTAAAACAGACGAACGGACCAGTCATATTCCACTTATCTTGCTAACAGCCCTGTCTTCCGTGGAAGACCGGATACATGGTTTGGAAACCGGCGCCGACGATTATATTTCCAAACCTTTCAATCGTAAGGAACTAATTACCCGTGTTCAGAATTTAACTGAACAAAGAAAATTGCTCAGGAAGCGTTTTGGGAAGGAAGTTAAAATTCAGGCCAAAGATATTACCGTAACTTCTGCAGACGAGAAGTTTCTTAACACTTTAATTTCCTTCATTGAAAACAATCTGGCCGACCCCGATCTGAATGTTGATTCTTTGATAGGGCAAATTAACCTGAGCCGATCTCAACTGCACAGAAAATTAAAAGCATTAACAGACTTATCCACAACGGAATTTGTCCGTACAATCCGTTTGAAAAGAGCTGCACAACTCCTGGAACAAAATCATGGCACAATAGCCGAAACAGTTTATGCCGTTGGTTTTAGCAGCCTCTCCTATTTTTCAAAATGCTTTCAGAAACAATTCAACATGACCCCCAAAGAATACATCGAACAATCCTAATAGAGATAAAAGGTAAGGCCAAAGCCGCTGGTTTGAATGAAGTTGCCGTGTAAGAATAAGACCCATCTGAGCATTGCCTGTTAATCACAAAAGCTTCCTAACCATAACCCAATAACCCTACCGATAATTACTCTTCGAACTTCAAACCTTGAACTTTGGACTCCCAACACTAAACCTTGAGTGCCATTTTTTTTCATGCAACATCCGTGTTATTGAATGCAACATTTGTGCTTTTACAAAGCTGCCCGTTATCGTAGTTTTATGTTCGTAAAATCAATCTATAAATCACATAAAATCTACTATCATGAAAAATCAGTTTACTTTATTACTGCTGGGTATCCTAATTTCAGCAAGTGTATTTTCTCAACCACCACAAGCATTCAAATATCAGGCAGTTGTCAGAGATGCAACTGGAGACATCATTTCCAATCAAACTGTTAACATAAGAATAAGTATTCATAATGAAACTCCTGGAGGGACAATCATTTACCAGGAAACCTTTTCCGAAACAACCAACCAATTTGGGTTGGTAAACTTGAACATTGGTTTGGGCACTCCTTCCATTGGATTTTTTGCCGGAATTGATTGGAAAAACGATTCCAAATTTATTGAAGTGGAAATTGGTGATGGAGTCGATTATATTTCATTGGGAACATCGGAATTATTTTCCGTTCCATATTCCCTGTATTCTGGGCGGTCAGCAGATAGCTACTGGCTGTTAAACAACGGCAGCGTTTGTTTCGAAAATGGCAATGTTGGAATTGGTACAGCCAATCCTCTTGACAATCTTCATGTTGCTGATCATATCAGGGTTGGCGAAGATTTGACTTACCCTACAATTTATGGTGAAATAAAACATGATGGGTCAAGCAATGGATTGGTATTTAATTCAGCCGGTGGAAGCTGGGCAGATATGCATTTTCAAACCCAGGGAACAACCAAGATGTTCATTGAAAGTGCCGGAAGTGTTGGCATTGGGACCACCTCGCCAAGTGCAAGATTAACAGTAAAATCATCCGGCTATACTGGAGGCATGTATGTACTTGCCAGTGATGATGACCGTATTTTTAGGATTAGACAAAATTCTGATGGATCAGGAACTGCCTATTTATTTGACGATGCAGATAACGCTACAGTTGCTATAGGTGGAGGTGGAAACAGTTATTTCACTGCAGACAATGTGGGCGTTGGGACTACCACCCCCAATGCAAAACTCCATGTTAATGACAGGATCCGAGTTGGGGAAGATCCAACCTATGGAAATGTATTTGGTGAATTAATTCATGAAGGAGGGGGCTCTGGGTTTAAAATAAATGCCAATGCAGGTGGTAGTTGGGCTGATATGTATTTGCAAACAGATGGAAACACAAGAGTTTTTATTGAAAGTGGGGGTAATGTTGGTATTGGAACTACCTCTCCTTCCAGCAAACTCGATGTTCGTGGAAATATTACGGTACGGAATGCAAGTACAGGGAGTATTGTTATGGAACTTGGTACAGGTCTGGACTATGCAGAAGGATTTAATGTTTCAAATAATAATGTAGAACCCGGTACAATCCTTTGTATCGATCCGGAAAACCCTGGTCAATTGAAGGTAAGTGAAAAGCCATATGATAAAACTGTTGCTGGAATAGTAGCCGGCGCCAATGGACTAGGCTCAGGTGTGCGCCTGGGTAACCGCGAATTCGATTGTGATGTTGCCCTTGCAGGAAGGGTTTATTGCAACACAATAGCCATAAATGAAAATATTGAGCCCGGAGATTTGCTTACAACATCTTCAATTCCAGGATATGCAATGAAGGTCAACGACTTTAAAATTTCACAAGGAGCAATTTTGGGAAAAGCAATGGAAAGTCTCGAAAAAGGCAAGCAAGGCCAAATTCTGGTTTTGGTAACTTTACAGTAAAGGGGGGATTTGATATGAAAAACCTTTTAATTTTTATATTTGGAATTGCCATCTTTGTTGGGCTACGAAGTCCTGCACTGGCACAGATGGCTGATGTTGAGGAAACTTCAAAAGTGGCTGAAAATTGGATAAAGCTGATCCTAGCTGAAACAGGAAGTTGGGGTGAGTATGAAACTGCATCCGTCAAACCTATGGTGGAATTCAAAAGGAAGGATAGATTATTGGGGTATTATTTTGAAGTAAGCCCATCAGGATTTATTTTGGTCTCACTAAGAAAAGAACTAGCCCCTGTTAAAGCCTACTCAACACAAGGACACCTTGATCCTATGTCTGACGAAGGTGCCTCCGATCTTCTAAAAGTTTGTATGGAGCGCATCTTAGATACCATCGAACAAAAACTGGGGGCAATCAAAAACATTGATCCAAGTGATTTAGCATACTTAGTAGAGATCAATTATAGTTCCAGTTGGACAAATTTGCTTAGTGATGATCCTATCAAAATAATTGACTATGAGGGAAAAGAAGAAAGCAAAGACAATTACCAGGAAGGAGATATATTGCTTTCCTCTGACTGGCATCAATTTGATCCATATAATGATGATTGTATCTGGTTGAATTGCTCAACAACAGCCAACGGGAATGCATTGGTTGGATGTGTAGCTACAGCTGGAGCACAATTAATGCATTACTGGAACTGGCCTCCATATGGTTCCGGAACAGGTTACAGTGATACATATGACTGGCCTAACATGCCGGATGTTGCTACAACTTCATCACCTCAGGTTGAAATTGATGCACTGGCAGAGCTCAATCATGAAGTTGGTGTTGCTGCAAGCATGAGTTACGGTTGCAGTTCATCGGGCACACAAACATGGTATATGGCCGCTGTTTATGAAAACATCTACAGGTACAGTCTGGATTGTAATGTTCAATACAGGTCAAATTATTCTGCAAATAGTTGGTTTGGTATGATACAAACACAGATCAACCAAAACCGGCCAGTCCAATACCGGATTCCAGGACATTCAATTGTTGGTGACGGGTGGCAAATAATCGGAGATGATTTGAAAATGTATCATATGAACTATGGTTGGGTTGGAACCGGTAACGACATCTGGTATATTCTGGATGCCCTGCCGGGGGGAGATCCAAGTGAAGAATATATGATACAGGACATTGTACCTGTTCAGGCAATGGATAATTGGATCACAGGAACATACAATCTTCCCAGCTTTCCATATAGATATTTTGATAAAGATGCTTTGGGAAGTGATGCAAATTTTGGCAGTGGTCATTACTTACAGTTTCTACCAGAAATTGTACTCACTGGCATCAGCCCATCTTTACCTGTCAAATTTAACGGATCTACCTACTATAATACCAGGTTATTCACTGCCGGCGATGATTCAAGAGGTATTCGAATTTATAATGGTGCAATTGAATTGACAAATTTTGGAAGTATTAAATTTTATGAAGAATAAACAAAAGCTTATGAATAAGATCAATATAGTACTTGTTACACTTTTCATTTCAACCGTTGCTATTGCCCAGCCCCCCCAGGCTTTCAAATACCAGGCTGTGGTTCGAAATGCAAGTGGTGACATCGTTTCTAACCAGGTTGTTGGTTTACGAATCAGCATCCGTAACAACGATGTTGCAGGCCCGATCAATTATCAGGAGACCCATTCTGTAACCACCAATGAATACGGGTTGATTACGCTCAATATTGGAATGGGAACACCAGTCGGCACCTTCGACTTTCAAACAATTATATGGGAACATTATTCAAAATTTTTGGAGGTTGAGGTTGACCCACTGGGGGGTACGAATTATATATCCATGGGTGTTTCAGAACTGCTTTCTGTGCCATATTCTCTTTTTTCCGGTAGCTCGGCTGATGGATACTGGGGAAAAGTTAATGATAATATAAACTATGGCTTTGGAAATGTGGGGATTGGCTATACCAATCCTCTTGAGAAGCTTGAAGTTTATGGAGGGGCCAAATTCAGGGCAAATGGTGGTGGTATTCTTATAACGACGGGGACAGATTATGGAACTTTGGAGTATGTAGAATCCGGTGGAAGCTTTAGTAACATATCACTTAGGTCAGGCATGACATCGCTAAACGGATATGTCGGAATAGGCACATCCACACCTGGTTACCCCCTGGAAATAATTTCTCCAGGTACTGGAGACATTCTAAATATATACAATCAAAATGATGCTCCCCTGGTCCGGATAAGGGAAGATTTTGATGGTTCAGCCACATTAGTCCTGAATAATAATGCATACAGTCCGAAAATTATGCTGGCAGCTGGTGGAAACAGCTGGATCAATGGTGGAAGCTTAGGACTGGGGAGCACGGCCCCTACCAATGCAAGGCTGCAATTAGAAGGCACCGGCGCTTATGATGCAATTATTAAACTGAACAATATTGGAACAAATGGAACCCACTTCTTCATGGGTTCAACCAACAGTGCCTGGGGCGGCGGAGTTAACCAGGATCTTTTTATTATGGGACATGGTGCACCGGCAAGTGCCAATATTGATGTAGCGATCAATGAAAGCGGGCAGGTTGGTATTGCAACAACCGCTCCAACGCAAACGCTCGATGTAAACGGTGGTGGCCGATTTCGGAGTTTAACAACGGGTACGGTTTATAATGGGGTATATCAAACTTCCGATGGAACACTTGTTACGGGTAGTTCTGACATCAGGCTCAAAGAAAATATTGAGCCTTTACAAAGAAGCCTTGAAAAAGTAAAGCAGCTACAAGGTGTTTCATTCACATGGAAAGATAGCCCTGAACAAGGCCAGAGCATTGGATTTATTGCCCAGGAATTTGAAAAGGTGATACCCGAGTTGGTTTTTACTAATCAGACAGATGGCTATAAAGGGATTAACTATGCTGAAGTGGCGGCAATACTTGTTGAGGCTATCAAGGAACAGCAGAAAATCATTGAAACACTTCAAAACAGGATTGAATTGCTTGAAGAATATAATCCAAACAATTAAATAGAAATATCATGAAGATAAGATCAATATACATACTGTTCAACATTTGTTTATCATTCTTTGTTATTGCCCAGCCCCCCCAGGCCTTCAAATACCAGGCTGTGGTAAGAGATTCCCAGGGAGATATCCTGGCCAATGAATCCGTTTCGCTTCGGATCAGCCTCAGGGAAGGATTCCCGGGAGGTACAATTATTTTTCAGGAAACGCATTCCACCACAACTAACCAGTTCGGGATCGTTAACCTTCAAATCGGTTGGGGTACGTGGGGAGGAGGCTATAACTTTCTGGCAATCGACTGGAGTAACTCACAAAAATTCCTTGAGGTTGAAATTGACCTTGAAGGAGGCGGCACTTATACCAGCCTTGGCACTTCTCAACTTTTATCAGTTCCATATGCCATGTATTCAGGCTCAAGTGGTGACTGGGTCCGGGACAACGCCAACATGTATTCTTCAAACACCGGTAATATCGGCATAGGTACAGTCGTACCTTATAACAAACTGGATGTATATACTACATCCGGATCAGCAGTTTACGGCCATAGTCCAGACTCTTACGCTGTTGCAGGGAAATCTGATGGAAGCGGTGTAGCTGGTATACTTGGTAGAGGGGATGCATCGGATGGCTGGGGAGTATATGGCTATTGCCCTAACGGAGGAACCGCTATCAGGGGATACAGTAATGGGGGCTGGGCCGGATTTTTCAATGGTGATACCTACGTTGCAGGAAATTTGGGATTAGGTGTGTGGTCTCCATCAAATCGACTGGAAGTGTCTGGTTCTGTTCTTATTGGGGATGCTATTTTTGGAGGTATAAAGATGCGTACAGATGGTACGATGGTAGACATTGAATCGCTTGGTGATGATCTGGCTATAAACTACCAGACTGGGAGAAACACAGTGTTAAATGTTACTTCGGGAGAGGTTGGTATTGGAACATCCACACCGAATGCAAAATTACATGTCAATGACCGGATTCGGATTGGTGAAGACCCCTCCTATTCTACCGTATATGGTGAATTGATTCACGAGGGTGGAGGTACAGGATTTAAAATCAATGCACATGCAGGAGGAGGAAGTTGGGCGGATATGTATTTGCAAACCAATGGTACTACAAAACTGTTTATTGAAAGCTCAGGCAAAGTGGGTATTGGCACTGAGAGTCCAATTCGCAAACTCCAGGTAAATTCTGAGGGCTCATTGGATGCCATCCAGGGTTGGAGCCCTGATGGGACAGGAGTTTATGCCGTATCTGCATCTAGTTATGGTATTTTTGGTCAAAGTTCATCTTATTACGCTGGTTACTTTTCAGGGCCAGTTAATGTAACAGGTTCTCTTTCTAAAGGAAGTGGTTCATTTGTAATTGACCATCCGCTCGATCCTGAAAACAAACTCCTTCGTCACAATTTTGTGGAATCTCCTGAAAACCTTTTGATTTATCGGGGCAAAGTCAAAATAAATAGCGGCGGGGAAACAACAGTAGATATGCCAGAATATTTCAAAGCACTGACAAAAGAAGATGAAGCTTCTATTCATCTTACCTGTATTGGAAAGCCATTTTTAACAGGAGCAGAATGGACTCGGGATTTTTCGGGGATAATCATATACGGTGAACCTAACCGTGAAGTATTCTGGGAAGTACTTGCTGATCGCGATGATCCGGTTATTCATGAATTAGGCCGTCCGGTCGAAGAAGAAAAAGGCGGTGAAAAATCACTTTGCGAAAAAGGCAAATTACTTTACCCGGAAGCATACGGTTACCCTGAATCCATGGGTAGAGATTATGAAATCAAACAATCATTTAAAAAATAAATACCAAACAAGATGAAAACTTTCTTCTTAACAATCCTTACAATATTAATTGGGGCAGGTTTCCTTATGGCCCAATCCATCGAACGCAACGTTATTGCCAGTTCCGGTGATTATTTTGAAGGTGCAAACATCTCCCTCAGTTGGACCCTGGGTGAAATTGCTACTGAAACCTATACCGTTGCAGATAACATATTAACCCAGGGTTTTCAACAGCCAGGTATAAGCTTGAGGATATATGTTGACGTAATGGCCTTCCTTGAGGGAGCCTTCGACGTTTCAGAAATGAATGCTAATTTAAATTCCGAAGGTTTATTGCCATTATCACAACCGTTCAATTCTGCACCATGGAATTATGCAGGAACTGAAAGTGTGCTTGCAATTCCAAACAATGAGATAGTTGACTGGCTACTGGTTGAACTCCGCGATGCAGCAAGTGCAACAACTGCTGATCCATCAACCACGATAGCAAAACAAGCAGCTTTTATCCGGTCCGATGGTGCTGTTGTTGGCCTGGATGGTTCCTCGAATCTTGAATTCAGTAATTCAATATCTGACCAGTTATTTGTCGTACTCTGGCATAGAAATCACCTGGGCTTGATGTCAGCTTTTGCTCTAACAGAAGCTGGAGGTGTTTACGATTATAATTTCACCACAGCAATGGGCATGGCCCACATGAACGGACAAAAAAGCCTAAACGGCAGTGTTTATGGAATGTATGCCGGCGATGGTGATGGTAATGGATCCATTAACACAAACGATAAATTACTTTGGGAAAGTGATGCTGGAGAAATAGGATACAGAGCCACAGATTATGATATGAATGGACAAATAACCAACCAGGATAAAAATGATAAATGGCAGAGTAATAATGGTACAATTTCAACCATCCCCGAATAATTTGCAGGTAAAAAGATGATATCAACTATCAAATCCAATCAATAAGGAAAGCACCGAATCATTGCCAAGCAATGAATATTTACATTTCGCAATTTTATCCATCAAACCCCGTAAACTTTACGGGGTTTATTTTAAACTACTCACTGCAAAACTGCTCTCTGAAGAGGTTCAAAATTATAGTGATATGATGCATATGACTTGTATGATTTTTCTTTATTTTCGGCTTTTAGTTTGTGAATTATATGCTTGAAAATTTAATAAAATTAAGGCAAGGCCAAAAACTACTAATTTTAGTGCAAAGCTTTTTGCTATTCACAAATATTTTATCCAGCCAAAACATACCACATATCCAGCAAGACAAAGCAAATGATTTCACTTCATTTGCAATAAGCCATGTTTCATATTCTGATGGATTACCATCCAATATAATTACGGGCATCCTTAAAGACGACCAGGGTTTTATATGGATCGGCACCTCCCAGGGATTATGCAGATGGGACGGATTTAAAGCGATTAATTTTAAACATTCCGATATTGATTCCAATTCATTGATTGCAAATGGAATATCCAGAAATGCCATGATATGGAATGATTCCAACAAGCAATTGATCATCGGGACAAATAAAGGGATCAGTTTTTTTGAACCGACAGTTAAGCAATTCACTAATTATTTTATAGATCCCTTGCAAACCAATGAACTACCTTCTGCAGTTAATGTGGTTTATATTGACCGGCAGAAAGATTTATGGATTGGGACAGATAGGGGATTCAGCCGTTTCCGACCTGAATCCAAGGATTTTATCAGTTTTTACTTTGATCAGGATTTACCCGAAGGGATCATCCTCGACAGGACCTCCACAAATATGATTCACGATATAAAACAGGATTTAAATGATGACTCCATTTTGTGGCTTGCCTCCCTGGCGGGTTTGCTAAAATTTAACAAACATACTCATGTAATTTCCTGGTATTATTATCCCGAAAAAGACTACCAGCGGGAAATAAACCAGTTTACTATGCTGGTTCCTCACCCTGATGGATACCTCTACTTGGGTACCTGGAATTTTGATATGGTCGTTTTTGATACTCATCGTGAAATATTTACCGGGCGTCACGGACCTGCATCAAACCAAAAATTTTCTTTATCAAACCGTATTTTACCCTACGCTATTTGTCAAGATAAAAGGACCTGGGTTTCGTCCTTGCAAGGATTGGGGATCTTGGATTCACAATCCGGTAAAATCAATTTTATACAATCCTTTAAAAATGAAAGTGGCCACCGTTTTGCACCGGAACTTTTTTACACAGACGCTGGGGGGCAATTGTGGCTTGGATCCGAGTATGGGGTATTTATTTTAAAACCTGAGCATCATCAAATTTCCAATTATTTTTTTGACCCGAAGGATGAAGACCACTGGTATTTAACACTCTCGATTTTTGAAGATACATTGAGAAACGAACTTCTGATAGGCTTTGGCCGCGGTGAAGGTTTGCATTCTTTTAATTTGTCAACACAAAGTTTTAAAGCAATACCTTATCAACAACGAATATTAAAGGAATACAATATTTTGGCCATTTTGCAATCTCAGTCGGGATCGCATTATTTCCTGGCTGCCGATGAGATTTACCATTATTTACCTGATGAAAAAAAAATTATTCCACTTGATTATCCCTATCAAAATTTTCCTGCTTTCACTGATATGAAACAGGATTCAAAGGGCAACTTATGGGTGGCATCAGGGAACCTGGGATTGCAACAATTTAACCCAATCAACCGGTCAATTAAATACATCCGGGATTGGCATTCCTATTTCGAAACAGGCCATGAACTTCCCTTGCTTGGTAAATTGAGTATTGATCCGCAAAACCGCATATGGTTCAGCCGAAGGGGTGAGTCTTACGGCTATTATGATCCTTCAATTGATTCATTACGTTATTTTGATGAACCTGGAAAAACATACAACATTACCTCTTTTGCCAAGTCGCATGGAGACACCTTGTGGGTAGCAACTGCGAAAAAAGGAATTGGGTTTATCGATACCAGAAATCCTGATCAGGGTGTACAAATAAAATTTGCACCCGACACCATCTATTCAGGAATAATTCATGATATGACATTCGACCAGCAGAACCAGCTTTGGTGCCTGACCGAAAAAGGAGTTTTAAGATTAAATATTAATGATGGGAACCCATTTTTATTTGATGAAAACTATGGTATTTCAATTCACGATGTTTGGTCAAATAAAAATGCCCTCACACCCGGCAGATTGAAAACCTTGACGGATGGCCGGATTGTAATTGGCTACCGGCATGGGCTGGGTTTCTTTCATCCAGACAGTTTGCGGGAATTGTATAATACGCCTGAACCCAATTTTACTTCGATAGGGGTTTTTGATAACGAAATAACACCTGATGAAAGCCAAACAATGGAACTAGGCTATGATGAAAACTACTTGTCGTTTGGTTACTCAGCACTTGACCTTTACAACAAAGGTATAATATTCAGGCATAAACTTTCAGGAGTGGATCAAAACTGGCAACAAAACCCTTCGTTAAAGGATGTCGTTTACCCCAATCTTCAACCTGGCAATTACCGTTTTATAATCCAAACAATTGCTAAATCAGGTTTTGGTGAAACCAAACAGCGTGTGTTTGCATTTCGTATTTTGCCCCCCTGGTGGAAAACAGTTTGGGCATATACCACTTCTTTTCTGCTGATTTCGATCGTGCTGTATGTTTTTTACCGGTTCCAACTCAAGCGGCAACTGGCAAACAGGGAAACCCAACGATTACGTGAACTTGATGACTTAAAAACCCGCTTGTATGCAAATATTACCCATGAATTTCGAACGCCCATTACCGTCATTATGGGGATGGTAGAAGAACTTGCGGGTTCGCTTAAAGGAAATGAAAAACAACAATTCAGCAAAAAACTGGAAACCATTGAACGAAATAGCAGCAATCTATTGCACTTGATTAACCAGATGCTTGATCTGGCCAAACTGGAGCATGGCAAACTGAACTACAATCCAATTCAGTCCAATATCATTCCCTGGATGCAATATATGGTTGAAAGCCATCAGTCGCTGGCAGCCGGTAAAGATATTCATCTTACCTTTTATTCCGAGATTGATCATCTGATAATGGACTATGATCCTGACCAGCTTTCAAAAGTTGTATCAAATTTGCTTACCAATGCAATTAAATTCAGTGATAAAAGAGGAAAAGTCATATGCCACCTAAAACATAACCAATCCCTCAATCAACTTCATTTTAAAGTCAAGGATGAGGGAATTGGTATTCCGGAATCAGAGCAGCCAAGAATTTTCGATCGTTTTTACCAGGTGGACGCTTCAGAAAGGAAAAACCGAAGCGGGACAGGGATAGGCTTATCATTGACCCTGGAGATTGTTGAGATGATTAACGGAACCATCAATGTGAAAAGCCAACCCGGAAAAGGGAGCGAGTTCGTGATAATTATACCGGTTTCCAGAAATGCTCCAAAAAGCTCACTTATGTCGAAGCCATTTGAAAAGCCATTTATAAAAAGAGAAATTCCCGAGCAGCTAGATGAAGATTTGGAAGGGGGTGAAGTTGGAAATGATAAACCATTGGTACTTATTGCTGAAGATAATCATGATGTAGCCAGCTATATCCGCGATACCATTCGTTTACACTACCGGGTGAAACGGGCTGCTGATGGTGATAAAGCTTTACAAATGGCCCTAGAACTGATTCCTGATATTGTGATTACCGATGTGATGATGCCAGGAAAGGATGGGTTTGAAGTTTGTAATTCCTTAAAAACGGATGAACGCACCGATCACATTCCGGTGATTATGCTCACAGCTAAAGTCACCGACTCCGACCGGATTTCAGGTTACGAACGGGGTGCTGATGCCTATCTTACCAAACCTTTCAACAAAAAAGAATTACTGGTAAGGCTTGAACAACTGTTAAAGCTGAGAAAACAATTGCAGGCGAAATACGGCAAACTGGAATTAAGAGCAGGCTCAGGTAAACCCGTAAGCCCGGAAGAACAGTTCATCCTGAAAGCAGCACAAATCGTGGAAGCCAATTTAGAGAAATCGATGTTCAATGCGACTGACCTGGCTGCAGGGGTGCACCTCAGCGAAAGCCAGCTATATCGAAAACTGAAGGCGATCTCCGGCAAATCTACAGCCATTTTTATTCGTACGGTAAGGCTGAAAAAAGCAATGGAATTACTCGAAACCTCCAACTTATCCATTTCCGAAATTGCCTACCAGGTGGGCTTCAACGATCCGGCCTGGTTCAGCCGGGTGTTTAAAGAGGAGTTTGGGGTATCGCCAACTGAAGCAAGATTGAAAAAATAGATCAAGATTTATAAATTCCAGTATTATTATCCGGTCAAATTTACAAGGAGGTTTTAATAATAGCGAAACATTTTCTTTTCAACTACATTGCAAAAATACCCCAACCCTTCGCAGAAATACCACAAGCCCTTTTCTACAAGAGGTGCTACTTTCGTGGGATCAATAATCTCAAAATTATGAAAACAAAGCTGCTCCGGATATTATTAATTCTGTCTATTTCAGTAATAGCAATAACATCATTTTCGCAAACCTGGACAAAAACCTTTGGCGACCAGTATGACGATGAAGCCTATACCGTTCATCAAACGTTCGATGGGGGATACATTATTACAGGCAGCATTACTTCGGATATCTGGAATGCAGATGTTTGCCTGATCAGAACCAATGGCAGTGGCGAAACACTTTGGATAAAAACGTATGGTGGCATCAACAATGACGCAGGAATAGATGTAAAGCAAACTGCTGATAACGGCTTTATCCTAAGCGGGTATACTACTTCCTATGGAGCCGGGGGCTATGATGTCTGGCTGATCAAAACAAACAGTATTGGCGACTCCCTGTGGTCGAAAACTTTTGGTGGCACAAATAATGAATTCGGAAATTCTGTGATCCAAACGGCTGATAACGGATATGTGGTCATCGGATCGACTGAATCCTACGGATCTGGCAGTTCCGATTTTTGGATGATCAAAACAAACAGTGTAGGCGACTCCCTGTGGTCGAAAACGTATGGGGGTAACTATAACGATATTGCCTTTTCAGGAGAACAAACTTCGGATGATGGTTTTGTGCTTACCGGATATACACAACCTGCCGGTTTTAACAATGCCGATGTCTGGTTGATTAAAACAGATCACCTCGGAGAAATGGAATGGTCACAAACCTATGGGGGCAACCAGAACGAGTTAGCCAATTCAGTGCAACAAACCTATGATGAGGGCTATATCATTACAGGTTATACCAATTCCTTTGGAGCAGGGGCCCAGGATGTTTATCTGATTAAAACAGATATGTTTGGCGATACAATCTGGACAAAAACTTTTGGCGGAGCATCGAATGATGTGGGGAACTTCGTTATCCAAACAGCCGAAAGCGATTTTATTGTTTGTGGATTTAACTTCTCTTTATCCCCAAATGGCGATCCTGACCTCTGGCTGATTAAAACGGATATAAGTGGCGATACATTATGGACCCGGACTTATGGTGGAAGTGGCTCTGAAGTAGGCCGTTTTGTTGAGGAAACCTTTGATGGAGGTTTAATCGTTAGCGGATGGACTTCATCGTATGGCGCCGGACAAAAAGATATCTGGCTCCTGCATACGGATCAGGATGGCACGGTTGGCTTTGCAGACCATGAATCCTGGAATTCAATTGGCTATAAACTGAATCAGAACTATCCAAACCCATTTTCAGGGGCAACCACTATAGCATATTTTATCCCTTATTCAGAAAATGTGACCCTAAAAATCTATGATCTATCAGGCAGACATATAATAACCCTTGTGGATGAATTTCAGCAATCTGGAAATCATTCGGCCCGATTTGAGGATAACCAACTGAAGGAAGGTATCTACTATTACCGAATGCAATCAGGTACTTTCGATTGTACAAAAAAGTTGATAATAAGCCAGTAAATCTTATCAAATCACCTTTTGCTCAAATAGCAAAAGTCATTGCAGAAATACCACAAGCCAACCTCCCCAAATGAAACTACTTTGGCTTCAACAAATAACTACCATCATGAACAAAGTTAAAACTCTTATTTCAGCTTTTTTATTACTAAGCACTATCATCGCTTTTGGACAGGGCGTAGGCATCAATAATGACGAATCCAATCCTGATCCATCGGCTATGCTTGATGTGAAATCAACAACCCAGGGAATGCTGGTGCCGCGCATGACAACAGCCCAACGTTCAGCCATTTCAACACCGGCCAATAGTCTTTTGGTTTACGATACCGACTCTAAAAGTTTTTGGTATTACAGCAATTCGGCCTGGCAGGAGATCAAATCAAGTACAACCTCCCTATCCTCTGAAATTTCAGATATTGATGGAAATACCAAAGTTACCGTTGACGAAGGGAATGATAATATTATCCGGTTTTACTCAGGCAATGCCACCACTCCATCTTTTCAGATTACTGAAAAACGCCTCGAGCCATCCGGAGACAATATTTTTATTGGATTTGAGGCTGGAAAAGACAATTTTACAGGCAGTTTCAACACAGCCATTGGTTACCAGAGTTTATTGGCAAACACAATTGGTTCTGGAAATACGGCAATAGGTTTAATGTCATTGAACAGTACAACTGGTGATTACAATACGGCCAATGGTGCAACGGCACTTTTTCTGAATACTTCAGGAAATAATAATACAGCCAATGGTGCTGCGGCACTTTATGAAAACACTACAGGGAGTGATAACACAGCTATTGGAGTTGGAGCGCTTGCTGAAAATACTACCGGATTTTCCAATGTTGCTGTTGGAGCAAGTGCTGCTGTTAATGGGCAATTCACAAGTAATATTGTTGCAATTGGTGATTCAGCGCTTTACAACAATCTGGCATCAGCAAATGTGGCTGTGGGTTCTAAGGCTTTGTTTTCTAACACAATAGGAGTTTACAATACGGCAACCGGGTGGAATGCTTTGTTCTCCAATGTAACCGGAAACCTGAATACAGCGATTGGAACAAATTCACTTCAAATGAACAACAGCGGATATGAAAATACATCCATCGGAGCATGGGCACTACTTTCAAATACATCAGGAAGCAGAAACACTGCTCTTGGTGCAATGGCTCTTAATATGGATACCACAGGTTATGAAAATACAGCCATTGGATACAATACACTTTATAAAAACACAAGTGGTAATTACAACACAGCCACTGGTGGTTGGGCGTTATTCTCAAATACAACAGGTAATAACAATACTGCACTGGGAGATGGAGCAATGGAACAGAATACTTTGGGCTCCAGTAATACAGCTGTAGGCTATAAAGGCTTATACGCAAACGACCAAGGCTACGAAAATACTACTGTTGGTTATTTAAGCATGTTCTTTAATGATAATGGTGCCAGAAACACTGCAGTTGGTACTCAGGCACTGCACGATAACCAAACATCGCATTACAATGTGGCTATCGGATATACATCAATTTATAAAAATGTCTCCGGTTCCGGTAATACCGGTATTGGATCACGGACACTTCATAATAACATCAGCGGCCACTCAAATGTTGCTATGGGTGTAAGTACGGCTTACACAGGTCAAACGGCAAGTAACGTAGTTGCCATTGGCGATTCGGCACTGTATAACAATCTTCAAACCGGCAATGTGGCTGTGGGATCAAAAGCGCTTTATACAAATTCAACCGGATACAGCAATACAGCAAGTGGTTATCATGCATTATACACCAATACCAGTTCAAACAACAGCGCATTCGGGCACTTGTCATTGGCTGGAAATACTTCAGGATTTAAAAATGCTGCTTTTGGCTCAGAAGCTATGGTGGCGAATACGGAAGGTTTTTCTAATTCCGCATTCGGAGCGGATGCTTTACATGGTAATATAGCTGGTGATGATAATTCTGCTTTTGGCAGAAACGCCCTATATTTTAACGAGTCGGGGAACTCGAATACAGCTATAGGATCACAGACACTTTATTCAAACAGCTCGGGAAGCAATAATACAGCCAATGGATGGAGTGCACTTCATCACAATATCATCGGAAACTATAATACCGCCATTGGATTTCAAGCTTTATATAGCAGTACTGGAAATAATAATACCGCTGTTGGACAGGGGGCATTATCCAATCTTACCAGCGGTAATGGAAACACTGTTATAGGTGATAACGGCTGGCCATACGGAACTACTTTGTATTCTAATTATACAGGTATCGGATATCTTGTTGGTACCAATGTGGCAAATCCATCCAACCGTGTGGAAATAGGAAATAGTAGTGTGGGCTGGATTGGTGGGTATGTGGACTGGAGTGTTTACAGTGACCAACGCATTAAGGATAACATTAAGCAAGATGTGCCCGGACTTGATTTTGTAATGAAACTCAAACCCGTAACCTACAACCTGAACATCCACAAACAAAATCAGATGATGTACTCCGGAAAAGAAACCGAAGACTGGCCCGGAAAATACGACATCGAACAAATAAGAATGACGGGCTTCCTGGCTCAGGAAGTTGCAAAGGCAGCGCAACAATCAAATTATGATTTCAGTGGAGTGGATATCCCGGAAAACGAAAATGAATTGTATTCATTGCGTTATGCAGAGTTTGTTGTGCCCCTGGTAAAAGCAGTTCAGGAACTTGCCGAAGAAAACCGATTACTGAAAGAACGCATCGAGAAACTTGAAAAAACAAAATAAAGCCAACATAAAAACAAATTAATATGAAAACAAAAAGTCTATTATTATCGCTCGCATTTACTATGCTTATGCTTTTTTCTTACTCACAGGGCGTTGGAATTAACAACGACGAATCCAACGCCGATCCATCGGCTATTCTTGATGTAAAATCTACCACACAAGGTTTGCTGGTTCCCAGGATGTCAGTAGTCGAAGCTTATGCGATAAGCAATCCGGCCGAAGGGCTTCTAATTTATGGCACAGATGTTCAGAGCTTTCTTTATTTTAAAGGGGGCAATTGGAATTACCTCACTAGTGAATTTTCATATGAACTAGCCGATTTTGATTTTGACACAAAAATTACTACCGGCGGGGTATTGGATGATGATACCATAAGGTTTTATGTAAATAATGCCGAAGTTCTAAAGATGGATTCAACCCATATAATTCCACTCGCTCCAAATATTTTCATTGGTGAAAATGCTGGTCAGTATAATTCAATAGGAATAAGCAATATTGCCATTGGCAGGGGGGCATTAAATTATAACGACAGCATATCAGGTCTTGTAGCCATTGGGGATTCAGCTCTTTTTTACAACTCTGATACTGGAGATCCGGTATTTTGGGAAGGTGTCCAAAATACCGCGGTAGGAAACAAAACACTGATGAATAACTACACAGGGTCATTTAATACGGCTATGGGATACGAGGCTTTGAAACGAAATATAAAGGGGTATGCAAATACAGCTATTGGAGCTAAAGCTCTTTATAGAAATAATTACAATAGTAGTTATTCTAACGAATCTCTAAATAATACTGCTATTGGTGCTTTTTCTCTTCAATACAATACTTTAGGAAGCTATAACACCGCTGTTGGATCCTATTCCCTTTGGCAATCAAATACAGGGGATAATAACTGTGCATTTGGATATAATACGCTTAACCAAAACTTAGGCAGTAATAATAATTGTGCATTTGGAAGTCGGGCACTAGCGAGTAACAACCAGGGTTCTTCAAATGTCGCAATGGGTTATGTATCCCTTGCATTAAATCAATCAGGCAATCACAATGTTGCAGTGGGGGCAAATGCATTGTTCACAAACAACTCTGGAAATGAAATAGTGGCCATTGGAGATTCTGCACTTTACAACAACACACAATCAGACAATACAGCAATTGGTTCAAGCGCTTTGCTTCACAATGTAAATGGCTTTTGGAATACTGCGACAGGCAGAAAGTCGCTTTATGCAAATACTACAGGATATTTTAATACGGCACATGGAAATTCTGCTCTTTCTTCCAATACAGAAGGATATCAAAATACAGCTACCGGGGTGGAGGCCCTTAATTTCAATATTTTGGGTTCAAATAATACCGCCAATGGCTTCCAGGCTCTATATCACAATTCAGGGGGGAATTTGAATGTGGCTATGGGTGTTTCTGCTTTATCACAAAATGTTAGTGGAAGTAATTCAGTCGCCATTGGATTGAATGCCTTATACAACAACAATACTTCTGGAAATGTGGCTGTGGGTTCAGAAGCTGCATGGCAAAGTATTGTAGCTTTTGGTATTACTGCGATGGGCCAGCAAGCGTTATATACAAACACTTCAGGATACGGAAACACAGCTATCGGAGACAAAGCCCTGCATTCAGTGGATTATGGAAACAGGAATACAGCAGTAGGTATTGAGGCAGCTTATGCGTTACCACAGGGTTCATATAATACAATAATTGGGGCCTATGCAACTACTCCAGGTAGTTATATCTCTAATTCTGCTGCACTTGGTGATGCAGTATCCATCACTGCCAGTAATCAAATCCGTTTAGGAGATGGTGGAGTTACCAGTATTGGAGGCTATGCAAACTGGACCAACATTTCAGATAAACGGTTTAAAACAAATGTTAGCAAGGATGTTCCGGGTTTGGATTTTATCCAACTTCTTGAACCGGTAACCTATAACCTGGATATTCAAGCTATTAATGATTTCCTTGGCGTAGATAATAATGAAAAAGCTGAAGTCTTAGCAGAATCAGGAAAAGAAACCATGAAGTTTACTGGTTTCCTTGCGCAGGATGTGGAACAGGCTGCCCGTTCAGTCAATTATGAATTTAGTGGTGTGGATGCACCCAAAAATGAAAAAGACACATACGGCCTTCGATATGCAGAGTTTGTAGTACCCCTTGTAAAAGCTGTACAGGAACAGCAGGTCATGATAGAAGCAATGCAAGCTGAAATTGAAGCACTCAAAAACCAATTAAACAAGTAATATCATGAAAAAGAAAAAAATAATATTATTCATGTTTTTGGTTCAATCATTTTTGTTACCGGCACAATCGCTAGTCAACAATGGTGCGGCCATTGTCATCCAAAACGGAGCAGCAATTAAACTTAACAGTGATTATATCAATCAACAAAATGGACGGATTCAGAATGCCGGAACAATCAACCTGGATGGCGATTGGATCCAAAATTCAACCGCTGCCGTATTCCTCCCAACGACAGGGGGTCAGGTAAAAATTACCGGACTGGGCACTCATATGATTGGTGGAAGTTATTACCCCGTTTTTCCCTCATTAAAAATTGAAACAAATGTTTTCCTTGATGCTCCGACATACATCGGTAACCAGCTTGATATAAACCTGGGCACAATGCGCCTGGTAAATAATGATCTTATTTTGTTTTCTGGTGCGATAATTTTGGGAGGGGATAATAGCCATTTCATCAAAACCGATGGGATGGGTACATTGCAGATGTCTGTTGGGTCAAGCCCTGTTAATTTTCCGGTTGGTACACTTACGGATTTTGTTCCGGTAACTCTTACCAATCATAATCTGGCAGACGACTTTAGCGTGCGGGTTTTTCATGATGTTTTGGATAACGGCCTCACAGGATCAAGTGTAAGCAATTTAAACCAAACCGTAATGCATACATGGGTAATTAATGATGCTGATGGCAATTTTGGTTCAATTGACTACGATGTTCAGTTGCAATGGGATGGGTTTTTGGAAGGTGGGATTTTTGACAGGAACAATTGCACATTAACCCAATACAAAGGTACAGCATGGCAAATGGAAGGAATTCAGGCAGCATCAGGAAGCGATCCATATTCCCTTCAAGGATTAAATCAGGACATGTATGGGGCCTATACGGTACAAAGTGGGAGTGGCACAGGTACTAATATCCTTTTTGTTGTGCCCGGAGGTGCAGGATATCAGAATGGTACTTCCTGGGCCAATGCCTCGCCCAGCCCGCAAACAATGATGGATATTGCCGTTGCCGGCCAGCAGGTCTGGGTGGCATCTGGAACTTATTATCCCGAAACCAACATCCCTTCAACATCAGGCGATCGTTATAAATCCTTCCAATCCAGGGATAATATCAGTATTTATGGAGGGTTTGCCGGGAATGAGGACCCGGTTACTTTTGATCTTTCTCTGCGTGATTTTATTACCCATGAAACGGTCCTCAGCGGTGATGTGGGCGTTATTGGCGACAGTCTCGATAATTGTTATCATGTTTTTTATCTTGAGGGAATTGATAATTTTATTTTGGATGGGCTGACCATAGAGCAGGGTTTCGCATACAATAATTATAGTGATCCTGATTCGAAAGGTGCAGGAATTTATTCCTACATGTCAACCTTTCAATTGAAAAATTCAATTATAAGAAACAATACAGGAAGAAATAGCGGGAGTATATGGTCAGATAATTCAGGAATTTCTATAAGTCAAACTGATTTCATAAATAACAAATCTGCCTCTTATAATGATGGAGGGGCAATCAAATCGTGGATTAGCAATATAACAATTGACAACTGCGATTTTCTGAATAACTGGGCATGGAATTATGGAGGTGCCCTTAAATTCAGCTATGGTGATTTGTCAATTACCAATTGTTCATTTAGCGGAAATTATGGAGGTTCCGGAGGAGTTGCCCAAATTGACGGATCGTCCAGCCTTTTAATTAGCAATTGTAACTTTACAAACAATTCGACCTACTTATATGGCGGGGCCCTGGACTTTGGGTACAATGTGACATCGGGTCTTATTGAAGACTGTACGTTTTCCGGAAACTCTGCTATTTACCAGGGTGGGGCTATAAACATATATCATGCTACACTCAATATTAACAGATGTAGCTTTACTGGCAATAACGGAGGAGGTGCCGGTGGGGCCATTTATTATTTGGGAGCTACCCCAATATCACTATGTAATTCTGTGATTTCAGGAAATACAGCAGGAATCGGGGGCGGTCTTCATCTTTTCGGTTCAGGATCTTTTCGCTGTTCCAATGTCGTGATTGCACAGAATAATGGGACAACAAGTGGCGGAGGCGTTTTTATGCAACTTTCTCCCAAGTTTTTCAACACGATTTTATGGGAAAATACTTCGCCCAATGGCTCTCAGGTTCATATTCAACTGGAAACATCCGAACCGCAATTTCATTATTGTAATGTACAAGGCGGAAAAGAGTCATTCGGTGGTTCAGGCTCCGGAGCCAATTATAATTTTGATTATGACAACGCTTTTAATATCAATGCTGATCCTCAGTTTACCAATCCAGTCGGGAATGATTTTTCGGTAAGCAGTACTTCGCCTTGTATTAATTCAGGTGTTCCATTGGGGACAAGCGGTTCTGCCTATCCATATTTAGAATCTTCGGGAACCAACTGGATTTTGTATTACAACGGAGGTTCATTAAATATTTATAATACTGACCTGGCACTAAATCCCCGGATTTTTGATGGAAACATTGATATGGGTGCTTATGAATTTCAACAGGCCATATTACATTTGGTTGTTGATTTAAAAGTTTTCCTTGAAGGACCATTTAACGGAACAAATATGAATGCCGGCATTAACGACTTATCTTTATTACCGTTAAGTCATCCTTATAATATACCACCCTGGAATTATCCGGGGACAGAATCAGTTGCTTCAATACCCAACAACCAGGTTGTTGATTGGGTACTTATAGAAGGGAGAGACGCCCCAGACGCAGCCTCCGCAACAGAGACCACAAGCTTTGTTCGGCAGGCTGCTTTTCTTTTAAGCAATGGTAAAATTGTAGATTTGGATGGTGTCTCTCTCCTATCGACAAATTATTCATTGAATAATAATCTGTTTGTGGTGATCTGGCATAGAAACCATCTGCCAATTTTGTCGCAATTCCTTTAGTCGAATCAGGAGGTATTTATTCGTATGATTTTACAACATCTGCAAACCAGGCCTATGGAAATGGTCAAAACAACTTGGGGGGTATTTATGGTATGATAGGCGGGAATGGAAATGCCAATAGCAATATTGATTTGATTGACCTATCATCTGTTTGGATGATAGAATCCGGGTTGAAAGGGTATTTATTTGGTGACTTTACAATGGATGGACAGGTGGACAATCAGGATAAAAATGATGTTTGGTATGATAATAATGGAAAATCTGGACAAATACCCTAAAAAAAATAATTCTCTAACATAGCCTGCCAAAGATTTTTATCTATACTTTTAGGTGGTCATAAGAAATGATCAAAAAAACATTGGGAAATCAATCTTCCGACCACATAAAATGGCAATATTTATATAAATGGTTTTCCCTGAATTGGGTGAGCTGTTGCATAAATATAATTCTGCCATCGCGACTGCTAATTTATTCATCTATTACCTGCCAGAAAATAATAATTATAAGTGTCATGAAAAGTAAATTATATCACTTATTATTTATTCCGATTAAAGAAGACTTTAAAAATAAAGATCATTCATTAAAATTAAAAACAAGAAATTTATGAAAACCTTATCGATTTTGCTAACCAGCCTTTTACTGATGCCAGCTTTGGTGGTATTAGCCCAAAGCCCACAGGCATTCAAATATCAAACTCTTGTTAGGGATGTTTCAGGGGAAGTAATTCAAAATCAAAACGTGAGCCTGAGATTCAGTATCCGTGATGGAAGTGCAGGAGGTACTGTATTGTATCGTGAAATTCATAATGTCCAAACCAACACTTTTGGATTGGTGAATGTGGAAGTTGGAAATGGGATTCTGGTATCAGGATCAATGAGCAACATTGATTGGGGATCGGATATTAAGTTCCTGCAAACAGAATTGGATATCACAGGGGGAAGTTCATATATTCCAATGGGCACCTCCGAATTGTTGAGTGTACCCTATGCACTATTTGCCGAAAGTACTGGTGAACATATTTGGAGTAAAAACGGGTCATCTGTTTTCTATAATTCAGGGAATGTGGGGATTGGAACAGATACACCCGGGGCTGAACTGGATGTTTTTGGCCACATCTGGCAGCGGGGTACAGGCAATTCCATTTTCCTGGGAGAGGGAGCCGGGAAATATGACGATTTGAGCAATAACAACAATACCTATATTGGGTATAATGCCGGCTACTGGAATTCAACCGGGAGCAACAACGTAGCTATAGGTTATACTGCCGGACAGGGGAACTACACTGGATCCAACAACATCGTTATTGGTGCCAATGCCTTGGCAGGAAGTACAGCTAGTTCTGATTTTATGAATCTTGGAAATACCCTATATGGTGATCTTGCCAACAAAAGAATTGGTTTAGGTACCCAAAGCCCAATTGTTGATTTGGATATCAGGAATAATACCGGATATGCAATTATCAGCCTACAGTCAAATTCAGGATCTTCATTATTGAAGCTGGATAGGCAAAATTCAACCAATGCGGCTTATGTAAACTTCAGTACTGACTTTACGGATCAGTGGGCCCTGGGAATGATTGGGAACAATGATTTCTCACTTAGTAAAAGCTGGTCAGCACCAGATGGAACGTTGTATATTGCTTCCAGTGGCAACACAGGTTTAGGAACCACCACGCCGGGTGCAAGGTTGGATGTGAATGGCCGTATCTGGCAAAGCGGTACCGGCAACTCCGTATTTCTTGGTAAATATGCAGGATACAATGATGACCTTTCGGATAATTACAACACTTTTATCGGATATAATTCAGGCTTTAGTAATATTTCAGGGTATAATAATTCGGCTTTGGGTAACAATGCTTTATACAGCAATTCAACTGGTTATCAAAACACGGCTATTGGCAGTTCAGCCTTATCCTCAAATGACGACGGGCATTCTAATACTGCCGTAGGTTATGCCAGCTTAAATTATAATACTTCAGGTAATGCAAATGCGGCCCTGGGTTATGGCGCCCTGCTTACTAATGATGGTGGCGGGAGCAATACCGCTTCGGGCTATTATTCTATGCATGATAATATTTCCGGTAGCTATAATACAGCACAGGGATACTTCTCTTTATATAATAACGAAACAGGAAACGGCAATACTGCTCTTGGTTATTATGCATTACAAAATAGTACAGGAAACTATAACATTGCAATTGGAAATTCAGCAGGTGCTAATTTAACTTCCGGATCTAATAATATTTTAATCGGATGCTCTGCCCCTAATCCTACTGGTTCGTATCAAATGTATCTTGGGGGTGTTCTTTATGGAAATCTTACCAATGGTAATATAGGAATTGGAACTACTGCTCCCGGGGCAAAACTGGATGTTGCCGGCCATATCTGGCAAACGGGAACAGGGAATTCAGTATTTGTTGGCCAGAATGCCGGCGCTAATGATGACCTGTCAGCTAATAATAATACTTTTGTTGGATATAATGCCGGGGCAACCAATACCAGCGGAAGTAGTAATGAAGCTTTTGGTTACAGGGCCCTGTACAGTAACTCAACAGGTGGTCAAAATACTGCCATTGGAGGATTTACCTTGCAAAATAATTCTGGCGGATGGTATAATACTGCTGTTGGCAGCGGAAGTCTAAATTCGAATACTTCGGGAAGTTCGAATACGGCAGCAGGAAATGGATCATTATATTCAAATGATGGAGGTGGGAATAATAGTGCCATAGGCTTTCAGTCAATGTTTGGAAATACTTCCGGAAGCTCCAATACTGCCCAGGGTTATCGCTCTCTCTATTCAAGTCAAACTTCTTCAGGAAATACTGCCATTGGTTACCAGGCATTATTAAATACCACAGGTGGGAATAATATAGCCATTGGCTATTCCGCTGGGGATAATTTGACCTCAGGAACCAATAACATTATTATTGGTTCGGATTTAAACGCACCGGTAGGCAATGGTTCCAACCAATTGTACATTGGTGGAATTATATATGGAAATTTAAGCACCGGTAGAATTGGCATTGGCACGATTACTCCTCAATCCGGTTTGCATATCCAAGGTACAGGATTCCCTAATTCATTCCTTTATATTGGGAGCAGTGCCAACCAGGATGCTGGTATCCGTCTATACGAGGGGTCAACAGACAAGTGGCACATTTTTAATAATGAAACTTTAAATGGACTCCAAATTTATAATAACAGTGGAGCAACCGTATTTTTTGCACAGCAATCAAGCGGCAATGTGGGTATAGGCACCACTTCACCCGAACATACCCTGCATGTGAATGGCTCAGAATTACTGGCCACAGGCCCTACTGGCGGTTTTAAGTTCCGCGACCGTGCCAGTAGCACAGTGATTGATGATTGGGTATGGTACTCCTTGAATGATTACGGATATTTTTACAAAAGTGGCCTCGGAAACATTTGGACTATAGCGAATGATGGAAAACTGGGAATAAGGCGCACCCCCACGGCCAATATGCTGGAAGTAAATGGCAATGCATCAAAAACCACTGCCGGAAGCTGGCTTGCAAATTCCGATAAAAGAATAAAAACAGATATTCATGATATTAACAATGCTGGGCAAATCCTTATGAAGCTCCATCCTGTAAAATTTAAATATACACAGGAATGGAAAAATCAACATCCTGAAATAGAAGATATTTACTATTATAATTTCATCGCACAGGAATACCAGGAGGTTTTCCCAGAAGCAGTTAAAGGTAGTGGTGAATATCTTGATACTGACAAAAATGAAATTCTTCAAATGGATAGTTACAACGCCCAAATAGTAACCATTGCTGCTGTGCAGGAAATAATAAAGGAAAACGTAAGGCAGGATGAAATGATAAAAAAACAGCAAAAATCTCTTGAAAATATGCGGTCGGAAATAGAGGAACTAAAAAAAATGATGAAGGAATTGAGTCAATAATAAAAATGGCAAATTGAACTACTTTTCTTTGCCGCAATATAGCTAACAATAGTATTCAAATAATATCTTTGAATAGTATACTTTTAATGTCCATATCAAAAATTCATATCATATGAAAAAACTTTTGTTCATTTTTCTTTCAGGTTTAATCCTTCCACAGCTAAGCATTGGACAGGTAATTTCTGATTTTGAACTTGGAACTGACAACTGGCATTCTGAAGGCGATGGTGACTATTACTGGGAAGCTTCTAACGGGAATCCCGGAGGTTGTTTCAGGGTAGATGATGATGCGACAGGAGATTGGAACAATGGATTTGCTCCTGTAAAATTTCTTGGCGATTGGTCAGCAGCTACAGTTAGTGATTATGTATCAGCGGATATTTTTGTTCATCAATTAAGCGGGAGTTATTCATCAGCAACTTTTGTTTTTCAAATTAAAGGACCTGGTGGAGAAGCACGGGCCTTTACGCCGGTGCAACCTCCACTTGATGTTTGGAATAACTATACAGCACATCTCGATCCTACAGAATGGACACTGATATCAGGGGACTGGAATCTTTTATTGCAGCAGGTCTCAGAATTGATAGTCCGGACTGAATACATCAGTGGTGATGAGTATGTACGACTGGATAACGTTATACTATCTATTACTCCTGCGGTTATTCCTGTAACTCCGGTAATTTGTTCCGATTTTGAGGAAGGTGGATATGATGGCTGGTCTTTTGCATCTACAGGTGGCGTAAGTAATTATTCCTCAGGCGGGAACCCCGGAAGATGCATCCGAATTACTGACGGATCAGGTATTTCAAAGGCATTTCCACCACCAAAATACCTTGGCGATTGGTCCCAACTTGATAACCATGGAGCCGACATCAGAATGGATATTAAAATAACCAATTATTCGGGCACACTTTTAAATAACGATTATTTTATTCGGATAAGCGGGCCGGGTGGAGCAGCGAAATTCCTTATGGATAATACAATAAATTCAGCATATGATCGATATAAAACATTTGTTTTTCCGGTAGATGAAACTTATTGGGTTATGGAATCCGGGACCTGGAGTAGCCTGGTTAGTTATGTTAACAGTTTTGAAATCGTTGCTGAATTTCTAAATGCAAGTGAGATTGTATGGCTGGATAATTTTTGTATTAGCGACCTCCCTCCCGTTGCAGATTTTGGAGTTGACCTGCAAACCAATTTTGTAGGAAATCCGCTTCAATTCAGTGATCAATCTGCCCAAGGCCCAACTTCCTGGAATTGGGATTTTGGCGACGGCCAGACTGCTACAGATCAGCATCCCACACATGTATATAATGCGGGTGGATTGTTCGATATAGAGTTAACGGCAAGTAATTATTTTGGTAACGATAGCGAATTGAAATCAGGTTTTATCGAAATATTGCCTATTGATCAATGTTTAAAATATGAAGATGATTTCAATGATAATATAATTGATCCGTCATGGTGGATAAAAAACGGAACCTGGAGCGAAGCAAACGG
Organism: Bacteroidales bacterium; assembly: GCA_021740645.1. Taxonomy (GTDB): domain Bacteria; phylum Bacteroidota; class Bacteroidia; order Bacteroidales; family JAADJA01; genus JAADJA01. The sequence continues at coordinate 55,667 of JAIOZL010000011.1, forward strand.
GAATATCAGACAAACGTCAAATTACTATGAATCAAGTTTATTAGGAGGTTGCTTCGCCTTAACAGGAAGCTTTCTTTGGGAAGACTATGTATTTTCCGGCGAAATGATGTCGAGCGACAATGACAATATTGGTTTTGTTTTCAATTGGCAGGATGAACAAAATATGTATATGTTCGACTGGGAATTGCAAACTACCTACCGGCATCTCGTTAAATGGGAAAATGGAGTGCAGACCATCCTTGCTTCGGACAACATTGGCTATACTGCAAACCAATGGTATAATTTCAGAATATATTCTATCAACAACAGAATCATTATAACCATCGACGGAATTGAAATATTTGATGTGGAAGACAATACATTTACAAATGGAAAAGCGGGTCTGTTTTGTTCGGGAAACCAATCCAGTTATTGGGATAATTATAAGGTTGAATGCCCGGGAGCAAATGTAGATTTAAGGGTTTTTTTGGAAGGGCCCTTTAATGGAACAGCTATGAATACTGACTTAAATAACCAGCTGCTGATCCCTTTATCCAATCCCTATACAGCTCCACCATGGAATCATTTGGGCTCTGAAGGGATATCAGCTCCCCCCGAATCAACGGTGGTTGACTGGGTGTTAGTTGAGTTCAGGGATGCATCCTCGGCAGCAGCGGCCACTCCGGCTACTTCAGTAGGGACCTATGCTGCACTGTTACTAAATAATGGGGATATTGTAAGCCCCTATAATTATTGGCCTTTGTATTTAAATTATAATGTTACAAATCAGCTTTTTGCTGTCATTTATCACAGGAACCATCTTTCAATTATGTCTTCTTCTCCATTAATTGAAGTTGGTGGAGATTATACGTATGATTTTACTTTAAGTGCGGGCCAGGCCTACGGAACAGCCGCACAAAAAGACCTGGGAAACGGAAATTTTGGTATGTTTGCCGGAGATTTTGATGCAAATGGAGTAATTGATAATAATGATAAAAGCAATCCGTGGGGCAATCAGGCCGGAGGCTTTGGATATTTAGATTCAGATGGTAATCTTAACGGGCAGGCAGATAACCTGGATAAAAATGACCAGTGGAAGATTAACTACAGCAAATCTACACAGGTTCCTCAATAAGATGTCGTTCATTTGTGATTATTTGATACGGGCCTTGATTAACTAATTGTATTTATAGCTCATATTTTTACTCATATTTTTTTATATTTGTGTGCTATCAATTATACAAGAGGTTGGCCAAACGTATTTTTCATCAAAATTATATATATTGTTTGCCTTTATGGGTAATTCTCTTCTCATTCATTTTTACATCTACAAAAACTTTCTCACAGGAGTTCAAGTGTTTTGAATTGATCACAAGCAGTAACGGACTGTCACAATCTACCATTAATTGCCTGCATCAGGATAAAGATGGGTTACTTTGGATAGGTACCCAGGATGGACTAAACTTATATGATGGAAATTCTTTTGTTTATTTCCATAACCAACCCGGAGACACCTTAAGCATTTCCGACAATTATATTCTTTCTATATGTGAGGATCTGAATGGGAACCTCTGGCTTGGTACCATGAGCGGAGGACTAAACAAATTTTGTAAAAAAACCCGGGAATTTACCAGGTATCAAACAAATGCGAAATCCACACAGGGAATTTCCAATAATACCGTTTGGGCGGTAACTACAGATATAGCAGGAAATATATTTGCAGGTACTAATTATGGCCTAAATATTTTCCATCCCAAAAGCGGAATATTTTCTTTTGCAGGGCAGAACGAGTCGGATTCCTCTTCAATATCTAACCTGATGATTTCTGGATTATTTCTTGACAGGAATAACAATTTATGGGTTGGTACCCAAAAAGGATTATTCATTTTTGATCAAAAAAAGAAAGAATATTACCCCATTGTTCCAAAGGAGAATAGTCAGGATGAAAACATGGTGGTATGGGTTATAAGGGAAGTTGGAAACTTGGTTTTCGTGGGGACAAACAGAGGTATTTGGAAAGCCAATCCAGAAACCCGGCTTTTAAAAAAATTACCACTAAATGAGACATTTAATACATGCTGGGCGCTGAACTTTGTATCGGAAAATAGTTTTCTGGCAGGAACTCAACATGGCTTATTCCATGTTAATCTATTAGACAATTCATTTAAAGAAATTTCATTTCAAAAGGCTAAAACCACTGACCATGCCCGAAATAATGTTTGGTGTATTCTTCCCGACATGTCAGGGTTTTACTGGGTTGGTATGGATGAAGGTTTGATGAAAGTGAATGTGGTTAAAAAATCGTTTTTCACCTTAAGCACAGTATCTGAAAATAAGCTTTCACTTTCAGGTCCAAGTGTGATGTCTTTTCTGATTGACTCAGATAATACGCTTTGGGTTGGGACAGATGGGGCAGGTTTGAACCTATTACACAATGGAGATAATAAATTTCAGGTATGGAAAGCAAACCCTGGGAATATCAAAAGTATTTCAGGAAATCGAATTTGGTCGTTGCTTGAAGACAGACAGGGGCTGATCTGGATCGGGACTTACGGGGGAGGACTTAATAGTATAGATAAAAAAAGTGGGGAAATAAAAAATTACCTCCATAACAAACACATCAATAGTCTTTCAAATAACAGGGTGATGGCAATGTATGAAGATAGCCGGGGAATTTTATGGGTAGGAACCCGCGGTGGGGGGTTAAATAAATTTGATAAAAACAGCAATGCATTCAAATCCTATTTACATGATCCTGAAGACAGCACCTCACTTATTTCAAACACTGTTCTGGCAATAAATGAGGATTGGCAGGGTAATATATGGGTCGGCACATACTTAGGAGGTTTAAGCAAATTTAATTCATCCAAAGATAGTTTTACTAACTATTGTTACGTGGAAGACAAGCCGGATTGTATTTCCAATAATAACGTATGGGCTATTCTTTTTGATAACGAAAACAGGATGTGGTTGGGAACACAGGGCGGATTGAATTGGGCAACAGAAAAGAATGGCCAAATAACCTTTCGGAATATTACAACCAAGCAGGGTTTGCCAAGCAATGTAATTTTTGGTTTACAACAAGATCGGAAAGGAAATATTTGGATGAGTACATTTCGTGGTATTGCTAAATTGAGGCTTAATAAAGCAAAATGGATAACTGAAGAGAATCACGCAATAGAAAGTTTAGAATCAGACCCATTTGACCCGGCTATTGTCGCTTATTATGAACATGATGGGATTCATGGGAATGAATTTAATCAGGGGGCATCATATAAAGATAAACAAGGAAATATATATTTTGGTGGTTTAAAGGGAATGACTTATTTCCATCCAGATAGCATACAATCCAGCACATATAATCCTAAAGTAATTATTTCCGATTTTAAAATTTTTAATAATTCCGTTGGCTTTCATAAAGCTGAAGAAACTCATGGCAAAGTTTTTAAGGAAGGAAATTCCTACTATTTAACAGAGCATATCACCTATCTCGATCAGTTAACACTTACCTATAAAGAAAGCGTTTTCTCTTTTACATTTTCTTCTCTCGATTTAAGTTTTCCTAACCAGCTTATGTATGCATATAAGATGGAAGGTTTTGAAACGTTATGGAACTTTATAGAAGATCAAAATTCAGCTACCTATACTAATCTGGATGCAGGACACTACACGTTTAGGGTTAAAGCGAGCAATTGCGACGGACAATGGAGTTCGCATGAAGCAATCCTTCAAATCAGGATTCTCCCACCTTTTTGGAAAACGACCTGGTTTCTGGTTTTTATTAGCATTTTTGTTCTTTTAGTCATAACCCTGGCAATTTTAAGGCTTTTCCATATTCAGAAAAGAAATGCCAGAGCTGAAAGAGAAAAGATTGAATTACAGCTAAAAACTATCAAAAACCAGATTGACCCACACTTTGCATTTAATGCTATCAATATGATTGGCTCCATGGTATATAAAAATGATCCGGATACCGTATACGACTACTTTTCGCGCTTTGCCCACCTGATAAGAAATACATTAAAAGATAGCGAAAAAATAGCAAGGCCTTTAAAAGATGAACTGGAATTTGTAAAAAACTATTTAGAGATTCAAAAATCCCGATTTAAAAACAAATTTGAATTCGAAGTTATCATAGGAGAAAGTACAGATCAAAATTTTCAGGTCCCCAAAATGATCATACAAGCTTATGTGGAGAATGCTATTAAACATGGTTTGATGAATAAAGAAGGGAAGGGCCTTGTTTCGATCACCATTTTTCAGGATTCAAATCAATTATCCATCTCAGTGAAAGATGATGGGATAGGAAGAACTAAAGCCGCCGAATTCAATAAAAGCAGCACAAAAAGAGGAATGGCTATCATCCGTCAGATTTTTGATCTATACAAAAAAATATACCCCTATCAGATAACCCAAACGATAAAGGACTTACTAGACGATAAAGGCGATGCCTCAGGAACGGAAGTCATATTAACGATAACAAAAACCAACTAAGAACATGAGCGATATCTATTTTTCGGCCATTATTATTGATGATGAAGAAGAAGCCAGGAATATTCTTGAGCGACAACTTCTTCGTTTAGGAAACATCCAAATAAAAGCGAAAGCGTCAGGAGTGGATGAAGGGTTTGAAAAGATATTGGAATTGAAGCCCAATTTGATTTTTCTGGATATTCAAATGCCAGGGAAAAATGGTTTTGAACTCATTAAATTACTTAAAAAATTTAAGCTATCCACCACCGTTATTTTTGTTACAGCCCATCATGAATATGCGATAAATGCGATGAAAGTTGCTGCCTTTGATTATTTATTAAAGCCGGTAGTTTTTAGCGAATTAAAACAAACAGTTAATCGTTTTACGGAAAAGCAACTTGAAAAATTAAGTGAAAACAAAGTAGATAAACTTTTTGAGATTCTTAACCGGTCAGGAAAAATTTCATTTAATACGCGCACAGGATACATTTATGTAGCGGAAAACGATATTGTATTTTGCAAAGCAGAAGTGAACTATACCGAAATCCATTTCAGTTTAAACCGTAAAGAGGTGGTAACTGTTAATATCGGAAGAGTGCAGGAAATGCTCAACAACACAAAATTTTTCAGGATAAGCAGGTCGCACCTGATCAATATGGATTACCTTATTAAAGCCAACAGAAGGTTAAAAATCTGTCAGCTTTTTAAAAACGAAGAAACTTTTACTGTTCCGGCCCCTCCCAAACAAATTCGCCAACTTGAAGCCTTGATAAATAATATCTGACGATTGAGCCCCTTTAATTGAAAATTGAAAAACTATGATATTCTTCTTTCAATAATTATATAGAACTTTTTTATTGGTTTGAAAAATTTGTAACATTGCATTACAAGACTAAATAAATGCCCAAGCAATTCCAGCACATAATAATTACTCATTTTTGTTTTCGTGGCAAAAATGCTTTTAAGCATTTACGATGGCCGGGGCTGGCATTTTATATTTACCCCCTTACTAAAAAATACCTGGACTATCGGTTCAAACTATTTGAAATGCTTTGTTTACCCGGAATACTTGGCCAAAGCAATCAGAATTTTACCTGGGTGCTGGTCATTGATAAAGACCTCGGCTTCTCTTACAAAAAGAAGTTAAGTGAATTAGTTCAAGCCCGGAAAAAAACTTTTCTGGTTGAATATAACTCAACCCTTAGGCTTGACCAGCTGGATTGGCTAAAAACCTTTATTGAGGGAAAACCGGACTATATACTTACCTCAAATCACGATGACGATGATTGTTTACCAGTAAATTTTGTGGAACAATTTCACAAAGTTCTTTCAGAAGAAAGTACATCAGTAAAGCTACCTCCGTTAAAAATATTTGGCTGTGATCAAATACTACAGTGGGACCTGCTCTATAGTAAAAACACTCCTCTGGGAAAATATAGTAATTGGCATCGCAATTATAAAACCTCGTCCTGTGGATTTTCATTACGGGTAAAGTATCCTGAATATAATCATTCGGTAAGCGGGATGGTGCACAAATTTGCACCTCATTATTTTAACTTTACATCTTCCCCTCCTACGCGCCATGTTCAAGCTATCCGCAAAGTTTTTCTTGAATCATCATACAAGAATAAGGAGGAATTATCCTCCTGGCCTCCTGATTCAATGTTCCGCGATATAAGTGAAGTTACAGGTCCTGTCCTTATGTCGAACCACGCCCGTAATGCGCAATATTCCCGGTTATATGAGCAGAAACATATGTCGGATATTGTTACCGGCCCCGATTCTTTTAATGAATATAATATTGATTGGGAAAAGGCATATAAGTATATTTCAGGATTTAAAAAGAACAGGAGTATATACTTTGCCCGGCGAATACAAAAGAATTTCAGAAAATTAAAAAGAAAAACTATTAGAAAATTAAACCAATATTCGATGAGGATCATAATTAGAAAAGAAATTTATTATGACTAAAAGAGTAATTATCACCGGTGCCACGGGTATGGTAGGCAAAGGGGTTCTGTTGGAATGCCTTGATCATGAAGCCATAAATGAAGTGCTTGTTTTAGGCCGAAATCCAGTGGGAATCAGTAATAGCAAGCTGAAAGAACTAGTCCATAAAGATTTTTCAAATTTTTCCGGAGTAAAAAATCAACTATCAGGATACGATGCTTGTTTCTTTTGCCTGGGAATCAGTGCAGCAGGACTGAAGGAAGAAGAATATAAAAAAATAACTTATGACTTTACCCTTTCGCTGGCCAGAACTCTCCATGATATTAATCCGGCTATGACCTTCAATTATATTTCCGGACAGGGAACAGATTCAACAGAAAAAGGCAGGATGATGTGGGCACGTATAAAAGGAAAAACAGAAAATGACTTACTTAACCTGGGTTTTAAACAGGCTTTTATGTTCCGGCCAGGAATGATTATTCCACTAAGAGGAATAAAATCCAGGACAAAAAGCTACCAGTTTATGTACGATTATTTTTTATGGCTGGTAAAACTTATCAAAGCTCTTGCCCCTAATTCTGTAGTTAATACAACACAAATAGGATTAGCAATGATCAATTCCATGTTTAAAGCTCACGATAAAAAAATTTTAGTTCCGAAAGACATTATCCATTTATCACATCTATAAATCATAGTTTAGATTATTCACAAACATTCTTATTCCGAAGCTGTTAATAGACTAAGATCTAAAACTAAAAAAATGAATAAAGAAAAATGGACCCCCGATAATATCCCTGACCTTAAAGGAAAAGTTATAGTCGTTACAGGTGGAAATAGTGGGCTGGGTTATGAATCAGTTAAAGCATTTGCTGAAAAAGGTGCAGAAGTGATACTTGCAAGTCGTGATGTTGAAAAGGGAGAAGCTGCTAAAGCCCAAATAGGACAAACTAATGGAAAGATAGTTGTCATGCAATTAGACCTGATGGATCTGGCTTCCATTAAAAGTTTTGCCTCAAAGTTTAAAGAACACTACAATATACTGGATGTGCTACTGAATAATGCGGGGATTATGACCACTCCATACTTTCTGACAAAGGATGGTTTTGAAGGACAAATGGGAACAAATCACCTTGGGCATTTTGCTTTAACCGCTTTAGTTTTTGATCTGATCAAAAAGACCCCAAAATCAAGGATTGTGAATGTGAGCAGTTCGGCTCATAAGCAGGGCAGAATGGATTTTGACAACCTGCTTTTTGACCATGAAAAAGATTACTCCCCATTGAAATCATATGGCCGGTCAAAACTATCTAATCTGTTGTTTACTTACGAATTACAAAGACGACTTGAAACAAATAACATAGATGCTATTTCAGTAGCAGCGCATCCGGGAGTGGCTCAAACAAACCTGGCCCGTTATATTGATGGTAAGTTATGGTTCAAACTTATAACCCCAATTTTTAAGATGATCTCCCAGGATCAGGCCCATGGTGCTTTACCTCAGATAAGAGGTGCCGTTGACCCTGAAGTTAAAGGAGGTGAATATTATGGCCCGCATAAAGGGATGAAAGGTTTCCCGGTAGTGACAGAATCTAATGAAGCGTCGCACAATAAAGCAGACGCTAAAAAACTTTGGGAAGTATCAGAAAAACTGACCGGTATAAACTTTAAAATCTAAGGAATCGATTGATTAAAATTCATCATATTTTTAATCCACCTGGAAAAGAAGTGGAACAAAACCACATTGCGATTTTTCAAACCTGAAACCAATTCCCGAATTTTAGTCTATAGTTTATCCTTACCAATTCATAAACATTTCAACATAAATTAAACCCATTTCATCACGGATTTTATATCCTTTATTCAATAAGTCTAGAACTCATTGACTTTTAGCCCTTGTAAATAATAACTTTGGTTGTTTAGTAAAACAAGTCAAATCAAAAAAATACCAACATGAAAAAACAAGGGTTTTATTTATTAATGTTATTTTCAGCAACGATATTGTTGTTGATCAGTGCCTGTTCAAAAGACAATACAGAACCTTCCCAGGAACCGACCAAAGATGCTCCAACATTTGAAACGAAAACTGTTACACCCCCTGATGCAATGATGGAATCGTCTGATCCGGGGGCTCAAATGGCGGTGAGTTATATCAGTTTGGCCAATAGTTTCTCCGGGTTTGCAGGAATGATGACGCCTCCGGGTGGAGCCCCTTACAAATCAACTTTAGAGGGTGAACCCTGGGTTTATACCTGGGAATTTAATGAAGGCCAGGATGTATATTTCATCACCTTAACCATCCTGGAAACGACCACCCATTTTGAGTGGAATATGCTAATTAACGGCACATTAAGTGGCCTTGTACTTACTGACTTTCTATACATGGATGCTTCACAAACCCTGGACGGATCTTCCGGAGAATATACTTTATACGACCCCGAAGAAGTGGGTTATGTAATGAAAGCTTCCTGGTCGACAGATGCTGCCGGTGTGTACATGCTGAGTTTTGAAATACCTGAAGATGTTATCATCGAATTGGTTACCAATCCCAATGGTTCGGGTGAAATAGCCACCTATGAATGGAATGGTAACGTCAAGGAACTGACCTTTGAAGCAATCTGGGATGCCACAGGGCATGGTGAATGGTGGGAATATTTTGAAGGTGCTTTGTCGGACCACGGAACCTGGTAAAGAAACTGGTATAATACCAAATCCATTAAATGGAATTCCGGTTCGTAATACTATGCAGTCTATTGTTTTTTCAGGTCAATATTTTTACTCAAAACATACCCAATGGCGACTTTGAAAAATGGATCTTTGATTCAACTGTATATTATATTCCTGAAAACTGGGAATTGCAAAACGAACTGGAATTCCCTCTTATAAAACAATCCACTGGTTATGAAGGGCAATATGCATTGTGCATAAGTGTAGCCTGGGATAATATGCTAAAAAAATATTGTGGGGCCACTGTGGTCAATAGTTATCAAAATTCAGATATAACCAGGTTTAAAAAGCTTAACGGATATTTTAAGGGTAAACCCGGAAACAATGACACCCTGATGATTTCGATAAATTTATATCAAGATACAAAACTTATAGGTGTAGGAAATTTAAAGCAACTCGGGACTAAAGATGTGTGGAGTGGATTCAATATTCCTATAACCTATTATTCAAATAAAATTGCCAACAGAATTGACATCACCATTTCCATTATTACTAATAATGGAAACCTCAAACTAACCACATACTATATCGATGCCTTAAAGCTCGCTACGGCAGATATGAATCAAAAAACCTCCAGATTTATTTAAGAAAAAATATACTAGATATGAAAACAAGAAATTTAATCCCTATTTTACTAGCAATCCTATTAATAAGCTTTGTTTTTGCTAAGTCTGACAATTTTCAATCCACCGCAGCCGGCGGTGACTGGAATGATCCTGCTACCTGGGTAGAAAATGATGTTCCAACGGCAGGTGATGATGTGGTTATCACAGGCCCTGGTGCGGTGTTTGTTGAAGGATTGAACACTTCAACTCACGATGCATGTAACAATATTACTGTTAATTCGGGCGCTCTACTACGACACAAAACCAATAATGCCAGGGCATTGGATATCATGGGAACTATATTCAATAATGGAACTATTACGGATACAATCATTGCAGGTGACTTATATCTTTATGTTTATGGAGACATTGTAAACAGCGGGATATGGAATAATGATAAACTATTTTTAGAAGGCACTTCAACACAGAATATTTGGTGTAATACGGGCAAATATTTTGGATGCCAGGAATTCATCGACAATGATAATACAAGTAGTATTGAAATGTTTACAGATGTCGAATTTAGGGATACACACATAGATCTGAATTATGCAACTTTGATTCTACCAGCAACAAAAGGTGGAACTTTCAAAGTATTGGGTGGCTGGATTACAGAAGCTAATATAACAGGAAACAACGGAGTTCTAGATCTGAATAATTCCGCTTACCTATATTCCGATATTACAATAAGTGACCTAAGCTTGCAAGGGATTGTCAATGTTTTTTCAACCACAAATGTAATGTCAGGTGAAATAATCGTATTGGGAACCTTGCAGAACAGAATTAACAGTTCAGCTACATTGCAAATTAATGGTAATTTATCAAATGAAGGAACTATTCAGAATTCGAATAACAATCTTAACTTATATATTACCGGCGATATAGTTAACAATGGCACCTGGCAAAATACAAATACATGGCTGTCGGGAATTGAAACGCACAGTGTTTCTCAGGGAGCAAGCGGTAGTTTTTCAGGAACTAATTTTTACGCCGAAGCAGGAACCGGAATTATCACTGCCAATTCCTCCATTGATTTTGATGGTGTAAATGTTGACCTTAACGGAGGTATATTTATTGCTGACCCCCTTAAAGGTGATGGATTAACTTTTACAGATGGCCGATTAAGAGATGGAACTGTTTTTGGAAATGGTAACAACATTTCGATGGACATCGATTCATTTTTGGAAGATGTTACAATGCATGATTTTGTGTTACAAGGAACCGTCCCAACTTACAATAACAACGTTGTTTTTGAAGGGAATACTATTGTTGAGGGTATGTTAAAAAATTATAGCCTCTCAAGCGATGTAACATTTAACGGACCACTTACCAACAATGGTACGATGGACAATCTGACCAACAATTTGAATCTTTTCCTGAAAGATGATTTTATTAATAATGGCATCTGTACAAACAACAAGATCGTTTTTGACGGAACTTCCGATCAATATGTAGCTTGTTTAAATGGGAATACCATCTCAACAAGAATAATAACGAACTCCGAACCAACTTCTAAAATTATTGCTAATGATAATGTATCCTTTCATACTTCCCAGATCAATCTGAATGGAGGTGAACTACAAATGCCTTTGGAAAAAAGATTCACCCTAACCGGTTCTTCATCACTGGAAGGCAGGCTATACGATGGGACAATTTCCGGAGAAGCTTTTGATTATGAAGGAAATTCAGATGCCTACATTCAAAATGTTACTTTTGAGTCCGAAGTTACATTATATGGTCAGGTTGAGGTACTCACCCAGGTCGACTTCAACGATTCTTTCAATAATAAGGGAATCCTTCAACTACACACGCTATCTTGCACAATTAATTCAACGGACAGAATTATCAACAATGGAACTATTCAGGATGGTACCGGCAATAACCTTTCAATCAATTGCCAGAGCCACATCATTAATAATGGGTTTTGGGAAAACTACCGGACTTTCCTCAATGGAGTCGATGACCAACTTATTTATCTGATAGCTGGCAAAGAAATAACTGGACAGGTTCATTTTGAGGCAATGATCGATGATCCACCATACCAATGGCAGCACAATGGCATTAATTTAAATTCCGGAGATTTTACAGGTGAAACTTCTGATGAGTTGATATGGACAGTTCCGGTTTCCAATAATTACAACGGATATTTTGTATGCCAGGGGGCTGCTGATTCATCAAGGCATATCCTGATAAGAAGCGGGATAATAATTGATCCTGTTGTCCAACTTCAAGGGCCATATAATGGAACAGATATGGATACGGTGCTAACGCAACAAGGCCTTATACCATTGCAGCAACCCTATAATATGGTTCCGTGGAATTATGATGGAGATGAAGAAGTAACCGCTATTCCTGCTGATATTGTGGATTGGATTTTAGTTGAATTGCGTGAAACTACAGGAGGACCTGAAACCGCAACAGAAGATAAGATTGTAATGAGAAGAGCGCTGCTGCTAAGAAATGACGGCAGAGCTGTTGACCCTTACCATCAATCACCAGAATTAAAATACGACATCGACCTGAATGATAACATTTATATGGTGGTTTGGCATCGGAACCATTTGGGTGTGATGACAGCAGTTCCTATTTCAGATGTCGATTCACCTGCTTATTACGATTTTTCAGAATCAGCAACACAGGCTTATGGTGGAACCGATGCTTTAATTGATTTAGGGAATGGAGTTTATGGTATGATGGGGGGTGATGCCGATTACAACCAGCAGATCACTCAGCAGGACCGGCTCGGATTCTGGGATCCGAATGCAGGAATACCTTGCGGATATGTGCCCTACGACTTTACCCTCGACCGGCAAATTGACAACCAGGATAAAGATCAAACGTGGGTGAAAACACTTGGAAAATCAACGCAAGTGCCGGAATAATGGCTTTGGGTTCTGGGCTAACTCAAAACTCAGAACACTATACACAAAACTTTAAAAAAACTTTTATCATGAAAAAAGTAACAATCGTATTAACCATATTAATTTTAGTCAGTTTAAATATTTTCGCCCAGGGTCCGACAGGTTTCAGCTATCAGGCTGTTGTACGGGATAATTCAGGCGATCTGATCACCAATCAAAATGTGTCATTACGGATCAGTATCCGGGATGTGACAGCCAATGGCACCATCCTTTACCGGGAAACACATACTGCTTCAACTAATGATTTCGGCCTGGTAAATTTAACAATTGGAACAGGAACACCTGTGAGTGGAAATTTTGACAATATCAATTGGGGAATTAACGCTAAATTTATTTCGGTTGATCTTGACCCAAGTGGCGGTAGTAATTTCGTAGTTATGGGAACATCACAACTTTTAAATGTTCCCTATAGCATACTTGCGCTGCAATCAGCAGGAATGGTCTTAATGACTTCTGCTGAAAGGGATGCGCTGCTCAACCCATACCTGGGCATGCAAATTATGAATGAGGATACCCGAAAAATAAATTACTACGACGGCTATAGTTGGCTGGAGATAACAGGAGTAAAACAAGCTGGCTTTACTTGTGGCAATCCCCTTTTGGATTCACGAGATGGCCAGTATTATAATACTGTAGAACTTGGTGGAAATTGCTGGATGGCAGAAAACCTGAATTATGGTGTTATGATAAACGGCTCTATTGATCAGAGCGATAATGGAATCGTTGAAAAATATTGCTACTCAAATACCCAAAACCTTTGCGACGATTTGTATGGTGCTCTCTACCAATGGCTCGAAATGATGCAATATACTACTTCAGAAGGGCCACAAGGTATTTGTCCCGAAGGATGGCATCTCCCGACAGAAGTAGAATGGAATAACCTGGTGATGGCTGCTGGTGGTCCAAGTAATGCCGGAACGAATCTGGTCCAGGGAGGGGCCACTGGATTTGACGCCCTTATGGCAGGACAAAGTAACTTGTTTACATACCCCTTTATCGACATTGGCCAAAGGGCTTATTTCTGGACATCGACACAGGCAAGCACCGGATATGCCAAAAATTTATATCTTATAAACAACAATCCACAGGTTTACACGAGCCAGCAGGATATGTACTTCGGGCATTCAGTTAGGTGTGTAAAAGACTAAGATCATATACAGTGTAATGCTATTCTTATAAAAATATTTATATCAACAAAAGCACTTGAAATATAATTAGAAAGGAGGTTAACAAAATTCATACATAATATCAGGAAAGGTGCTTTAAAAATATCTTCGCAAATGGCCACCATGTGGTGGTAATATCCAAATTTTTCGAAACATCCCTTTTAATTTCGGGGGTGTTTTTTTATTGAATGCTTTTATAAAACACGACAACAACTCTAAATGATCACCTATATTTCATTTGTCCCTAATATTTTTTACTTTTGAAAATCAAAGAAATTCGAATGAGGCTGTTCTATCTGTTCATTTTCCTTTCGCCACAATTTTTAATTGCTGGTTATTATAGCACAGTCGACAGTTTAAAAACCGAACTTGAAAAAAATGAAGGGTTTAAGAGGATTGAAATTTTACTGCTTCTGTCAAATGAAACATATAAAGATCAACTAAACCTTGCTTCCCAATATGCTAACGAAGCTTTGGCTTTGTCAAAAACCCATGAAGACCTGAACAATCAATCACAATGTTATTTTATCCTGGGGAAGATCTGTCAGAAAAAATCAATTTATGACTCAGCTATCACCCATTACAAACAAGCGATCGAACTGAAAATCAAAACCGGCAATCATAATGAACTAGCGGTACTGTATGAAAATACTGGTAAATGTTATTCTAACCTTGGTGAATATGAAACAGCTGGTACTTTTTATGATAAAGCGCTCACAATAGCCCATGATGAAGGAGACCGGATATCTGAAGCAAGAATCCTTTCTAATTTCGGTTATTTGTCGAACACCGTTGGTAATTTTGATAAAGCCATTGATTATTATCACAGGGCTCTCAAAATAAGTGGCACATCTGGTGATAACCATCTGGCATTAATCTATCAACGAATCGGCAGTGTATACTTTAATCTTAGAAACTTCTCCAAAGCCATGGAGTATTATAAAATTGCTTTGGACATACGAATACAAAACAATGACAGCAAAGGAATTGCAAGTACACTAAATAATATAGGAAATGTGTATAATGAAACCCAGGAACCAGACACAGCTCTTAGCTATTACTTTCAGGCCCTGGAACAAAATAAACAGCTGGGGAATTTAAATTGGCAATCCGTAAATTTAAACAATATAGGGACCATTTATAAAGAAAAAGGACTCTACGACCTTGCACTTGATTATTATTTTCAATCACTGGAAATTAAAAACGAAATTGGCAGTAAAAAGGGGATTGTTTGGACCCTAAGCAATGTTTCAACAGTATATGCTTTAAAAGGTGAGTACAATAAAGCAATCGAATTTTATACTCAAAGTCTTGATCTGGCAACCGAAATTGGATTGAAAGCCCAAATTCTGCATTCTTTTAAGGAATTGGCTGAGTTATATGCATTGAACAACGACTTCGAAAATGCTTTCAAATATAGCCAACAATTTATAGCTCTTCACGACTCAGTATACAACGAAGAGAAAATCAAAACCATTACAGAAATTCAGACCAAATATGAGACGGAAAAAAAGGAAAAAGAAAACGAAATATTAAAAAAGAATGTAAAAATCAGAAAAGGCGTACAGGTTTTACTCATCGTTATTGTAACTGCTTTACTTATTTTATCATTCATGCTCTTTTTGCTTTTCAGGTTAAAAAACAAATCACTGCGAAAAAATAAGCAATTATATGAACAAGAAAAACGGTTAAATGAACTGGCATTAAAAAATAAAGAAATCGAAAAACAAAGGCTGGAAGAGCTCGTTTATGCGGAGCAAAAAATTAATTCTTTACAGCAAGGCATGATTGAAAATAAAAATAGGGAACTGTCTACTACAACTTTGCACATTCTAAATAAAAACAAAATTCTTTTAGAAATTAAGAATGAAATCAACCAAATAAGCAATGAAACAAATGCACATACAAATTCATGCAAAAAAATAAATGATTTGATCGAAGGCAATTTTGTTCTTGATCAGGATTGGAACCAGTTTAAAATGCATTTTGACGAAGTTTATACGGGATTTTTCGACAATTTGATGAGCAATCATCCGGGTTTAACCCAGAATGATTTGAAACTTTGTGCCTATCTGAAAATCAACCTGGGCTCAAAAGAAATTGCAAGGATCATGAATATAACGCCTGATGCCATTAAAAAGAGCCGGCAGCGCCTGCGCAAAAAACTAAATATAGAGGCAGAAGAAGACCTAGTAAAATATATGAATGAGGTGTAGATGTTAGATACCTTATTTATTATGTCCTACCCCAAAAAAAGATTTCTTACGTCATCTCATAGTCGCAACAGCGCCTTCAATAATCGTTAACCCTACTACCAATCCCCTGTTAAATCTGACTTTTAAGAGATGAAAAAACAGAATCCTGATATACTCAACTCCGGAGATTTACAATTAAATTTTTTTCCTGATCTGTCCCCCACTTGTACCCCCAATAAGATTGGATAAAGGTATAACGCAGAATAAATTTGTATTTCAAATTTTATTCTCGTGCAAAAACACATCAAAATTCTGATCAATGGAAATATGAAAGATCATGGATATGCCTTCCTTGCCATGAAAGAAGCTGAAAAATTAAACATTAAAGGAATCGCAGGTTATACCAAAGAGAATGCTCTCGACATTGAAGCTGAAGGAGAAGAAGCAAACCTAATTATCTTTTTAACCTGGTGCAAATCAATAGCAAGCCAAATAAATATTCATGGAGTTGTTTCAAGCTATGGCAAATTAAGGAACTTCACTGACTTCACAATTTTTCAACAAAAAGCGAAAACTTAAATCTAAATAAAATGAAAAAATTTACCCTTACAACTGCATTACTAATTTTTGTTCTGATATCCGTTATTGCCCAATCCCCTCATGCCTTTAAATACCAGGCTATAATTCGGGACAATGCAGGAGAAATTATGGCTAGCCAGGTTGTAAGTTTACGAATGAGCATTCACGATGTTTCAATTAGCGGAACCATTGTATATAGCGAAATACATACTGTATCAACAAACCAGTTTGGTTTGGTAACCATCGAAATAGGTAATGGTACTCCTGATATCGGAACCATTTCAGGAATCGATTGGGGCAGCGGTAACAAATACATTGAAACAGAACTCGATCCTTCAGGTGGAACTACTTTCGTGAGTATTGGTACATCCCAACTAATGAGCGTGCCCTTTGCCCTGTATGCCGAAAACACTGCAAATATAGATGACGCTGATGCTGATCCCTCCAACGAATTAAATACTTCGGTTGTACTGAACGGAACTGTCCTGGAAACCACAGATGCTAATGGTACCATCAATACCGATTTAGGCAGCCTGGTGGACGACGCCGATGCTGACCCGGCCAATGAACTGCAAACCCTCTCCATTGCCGGGAGCAATCTCACCATCAGCGATGGTAATACCGTTTCATTGCCCAGCTCAACCGTTACCAATAAAATATCGGATACTGACGGTGATACCTATATTGATACAGAGCAAAGTTCTGATAATGATAGCATACGGTTCATAACCGGAGGAACAGAAAAATTTCGGATTCTTCCTGATGGAACCTTAGAAGCTGATGGCACCATTTCAGCAAATGCTTTTACCGGCGATGGTTCAGGCTTAACAGGAATAACAGGCGATAATTTAGGGAACCATACTGCAGTTGAAAATATAAAATTGAGTGGCAACTGGTTATCAAATGATGGTGGGAATGAAGGTGTTTTTGTAACGGATAATGGCAATGCCGGCATTGGCACATCAACGCCTGAATTTAAACTTACCCTTGATAATGACGGGGGAATTTTGGCAAAAGGGGAGCTAAATACAGGTTCAACCCTATTAACTGCCGGCACCGGAACCCGCATGATATGGTATCCGAAAAAAGCAGCTTTCAGGGCCGGTAAGGTATATGCTGACCAATGGGATGATTCAAATATTGGACCAGGTTCAGTAGCATTGGGAACTGATGTGAAAGCTTCAGCTATTTCTTCAACAGCAATTGGTTACAGTTGTCAGGCTACTGGATCATCCTCTGTCGCAATTGGAGAATATAACATTTCAAGCGGTGACTATTCTACAACCCTCGGTGTCGCATGTGAAGCAACGAATTCTTCAGCTACTGCTATTGGAAGTTTTGCTATAGCTAACGGATTATACTCAACAGCAATCGGAACTGAAAACATTGCAGAATCATCCAATTCATTTGTTATTGGCAGGTACAACGTAGCAGGTGGAGATCCTAATAACTGGAATATCTTCGATCCCCTGTTTGAAATCGGAAACGGGTCAAGTCCCACTGACCGGTCCAATGCTCTAACCATTCTAAAAAATGGAAATACCGGGATAAATACAAGTATGCCTGCATATGAACTGGAAGTAAATGGCTCAGTTATGGCTACATCGTATTTTGGTGATGGGTCAGGATTAACGAATATAACTGGGGATAATTTGGGTGATCATACGGCAACAACTGATATTCAACTCAATGGTAATTTCATTACAGGAGACGGAGGAATGAATATAGATAACGCCGGAGAAAATGGAGTGTATATATTTAATGTAGGAAACCCGACTGACCATCTAAATAGTCCCTATAAAAATGGATTTGAGGTCTCTGGAACAGAGGGCAATGGCTTATGGGTAGGCCGTGCGGATGAATTCGGGGTACGCATTTACAGTGCAGGTGATGACGGAGTTAATGTTTTTGAAGCAGCAGATGATGGTTATTTTGTTCACCTGGCTGGAAACCCCTCAACGCACTATGTAAACAATTATAAAAACGGATTTGAAGTGGACGGAGCCCAGGGAAATGGCCTTCGTGTTGGGCATGCAGATAATAATGGTGTGGACATCAGCCATGTGGGGAATGATGGTGTTTACTTAAATCAGGCCGGTAACCCTTCCAATCATTTCTCCAGTACGTTTAAAAATGGATTTGAGGTAGCCGGGGCCGAAGGTAACGGGCTCTATGTTGGCCGGGCTGATATGGATGGTGTTATTGTTCGTTCTGCGGGCGACAACCTGTTCCAGGGCGGAAATGATGGAAGTGAGGTATTCACAGTTTCAAACTCAGGAGTGGTGTCTGCTACTTCCTTTGTTGGCGATGGCTCAGCATTAACGGATATTGCAGGCGACAACCTGGGAAATCATACGGCTTCTGAAAATATTCATTTAGCCGGAAAATGGCTATCCAATGATGGGGATGATGAGGGTATTTCCATTGATTCACATGGGGTAACGATCATTGAAACAGACAATTTTATTGCAAAGATATTAGGGGTAAACAGAACCCTGAATAGTAATAGTAATCCATTAGTCGAAATTAAAGAGAATGGCACAAATTCAGTTTCTGCCTTACAATTTAACAACGGCAATTATTACAATATTGGTATTGCATTAGATGGAAGATTTTCTATTAGTAACCAAAACCAAAACATCTCAACTGTAGGAGATCCTTTTGCCATTTCACCTACGGGTGATGTGATTATTGGAGGAACTTTAAGCGGATGGAAAAACTTCAATGTGGAAGGTGAATCGGTATTTTCAAGCGATATTTACCTAAGAAATGAAGGCATTACTTCAGGAGAGTACCTGGTAAGGTTATGGGGCAATAACACCCAGGGTGTGATGGACCTTTATGAAAACAATGCCATTACCACACGCATTTATAGTGGAGGAGACAGCTATTTCAATGGGGGAAACCTGGGAATAGGGACAACAAACCCAACCGAATTACTGCATGTTAATGGCGGTAAAATTAAAATTGGTTCAGGCGAAACATTTGAAGATGCAGGAAATTATATGATTGGGATTAATTCCCATTTAGTCCCAACTACCGATAACCTGAGAGATCTTGGAAGTTCCTCGTTGCACTGGGATGATGTATATGCCACAAACGGCACTATCCAGACATCAGACCTCAGGGAAAAAGAAAACATTCAAAAAATTAGGTATGGAATAAATGAAATCATGAAGCTAAATCCCGTCTCCTTTAAATGGAAAGAAAAACCACAACATGGAACTAAACTTGGTTTGATTGCACAGGAATTACTTGAGGTAATTCCGGAGGTGGTAAAAACCGAAGACTGGCAGGAGAATGAAGAAACAGGACAACTGGAAAAAGTGCAAGTTGACCGCCTGGGTGTTTATTATTCCGACCTGATTCCGGTCCTGATAAATGCCATTCAGGAACAACAGGAGGTCATCAATTCACTGAAAACAAGAATTGAACAATTGGAAAACAATTAAGGCTACTTTGAACAATAAACTTAAAAGGAAACAAGTTTTGCTCGGTTTTATTGGTATGGTTTTTAGCCTTTCCCTATTAGCCCAATCAATCACACCAGAAGCAATTGTATCTTCGGGAGGTTATTTTGAGGATGCAAATAACAGCATTAGTTATTCACTGGGTGAATTAGCTACCCAAACATACTCCAATGGAGCCCTTATCCTCACCGAAGGGTTTCAGCAAACATTCAGCAGTCTCATTATTTCGGGAATTGATCTTAACCTGTTCGTTTATCTTGAAGGGCCTTTTACCGGAACAACCATGAATACTTTTTTAACGGGTGAAGCTGCCGAAGGCTTTCCACTTTCGCAACCATACAATATTCCACCCTGGAATTATAACGGTTCCGAAAGTATTGTATCTATTCCCAATCCTGAAATTGTCGACTGGGTACTTATCGAACTCCGAGATGCGACAAGCCCTGGTACGGCATTACCTTCAGCAACAATAGCACGCCAGGCTGCCTTTTTATTAAATGATGGGTCCGTAGTTGGTATTGATGGGGAATCTATGCTTCAATTTGAAAATTCACCGAATCTGCAATTGTATGTGATTGTCTGGCACCGAAACCACCTGGGCATCATGTCAGCTAATGGGGTGTCCCAATCCAACGGGGTTTATTCTTATGACTTCTCTTCAGCTATCACACAAGTTTATAATGCTGGTGCAGGATATAAAGAAATTACATCAAATGTTTTTGGTATGGTTGGTGGCGATGCTAACAGGGATGGTATAATTAACCTGAACGATAAGGCTTTCTGGACAAACCAATCAGGAACCAAGGGGTATAAGTTTTCCGACTTCAATATGGATATCCAAACCAATAACAAAGACAAAAACGATATTTAGCAAAAGAATACAGGAAAGGAAAGCCAGGTGCCAGAATAAACAATTAACTATAATCGATAAGCAAAGTAACATCAGTATTAACATCGGAACCTTTTGGCGTCGGTGTTAATTTTTTTAACCTTTGGTCAACAGAAAGTAAAGGAAACAACTATCTATCCTCATATTTCCGCTCACCCGAACCAATTATTTGTTCAACAGTATTTCCGGAAGGAGGGATCACACTGAATAATTGACTATTGTATGCACTAAAAGGATTTATAGCCAGGTTAAAATCTAAAAGCATGGTATTATTTTCGTCCGGCATATCTACAGGTAAATACCTTCCGTTAGCATTGGTTTCGAGATTGTTGGACCCATCGAAAAACGGAATAAAAAGCTGTTGGGCATTATCCCCAAACTCACTAAAATTTTTATTCTTAAATACTGAAAACGTATACGAACTACCTTCATATTCAAAGGTCACTGATCCGTATTTAACTAACATAATTGCGGTACCTGAAGTGGTGTTTAGCCGTTCTTCGGTTTGAGGTACATTAAGAGTGAATTGCCCGTTTATTTTATATTTTGCATCCACCGGGAAGTAGGACAGGCCTGTGAAGCCTTCAATTTGGCTTTGAGGTAATGGAGAAGTTTCTGAATTCATCATTTGTTGATTTTTTAAGTTTCTTAAGTTTTCAATTTGCTCCTTGTATGGGTCAGATGATTGATTTTCATTTTGTGAATACAACGTTGTACAAAATGATAGGCTATAGAGAAACATAAATAGAAGGACATTTGTTTTCATATCAAACAATTTTAGTGATTAAAAGCTCAATAATTTTTAGTGCCAGATAAAAAACAATGAATGAATATATCTGATTTTAATATTAATTGAATTTTAGGATGAATGCGATAATTGAATAAATCTATTTATTTCGGCACCGCAAATATACAAACTAATTTAAATTACTTCTAAATTAATGTGTAACTTTGTAATTCAAGACGGACATCCTTACGCAATGAATAAATCATATATTCTTTATTTCCTTATACTACTTTTAGCACCATTTAATAAAATTCACGCCGATGGACGTCCTGAGGCCGATAGCGTGTTGGCAGTACTATCAAAAAATCCCAATGATACGGCAGCATATATTCAATTGGATGATATCATTAATGGCTTGTTTAACAGGGATGCAGATCTGGCCATGGAAATTGCGCAAAAGGAACTAATCATAGCCAGTACAGCCAATAATCAAATAGCTGTGGGGCATGCCTTACTTAACATTGGAATTATAAGTGACCTCCAGGGTGATTACCAGAAAGCACTTAACCAATATGCCCGGGCTTTAACCATTGCTAAGGAACAAAATTACCTTGAGCTGCAAGGCGATATTTACAATAATTATAGCATAACCCTTGCTGTTTTAGGCCAAATGGAAGAATCCATTGATAATGCCCTTAATGCCCTGGCCATATATGAAAAGATGAACGATAGTGCCAGGATGGCCAAAATATATAACAACCTGGCATCGCGATACTCGGAGATGGGATATGTAGATGAAGCCCTTGACAAATATCAAAAAGCGGCAGCTATCAATGAAAAATTAAAGGACAATAAAAAACTGGCCTACAATTATGGGAATATCGGGCTATTATATTACGGAACAGATCAAATTGAAGAAGCACTGTCTTTTTTTCAAAAATCAATTGCTTTACAGGATACTGTTAAGGATAAATACGATTTTTCCATTGCATTGCATAATCTTGGATTGGCCTATCAACGATTAGGGCAATACGACAATGCTTTGATTTATGAAAGGAAAGCCTACAAACTTGCCAAAGAAGTTAATGACGATTTAGGAGTAATTACAAGTTTGAATGGAATGGCAAGCATTTATCGAAAAACAGGAGATGAAAAAAAGGCCCTTGAATATTTTAACCAATCAAAATTAATAGCTGAAAATATTGGTGCCCGCTATTACCTCATAAATATTTATGAAAACATAGCGGATATTTATGCCGGATTAAATGATTTCCAAAATGCTTTTATTTTCAATCAAAAATATAATTACTTAAAGGATTCAATTTTAACTACCGAAAAAGACAAAGCCGTTCAGAAAATTACTGAATATGAAAGTGA
Source organism: Bacteroidales bacterium (assembly GCA_021740645.1). Taxonomy (GTDB): domain Bacteria; phylum Bacteroidota; class Bacteroidia; order Bacteroidales; family JAADJA01; genus JAADJA01. The sequence goes on from JAIOZL010000011.1 coordinate 78,722, forward strand.
GAAGAAACAAGCCGAAATTCAGTTGCTGACGAAGGACTCAGAAATTCAGAAACTTAATATCCGACGCCAGAAAACCATCCGGAATTCACTTGGTATCGTCGGGGGTTTATTTCTTCTTATAGCTGTTGGTTTGTTTCACCGATACCGCTACGTGAGAAAAACCCGTAACGAGCTTTCTGAAAAAAATAAAATTATCAATAAAGAAAAGGAACGGTCGGATGAGCTATTGCTTAATATCCTGCCCGCAGAAACTGCCGAAGAACTTAAAAACACAGGGCAATCCGAAGCACGCCATTTTGATTCTGTTACGGTAATGTTTACCGATTTTAAGGGTTTCACCCAAATGGCTGAGAAACTTACCCCCCAGGAATTGGTGAGCGAAATCGATCATTGTTTTAAAATCTTTGATGAGATTATAGAAAAATACAATATCGAAAAAATCAAAACCATCGGAGATGCATACATGTGTGCAGGAGGCCTTCCAGTTCCTAATAAAACCCATCCGGAAGATGTTGTAAGAGCCGCTCTGGACATCCAGAAAAAAATGGAAGACATAAAAAAAGAAAGAATAAAAAATGGGAAGCCTTTTTTCGAACTAAGGCTGGGTATTCATACCGGACCAGTGGTTGCCGGCATTGTAGGTACGAAAAAATTCCAGTACGACATCTGGGGTGATACCGTGAATATAGCCGCCCGCATGGAATCAAGCGGTGAAGTGGGCAAGGTTAATATTTCTGAATTTACTTTTCAGAGTATTAAGGAGAAATTCAAATGCCAGTATAGGGGTAAAGTTGAAGCCAAAGGCAAAGGAGAAATCGATATGTATTTTGTAGATTCAATTAAGAAATAAATTGCTGTACTTGCTTTTATGTCTAAAATTCTTTCCCTTCTAACGACCCCTTCTTAATACTCAAATTATAGTAAGGGTTTGAAAGTATAGCCTCTTTTACGCATCCTTCGAATATAGGATATCGATCTATGCAAATTGAAAATAAGTTACAATCAGGTTTTCAATTTATGCAGCAGTGGCCATCAAAAATATAAGTTTTTTTCAATGCATCATCTTTTTCGTCTTATTCGGATTTCCTCAATAGAACTGCCCAGCCAAAAAACAAAAAATTTGAAAACCGATACACTCATTCTAATTTGCAAAAATTGGTATCCTGTATGGTTAGTGGTACATGTTTGTGCATAAAGAACAACAGCAGCGGGAGTTACCGCATCCAGATAAAAAAACAAACTGGATGTATAAGGAATTTAAAATTGTGGGCTTAAAATCTATTTTGCAAATAATAACCCATCACCGGCAAATAATAATCCATCCTTACTTAAGCACTTTTTCAATACTAATTTAGGCTTGTTTTTTGGCCAACATAATTGCATGGATAAAATTATTATTATCGACGACAGCGATATAAAAAAAGAACTTGAGGCATTTTTAGATGCCAACAAAAATCACATTCGGCTTCACTCAGATATGGATGAGTTTTCCCTGGGTAAAAATCCACTCCTAAATGAAATAATTACACAATACGAAGAGAAACATAAAATAAAAATCAGGTCGAAAGATTACGTAGGCTTTTATAGAAGCTCTGATATTATTCGTTTTGAAGAAGTGGGTTCCAAAACCATCATCCACCTTGCTGATGGAATGGTGAATGAGATCAATGAGGATTTGGATATCATTGAAAAACAACTTCAAGACTTTCCCTTTATCCGAACACATCCTAAACATATTATAAATATCCACTCTATTTCAAAAATCTCAAAACACCCAACAAATGCAGTCGAATTAAATAACGGTTGCCTAATTCCAATTACAGATCATTTGAAAAACACCATCATCGAGATGTTCAATAAATATTTTAAATAACAATCAAATTTTACCATCATGAAAATTAATTTACAAAGCAAAACCAGCAGGTATTTAAAGAGAATACTTCCTGGAATTTTAGTTATGTGCTTAATCTGTATGAACCAGGTCTCAGCACAGGTTTCCTTTACCCAAACCTTAAATGCCGACTTTTATAAAGGGGCATACAACGATTTGATCGTAGCATCGGATAATGTTTCGTTGCCCCTTCAGGCCACGAATGTAAACACCTGGCTTACCACGACTATTTTACCACAAACACTCGAGGGTCACAAAGCGGCCACCTGGAACAACCGCTATGTTTATATTGTGGGTGGATATAACGACCTTACTTATTCTGGTGAAGTTTACCGGGCCACCTTACAAGCAGGAGGAATTAGCTCCTGGACAACGCTTAATCCACTGCCTGTGGGACTTCGTGACCATGCAGTGGTAATTGGCACCAATGCCATTTACGTACTTGGTGGCAGGGACGATACAAACATATATAATACAATTTATTTTGCGGAGATAAACTCCGATGGATCCATCGGTGCATGGCAAACCTCATCCGTATCCCTACCCCTTAATTTATGGGGCCTTCAAGCTGCTTATTGCAACGGATACATCTATGTATCGGGAGGTAGTAATTTAAACAGTTCAACTGCAGCTACTAACTTTGTTTTTTATGCAAAGGTTTTAGCAAATAATTCTTTGTCTACATTTTCACCTACGACAATATTACCCGCTACAAGAAATGGGCATACAATGGTCAGAAGCGGGGATAAATTATATGTTTTGGGTGGTTATGCCAATGGCGGCACCAAATCAAGTAGTGTATATTTTGCGACTTCGGGAAATAACGGAGCACTGGGTTCATGGTCTACGGCTACTTCTATTCCCATAGCTGTTAGCAATCATTCATCAGTAATTATAAATGGTTTGATAACCGTATTAGCTGGTGAAAGTGGAGGCACTTTAAGCAATAGCGTATATTATGCTGATATTAACACCTCACCACTTTCCTGGAACCTTGCCACTAACGTAATGTACGATCGCACTAAAGATGGAGCCGCTTTTGCCAAAGATGGCTGGATAGGTTATTGCGGAGGTGAAAATCTCTCTGGAACCCCAATTCACAATTCAAGGTATTCAAATCTTTCCCTTTCTGCAGACTATGAAAAAAATGGATTCTTTGTGTCTAATCCATTTTATGAACTTGGAGCCGAAAGATTCATTACTGAATTAACATTTGCTGCATCTAATCCGGCAGTATCAAACTCTCAAATTGCCTATCGTACTGCTGGAGAAGATTTTATATGGGACAGCTGGACTTCATTGAGCGCTATTAGTCCGATAAGTGTGGGACTAACCGACAGGTATTTACAATATAAAGTTGTTTTCACAAGCAATGGATTAGTAACACCATCATTACTGGATATGAACCTTTGGACACCCGGAACAGAATTAGCAGGCAATCTAAACGGTATTACAACATTTAGTGTTGCCAATAGTCCTTATTGGGTAACTGCAGATATATCATTTACATCAGGCACACATACCTTTGGAGCTGGCACCGAACTGAACTTTCTACCCCAGACCGGAATGACCGTTAGTCAGGCAAGCATTATCTGTAATGGAACAGTTGCTGATTCGGTGAGGTTCCAGGGCTATACCAGTGAAATAGGACAATGGGATGGTATTTATTTTGATCCTAACAGTGACAACGGCGTTTCGTCTCAATTTTACTATACAGTAATTGAAGGTGCCGGTTATGGTAGCTGGAATGCGAATCTTTATTGCAATGGTACGAACGAACCTTTGCTGATGCATTGTAATTTAAGGGGTTCAGATGGCCATGGATTAAATCTGAATAGTTCTCATTTAAGTATTGAGGAAACATTCTTTGGAGAAAATACTGAAAATGGGGTTTACCTCAATAATTCCAATCCCTCTTTCCTGAATTGTGAAATGTCCGCCAACGATTTTGCTGGAATATATTTGACTTCAGTTGCTTCAGAACCAAATTTCTATACGGTTATTTCACAAGGAAATACCTATGCTATGTATTATCCATCCCCTAATTATACCATTCTTCCGCCTAATGGCACAGGATTGACTTTCACAGCAAATACATACAACGGAATATGTATTGAAGGAGGAACTGTTTCAGATAATAGTGTGTGGAATTCTGTATCTTATGACTATGTTCTGCTTGGGAATGTTTTTGTTGCAAAAAATGGATCCACCAGCAGGCTAACAATTGAGCCGGGGAATACCATTAAGACTGTTGCAGGGGCATTTATTCAAATAGGAAGCTATACGGGTTATCCAGGACAGGGAGGAGAATTATATGCCATTGGAACCGCTGACAGTCTTATCACTTTTACATCCTATAATGGAGCAATTGGTGGCTGGGAAGGAATCTATTTTCATAATTATAACGATAATAACGGCGGGGTTAGTGTCATGGACTATTGTGTGATTGAAAATGGAAATGAATACAATATGTTCTGTGATCAATCTTCACAACCAGCCATTTACAATTCAATAATCAGGAATGCTGTATTGGATGGAATCCGTTATAATAGTTCCTATGGTTCAGTGACAAACTCAGAATTTTCCAATTTTGGTCGGTATCCGATTTATTTAACTGACTGGAGAGCTTCACCCACCCTTAGCGGAAACACCTACGCTTCAAAAGGAATCAATATGATTGCAATTGAAGGGGGTGACTATACAGAAGATCGTACCCTCTATAACGACGGCATAGATTATCTGGTATTAAATAATATTCGATTGGTTAAAAATGGTTCTTTTTGCACACTGCACATCGAGCCAGGCCTTGATGTGAATTTCAGTTCCGGAACCTCCCTTCAAGTTGGAGCTTATGATGGTTATCCTGGCCAGGGAGGGGTTTTAAATGCAGTGGGTAGTGCAGGTAACGAAATCACCTTTAAACCTTATTCAGGAATTGCAGGAGATTGGGAAGGGATTTATTTCCATGATAAGAGCGATGATTGGGGTGCAGTCTCTACAATGACCTATTGCGCAGTGGATAAAGGAAATGAATACAATGTTTATACCGCGTCAACAACCCAACCTTCTTTTGACCATTGTACATTTAGTAATGCAATTCAATATGGAATAAAGGAATATCAGTCATCAACTCAAATTCATAACTCACAATTTTTAAACAATGGAAGCTATCCGATCTATTATACTGATTGGACATGTAACTCCCACTTGGAGGGCAATACATATACAGGAAATACTCCTAATCTTATTGCTTTATCAGGAGGTGACTACAATTTAAACAGAACATTCTACAACGACGGTATTGAATACCATATATTAAATACAATCAGATTGGTTACAAATGGTAATTTTAATACCTTAACCATTGAACCTGGGGTTTCCTTGAATTTTAATCCGGGTACAAGGCTTCAGATCGGTGCATACGACGGATATCCGGGACAGGGAGGAGCACTTGTAGCAGATGGAAATGCGGATAGCCTGATTGTTTTCAAACCTTATAATAACCTAATGGGTGGTTGGGAAGGAATCTATTTCCACGATCGAAGTGATAGCTGGAGCGCTGTATCATCTATGAAATATTGCAAAATAGAAAAAGGAAATGCCTATAACATTCTACTGGAATCAACAGTACAGCCTTCAGAATTTGAGAATTGCGAAATTACAGATGCAGTTGGTAATGGTATGTATTTTAATAACTCATCCATTTCAGTGCATAATTCCTCCTTTACATATAATGGAGGTTATGGAATTTATCTCGATGGAACAAGCAGCCCTACAATAGGAAACACTTCGGCATTTACTTGTAATATATTTGGCAATTCCGGTCTTTTCGATGTTTATAATGATGGTACATCAAATGTAAATGCCCGTTACAATTATTGGGGAACCGGCGACTCAGCCATGATCGCTTCACGCATCTATGATAAGTATGACAATACGGCAAAAGGAATTGTATTTTTTGGTGATTTTGCACAGGTTCCTTCTATCCCCTCTCCCACTATGATTCTAAGTGGTGATGTTTGGTATGCCAATACTGCAATGACACAACTTGATGGCGCGGCCCTTGAGATCTTTGATTTCGCAGGTTCACCGATAGCAAACACAACTGCAAATGCCTCGGGACATTATGCTTTCAGTTCCATCGCTTCAGGAAACTATACAATGGAAATTACTCCTTCCAATTCATGGGCAGGTGTTAACTCTACAGATGCGCTTCTAATCCTCCGGCATTTCGCACATCTGGACACACTTACAGGAGTGGAGTTGGCTGCGGCAGATGTAAATGTGAGCCAGACGGTAAACGGGACGGATGCATTATTCGTAATGAAACGCTATTCAACCATGATATCTTCATTTCCTTCAGGTGATTGGTTGTATAATACAGTTAACCTCAACGTGAACGGGAACCTGGTTACCAATGACTTTGAGATGCTTTGCTTTGGTGATGTAAATGCTTCTTATAACCCTGCTAAAAAGGATGAAGGTTCTGTTTGGATGATTTCTGAAGGATCGCAAATCATTACTTCCTATTCAGATTTTGATTTATCAGTTTCTGTAAAAGATTATTTAAGCACCGGTGCAATTTCTCTTGGAATTATCTATCCCGAGGAGTTTATTCAGGTAAACGATGTAGAATTTGCAAATACAAATGTTAATCTGATATATACTGCCGGCAATGGCCTTCTGAATATTGCCTGGGCTGATCTGGATGCAATGACCCTCAATGAGGGCGACGAATTATTAATGATCCATTGTACTGCTAAAGACCTATCAAATATGCAGGAACCTATCATTTTGGGATTGAATGAAAATTGTGAATTTGCTGATCAAACTGCACAACCAATAAGTGAAGTTACCCTTTCCTCTCCTGAACTTACAACCCTGGCCGTAGGTATTCAAAACAATATCGAAAATGGATTATGGTTAAGCAATAACTATCCAAATCCATTTGATGGCTCCACAACTATTCACTATAGTATACCCCAGGAAGGAAAGGTTAACCTTAAAGTGATTGATATCACAGGAAAAACCCTGGCAATACCAGTGAACGCTGTTCATAGGCAAGGAGAATACTTTATTAAATTTCAGGCTGATGGCCTGGAGGCTGGTATTTATTTTTATCAGCTGGAGTTCACCAATGAGGATCTTCATCAGACAATTGTAAATAAAATGAGTGTAACCCGCTAATAACAGGATTTATGAAAACGAAATTTCTAAAATATATTTCGGTACTATTCATAATTGCCTGGCCAGTAATGCTGCATAGCCAAACTATTAATACCACTGCAGTGACAGTTTCAAATTGTCCGGGTGATATTGTGGTTCCGGTTTCGGTTACGAATTGCAATAATGTTGGGGCTATTTCCCTTGTCATTGAATATAACGATGCAATTCTTGCATACCAAAACTACGAAGCCGTTAACACGCAATTATCCTCAGGTTTGCTGATTGTTAATCAAACAGTAAACAGGATTATTGTGAGTTGGGCGTCGACTACTGCTGCAAATATAGGTGACGACCTGCTAATGCAATTCCGCTTTACCGGAGTTACAGGAAGCAGCAGTCTTACCTGGGATACTCAGACTTCAGGCAATTGTGAATACAGTGATGCGAGCGGAAATATTATTCCGTCTTCCTATACCAATGGTACAGCAACTGTTTACCAGGTACCAGAGGTAATTACGCCACCCACAGATGCTACAGTTCTTGTGGGGAACAATGCTACTTTTACTGTAGATGCTATAGCCACAGGAATACAGCGAGAATGGTTTCGGAGTATAAATGGTGGTCTAAACTGGATTTCAACCGGCTTAACATCTTCTACAATAACTGTGTATAATGTTACCCTTGCAATGAGTGGGTATCTCTACCGCTGTGAAATTAGCGGGACTTGTAGTCCGGTGGCCGTTTCAGCTGAAGCTGAACTTACTGTAGTTGAGCCCCTGACCACTTCATTTGATGTGGAGAATGTATGTCCCGGCACAATAAGTATACCGGTGCTGGCATCTAATTTTACCGATGTAGCTGCATTTTCGCTGGCATTTACATATAATACCGGAACGCTTAACTATTCAGGTTACCAGAATGTAAATGCATCTTTACCCGGCAACTTCGTTTGCAATGAAGTTAACGGCATGGTATATATGTCATGGTCGTCAACCACCCCGATAACTTTTGGTCCGGATACTGTTCTAGTAGAAATACAATTTTCCGGAACAGCAGGTTCGAGTAATCTAACATGGGATTTGACTACGCCTGGAAATTGTGAATATATTTATTTGAATGCGGAAAATATTCTATCTGTTTTCGAAAATAATTCATTTACAATTTATGCACTGCCAGAAGTTACATCTCAACCTCTAAACCGGCTGATTCCAGAAAACACGAATACAAGTTTTTCTGTTTCAGCTACCGGATCGGGATTAAACTATCAATGGCAGGTAAGTGCTGACAATGGCGGGCTGTGGACCGACCTGGTAAATGGAGGCTATTACAATGGGTCCACTACTGCAAATCTCAGTGTTAGCAATGCATCCCTTTTCCTTAGTGGAAACTGGTATCGTTGTGTCGTAGGTGGCTATTGCACTCCAGATGCTATCTCAGCTCATGGTGAGCTTATTGTTTTACCAAGGATAACTGCAATAGCAGGCACAGAATCGGATTGTCCGGGGACTATTATCGTACCGATTGATGTTACCCACTTTATTGATGTTGCTTCCTTCTCCTTATCCTTAAAATATGATGAGAATGTGCTTACATTCGACAACTATCAATCACTGAATGGGGCTTTTTCAGGCAGTAACTTTACCTTAAATGCTACTGGTGGTTCGGTCTATTTTACCTGGTCGTCAACAACACCCGTAACAATTGGTGATGATCAATTGATTGAACTCGTTTTCACAGGAATTACTGGTGTAAGTGTATTGGATTGGGAAAATGAGACAGAAGGAAACTGTGAGTTTAGTGATATTTACGGAAACATCATTTTTGATAATTATGTCAATGGAAATGTAAGCGTTTACCAGATCCCTGAAATAACGGGAAATCCTGTAAATAAAACGGCTCCTCAGAACACGTCAACCAGTTTTTCTGTTTCAGCCGTTGGGACTGGTTTACTATACTTATGGCAGGAAAGTGATGATAACGGGAATACATGGAATAATCTTGTTAATGGAAGTCCTTATTCAGGAGTGAACACGGCTACCCTTACTATCAATCCGGTTAATCTTTTGATGGATGAATACCAATATAGGTGTCGTGTATCAGGAACCTGCCCTCCAGTTGTTTATTCTGATGCTGCAGTTTTACATGTTATTCCACCAATTATTTCAACATCAGCGGGTAGTGTAACCAATTCATGTACTGGCAACATAAGCGTTCCCATTACAGTTTCAAATTGTAACAATGTTGGTGCAATATCACTTGTCCTTAATTTTGATAATACCAAATTAACCTTTGATGGATATGAGCTACCCAATACAGAACTATCATCAGGTATGCTGATCGTAAATTCTACCGAGTCACAGGTTATTTTGAGTTGGGCATCCATAACCCCTGCAAACATTGGATTTGGAACCCTGATCAATTATAAATTCATGGCTAATGCAGGAATATCAACTACATTGAGTTGGGACACACAATCATCCGGTAGCTGCGAATACAGTGACCCTGATGGTAACATCTTTGCCATGAATTTCAATAATGGGACAGTTTCAACAACTGCTAATGCATTGATTGTTGATGCCGGAATGGATGAAAGTATTATTCCAGGAGGCTCAGTGCAACTCAATGGATCTGCCAGTGGAGGCTCAACGCCTTATAATATTGAGTGGACGCCAGGAAGCTGGCTCAGCAGTACTAGCATTTTCAACCCCATTGCAAATCCTCCTGCCACTACATCCTATACCCTTACGGTAACAGATGATGTTGGATGCACAGGCTCTGACGAGATGACAGTAGAGGTTGCAACAGCAGGGATCGATCTTGACCTTAAAGTATTTCTCGAAGGACCTTATGAAGGTTCAGTTATGGGGACTTACCTGAATGGCAGCAATCTAATTCCATTAAACCACCCCTATTCAGGTCCGCCATGGAATTATTCCGGATCGGAAAACGTACCCGGTATTCCTAACACTAATATTTCGGATTGGGTTTTAGTAGAATTAAGAGAAACTGCAGGTGGACCTTCTACCGCCACTAATGCAACTATTATCGCTCAACAGGCGGGTTTCCTTCTTAAAGGAGGAAGTATTGTTTCCACAAGTGGTTCCAATAATATGCACTTTGATGTTTCAGTTACACAAAATCTTTATGTTGTAGTTAAGCACAGGAACCACCTGCCCATTATGTCATCCGGCCCGTTATCCAACTCAGGCCCGCTTTATTCCTGGGACTTTACCACAGCTATCACAAAGGCTTATGGCACCAATGCACAAGCAGATCTGGGAGGTGCTTTTGGTATGTATGCCGGAGATGCCGATGCTAACGGAACGATTCAGATGTCAGATAAAACTTCATATTGGAATCCTGCAGTTGGCAAAAGTGCTTACTTACCAGGAGATTTTGATTTGAATAGCGAGGTAAACAACCAGGATAAAAACGAATTCTGGCTTAAAAACTTAACTATGCAAGAACAGATTCCTGATTAAACCAACTTTTTCCACCGATGGCTTAATACCATCGGTGGAATTTTTGATAAAAAACTAAGGTCTGTATTAATTATAAATTCTCTAAATTTTAAACTAAAAGAAAGGAGGACATTGAAATATTCAACTTTGCAAATGATTGTATAACCTAAGAATTTACGATTAAGGAAAGTCCTTTAATCTTCGCAATCCCGGGAATCCGGGAATTAAACAAACCCCGTTTAGTGGCTTAGCGGGGTTTTTTACTTTTTGGTATATGAACAAATCATTAATTTTTATAAATATAGCCAAGCATTATTCTTCTAGTTATGCCTGATTAGTATATTTGCAGGAAACATACACACAAAATGTCTTTATGAAAAATTTGCGTTACGCACTCTCCTTTTTTCTATTCATGCCATTCATCTTATTATCTCAGGTACATACAACCTATTTATGGCATCTACAACAACCCAATTACTGGCCTGAACAAAGCCAGTGGGACTCATATCACTACCAGGCTGTTTGGGAATCAGAATACTTGAAAAACAACAATGGAAACTGGTATAGCGATGGACAGCAACATCCCCTGAATGACCTTATGGAAATTTTTAATAAAGATGACCGTAAGGCTGTCTATCAGAACAGGACTAAAGATGCTGTTCAATCTTTACTGGGCCACCCAGAGGCAGGAGCCCAGGTGAACTATTCAGGTTGTTTGATTGAGAATGTGAATAGTTTGGCAAATGCCGGGCAATGGGGATATTCAGCGGGCTGGCAAAGCAATTTTACAACTGCCCGTAGCTGGCAAACTTCAGGAGGGAATCCCCGTATGGATGTGGTAGGGTTTACCTTTCATCATGCATTATCACCCTTACTAAGTGAAGCGGTTTTGCGAAAACAAATCCAGGCACACCGTTATATTTATGCCGCTACTTTTGGAAGTAGTCCAGAATATTCAAAAGGGTATTGGCCGGCGGAGTGTTCTTTTAGTGAAAGAATAATAAAGGTTTTGGCTGAAGAAGGATTTGAATGGAGCATTATTGCTAACAGTCACCTTGCGAGAACTCTGGCTGACTACCCCTTGAACTTTGGAACTTCGGGTTGTAATATTGACCCACCCAATTTCGCTGATGTTTCTTCTATTAGCGGGAACAACTGGTGGAATGGGCAAATCGATGGAAGAGGCGGTGCATTTGCAGCACCCTTTTGCTACCAGGCTCATAAAGCAAAATATGTTGATCCGGAAACAGGAACTGAATATATCATTGATGTAGTGCCCATGTCTGACTTATTAAGTTATCAAAATGGTTATGGTCTGATGGGGACCGGTGATATCGATACACATATAGCTCCCTATAATAACCCTACCCAACCTTCCATCGTTTTATTGGCCCATGATGGCGACAATGCATGGGGCGGAGGATTTGACTATTACAATAATTCGGTGCCTGGTTTTGCCAATGCTGCTTCGTCTCAGGGTTATGTGCCTACAACTATTCAGCAATTCCTTGATGATCATCCAGTACCGGTAAATGATATAATTCATGTGGAAGATGGCTCCTGGTTTAATGCAGCCAATGATTGGGGTCATCCCCAATTTATCAATTGGCTGTGGCCTATGTATACCGGAAACTACGAATTTGATCCAAATGGATGGACGGAGGATGCCCGAAATTGGGCCGTATTGGTTGCTGCAGAAAATCGTGTTCAAACGGCAGAAGACCTTTCTGGAGGAGCAGATATTAGTGATATTGTGTATCCAAATTCCGGGTCAAGTCTGGCAGAAAGGGCATGGCATCATTTACTACCTGGCTACACCAGTGGGTATATGTATTATGGAACATCACTGGATATGGAGGTAAAGCAATCCCTTGCCTGTAACCTTGCAACAGATTTTGCTGACCAGGTAATCAATGCAAACCCCGGGAATGATAATACTCCTCCTTCTGTTTTCATCCCACAGCGATACCCCTATAATCCGGGGGGAATAGGATTTGGCCCAACCTACGGATACCAGCAGCACCAGAACGCTTCCGATTTTACGATTTGGACTTTTGCTTATGATGTTTCAGGTTTGCAGGAGATCAATTTAAAATACCGTGTAGATAATGACGGTATTAATCCGCTCACAGATAATGACAACGACACCTATGCTGGCGGACCCGGTGTGCAGGGATGGAATTCAATACCCATGACAGAACGTATTTTCCCGACAGGAAATATTACAGGAAATCCAGACATCAACTTTTTTATTTTACCCGATTATATGGCCAATGAATATTACGCTGAAATTACCGGGCTTTCTGATACCCTTGTGGATTACTATGTTGAGGCAATTGACATTTATGGAAATACGTTCAATTCGCCTATTCAACATGTATATGTAGGCACATCTACCTCGGGGGGAGGTGGAGGAAATTATAGTGTATCGTGGGCTCCTACCGAACCGGGTGTGGATGATGTGATCACAATCACGGTCACTGATCCGGTGGCCGCCCCAAAACTTCACTGGGGAGTAAATCACCAGGGGAATACCTGGCAAACTCCCGACAATGTCTACTGGCCGGCAGGTAGTTATTTATTTAATGGTTCAGGGCCGGCTGTTGAAACACCATTTAACGGCCCCAATGAGAACAATGAATATACCCTGGACATAGGGCCATTTAACAACCCAGCCCAGATAGTTAATACCATTGCTTTTGTCCTTCACTTTAATGATAATTCATGGGAGAACAACAATGGCAGTGATTATCACATTATCTTGGATAGTCAGGGGATTTATGGGGTGGTTTGGGAACCTCAAAGCCCAACTCAATACGATACGGTGAAGGTTTTTGTTGGTCAGGCAAACCAGGGAGCAAATTTACACTGGGGTGTTAAGATGGGAGCTAGCAACTGGAATACACCAAACAATATATACTGGCCATCTGGTTCATTTTTGTTTGGCGGCTCAGGTCCAGCCATACAATCCCCATTTTCCGGGCCAGGTGCGCTGCAAATACTTTCCATCAACCTTGGACCCTTTAATGATCCGGTGCAGGAAATTGATGGGATTAATTTTGTGATCAATTATAACGATGGCAGCTGGGACAACAATGGTGGTAATGATTATTTTATTCCGATAAATAATGTGCTGCCCCTTGAACTGGATTTGAAAGTTATTTTGGAAGGGCCTTTTAACGGGAATAACATGAACACCGATTTAACTAATAATCCTGAGCTTGTCGAAGGATTCCCCTTGATACAACCATTTAATCAATATCCCTGGAATTATCCAGGCAATGAAAGTGTATTGTCAGTGCCGTCAAATGCTGTCGACTGGATACTTGTGGAAATAAGGGATGCAATAAATATAATTTCCGCCAATGAAACAACCCGCTTAGAAAGACAGGCTGCGTTGTTATTGAATGATGGTTCTGTAAAGGCAATGGATGGAGTCACGAATCTTATTTTTAATAAATCATTGAATGATCAGCTTTTTGTTTTGGTTTACCATCGAAACCATTTGGCCGTAATTTCAAACTTCGCTCTAACGCAAACAGGTGGAATTTATACATATGATTTTTCCACATCATCCAGCCAGGCATATAATTCAGGGCAAAAAGAAATAGCCCCTGGCATTTGGGCCATGATAAGCGGTGATGCTGACGCCTCAGGAATGATTGATGAAGCTGATAAATCAGCCCATTGGGAGAATGAATCGGGAACAGCTGGTTATTCTGGTACTGACCTTAATTTAGATGCCCAGATAAACAATATGGACAAAAATGAGTTTTGGTTGCCTAATCTTGGGGCAGGAGGTCAAATCCCACAATAAATCTAAAAAGTGCTTTTCATAGGTTAACCCGATGTTTAAAACATTTTTTATACTTTAGACCTCTTATAAATCATAACTGTTATCCATACAAAAACAACATAAAATGAAATATTTATTTTTTGCCATTGTCCTGTGTTTACTAAGCTTGCAAACCTTGATGGCCGAATCCCTGGTTCTGATTAATTACAAGAACACAACCGAATTGAATCAACTGTACCAAAACCCCAATTTTATAATTCATTATTCCGCCGATGAATTTGTGATTGTGTCCGCTTTCCACTTCTTGAAAGGTGATTATGTAACTCTTGACCCAAATGCCTGGACTGGGAATAGCGCTTATTATATTGTTTGGTTTTACAAAGGGTTGGAAACAGCGTACGTTCAATCAGCAGAATCGGAAAATAATGTTCTACTGAAAAAAAAGGATTTTATTATCATCAAAACCACAGATTCGAAAAAAATAGCCCCTCCAATCCAGGGCTGCATTGCAAAAATTGACAAATCTGCCATAAAAAAACCTGATCAAAAATTCAATTCAGTAAAGTCAACAATGGTTACCGATCCTGACATTGTAAGCATGATAAATGCTGTTGATACAAATATTTACCTTACAAACCTCCAGCACCTGCAGGATTATGGCACACGCAACGCTTATACAGCGCAATCAGTTCAGGCCCAAAACTGGTTAAAATCGAAATTTGAAAGTTATGGGTATGCCACAGAACTTTTTGATTTCACCATGCCCAGCGGGCCGGCAAGTGATAATGTTTTAGCGACAAAACCCGGCACAAAATATCCGAATGAATATGTTGTGATTGGAGGCCACTACGATTCTTATAGCTATTCAGGCAATGCCCCTGGTGCTGATGACGATGGGACAGGAACCTGTGGTGTGCTCGAAGCAGCGCGAGTGATGGCTTCCTATGATTTCGACCGGACGATTATTTTTTGCTGTTGGTCGGGCGAGGAATATGGTTTGTATGGCAGCGGTGCCTGGGCTTCATGGGCGCAGGGGCAAAATATGGATATCCTTGGTTATTTTAACATTGATATGTGCGGGTATCGTTATCCGGGCGATCCCATCCATACAGATATTATTGCCCCTTCCTCTGCCCAGCCTTTAGTGGATTTTTATATGGATGTTTGTTCGCTCTATCTCCCGGATTTTATTGTTGAAATGGGTAGTCTTTCAGGAGGTGACAGCGATCATACCTCATTTAATAACAACGGATACATGGGAATTTTCCCCTTTGAAGACAGCCAGCATTACAGCCCCTATATTCATACATCAAATGATGTTATCGGTACAAGTGTTAACAGCCTTGAAATGGCCATGACTTTTACTCAGGCGGCCATTGCCAGCGTGGCAAGTATGGCCAACTACCTGGCCCCTCCTCAAAACCTGGCAGCCATATCGGGCGATGATTTTATTGAACTTTCATGGGACCCCCTGGTAGACGTTGATCATTATAACATTTATCGCGACGGGATTTTACTTGATGCAACCACCGACCTATTTTATGTGGATGAAAACGTCGTAGAATATACAACGTATGTGTACTATGTTACAGCTGTTTTTACAGGAACTTTCGAGGAAACCAGCCCATCCAATACAGTCACTATTACCCTGCTGCCCAGGATGTCATTTCCTTTTACCGATGATTTTGAGTCGGGTGCCAATTACTGGACCTTTGAAGGATCGTGGGGTTTATCCACCAATAGTTATCATTCTTCCTCTCATTCATTGACAGAAAGTCCAACCGGCAATTACACCAATAATCTATCCATCGTTTCCGGGCTTTATACCTTTAGTCTCGCTTATACATCAGAAGCGTCCATTTCATTCTGGACGAAATATACGATGGAAACAAATTACGATTATATGTATTTCGAAATTTCTACCAATGGCACAACCTGGACAATCCTTGATACATATAACGGTACACAGTCTTCCTGGGTGCAGAAAACCTATTCTCTAACCGGTTATTTAGGCGAAAATAGTGTTATGATGCGGTTTCGTTTTTACAGCGATTATTCAGTTACCAAGGATGGCATGTATATAGATGATTTCAGCATAAACAAAACAACAGAATTGAACATTAAAGCTTTCCTGGAAGGGCCTTATGAAGGAACCGAAATGAATACAGCATTAAATTCAAAGGATCTTTTACCGTTGAATCAACCCTTCGATACCTCGCCCTGGAATTATTCAGGTACTGAATCTGTTGCTTCCATTCCAAATGAAAACATTGTGGATTGGGTACTTATTGAGATAAGGGATGCTAATATCCCGGCTTCATCCGATGCGGGCTCTGTGGTTGAACGAATGGCCGCCTTTCTGTTAAAGGATGGTTCGGTTGTGGATTTGGATGGCATTGGTATCCTGGAATTCCAGCAACAGCTTGTGCAAAATATGTATGTTGTCCTCCGTCACCGAAATCACCTTGATATTATATCCTCCTTATCGCCCAACGAAACAGGAGGTAGTTATAGTTACGATTTTACTCTCAATGCAAACCAGGCTTATGGTGGCTCCTCTGCTCAAAAAGATTTGGGAAGTGGCGTTTATGGTTTAATGGGAGGAGATGGTAATGCCGATAATGTAATTGATAATGCAGATAAAACAATTATCTGGCAACTTATTTCCGGCAAAAAAGGATATGGCACTGCTGATTATAACATGGACGGCCAAATCAATAACCTGGATAAAAATGAATATTGGTTACCGAACATAGGTAGTGGAAGTCAGGTTCCGGAATAAGATAAAGCAGAAACGGCAGCTTAATTAAGCTGCCGTTTCTGCTTTACTGGATTATTTCTGTACAATAAATTTTCTAGTAAATTGGGTGTTTCCTACTTCAATATTTAAATAATAAATACCATCCCTAAGGTTAGCTATTTCAATACTAAGATAATTGTTGCCAAAAGACATCTGCTGACCAGGAACAACTTCAACCCTTTGACCCAAAACATTTAATACCTCTATAGAAACAAAAGTATTTTGTGTTAATTTGATACCCAGGTTAATTTTTCCCGTGGCAGGATTCGGAAAACATTCGGAGACCTCTATACCCGGAAGTATACTGTTTTCATTAACTGCTACAAAAAAGTCCTTTTCGTATTGCATATGGTGTATCCTGTTTTCGACAGGGGCGTGGTTGGCCAGCCACTCTGCAATCCCGGGTTCATTATCTTCCTGGTAGGTTATATGCACATAATCACCAATAACCGGAGGCATCATCGGGAAAACACATTCGCTGAAAATAAACACCAGGTCAACATTCATGTCCTTTTGGCCCTCCCATGTTGTTCCACCATCAAATGAACTATTGACAATAACATGCCTGTAATCATTTGTACCATTGGAATACCCTGGCGCCAGAGAGCAATAAGCTACAAAGATATTATCCATGACATCAAAAGAAATCTGAGGGAAAGCACAGGCTGCATTGGCATAATTGGGTTGGTTCGGTGGTATCTCGTAGGTTTCATCGCCCAGTATCCAACCTATCAGGTTCCCTCCAGCTTCCAGATAATCCATTGTTACGGCACTGATCGTAGTGGTATCCAAAGGTTCCATTGATTCATTCCAATAGATCATTCCATCTGTAAAAGGCTCAAAAAATGTTTCACCTGCCTCCCAGAGTTTCACCATCCTTGAAAAGACCACATGAACATTGCCTTCGGAATCCAGGGCACATGCTGAAGTTCCAATACCACAACCGAAGCGGTCGGTATCTGTTGGGGGATCAAACGGATCCCATGGTGTTTCAAACACCGGAATTACATCCCAGCTATCCCCATTATCTTCCGATTTAAAAACACGCCCGCCGTACTCATCAAATCCATAGGTAAATGCAATAGTTTCACCCACAGGGTTGGCCCAGGCATAGCTCAAGTGATTGATCGTAGCAAATGCATCATCTCCCAGTCCATCAATAATTTCTTCATAAATATCCCATGTGTCTCCTCCGTCGGATGACCGGTAATACAATAAAGCATTCTCCTGGCCCACATATGGTACATCATAGGTTTCTGCAAGTAAATGAATATATTCATGGTTTTCGCCACTGGTAATCATCGAATGCCACACAAGTGAAACACCTGCACCTGCTGGTGGAAGTAATTCAACCTCTGTCCAGTCACCTTCTCCCTTAACTTCTCTTTTATACAAATAAATTGGCCCGGAACCTGCTGAGTACCTGTAAAGGGCGATAATCTCACCTTCAGGGCCCCATGGGGCATAACTAGGCGACCCCATACGATCTTCCGGCCCAACATGCAAATCAGGCTCATCCCATCCGGTTCCATCAAAATAATTATATCCCGCTCCTCTCTCCGGAATATTTCCCTGTCCGGCACTTAACCATGTGCTACCTACCGTACCATCAGGATAAGCCCACATGCGCTGCATGACATTACCATAATTCAGCGTTTGCAGGTCGTTCCATGTGGTTCCAATGATGGTAAAATCAAACTTTTTTGCTCCTATGATCTCTTTGCCATAATTGCCATTCTGGCCAGGATGCATAGTGGTTTGTTTAAGCTTCAGTCTTTTATTTGGGCCTGTGAATTCTATAAATTTCGACTGGCTATAGCCAAACAATATTGATAAAATTAATACAAACAACAGTAAGTTTTTTTTCATAGCATTTGAATTTGAGTTAGAAATTATTTACACACATCGAGAAAATAAATTGAAATGATAACCTGATTACTTTGCTGCTTTCCCGGAATTAACAAATATAGTGATTTTTGCATATCATTTTAAATTGTAAAGAAGAATTTTTTGTTCAGTTAGGAACAACATTCGGGTTCGGTAATATTTAATCAAGCATTCATTCTTCTGAGAAATTCTTCTTTTCTGCGACGTGAAACTTCAACCTCCGAGCCATCAGACATAATGATGGTACCACCGTCACCCTTGAGGTATCGGCTTACAAAGTTCATATTAACAAGATGGGATTGGTGCACGCGAACAAAATCGTTACCCGAGAGTGTTTCATCGTATTCTTTCAATGTTTTTGTTACAAGAATATTCTCCCCTGATTGAAGTCGGAAATAAGTATAATTATTATCTGCCTCACATCGTATAATATCTTTTATGCTGATGAATCTATACCCTTCAAAGGTGGGAAGGCTAATCCTTTCAAATCCTTTTTTATTTACCAGTAGCGTATTTATTTTATTTGTTACCGTTTCGAAATTAATTTCCGGTGTTTTTAGTTTTGCAACGGCATCAATTAATTGCTGAGGGTCAACTGGTTTAAGAATATAATCCAGGGCGCTAAACTTGATCGCTTTTAAGGCATATTGATCAAAAGCTGTCACAAATATAACCTGGAAATTAATTTGTTCCAGTTCTTCCAACAGGTTAAAGCCAGTTCCGTCAGGCATTTGAATATCTAAAAAAACGACATCTGGTTTTTCTGATCGAATTTGCTGGATTCCTTGTTTTACATTTTCTGCGTGGGCAACAACAGAAATATTTTCACAATAATTTTGTAGAATATTCTGGATCGTATTCCTGCTGTCAAATTCGTCGTCAATAATAATGGCCCTAAACATATGTTCTGTTTTAACAAATAAAGTTTATTCCGTTTCGTAAGGGATATTAATTTTTACGAGCGTGCCGCTGGCTTCTCCCTCATTGGTTATTAAGTCCTGAATTTCCATCCCTGCTTTTTGTCTGTACTTTTCACTTAAGGCTTCCAAGCGCTCTAGGGTAACCTGCATTCCAACCGATTTATGGTTTTTATCTCTATCCCTGTTGATTTCCCCAGCCATTTTCCTTCCTATGCCATTGTCCCTGACAGTGCATGAAAGAACGCCATTCTTCCTTGTAAAACCCAATTCAAGAAGACCCAGGCTTCCTTTATTTCTCAAGCCATGTTTAATCGCATTTTCTACCAAAGGCTGAATTAGCATGGGAGGAATGTAAGTGGAAGCAGGATGTAAACCATTGTCGACCTCCAGCTTGAAATCAAAGGTTTGTTTAAACCTGATTTTTTCCAGTTCAATATAGAGTTGAAGGGTATTTATTTCATCCTCAAGAGATATCAGCGATTTCCTTGAATTTTCAAGAATATACCTCATGAGTTGGGCAAATTTCGAAAGGTAAGTCATAGCTGTAAAGCTATCATTGTCTGATATGTAACTTTGAATGGAATTCATGGAATTGAAAATGAAATGCGGATTCATCTGGGCACGAAGTAATCGTTGTTCTGTCTCCAGGTTTTTCTTTTCCAATTCACTCTGGTAGTTTTTCTGTTTTAATTTATACCTGCTGAAAAATAAAAAGCCTAAAATACCAGCGATAAAAACCAAACTTATTAGCAAGTAAAGCCGGGTTGACTGCTTTCGAATTCTGAGTGATTGAATTTCATTATCCTTCGTCAGGATTTCTATCTCCTGCTCTTTTTTCTCCGTTTCGTACCTCGTTTGCATTTCAGCAATTTGATCTGTCATTTCGATATTATACAAGGTATCTTTTAGTGCTATCAATTGTTGTTGAATTTCGAATGCTTTTTTATACTTGTTGATAGTATTATAATATTGAGCTAAAAACCGGTAGCTATCACTAAGTATCCTTTTGGCATTAATTCGCTTTGACATGTTAAGGCCTTTCATGATAAAAGGATAGGCCTTTTGTGGTTCACCCATTTCAAGATAAATATCGGAAATGCTATTACAGGTATTGGCAAAACTAATAGAGTCTCCTGCTTCCTCTGACAATTCGAGGGCCTGTAAATGGTAATCAAGGGCTTTTGGGTAATTCTCCAGGTCGAGATAAATAATTCCAATATTGTTAAGTGTTTTAGCAATTGAACCTTTCCTCCCGATTTCCTTCTTTAATTCAAGGGCCTGTTCATAATAATCCAGGGATTTGAAATATTGCCCTTTTTGTTCGTAAATAACACCAATATTTTGCAATACAGAGGCCAGGCCTTTTGTATCATGGAGCATAAGTCTGAGTTCTTTGGCCTTAAGATAAAAGTCAAGAGCAAGATCTAAATTACCCATATTATCATGAACCACCCCAATGTTATTTAATGAATTTGCGATAGCCTGTTGCTGATCTTTTGTCCTTGCTTCGGGAGGAACAGCCTCTTTTATGACAAGGGATTTTAAAAGATGATTCAGGGATTTTTCATAATTGCCAAGATATTGGTAATCGATTCCTAATTCATCATGAATCTTAGATAAAATTTCATTTTCATCATACTGCCCCGATAGATTTAAGGCCTTCAGGTGATTTTCAAGGGCATTTTGGTTATTGCCCAATAACGAATATCCAATACCACTATGAATCAATGCTTCTATTTGACCGGGGACAAATTTGATTTGCCCGGATTCTGAAAGTGCCTTGTTAGCATAATCGACCGTTAGTTGGGGATCAATATAATAATAATACTTTGCCAATTGGTTAAACACATCAATCTTTTCTTTTCCTTTGCTGCCTTTTAATAATTTGAGCAAGCTATCTGGTTCCGTGGCAAAAATACCCGCTGGATTTTGCAGAAAGAGTAGAAGGAAAAAAAATATTAAAACCTTAAAATTGCTCATTTATCCAAGATTGTGTGGTAAAAATAAGAAAATCAGTTAAGGATTATTATAATATTATTCACTGGTTAAAACCAAATTCTATATGATTGTAACCTAAATTCTCAAAAATTCCACCGAATTCTTTTTGCAAATTGACAATAGGCCAGAATTTCCGGTACTTTACAAATTCCTTGTTAACACTATGGTTTGTAACAAGAAAGGGAAACTAAAACTTGATTGACATCTAAGAATGTTCCTTTACCCTCTTCCAAAGTGCTGGGAGAGGGTATGTGGATTTCCAATAAACTAATAATTTCATACAAATTTTCGATTAATCCTGCCACTGCCAAATTCTCTTTCACTTCAGCCAAAAACTAATTTCCCCCACCATATTCTATTTGGCACCATAAATTTAGATAACATTTATTATTTTTATATGGAAATTATAATTCCCTTGCCATGAAATACACTTTTAACATTACGAGAGCACTTTGTATTATCGTCGTTTTTTACATTTCCTTTGCAAGTGATGTTTTATCGAAAGAAGTCAGTATAATTAAAGCCAAAAAAGTTGCCTTTAATATTCTTTATGAAAGATATCCGGGCACTCATCCAAATCTTATCATCAATAATATTATTGAAGAAAAGTCGGGAAATATAACCCTGTTCTATATTTTTAACTTTTCAGGAAATGGCTACGCTATAATTGCAGCGGACAACTCAGTCTACCCTGTCTTGGCATATTCAACCACAAGCAATTTTGACCCCACGGATATACCGGACGGAGCAAAATGGATGTTAAATAAATATAAAAGGCAAATAAAAAAGATCATTAATAATCAAATACCTCCCTCATATAAAACCAAGTCGGACTGGGATTATTATGGTTCAGATTCACAATATTTTACAAAAGATCCCATCGAAAGCGTTGAACCCCTGCTTACTTCACAATGGGGACAAGGATGGTTTTACAATGAGCTTTGTCCGTTAGATGCCGGGACCACATCAGGCCATGTTCCGGTAGGGTGTGCAGCTGTGGCTATGGCACAGGTAATGAATTACTGGAATCATCCCTGGAAAGGAAATGGGTCCAATTCCTATGTTCATAATGACTATGGGACACAGTCAGCAGATTTCTATAATGCCCTGTATAACTACGACAGCATGCCAAATTCCCTAACCAGCTCTAATTTATTTATCGCGAACTTAATGTACCATTGCGCCGTGAGTGTAGATATGGATTTTGGGCCTGAAGGATCCAACGCCTACATTGGTGATGTGGATGATGCTTTGCGGGATCACTTCTACTTTGATGATGCAGTTAATGTTGTGCTTAAATCCTCACACCCAGGCCAGGGGTGGCATGACATTTTACAAGGGGAGCTCAACCTGAAAAGGCCGGTAATTTACAGAGGATATGATGCGGGAGAAGCTGTGGGCCATATGTGGGTAGTGGACGGATACCAGGGAACAGAGCACTATCATATGAATTGGGGATGGGGAGGGAATTGGGATGATTATTATTATTTAACAGATCTTACCCCGGATGACAATAACTTCGGGACCTCTGAAATGGCAATAATAGATATCTTCCCGGAAACAGATAATTTATCCGGAACCTTATCTGCAGCAGGAGGCCCTTATTATTTTCGGAAAACCCAAATCGTTCAACCCTTTCAAACATTAACCATCGAACCAGGTACTGAAATTTATTTTGCCGGAAGATATCGTATTCATGTTTTTGGCCAACTGGAAGCTTTGGGCACAATAGCTGACTCAATTATAATTTCTTCGGAACTGGCACATATCGGCTGGCAGGGTATTCGCTTTTATCAGACTGATATACTGGCTTCCGATAGTTCACGAATTATCAATTGTGTGCTCAAACAAGGGAAGGGGAAAGAAACTGTGGTAAATGGCTTTGGAGGAATAAAGGGTGGGGCAATTTATTGTGAAAAATCTTCAAGAGTCAGAATCTCAAACAGTTCAATTGTTAATAATAGTGCAGAATATGGTGGAGGTATTGCATGTTATGATTCATCCCATGTTAGTATTAAAAATTGTGTAATTGCCAATGATGCTGCAATTATGGGGGGTGGAATTTATCTTTCTACATCAAATGCGGTTTTAAGTAATAATATCATTCAGAATAATGAATGTTCATCCAATGGAGGTGGGATTTTTTCACATAATTGTAATCCGGTTTTCAGCAATGATACTATCCGGCATAACTATGCAGGATTTGGTGGCGGAATGGGATTTAACCAATCACAAGCTATTTTAAATAATGTGATCATTCATGACAATGAGGCTAGGGTAGATGCCGGTGGAATATATACATCGGAATCCGGAATTGAGCTAAACAATGTGCAACTTTATTACAATGAAGCAGATAGCCTTGCAGGAGGTATCTTATGCTATTTTAATTCTCCCATGCAGCTCAACCGGGTTCAGATCAATCATAATATGGCCCCGGTAGGGTCAGCATTGTGTATCGTAGATGCCTCTCCCACACTCACTAATGTAACCATAAGCGATAATATTTCTAATCCCGATCAAGCGGCAATATATATTCAGGAAGGCAATCTTACAATGGAAAATTCTATCGTATGGTTTAATATCCCCAAACAAATCGATACCTCTGGTGTATGCATATTTAATCCAACTTACTCAATTATTGAAGGGCTCTATTGGCAAGGTACAGGAGTGATTCATCAGGATCCTAAGTTTGAATCGCCTATTGCTCGCGACTATCGTTTAACCTGGGATGAATATCCCCTTCCCGATGGTGATAAATCCGCTGCAATAGATGCTGGGAATCCCTCCTCCCCAGAGGATGCAGATGGAACTATTGCCGATATGGGTGCTATTCCACATGAACAAACATATACGCCAATTGCAGGAGGTTCAATTAACGGAACACTTAACTGTGCCGGAAGCCCTTACTATGTTTTTGGGAACCTAGAAATTGCAGAAACCGAAGAACTGATCATTGAACCTTGTGTCACCGTAATTTTCAGGGGCGATTACCAACTAAAGGTATTAGGGCGTTTACAAGCTGAAGGTAATACTTCCAATAAAATTACATTTGCCCCTTCCGATACCCTGGAAGGATGGCAAGGCATTCGTTTTATCAATACGAAATCCAATGGCCTGGATTCGTCACGCCTGGTCCATTGCCGGATTACCTATGGGAATGCCAATGGCTGGAATTATGAGAAACGGGGTGGCGCCATGTACTTTTCCAGCTCAGGGAATGTGCTTATAAGTAACTGTTTGGTTAATAAAAATAAAGCCGAAAATAACGGCGGAGCTATTTATTCAACAGGCAGTAGCGGCCCCTTGTTTCAAAATAACATTTTTGAGAATAATTATGCGCCAACAGGAGGTGTCTTCTATGGGAATTCCACGGGAAATTTATACTTTAATGATAACCTTTTCCAACACAACCGGGCAAACAGTGGAGGGGCATTATGTGCCTATTCTTCCAATATTTTTTTGGCAGGGAATACTTTGCGACACAATAAAGCAGAGCAATTTGGAGGAGGTATTTATTACGCTTCCGGTGGTAATTTCTTATTCGATGCCGATCATAAAAACAATATATACCTGAATTATGCCGGTGCGGCCGGTCTTGATTTGTTTTATGATGGTTACCAAAGTTTCACAACGGTGATTGCAGATACCTTCACCGTTTTACAACCCAATAAACACTTTGCCTATCCAATTGAAAAGTTTACTATTAATTTAGATCATGGCATAATTGAGCAGACGGATAGCGATCTATATGTCAGCATGAGCGGTTCAGATGATAATACAGGCACGAGTGCATCTGATCCGCTTGAAACCATGTACATGGCTTGTTTAAAAATTTTAGCTGATGAAACTAACCCCCATACTATTTTTCTGGATAACGGCACCTATTCAGAAGGAGCAACCGGAGAGGTTTTCCCGATCAACTGGCGTGATCATGTGTCGTTACACGGCAGTGACATTGATGAAACCCTTATATATGGGGAAAATAAAAATCAACTTCTATTTTGTTACGACGATTCTGGATTTACCATAGATAGTCTGACCTTCGAGGGAGGGTATGGGAAATACGGGGGAGGAATAAGGTTTGAAGAAGGCAGCTCACCCATGGTTTCAAATATTTTGGTTAAAAACAACTATGCCGTTGAAGATGGAGGTGGGATTTCCTGCCGTAATTACAGCAGCCCGGTTTTTAGTAAGATTGAGGTAAAATATAACTCTTGTGATAAAAATGGAGGAGGTATAAGTTGCTACTATAACAGCAATGCAAGCATTCTGAATTCGCTTATAACAGAGAACTTTGCGCTTTATCTGGGAGGTGGAATAAGTGCTTACATGTATTGTCAGCTGGTTGTAGATACTACAACAATATATAGAAATACTGCAGTTCATGGCGGTGGAATTTTAAATAGTTGGGGAAGTAACGGAACTTTTAAAAATTCTATCATCCAGTCAAATGAAGCACTATCACACGTTAGTGGATATTTTGGCACCGCTGGTGGAGTTTGGGTTTCTTACCAATCAAGCCCTCTGTTTGAAAATGTAGAAATTAAATTCAATAGTGCCGACTGGGAAGGAGGAGGTTTGTATACTGGTTCGGCTTGTTACCCCGTATTTAACAAATGTAAAATTGAAAGCAATGATGCCAAAATAGGTGGCGGGATTTATTTGACCGGAAATGCCAATAACAAATTTTATAATACAATTATTGCAGCAAATACTACAACAGATAATCATGGAGGAGGAATTTACAATGATAATTCCAATCCTGAATTTATAAATTCAACGATTACAGGAAATACGGCGAATAATCCGGGATTAGGAGGAGCACTTTATAGCTATAATGGGACACCCACATTCAAAAATAGTATCATCTGGGATAACTCCCCTAACGAATTTGAAGTGGCCAATGGTAATATTGTAGTTGAATTTTCAGACGTTGATGGTGGATATGCCGGACCAGGGAACATAAATTCTGATCCACTTTTTGAAACATTCTATGGACTTTATAATCTTTCTTCAGAATCACCCTGTATAAATGCCGGAAATCCTGACACTACAGGATTAAACCTGCCCGACTATGACCTTGCTGGAAATCCGAGAATAGCTAATGATACCATCGACATGGGTGCATTTGAATACCCATATAGCCTGGAACTGATTAACCTTGATGTGACTGTGTTCCTGGAAGGACCTTTTAACGGAACTGACATGAATACTGATTTAACAACTGCATTACCGCTTATGCAACCTTACAATACCAGCCCCTGGAATTATACAGGATCGGAATCCGTGACTACCATCCCAAACCCCGATATCGTTGACTGGGTGTTGATAGAATTAAGAGATGCGGTGGATGCCGCTTCAGCTTTACCTTCTACAACAGTAGCCAGACAGGCGGCTTTTTTAATGAAAGATGGAAGTATAAGAGGCCTTGATGGAAACGGGCCCCAGCAGTTTGCCAGTTTTGAAGTTGAAAACTCGCTATTTGTGGTAATAATGCACCGAAATCATCTGTCAGTAATGTCGGCTTATCCAGCGCTATTGTCTGGCGACACCTACACCTACGATTTCTCATCAGGAATATTAAAAGCCTATAACTCCGGACATAAAGACCTTGGAGGGATTTATGGATTGTTTGCAGGGGATGCTGATGCTAATAATACTATTGATTTTTCGGATAAAACATCCATCTGGGAAAACCAGGCAGGAGAATCAGGTTATCTAAATGGGGATGTTAACCTGGATGGATTTGTTAACAATCCTGATAAAAATGATCTGCTCTTGCCTAACATCGGAAATTCGAGCCAGGTGCCGCAATAAGACTTACAAAAGTGGCATAGACTTGATTGAAATTGATAATACAAAATCCTTATTTATTGGGGTGTAAAACCAATGAATACCATGATTACTATCCACGATGGAAGTCCCATCCCGGGCACAGGGAACAATTTGCCTTTTTCTTCAAGGTCGAAATCCACATTACCTGATTACCAGAAAGAATAAGGAAACTATATTGAAAAATAGTAATACGGTAGCATGATAGCTAACAGAGGTACTTTTTAGAATATCCTCTATAATGGTTTAACACCCGAACTTTAAGTGCATTGGCGACATAACTGATCTGGCAGTTTCTATAAATTATGAATATCTAATCTTCAAACGATGACTCTATGGTATCCTATGATTTTTACTTTTATAAAAAATAAAAAAGCCCCGGCCATTAATGGCCGGGGCTTTGTCTATCATATAAGATTAATTTTTAATCCACTATCATCTTCTTAGTAACTACAGCTTCACCTGCTTTAATGGTATAGAAATAAATCCCGGAAGTAAAGTTACTTGCATCAATTTCAAGCCGTAAAGCACCTGTATGAACTTGTTTCTCAGGGATGCTGTAAACAACCTCTCCCAATATATTAGTTACTTCAAGTGTTAAGCTGGTATTCTGCCTAATGTTCACATTTACCCAGGATTTTCCTGTAAATGGGTTAGGATAGTTTTGGGAAACATCTTCACTTAAAATGGGAAATGTACTTTCTTCAACACCGGTGCCGATAATATCACTTTTCATTACTTTCATATAGTTCATATTATTGTCACCGTAAGGATCTTCATCTCCTCTTACAGCCAATCCAGGTTCATTATCTGACTGGTAAACCAGGTGAAAATAATCATCCGTAAGTGAAGCTACTGAAGGAAAAACACATTCATCAAAAATATGCACAAGGTCACCTGTTAGATCATAAAACTGGCCCCAGTAAACATCGCCATAATTTCCCCTGGCCCATATGTGACGGTAATTTTGCAGGCCATTGTCGAAAGTTTCCGTCACAGAGGTAAAGATCACATATTTATTGTCATTATCGTCAATAACAATTTGGGGCATTCCTGAAAAGCCGATGTAATAAGTTCCCCATTCGGCCAGCACATCAATGGTTCCGTTTTGGTTAATATCCTGTGCCCATCCTATTAAATTATAATCTTCAATTAATTCAGAGCCCGGATCACCGTATGGACTTAAGGCATTAAGATTATTCGAGAAGGTAGGCATACTTTCGTTCCAGTAGCCAATTCCTCCAACCCCCGGGAACCAAAAGGTACCGGCCCCATCTGAATAAGCCCTGTTTATTCCAAATACAGCATGGACCATGCCCTGGCTATCAAAGGCAAGGTGATGAGAGCCATCTACACAATAAAAGGTATCAGTGGCAACTGGCGCCCCTGTATTAAAGAAAGGATATGGATTTTCCCAGATCACAGTTTTTTCCCAGGAATCTCCCCCGTCCGTGCTTTTCATTAAAAAGAAATCGAACCAGGAATCTCCAACAAGAAAAGCAATATTATCACCATCTGAGGCAGCCCATTCATAATCATCTGCCGAAAAACCAAAATAATCATCTGAAGTCATTCCATCCAGAATCTCATTTTCAGGATCCCAGGTAGCTCCGCCATCACTTGATCGTGAATATAAAATAGCCCCATCCAATCCTTCATATACAGGACCTCCATTAGGTGTAGGCCAAGTAATAGAAAGCACTTGTATTATGCTGTTATCAATGCCTGAAGTAGTAGTTCGGGGCCAAGATATCTCAACACCTGGACCAGAAAAAACGCTTTCTACCCAGATTCCAGTACCCTTGGCATTACGTTTATTCAGCACTAAAGTTCCAGGATCGCCTGCCGGAGCAGGTCCAAAGTCATGTGACATCACTAATTCTCCATTTTCGCCGTAGGGGGCATAGGATGGCCATCCTGTACGCATACTTTCAATCCGGATGGTAGGTGCGGGCTCCCAGTTGCTCCCGTCAAAATAATTATAACCTGTTCCACGATCTGCGAAGCTCGGATCAACAAAACCCATCGTCCATGTGCCAGCAACCGTGCCATCTTCATAATAATGGATACGGTTCTGGGTACTGGTATTGGTTTGAAGGTCGTAACGGGTAGCCCCGATAATATCTTCTTCCACAAGGGTAGTACTTTTATAAGCAGGCACACCCGGAACTTTTGAAAAGTCAGAGGAAAAATGTATGGGTTCTCCCTTTTTAACAGCATAATTTTTTAGTTTTTCAGAGACCACAGCCCGGTTTTGGCTGAAACCGGCAAGAGCTATCCCGAAAATCAAACTCATTAATAATAGCTTTTTCATAGTATTGATTTTTAAAATTTGTTATTGTTTCTTGTTTTCAAAATTACAAAAAATAAAGTTTGATAATAGTAATTGACCGTCGATCTAATAACATTCTATATTTTTTAGGGATTTTTAACAAATGGTCTTGGTGTATTGAAAACATCAATAATTCGTAATTTTACCCTCTCAAAATTCTTATAAAATGAAAATATATTTCAAAGGGAAAAAACAAGTTTTTGCTGATGTCAACGAATTTACTGTAAAAACCGATCAACATCCCCGGGGTGGTGGTGAGGGTGAATACCCTGAACCTTTTACCCTCTTTCTGGCTTCATTGGGGACTTGTGCGGGTATTTATGTAAAGGGCTTTTGCGACCAGCGGAATATCCCCACCGATGGGATTACACTGAACCAGGAACAACATTTCGACCCGGTGAAAAAGATCATTTCCCAGGTATCTATTTCCATAAATGTACCGCCTGATTTTCCAGAAAAGTATGATAATGCCCTGATACAAGTTGCCGGATTATGTGCCGTAAAGAGACATTTGAGGGAAGACATTGAAATGAATGTGCAGGTTGTGAGGGGATAACACCTCACCCCAACCCTCTCCTGAGAGGAGAAGGAGTAAATTACCACACTTAACTTATACGGTTTTAAATTCTCTCCCTCAGGGAGAGATGTCCGTAGGACAGAGAGGGTGTTAGTATGGCAAAACATTTTGTTTTAAATCTTGCATATCGGGATTTAATTAACACCTCACCCCAACCCTCTCCTTAAAGGAGAGGGAGTTAATAGCTACTCTCAATTTATTCGTTTCTATATTCTCTCCCCCTGGGAGAGATGTCCGCAGGACAGAGAGGGCATTTCCTATTAAAGTAAAATGACAATTTGGTATCTTTACACAATGCAACCTAAAGAGTTTAGAAGAGTCCTCCGAAAAAACCAAACAGGAGCTGAATCTCGTTTGTGGTCAGTTTTAAGAAATAG